>NZ_DASXWY010000038.1:0-1908 GCF_036503415.1 Trinickia sp. | reverse complement strand
TCGGCGATGGTCCACTATTACTTCAAGAATCGCGAAACGTTGCTCGATATCGTCGTCGAGGAGCGCATCGCACGCGCTATTCACTTCGTCTGGCAAGTCGGTGAGGCGGACTACGAGGAGGATGCGGCGCAACTCGCGCATCAGCTTGCCGACCGTCTGTTCGACGTCACAGGGCGCATGCCGTGGTTGCCCTCCCTGTGGTTGCGCGAAGTCGTCAACGAAGGGGGCCTGTTGCGCGAGCGGCTGCTTGCACGCATTCCGATGGACAACCTCCGGCGTTTCGCGCACCGGATCCAAGCCGCGCAGCGAGCCGGCACGGTGAATCCCGACATCGAGGCGCCGTTTCTTTTTCTATCGATACTCGGGCTCGTCATGCTGCCGCTTGCGACCGCGACGATATGGCAAGGGCTGCAGAAGATGCCCAAGCTCGGCCGTGCTGCGCTGCAGCGGCACGTCGCGGCGTTGCTGACGAGCGGCTTGCAACCGCCTGCGGCTGCGCGGGGCCGCGGCGCGAGCAAGCCGGCAAGGAGCCGCACATGAAGCCCTTCGCGACGTCGCGGCGCAGCCTGCGCGGGCGGCATCGGTCGATGCTCGGCGTGTGGGTGATGGCGTTGGGCCTCGCCGCGGGCGGGTGCACGCGCGAGCGTCCTGTGAGCTGGCAGGGCTACGCGGAAGGCGAATTCGTGTATCTCGCATCGTCGCAATCGGGCACGCTCGCGCAATTGAGCGTGCACCGTGGGCAGGAGGTCGCGGCCGGCGCGACCGTTTTCGCGCTCGAGTCCACTTACGAAACGGCGGCGCTCGATCAGGCCGCTCAGCAGTTGAGTGCGGCTCGAGCCCAACTGGCCGACCTGTCGAACGGCAAGCGCCCCCCGGAGGTCAACGTGACGAAGGCGCAGCTCGCACAGGCCGTCGCGAATGCGCGCAAGGCCGCTCAACAACTGACGCGCGACGAAGCGCAGTACCGCGCAGGCGGCATCGCCAAGGCTCAGCTCGACGACTCTCGCGCGCTGGCCGACACAAGCGCCGCGCAGGTGCGCGAGTTGACGAATCAGGTCGCGGTTGCCAGATTGCCCGCGCGAGCCCAACAGATCGGGGCGCAAAAAGCCCAGGTCGAGGCGGCCCAAGCCAGCGTCGAAGAGGCACAGTGGAAGGTCGATCAGAAACGCGTCGTCGCCGCGCAGGCCGGCATCGTCTACGACACGCTTTATCGCATCGGCGAATGGGTGCAAGCCGGCAATCCGGTCGTCCAGATGTTGCCGCCGCAGAACGTCAAGGTACGGTTCTTCGTGCCGGAGCCGGTCGTGGGCGGGCTCGCGGCGGGCCGCGAGGTCATGGTTCATTGCGATGGCTGCGCGGCCGATGTGCCCGCGACGATCACCTACGTTTCGCGCGAAGCCGAGTACACGCCGCCGGTCATCTATAGCAACGAGACGCGCGCAAAGCTCGTCTTCATGGTCGAAGCACATCCTGCCGTTGCCGATGCCGCGAAGCTGCATCCGGGCCAGCCCGTGGAGGTGCGTCTGCGATGAGCGCGCCGGCAAACGACTACGCGATCGACGTGCGTGGGCTCAATAAGCGATTCGGTGCCAAGCATGTCGTCAAAGACGTCTCGTTGCAGGTGCGGCGCGGCGAAATCTTCGGCTTTCTCGGCCCGAACGGAAGCGGCAAAACCACGTCGATCCGGATGATGTGCGGTCTGCTGACACCGGACTCGGGCAGCGGCACATGCCTGGGTTTCGACATCGTGCGCGAGAGCGCGCAGATCAAGCGCCACGTCGGCTACATGACGCAACGTTTTTCCTATTGGGAGGATCTCTCGATTCGCGAGAACCTCGATTTCGTTGCACGCGTCTACGAAATGCCGAACCGCAAGGAGACCGTCGAGCGCTCGCTCGAATCGCTAGG
>NZ_DASXWY010000037.1:0-30358 GCF_036503415.1 Trinickia sp. | reverse complement strand
ACGAGGCGCTGGATCAACCCTTGCCGCGGTGCGCTGCGATCCCACGAAGCATGGGTGTTCTCCCCGATGATCTGCTGCAACATCCCGCGATTATCGGTACGAACGGCGCCCCAATCCGGCACGGAGCCCGCCGTGGCCACTACGCCTTGCTCCGTTGCCGCCGCGCCTGACGCTGCACCGTTCGGATTGCCCGTCTTCACGAACTGCTCGATATAACGCGAGAACACGCGCGAAACGTCGTAATCAGCCGCCGTCCACGCGTAGTGCCGCAAGTGTTCCAGGTTGCCGAGCGAGTAGGCCACCTGCGCGTTATGCGCCGCTCCGGGCGCGGGTTGGTCCGGCTGAGCAGGCTCGGACGACGCTTTCAGCTCCGGTGGCAGAGGTTGGGTGTAGCGGTAATAGAAGACGGGCGACTGGCCCGTCTGCCGATGATGATCCATCCACCGCCACGTACTGTGGTTGACGAACAGATCCCCTGCCAGCGCGGCGGCCGCATGCTTGACCTCTTCCGTATCGTTGCCGGGGTAATGCGCGAGGACCTCTTCCGCGTGATCCTTGAAGTGCGTTTGAATCGCTTCCCGCCATGCCTCCGGTGTCGGGGCCGCTTTGCCGAGCAGCGCCGTGAAAGGCTGTTCCTGGGCGTTCGATCCCACGAGCAGCGGCACCTGCGCTTGCCCGCCGCTGGCGAACACCTGTTCGGGCGACGCAGGCAGGAAGTGGCCATCGACATGCGGCCAGAAAATCGCAGAGCCCGGCGCGAACTTGAGCTGGGTGGACGCCGTCAGCAGCGTGCGTGCCGGCAAAGAGCGCAGTTGCTGCTGCGATGTTGCGCCGACGCGCGTCGAGAACTGAGTCGCCGCCGCGACTGCCTGCTCCCGCGCCCACAGGCGGTTCGGCGCGAATGCGCCGCCGCTTTCGCCGATGGCTCCGGCAAAGAGCCCGCGCGAGAGCGGCGAGACCATGTGAGCGCTGACCGCGACCGAGCCGGCCGAATTGCCGGCGATCGTCACTTTCGTCGGATCGCCGCCGAACTGCGCGATATTGTCCCGTACCCAGCGCAGTGCGGCGACTTGGTCGAGGAGACCGTAGTTGCCGATCGCACCGTTCGAGGATTCCGTTGCGGCATCGGGCGATGCCAGGAATCCGAATACACCGAGCCGGTAGTTGACCGTCACCGCGATGACGCCGCGCGAAGCCATGGCCGTGCCGTCATAGCGAGGCTCCGAGCCATCTCCCGAGACGAATCCACCGCCGTGAAAATAGACGAGTACGGGCAGTTTGGCGTCCGCATTGCTCGCCGGCGTCCAGACGTTCAGGTAGAGGCAATCTTCGCTCATCTCCTTCGAGCGGAAATCCGGCTTGGCGGCCCCGGTCACAGGCGCCTGCATGCAACGAGGCCCGAACTGCCGGGCTTTCAATGCGCCAGCCCAGCGTGCGACGGGCTGCGGCTCGCGAAAGCGGAACTCGCCGACGGGCGGTGCCGCATACGGAATTCCGCGAAACACGCGGATGTCTTTATGCTGACCACGCATCTTGATGCCTTCGACGACGCCGTCGGTCAGCCGGACTTCGGGGGCTAGTGGCGCGCGGGCGGCATGAGCGCCGGGAGCGATGCACAAGAGAGAGCCGCTGGCGGCGAGCGCCGCAACAACGGCACGATGGGTGACACGATCGAACGAAACTCTCACAGTCTTGCCTCCTTTTGTGGTTGAACTGTGGGTCTACGACCCCACCGTTCGGTGGGAGGCTCGATCATTGATGTCGAAATAATCGGGGCTCGTCTCGATTTTTCGAATCAGACGGAATAACGGTGCGGAGGAGCGAGGGGCCGCCGCGTGCCGGCATCGAGGCGGGACGACCGTCGCGGCCATCCCGCCATCCGACTCAAAGCACGTAGCGCGACAAATCTTCGCTTTGCGCTACATCGCCCAGCGCTTTATCGACGTACGCCGCATCGATGCGCACTTTCTTGCCGGTGTGATTGCCGGCCGAGAACGACACGTCCTCGAGCAGCTTTTCGATGACCGTGTAAAGCCGCCGCGCGCCGATGTTCTCCGTGCGCTCGTTCACGGAATACGCGATTTCCGCCATGCGCCGAATGCCGTCCTCGCCGAACTCGAGCTCGACTTCTTCGGTTGCGAGCAGCGCCTGATACTGCTTCACGAGACTCGCGTCGGTGGCCACGAGAATCGATTCGAAATCCTCGACCGACAGCGAATCGAGTTCGACGCGAATCGGAAAACGGCCCTGCAATTCGGGAATCAGGTCGCTCGGCTTCGACAGATGAAATGCGCCGCTCGCGATGAAAAGGATGTGATCGGTCTTGACCATCCCGTAGCGGGTATTGATCGTCGTGCCCTCCACGAGCGGCAACAGGTCGCGCTGCACGCCCTGACGCGACACCTCGCCGCCGCCCACTTCGCCGCGCGAAGCGATCTTGTCGATCTCATCGAGAAACACGATACCGTTTTGCTCGACGTTCTGGACGGCCTTCGCCTTGACTTCTTCCTCGTTGAGCATCTTCGACGCTTCTTCGTCGGTCAGCACCTTCAGCGCTTCCTTGACCTTCAGCTTGCGGCGCGTTTTCTTGCCTCCGCCGAGATTGGCGAACATCGAGCGGATCTGCTCGGTCATGTCCTCCATGCCGGGCGGCCCCATGATGTCCATGCCGACTTGCGGCAGTTCGACGTCGAGCTCGATTTCCTTATCGTCCAGCAACCCTTCGCGCAGCCGTTTGCGGAAGGTCTGGCGCGTGGCGTTGTCTTCACCCGCCTCGCTCGAATGGGAACCGAAACCCACCGGACGCGCGGTGGGCAGCAGGATGTCGAGAACGCGGTCCTCGGCCTGGTCCTGCGCCTTCGAACGCACCTTGCGCATCTCGAATTCGCGCGTCTGCTTCAGCGAGATTTCGATCAGATCGCGCACGATGCTATCCACGTCACGGCCGACATAACCGACCTCCGTGAACTTCGTGGCTTCGATCTTGATGAAGGGCGCGTCGGCCAGTTTGGCCAGCCGCCGCGCAATCTCGGTCTTGCCGACACCCGTCGGCCCGATCATCAGAATGTTCTTGGGCGTGATTTCCTGGCGCAACGGCTCGGCAACCTGCTGACGGCGCCAACGGTTGCGCAGGGCGACAGCGACGGCTTTCTTGGCCTTGTTCTGTCCGATGATGTGCTTGTCGAGCTCCGAGACGATCTCGGCCGGTGTCATAGTGCTCATCGTGTCCTCACTCGATCGTCTCGATGACGCGGTTGTGGTTGGTGTAAATACACATGTCGCCGGCGATCGAGAGCGATTTCTCGACGATATCGCGCGGGGACAGATCGGTGTTTTCAGCGAGCGCCCGGGCCGCGGCTTGCGCATAGGCGCCGCCCGAGCCGATCGCGCAAATGCCGCCCTCCGGGTCGAGCACGTCGCCGTTGCCGGTGATGACGAGCGTCGTTTGCGCATCGGCCGTGATAAGCATTGCTTCGAGGCGGCGCAACATGCGATCGGTTCGCCAGTCCTTGGCGAGTTCGACGGCTGAGCGCGTCAGATTGCCCTGGTGTTTTTCGAGCTTCGCCTCGAAGCGGTCCAGCAGCGAAAACGCATCGGCCGTGCCGCCGGCGAAGCCGACGAGCACCTTGTCGTTGTATATGCGCCGGACCTTCCTCGCACCGCCTTTCATGACGATGTTGCCAAGCGTGACCTGGCCGTCGCCGCCGAGCGCGACCTGGCTGCCGCGTCGCACGGAAACGATCGTCGTGCCGTGAAATTGCTCCATTCTCGTTCCTTCAAAAACGTCGAAAGCACCGCCGGCAACACGCGCCGGACGGAGGAATCGGGTGGTGGACGAGCTGCGGTCACAACGGCGCCGCGGCTCGCGGATGACGCACGTCGGATTCATTTTAGGGCGAGTGCGGCTTTATCAAGAGCCAAGGCAACAGGTACGTGTGGATTGCCGCCCCGCGGGCGCCGCAACGCGCTTTCGCGCGACATGGCGAGCGGGCGGGCAAAAAGGGGTGTTCTTCAGTAGGAATCGGACTGCGGAAGTGCCGAGGCACTTACCGCGGTCGACAAAGAAAAAGCGCGCGGGATGCCGCGCGCCTCTTCGAAGCAGCGTCAAGACGCGCGGCCTTCATCGCCGCGCGGGTCTGGTCCGGTCAGTCGCCGAACAGCTTTTGGCGCAGCTCGCGGCGCTCTTGCGCCTCGAGCGACAGCGTGGCCGTGGGACGTGCCAGCAACCTCGGAATGCCGATCGGCTCGCCCGTTTCCTCACACCAGCCGTACTCGCCCGTTTCGATGCGCGCGAGCGATTGCTGCACCTTCTTCAGCAGCTTGCGCTCGCGGTCGCGCGTACGCAGCTCGAGCGCATGCTCTTCCTCGATCGTCGCGCGATCGGCCGGATCCGGCACGATCACCGTTTCGCGCAGGTTCTCGGTTGTCTGGCCGGCATTGCGCAGAATCTCTGCCTGCAGCTGTTCGAGCCGGTTCTTGAAGAAGGCGAGCTGGTCTTCATTCATGTAATCCTTGTCGCTCATCTTCAGGATTTCGGCTTCGGTCAAGAGTCGTTTCGTCGTCATCTGCGTGCTTCTTCAATGTGAGGCAAAACCCATACATATTGCCCGCACTTTCGTGTTGCCCGCAAGCAGCGCACTGTGCGCCACTCGGCATGTCTGGCAGTCGTGACGGCCAGCGCCCGTGCGGGGCCGAACTCCTCTGGAAACCGATCTTTGGATGCACTCCCGTTTCGATGAGGTGTCCCTTGCCGGGCACGCCTTCCTTAGGCGACACCGGCACGAAGCGCCGTGTCGCCCGGGGTTTCGCCCGGCCTTCCGCTTTGTCATTTTCGTTCGGCGTTGCCCGGATCAGGTTTTCCGGCGCCGTTCGCTACGCCCCGCGCGTATGGGGCGCGGGCTTCGCTGCTTACTGGTCAAGGTCCAGCGGGCACGTATTGTAACTGAATCGCCCTTGCGCGCTGCAACAGAGAAAACCCTGCTGCGCGGCCCTATTAGCACGAAAATATAACGCGCGAATTTATAAAAAGCGAACTCCTGGTGCAAGCTGCGAGCGGTATCGTACACGCTCACGCCAAACAGGCATCGAGACCGTCGGTGATCAAGTCCTGCGGCAGATCGATGCCGATGAAGACCATCTTGCTGGTCTTTTTCTCCACCGGCAGCCATTTGGCCGCCAGATCGCTGCCCATCATTTGATGCACGCCCTGGAATACGACCTTGCGGTCCACGCCCTTCATATAGAGCACGCCCTTATAACGCAAAAGCCGCTCGCCGTAGATTTGCAGCACGCCACCGAGAAAATCCTCGAGCTTGTTGGGATCGAAAGGCCGGTCGTTGCGATAGACGAACGATTTGATCCGGTCGTCGTGATGGGCGTGATGATGGTGGTGCCCGTGTTCGTGCCCGTCATGTTCGCACTGGCCATGGTCGTGATCGCAATGGGCATGATCGTGGCCGTCGTGGTCATGATCGTGATGCTCGTGGTCGTCTTCGGCCAGGAAGTCCGGATCGATCTCGAGTTTCGCGTTCAGGTTGAAGCCGCGCAGATCGAAGATCTCCTTGATATCGGCGTCGCCGAAGTTCACGGTTTTGATCGTCGCTTTCGGGTTCATATGAACGAGCCGGTGGCGTAGATCGCCCAGCGTGGCTTCGTCGACGAGATCGGCCTTCGTGAGGAACAGGCGGTCGGCGAAGCCGACCTGGCGTTGCACCACCTCGTGTTCGTCGAGCTGAGCGTTGGCGTGCTTCGCGTCGACGAGGGTGATGATCGCGTCGAGCAGAAACTCGTCGGCAATCTGGGTATCGATGAAAAACGTCTGGGCAACGGGGCCCGGATTGGCGAGACCCGTCGTTTCGATGACGACGCGGTCGAACGAGATCTCGCCCGAACGCTTGCGCTCAGCCAGGTCGCCGAGCGCGCGGGCCAGGTCGCCGCGGATCGTGCAGCAAATGCAGCCGTTGCTCATCTGCACGATTTGTTCGGCTTCGTTCTGTACGAGGATTTCGTTGTCGATGTTCTCTTCGCCGAACTCGTTTTCGATCACGGCGATCTTCATACCATGCTTTTCGCTCAGGATGCGCTTGAGCAACGTGGTTTTGCCGCTGCCGAGAAAGCCGGTCAGGATGGTGACTGGAATCATTGTGACTCGCCTGTTTTTCGATGAAATCGGGGCCGGTACAGCTCGGCACCCTGGCCTGGAAATATTGAAGCATACCTGTCAAGCGGGACGTCCCGCTCGGAGCGCTCTCGCGCGGAACAGATGCGGGCGCTCAGAGAATTTGCAACAGCAGCCCCTTCAGGTATTCGCCCTCCGGAAACGAAGCCAGCAGCGGGTGATCGAGGCCGGTGCCGAGCCGCTTGAGGATTCGGGCATCCACCCGCGCGTCGGACGCGGCGCCGGCGACGATCTTCAGAAACAGCTCAGCATCGATCGCGCCCGAGCACGAGTAGGTGAAAAGCAGCCCGCCCGGGCGCAGCAGGCGGAAACCGGAGAGGTTGATGTCCTTGTATGCGCGCGCCGCCCGGTCGACATGCTCGCGGGCCGGGGCGAACTTCGGCGGATCGAGCACGACGAGGTCGAAGCGCTCGCCTTCGTCGGCCAGACGCCGCAGCGTGCGAAACGCGTCGGCGTCGAGCCACTCGGCGCGTGCGGCGTCGAAGCCGTTCGCCTCCACGTTTGCGCGTGCGAGCGCGAGCGCCTCGCCCGACGAATCGATCGATACGACACGCCGTGCCCCGCCCTTCAGTGCCGCCAGAGAAAAGCCGCCCGTATAGCAAAAACAGTTGAGCACGTCGCGCTCGGCGGAGTACTCCTGCACGAGGGCTCGGCTCTCGCGCTGATCGATATAAAAGCCCGTCTTGTGGCCGTTGCGGACATCGACGCGATAGCGCACGCCGTTTTCGTCGACGATGAGCGTATCGGCGGGCGCGGCGCCCGCGAGGACACCCGTCGTTTGCGCGAGCCCTTCTTTTTCGCGGATCGAGACGTCGGAGCGCTCATAGACGTTGGGGCAGCCCGTTGCGCCCGTGAGAGCGGCGACGATCGCATCTTTCCACGCCTCCACGCCGGCCGCCATGAACTGACAGACGAGCTGGCCATGTGCTGCGGCCTCGTCGCCGGGCAGCGGCAGGTGGCTTGCCCGCGTAGCGAGCGTCGGGTTTGGATCTGCCGGCGCTGGGCCGCCCGCCATTGCCAGATCGGGAACGTAATAGTCGACGATGAGGCCGGGCAGGCCGTCCGCTTCGCCGAAGACGAGCCTGACGGCGCCGGTGTCGGGCACGAACGATCGGCGATGCGCGAGCGCTTGCTGGACGCGGCGCTTGAAAAAGGCGTGATCGATCGGCTCGGCTTCGTCGAAACTCCAGGCGCGCAGGCGGATCTGCGAGTGCGGACTGTAGGCGGCGCGCGCGAGAAAGCGTCCGTCGTGCGCGCGTACGACGACAGTCGCGCCCGAGGCGGGTTTGCCGTCGATCCGCTCGATGGCGTTCGCGTACACCCATGGATGACGGCGCAGCAGCGATCTTTCCTTCGACGGTTTGAGCGTTACGGTATTCATGCGGTATGAGAAACGAGTTGTCGCTGCCGGTTCGGCTGAACCGGCAGGCGAGCCGGGGATCGGGTGTCGACCCGAGCCGCCGCGGCCCATTGCGATCGATTGCAACTAGTCGCGCTTTTTCGCGCGAGGATGCGCTGTGTCATAGACCTGCGCGAGATGCTGAAAATCGAGCGAGGTGTAGATCTGTGTCGCCGCCACGCTCGCATGGCCGAGCAACTCCTGCACGGCACGCAGGTCGCCGCTCGATTGCAGCAGATGCGTTGCAAACGAGTGCCGCAGGACGTGCGGATGGACGTTCGCCGGAATTCCCGCGGTACGGGCGGCGCGCTTGATGCGCTCGCGTACGACGTTCGGCGACATGCGCGCGCCGCGCACCGAAAGAAACAGCGGGTGCGGGTCGTGCCTGACGAACTGCTCGCGCACCGCGAGCCAGGCCTCGAGCGCCTCGATGGCCTTTTTGCCGACGGGTACCGTGCGCTGCCGCTTGCCTTTGCCGAGAACCGTCACTTCAGCGGTATCGAGAGCGAGCCAGCCCGCCGAACGATATCCATCGCCCTCGGCGAACCCGGCATCGAGCCCAACCAGTTCGGCCAAGCGCAATCCCGACGAATAAAAGAGCTCGAGGATCGCATGGTCGCGCAGCCCTTCGCCGCTTTCGGGCGAGGCGGCTTCCATCAGCGCGTTGGCGTCGTCGACGGACAGCGCTTTAGGCAGGCGCTTCGGCTGCTTTGGCGCACGTACCGTTGCTACCGGGTTCGCCGGCAAGTCGACGCGTTCCGCGAGCCATCGGTAAAACGCGCGCCAGGCCGACAGCCGATGCGCGATCGAGCGCGCGGACAAGCCGCCGCTATGCGCGCGCGCGACCGCCGAACGGATATCCGTAGCCGAAAGGCTCGCAAGCGGGCGTCCGTTGGCGAGCGCGGTCAAGCCCTCAAGCTCGTGCGTATAGCTGCGCAGCGTGTGCTCGGACAGGCGCCGTCCATGAGCGAGGCTCGCGAGGTAGGCGGCGATCAGGTCCGTATCGGCCGGCTGCATGGCGT
This sequence comes from Trinickia sp., assembly GCF_036503415.1. GTDB lineage: Bacteria > Pseudomonadota > Gammaproteobacteria > Burkholderiales > Burkholderiaceae > Trinickia. The sequence continues at coordinate 21,759 of NZ_DASXWY010000037.1, read as the reverse complement.
TTCGCGGGGATGGTCTGGATGCGGCTGGCAGCCGACTCAGCGGGCAAGCAGGCGGCTCGTCGCGGCACTCGCGAGCGTGCCGATCTGCATGAGGAAGTCCGTCGCCATGCCTTCGTGAAAGCGGCGCGGATCGGGCGAGCCCATGACGAGCAGGCCGAAGGCGGGCGCACTTTCATCGGCCTGCGGATCGCGCAGCGCAAGCAGCACGACCGACTGGATGCCGCCTGCTTCGCCCGGGGGCGTGCCGGCTTCTTCGGCCGAAGCGGGGGCGCTCGGCTGCGCGCCCGCGCCGAGCCACTGGGCGGCTTCGAAACCGGTATTCGCTCCGCAGTACGGGGCGCCCAGACTGTTGGCGAAGATGCGGACTTCTTCGCCGACCTGACGGGCGAACTCGGCCTGCGCGTAGACATCGGCCACGTCCCAGAGGCGCAAGGCCGCGTGCGGAACGTCGAAGACCTCCGTGAGCCCATGCGTGACGGTACGCGGCAGCGCGTGGGGATCGCGCTCGGCGATGACCCGTGCGGTCCAATGGTTGAACTTCGCGGCGATGCTGTCGTTCTCGTGCCCGTAGCGCAGCAACTCGGCCAGGCGCCTTTCGAGCAGCTTGTTCTTTTCGCGCAGCATTTCCATCTGCCGCTCTTGCAGCGACACGGCGGCTTTGCCATGCGGGTTCGCGAGTCGCACCGCGGCGAGCAGCTCGGCGTGTTGCACGAAAAATTCGGGATTGGCGAGCAGGTATTCGGCGACTTCGCGATCGTTCATGGTGTGAGCGTTTTGGGCGGATAAGTGAGCGGCAAGCGCGCGGACGGTGGGGTGGGTTCTCAGTCGGCCAATTCGATCTCGCCGCGAAAGACGGTCACGGCCGGGCCGGCCATCGTCAGCGCGGACGTTTCATCGCGCGCCCCGTCCCAGGCGATGGTCAGCGTGCCGCCGTGCGTGCGCACCAGCACCGGCGAGTCGAGCCGATGGCGCCGAATGCCGGCGGCAACGGCTGCGCAAGCACCCGTGCCGCAGGCGAGCGTCTCCCCGGCGCCGCGCTCGAACACGCGCAACGCGATTTCATGGCGCGAGACGATCTGCATGAAGCCGGCGTTGACGCGCTGCGGGAAGCGCGCGTGCCGTTCCAGCGCGGGACCGACCGACGAAACAGGGTAGGCCTCGACGTCGTCGACGATCGTCACGGCGTGTGGGTTGCCCATGGAGACCACGGAGACTTCGAGCGGCTCGCCGGCCGCCTCGAGCGGCCAGAGTGCGTCGGCACCCTCGGTGCGCGCGGCGAGGCCTTGGGTATCGAACGGCACGCGCGCCGGATCGAAGACGGGGCGACCCATGTCGACGACGACTTCGCCGTTGTCCTGCATCGTCAACGTGATCATTCCGCCGTGTACTTCGACGCGCACGCTGCGCTTATCGGTGAGCCCGGCGTCGCGCACGAACTTGACGAAGCAGCGCGCGCCGTTGCCGCAATGTTCGACTTCACCGCCGTCGCAATTGAAGATGCGGTATTTGAAATCGGCCCCGGCCGCGCTCGGCCGCTCGACGAGCAGCAGCTGATCGGCGCCGACGCCGAAATGGCGATCGGCCAGCGCGCGCACCTGTTCGCTCGTCAGCGAGAGCGGGCGGCTGTAGCCGTCGAGCACGACGAAGTCGTTGCCCGCGCCCTGCATCTTGGTGAATTGAAGTCTCATGATGGGCGTTATTGTAAGCGACGCGCGGCGCGTATCGGGCGACGCCCGATCAGTAGACGCTCGGCATGCCGGGCGGACGCGTCTTGAAGCGTTTGTGAACCCAGTAGTATTGCTCCGGCATCCGCGGAATCTGTTGTTCGAGAAAAGCGTTCATGCGGCGCGCGTCGATGTCGGCGTCGCCGCTCGGGTAGTCCTGCCACGGCTCGAAGACCTTGAGCCGGTAGCCCTTGTAGTTCGGCAGCACTTCGCCGATGAACGGCACCACCTGGGCGTGGCCGACCTTGGCGAAGCGGCCGACGGCGGTCAGCGTGCAGGCCGGCACCCCGAAAAACGGCACGAAGGTCGAATTGCGCAGGCCGTAATCCATGTCGGCACCGAGCATGACCGGTTTGCGATCGCGCAGCCAGCGCAGCACCACGCGGGCGCTGTCGGCCCGGCTTGCCATGTCGGCGCCGAAGCGCCCGCGCGCCGCTTTGGCGACGGCCTCGAGTTCGGGGTTCGACATCGGCTGATAGAGCGAGCCGCAACGGCGCCCGAGTGCGTGATTGAGGAAGATCGAGCCCGCCTCGATGCCGACGAAGTGCAAGCCGAGAAAGAGCGTGGGCGGCAGATCGGGATCGGTCAGATCGACGGCGCTGTCGACTTGCACGAGCTTTTCGAGCTTGCTTTGCGAGCCGAACCATTGAACGCTACGCTCGACGTAGCTGCGGATCGCATGGCGGAAATGCTGCTGTGCGATCTGTGCGCGCTTTTCGTCGCTCCACTGCGGAAAGCAAAGCGACAGATTCGTGTGAACGATACGGCGGCGCCGGCTCGGGACCTGATAGAGCAGCCAGCCGAGCCCGTCGCCGAAGCGCGCGACGAGGCCATAAGGCAGAATCGCGAGGAACCTGAGCAAGCCGATGGCGAACTTCGTGCCGATGCGCCTCAACATACGCGTGCTCCAGTCGGCAGCGGGCGCGGCGCATGTCGCGCCGGCGCGAAAGGCGGCATGGTGCCCGATACGAACGACGGGACCGGTGTAAGCGCGCAATGCGGCAAACAGGGGGCACAAGACACGGCAGTTCACTCTGTGACAGGAACGAGAAGTCGCTATAATACGGACTTCGCCGAGTTAATAGACAACTTGCGGGGCGAAGCCGCAGGGGGCACTTAAAGGCCCACTCGCGGTAAGGGAAATCCGCTAAAGCGTCGCCGCTTCAGGCTCCCGGAGCTGGCTACGTGAAATCGACAACCGTAACCAATGGAGTCTGCAACGTGGCAAACGACTACCTCTTCACGTCCGAATCCGTTTCCGAAGGCCATCCCGACAAGGTCGCCGATCAAATTTCGGACGCGATCCTCGACGCCATCTTCACGCAGGACAAATACTCCCGCGTTGCCGCCGAAACGCTCTGCAATACGGGTCTCGTCGTACTGGCCGGCGAAATCACGACGACGGCCAATGTGGATTACATTCAAGTCGCGCGCGATACGATCAAACGTATCGGCTACGACAACACGGACTACGGCATCGATTATCGCGGCTGCGCGGTGCTGGTTGCCTATGACAAGCAATCTCCCGATATCGCGCAGGGCGTCGATCGCGCGCACGATGACAACCTCGATCAAGGCGCAGGCGACCAAGGTCTGATGTTCGGCTATGCGTGCGACGAAACGCCCGAGCTGATGCCGTTGCCGATCCACTTGTCGCACCGTCTCGTCGAGCGTCAGGCGAGCCTGCGCCGCGATGGCCGCTTGCCGTGGCTGCGTCCCGATGCGAAGTCGCAGGTCACGGTGCGCTATGTCGACGGCAAGGCCCATTCGATCGACACCGTCGTGCTTTCGACGCAGCACGCGCCCGATATCGATTTGTCGATGCTGCGCGAAGCGGTCATCGAAGAAGTGATCAAGCCGACGTTGCCTGCCGAGCTCATCAAGGGCGACATCAAGTTCCTCGTGAATCCGACCGGCAGGTTCGTGATCGGCGGCCCACAAGGTGACTGCGGCCTCACGGGCCGCAAGATCATCGTCGATACCTATGGCGGCGCGGCGCCCCACGGTGGCGGCGCGTTCTCCGGCAAGGATCCGTCGAAGGTCGACCGCTCGGCGGCGTACGCCGGCCGGTACGTGGCGAAGAACATCGTGGCGGCCGGGCTGGCCTCGCGCTGTCTGATCCAGGTGTCGTACGCCATCGGCGTGGCGCAGCCGACTTCGGTGATGGTCAATACGTTCGGCACGGGCCGCGTGTCCGATGCGACGATCACGCAACTCGTGCGCGAGCATTTCGATCTGCGTCCGAAGGGCATCATTCAGATGCTCGATTTGCTGCGCCCCATCTACGAAAAGACGGCGGCTTACGGTCACTTCGGCCGTGAGGAACCCGAATTCACGTGGGAAAGCACGGACAAAGCGCTCGTGCTTGCGCAGGCGGCCGGGACGGAGGCTGTCGCGGCTGTGGCGTAACGCATTGCGGTCATGCGCGGTGTGAAGAAAACCCCGACTTCAGGTCGGGGTTTTTATTGGCACGTCGGTGACGTACACGCCCCGTCAGCGAAGCGGGCCGCCCGCCTGCGCTTTACGCCGCATGTCGGCGGTAAAGCGCCAGCGAGCCGGCAAGACCGATCAGCATCCCACCGCAGGCGCGTTCGAGCCAACGGGCGCCAGAGCGCTTGAGCAGGCGGATGGCGCGCGCACCGAGCAACGCATAGCCGAACATGATCGCGAGATCGAGGGCCGCGAAAGTGATTGCGAGCGCAACATACTGTGGCGCGAGCGGTGCAGAGGGCGTGATGAACTGCGGCAAGAAAGCGGAAAAGAACAGATAGCCCTTCGGATTCGTCACGGCTGTCAGAAAGCTCTTGAGGAAGATCGCACGATTGCGCTGACGTCCACCCGACGCTTGCTCGTCATCGAGCTCGAACGCACCCCTCGACATCAGCAGGCGCGCGCCGACGTAGGCGAGATACGCCGCGCCGACCCATTTGACGACCGAAAACCAGAATGTCGAGGCCGCGAGCAATGCGCCGAGGCCGATCGCCACCGCCGAAATGAGGACGAAGTCTGACGCGACGGCGCCAGCGAAGCCGTAGGCCGCACGGCGAAGCCCGTACCGCGAGCCGTTCGTGAGTGCGAGCAACACCGTGGGGCCGGGCGTGGCGATGCCGACAAAGGCGACAGCGGCGAAAACGGCCAGTGTGGTCTCATGCATGGAGCAGACGCCTCGCGAGGTGGGAGCGAGTCAGTATAGGGTGCGCGGCGCCAGGTGCGGCACGAACATACGGCAGTCGCGGGAGCCGCCGCGGCGCCGACTACGAAAAAGGGCGAGCGCTTGAAGACGGCAGCATCGGCCGTCTTCGCCGACGATCAATCCCGGTCGGGCGCGCCGAGCGGAAACAACGATCGATAGGGCCGCGCCTCATCGACGGCGCGCGCAAACGAGGGGCGCGCGAGCAACCGCTTGCGGTATGCGATGACGTGCGAAAACGACGGATCGATCCGGTGCGACCAATCCGCGTAAAAGAGAAACGGTGCGGCCGCGCAATCGGCAAGGCTGAACATGTCGCCAGCGGCCCACTGTCGCTCGGCCATGACTTTATCGAGCCACGCATAGGCCGTCTCGAGCATCTCCCTGGCTTCTTTGACCCCATACGTATCGTGCGTGCCGTCGGGGCGCCTCGCATCGGCGACGATCTGCTGCTGCGGTCTGGAAATGTAATTGTCGAAGAAGCGATCCATGCTGCGTACCTCCAGGGCGGCCTGCGGATCGGTGGGCAGGAGTTGGACCGGCCCGGGGTGATTCAGCGCGAGATATTCGATGATGATCGTCGACTCTTTCAGGACGCGCGTGCCGTCCATCAGTAGCGGAAAGCGCTTGATTGGCCAAAGCGCCGCGAACTGAGCGAGCACCTCGGGGTTTTCCCGCGAGAGCTGGCGCCATTCGAACGGCGTGTGGTTCTCGTAGAGTGCGACCAGGACTTTTTGCGAGTAGGAAGAAAACGGGTGCGCGTACAGAATCAATGACATTCGGAGCCTCGTTCGTCGAATGAGCAGCGGGGATTTCCCCGGAACGGCTCGTTGCCGTTCAGCTTGACGACGAACGAGCCCGTTCGAAATCGACACCTGAGGCGCCTGATTGCCGCGGCGACGTTCGCGAGATCGTCACTCCCGCGAACGACGCTAATCCCAGCAATTGCGAAAAGCGACGGCGACGATGACAGGCACCGTAAGAACGAGCGGGATGGCGAAGTAAGGCACTTCCCGGTCGACGATCCAGCTATAGACAAGCCAGGCGATGCCGAGGCCGAGCGTCGCGAAGCCGACGAGGAACGTCAGCGCCGTGAGCATCCGCTTCGACGGGCGCTTGTGCGGATGAGGATCGGGGCTGCCCCGAGATGGCGTGTTCATGCCGACATTAAACCGCTATCGGGGCCGGCATGCCAGCCCTGTCGCCGGAACGGGATCAGGCGACGGATGGGTGTATCCGGTTCGATACTGCTTGGCGACAGCGGATTCAACGCGCGGCGAACGCGAACCATCCGGCGCTGGGCGCGAGCCTGCGCGGCCGCCGATTCGTCGCCTGGTGTACGAAGCGCGCTTGCGCTGCTTGCACACGGCGCACGGCCGGCTTCACGAGCAGCGCGCGCAGCGAAAAGCGCCGCGCGGCACGACGTGTGCGCAGCACGGCGACCAGGGCCCGCAGCCAGGACCGCAGCAAGCCGGTGGGCGCCTGATGATCGAAAGAGCGGACGCTGCGGCGTGCGCGCACGGCGTGGTGGCGCAGCGCGCGAACGACGCCGCGCCGCGCGGGGCGTGCGGCTTTGAGCGCGGCATGCTTGAGGCGGATGGCGATTCGTCTGTGCATGGGAACCGAAACGGAAACGGTGTCGCGATCGACGGGAGGCGCTGCGCTTGATGCAGCAACCATGCCATCGCGAAACGGAGAGGCAAAACCGGCAGGAAGAGCCGCACCTGCGCGCGTGCGCGGCGGGCGTTGTAGGACTATCGACATGGGTGGCAGCCTACACGCGAATCGTGACATGCGTAAGTCGGGGTCGACCCGAGCGCATTCATGCACAATGGCGGTGCGCCGGCACGCGTGCCGTGCACGCTCCGGCGCTTTAAAATAAATCGTTTCCGACCAACCGCCATCGGCGAACGGACCGTTTCATGTCAGAGCATTCGAAAAAAGAACAGGTGCAGGCGCTGCGCGAACGCGGTTTCGTGGTCGTGCCGGGCTTGGTCTCGCCCGAGCGGTGCGCCGCCATCAAGGCCCGCGCGCAGCAACAATTGCGGGAAGCCGCGCAGCCAGTCGAATACGAGGCCGACTTGCGCTATCCCGGCGCGCCCGAGTCCAAACACGCGCCGGGCGGCCATACGGTCCGGCGGCTGCTCGATGCGTATGGGCGCGATGCGCTGATGCGCGAATGGGCGAGTTCGCCCGAGATCCGGGGCTGGATGGAGCTTTACTTCGGCGAGACGCCGCACCTGTCGCGCGCCCATCACAACTGCATGATGACGAAGCATCCGGCGTACGGCAGTCTGACCGGATGGCATCGCGACGCGCGCTACTGGTCGTTCGAGCGCGACGATCTCGTTTCGACGTGGCTTGCGCTCGGTCCCGAATTCGTCGAGAACGGCGCGCTCTGGCTCGTGCCCGGCTCGCATGCCATGACTTTCACGTCGGACCGTTTCGACGCGGCGAAATTCTTCCGTGCCGACTTACCCGAAAACAAGTCGATCATCGACACGGCCGTTTGCCCCGAACTGCAGACCGGCGATGTCGTCTTCTTTCACTGCAACACGCTGCATTCGGCCGGTCGCAACCAGACCGACGAGGTCAAGTTCTCGCTCGTTTTCACTTACCATGGCGCGAGCAACGTGCCGTTGCCAGGCACGCGTTCGGCTTCGAAACCGGAGATCGTACTGTAGTGCCGGCGGGGCGTGCGAATCAGCCTTTGCGGCCCGGGCCCGTCGATATGAGCCCGATGAGACCCGCGAGCGTCGCCACGATGCCGCCGGCAATGAGCCATATCGTCTTGTTCGTCGGGGCGCCCGTGAACATGCGCGACATGTCGTTGGCGAAAGAATGGAACGATTGCCCGCCGAAATAGAGCAATATGACGCCGCCCGCAAGTAACGCAATCGAGATCGCTTTGATCATGGAGAAGTTTCCGTCATTGGCACGCTAACGGCGCAGTGTATGAAAGTTGCACCGTCGATGTCCACCCGGTGCGCATCCGGCTGCCGATTTTTCGCTGCGCAATCGCGAGGCATCGGCAGCACCGCATCGTCATTTGTCGACCCGCATGAAAGGAATTCCTATGGGCTATGAAGCTGCTTCGCAACGCTATACGGACATGCAGTACCGCACTTGTGGCAAGTCAGGCTTGAAGCTGCCGGCCTTGTCACTTGGCCTATGGCACAACTTCGGCGATACGACGCCGCTATCGACGCAGCGCGAAATCCTGCGCACCGCGTTCGACCTCGGCATCACGCATTTCGATCTGGCCAATAACTACGGCCCGCCCTACGGCACCGCCGAGACCAACTTCGGGCGGCTTTTCAGGGACGACTTCCGCCCTTATCGTGACGAATTGCTGATTTCGACCAAGGCCGGCTGGGACATGTGGCCGGGACCGTATGGCCAGGGAGGGGGCTCGCGCAAATATGTGCTGGCCAGCCTCGATCAGAGCCTCGCGCGAATGGGTCTCGACTATGTCGATATCTTCTATTCGCATCGCTTCGACGCCGATACGCCGCTCGAGGAGACGGCCGGCGCGCTGGCGAGCGCAGTGCAGCAAGGCAAGGCGCTCTATGTCGGCATTTCGTCGTATTCGGCCGCAAAGACGCGCGAGATGGCACGGTTGCTCGGTGAGTACAAGGTGCCGCTGCTGATTCACCAGCCCGCTTACAACATGCTCAACCGCTGGGTCGAGCACGAACTGCTCGATGCGCTGGAGGAGACTGGAACCGGTTGCATCGCCTTCACGCCGCTGGCGCAGGGAGTGCTGACTTCCAAATATCTAAATGGCATCCCGGCCGACGCGCGCATCAACAAGCCGGGTGGCGGTTCGCTGCAGCAAAGCCATTTGAGCCCGCAGAACATCGAGCACGTGCGCAAGCTCAACGCGATCGCCGAGCGGCGCGGCCAGAGTCTGGCGCAAATGGCGCTGGCCTGGGCGCTGCGCGATGGGCGCGTGACTTCCGTGCTGATCGGCGCGAGCCGGGCCGAGCAGGTGCGCGAGAACGTCGGGGCGCTCGCGCAACTCGCGTTTTCGGCCGAAGAACTCGCCGAAATCGATCGCTATGCGACAGAGGGTGGGATCAACCTCTGGGAAAAGCCCTCGACGGATCAGCCGATCCGCTAAGGCGGCACCCGCCCGCGCTGCCGCACGCCGCTACACCAGCGCGGGCAACCCTTCCACGAGCGCGACCGCGAACACGACGCCGAGCAGTGCGCCGAACACGCGTAGCACGTTGTGGAGGAACCTCGAGGAGGTCGGCAGCGCGCCGAGAAACAGCGCGCCCGCGAGCGCCATCGGGATCATGAGAATGAAGTCGCTGACCGTGAACGTCGCCATGCCCGTCTCCTTGTCCGCAGCCCGCAGCAGATTCGCTGCCGGTGCAAGCTGTAATCGTCGCGCCGGCGAAAACCCGGCGCGTTATTGATCGAGTATAGGAGATGGCGCCGCCCTTGGCGGTTATATCCTGGGCTGCGTCATATGCGCGAAGGGCTGGGCCTTGGGGCCTGCGAACAGGCCTTCCGTGGCGTCTCAACCGTCGACGCCAGGGGCGGTGGGGCGGGCCTTCGCGGCGGCCGGGTCGCCGGGCGGGGGTGTATCGCCGCGTTGCGGGCGCTGCAAATCGGGCTGCGGCTGGACCGGTGCTGCATCGGACACCTTGGCGGTGGTCGATGTCGGCTTGACGTAATCGGGCCCGTGCGCGCACCCGCCGAGGGCCAGTATCGCAGCGCCGGACACGGCGGCAATCGCGTAGGGCAGCAACGTGTTCATCGATGATCTCCTTGTCCCGAGCGCTCGAGCGGGGGCACGCTCGCGCTCCGTGGAAAACGCGCGTCTCGGATCACGCGCAAAGCCGCCCCCGGCCTACAGCACCAATCGTACCCCGGGGCACGGGCCGCCGGCAGGCCGAATGCGACAGTACTTTGTAAGGATGATCGGGGGAAGTGACGGCAGATAGCCCGTTACATTCTGCTTTGCACTGCGGCCGGTTCCGGCAACAATGCCTGCATGTGCCAAGGTGTCATCGAATGTGCGTTTTGCCCCGCCATACGGTTGTCTGCCGGCTCGGGCGCGTTGTCTTCGCGCATCTTCATCATCCACCACTGACACGGGGGAAACATCATGCAAGTCGGTTCGATCGTCAGGTCCGTGCATATCGCCGTGCCCACGGGCGCGCGCGGCATCGTCATGCGCATACTCGGCGATATGGCGATGGTCGTCTGGTACGCCGGTGAACCCGGCGCATCGCTGCAACTGAGCACCGAGCCTTTTTTCCTCGAAGATCTCATCGATACGGGCGAACTCGTCGCCCGTCCGGCTGGCGCGCTCGTCCACTGACGGCGGCCGCCGCCTGACAGCCGCCGTCTGACAGCCAACGCCGGCCCCAACAGGCGGGCCGTGGGGGCGATGCCGCTTCGCCCCACTGCGTGGATGCCGTACGCGTGCCGTTGCGGCACAATGCCGGCATGAACGATCATTTTCCCGATGGACCTGGCATGGACGATCAGTCGTCCACGCACCCCTTTACGCGACTCACGCCCGAGTGCGTGCTCGATGCGCTCGATACGGTGCTCGCGCCGACCGGTGTGCGCACCGATGGGCGGCTGCTGCCGCTGAACAGCTACGAAAACCGCGTCTATCAGGTCGGCGTCGAAGACGGCCCGCCGGTCATCGCCAAGTTTTATCGGCCCGAGCGCTGGTCCGACGAGGCGATTCTCGAAGAGCACGCCTTCGTCGCCGAGCTCGTCGAGCACGAGATTCCCGCCGTGCCGGCCCGTATCGTCGAATCGCGTACCTTGCATACATTCGACGGTTTTCGCTTTGCCGTCTTCGAGCGGCGAGGCGGGCGCGCGCCCGATCTCGACCGGCGCGACACGCTCGAATGGATGGGGCGCTTCATCGGGCGCATTCATGCGGTGGGCCGGCGCGTGCCCTACGCCGTGCGTCCGACGCTCGACATCGCGTCGTTCGGCCGCGAGCCGCGCGATTACCTGCTGGCTCACGACTTCATTCCGGCCGAGCTGCGCGACGCCTATGCCGCCGCGGCTGCGATGGCGCTCGATGCGGTCGAGCGCGCGTTCGAGGCGGCCGGCGAGGTGGCGCACCTTCGGCTGCACGGGGACTGCCATGCGAGCAATGTTCTATGGACCGATTCCGGCCCACACTTCGTCGATTTCGACGATTCCCGCATGGGGCCGGCGGTGCAGGACCTCTGGCTGCTGTTGCCGGGCGGACGAGCGGATGCGTCAGCCGCGTTGACCGATCTGCTTGCCGGGTACGAGGACTTCTGCGACTTCGAGCCGCGCGAGCTCCATCTGGTGGAAGCGCTGCGCACGCTGCGGCTCATCCATTACGCGGCGTGGCTCGCGCGTCGGTGGGACGACCCGGCGTTTCCGGCCGCGTTTCCGTGGTTCAACACGCAGCGTTATTGGGAAGCGCGCGTGCTCGAACTGCGCGAGCAAATCGGCGCGATGCAGGAAGGGCCGCTCTGGCCGGTCTGAGCATCTATTGGAATCCGAATCGCCACGGTCAGAGTTTCAGCATCGTGGAGATGATGGCCCGAAAGCGCAGCCCGTACGGGGGCAGCAGCAGCGATCGCGCGTTGACGCGCGTCTGCACGAACACCGGCTTGAGCTTCGAGAAAGTCACGAACCCTTCATAACCGTGATACGCGCCCATTCCGCTCGCGCCCACGCCGCCGAAAGGCAGTCCCTCGCATGCGATATGCAGCAGTGTCTCGTTGACCGAAACGCCGCCTGAGACGGTATGGCGCAGTACGCGCTCGACGTTCGAACGATCGTCGTCGAACAGATAGAGCGCAAGCGGGCGCTCGCGGCCGTTGACGTAACGAATCGCCTCGTCGAGCGTGTCGTAAGGCACGAGCGGCAGCAGCGGGCCGAAGATTTCTTCGCGCATGGCGGCGGTGTGCTCGGGCGCGTTCGTGATGACGCACGGTACAAAAACGCGGCGGGCCGCATCGTTGGGCGCGTCGGACAGCGGATGGAGCTGCGCGCCTGCCCGAACGGCCTCGTCCGCCATGCGCATGAGCCGCGCGTAATGCCGTTCGGCCACGATCGACGTGTAATCGCGATTGCCGCGGAGATCGGGGTACAGCTTGGCCACGCGGGCGCGGGCGCGCTCGATGAAGGCGGTCACGCGCTCGCGCGGCAACAGCACGTAGTCGGGCGCGATGCAGGTCTGGCCGGCGTTCAGCGTCTTGCCCGCGACGATACTGTCCACCGCGGCGTCGAAGCGGGCGTGCGGGCCGATGATTGCAGGCGATTTGCCGCCCAGCTCGAGCGTGACCGGCGTGAGATTGCCCGCCGCGGCGCGCATGACCTCGCGGCCCACCGCCGTGGAGCCCGTGAACAGCAGATGATCGAATGCAAGTCCGCAAAACGCCGCCCCGACCGCCGCATCGCCGGTCACGACGCTCACATGGTCGCGCGCGAACGTCTGTGCGATCAAACGCGCGAACAGCGCGGACGTGCGTGGCGCAAGTTCCGGCATCTTCACCATCGCGCGGTTGCCGGCCGCCAGCGCGCAGACGAGCGGGCCGACGGACAGCAGCAGCGGGTAGTTCCACGGCGCGACGATGCCGACGACGCCGAGCGGCTGCGGCATCACTTTCGCGCGCGCGGGCCTGAGCCAGATGCCGGTCGCGCGGCGGCGCGCGCGCATCCACCGCTTGCCGTGCCGAAGCGCCGCATCGATTTCGTTTGTGATGAGCCAGACCTCGGAGAGCAGGACTTCTGCCTTCGCGCGTTGGCCGAAATCCGCGTCGACGGCCGCGGCCAGTGCGTCGCGGTGATCGAGCAGCATCGCGCGCAACGCTTTCAGATGCGCGGCGCGCTGCGCCCAGTCGGGGTACGGCGTGCGCAGGAAGGCCGCACGCTGAGCGTGCAGCAAGTCGCCGAGCGCTGCATCCTCGGGTAAATCGTTGTTCATGGCGCCGTTGCTCCCTGTGTCGATCCAACGCGCGTTCGGCGCTCGCTCAATGCTCGAATGCGCGCGCGATGACGGCCGAGTGGTCGAACGACGCCGGCAACGTTCCATAGACGCGGCCACACCGGCCCGCACCCTGCCCGAGCCGCGTTGCAATGAAGGCATCGGCACTCGCGGCGGGCGCTGCCTCGAGCATCGACACAGCTTGCGCGCACAGGACGATGTGCTGCGCGAGCCGGCGCGCCAGCACTTCGCGCGCGTCCGGGGGGCCGCCGAGCAAGGCCTCGAGTTCGGCGAGGGCGGTGCCGAGCACGGCGTGTCCGTCAGCATTCCGTCGCCATTGCGCCAGTAGCGCTTGCATACCGGGCGGATCGCGTTCGATCGCGCGCAGCACGTCCAGGCACATCACGTTGCCCGACCCTTCCCAGATCGAATTGACGGGTGCCTCGCGGTAAAAGCGCGCCATCGGGCTCTCTTCGACATAGCCGTTGCCGCCGAGCACTTCCATTGCCTCGCCGGTGAACTCGAGCGCGCGCTTGCATACCCAGAACTTGGCCGCGGGTGTGACGATGCGCCGCCAGGCACGCTCGGCATCGCTGTCGGCCCCGAGTTCGCCCGCATCGGCGGCGAGGTGTGCGTCGAACGCGCGGGCAAGCCTCATGAAGAGCAGGGTCGCCGCCTCCGATTCGAGCGCGAGATCGGCCAGCACGTTGCGCATCAGCGGCTGTTCGGCGAGCCGCTTGCCGAATGCCATCCGGTGACGGGCGTGGTGGATGGCCTGCACGAGCGCCGCGCGCATCAGTGCGGCACTGCCGATCACGCAGTCGAGCCGGGTGTAGTTCGCCATCTCGATGATCGTCGGTACACCCCTGCCCGGCTCGCCGATCATGATGCCGAACGCATCCAGGAATTCGACTTCGCTGCTCGCGTTCGAGCGGTTGCCGAGCTTGTCCTTGAGCCGCTGTATCTGGATTGCGTTGCGCGTGCCGTCGGGGGCGAAGCGCGGCATGTAGAAGCACGAGAGTCCTTCGTCGTCGTCGGCGCGCGCTAAAACGAGATGCGCGTCGGATTGCGGCACCGAGAAAAACCACTTATGCCCCACGAGGCGGTAGGCGTTGCCGCGCCCTCCCCGATCCAGTGCGAACGCCCTCGTGCGATTGGAGCGAACGTCCGAGCCGCCTTGCTTCTCCGTCATGCCCATGCCAACCAGCATCGAGCGCTTCTCGTCGAGCGGCGCGTCGCGCGGATCGTGCTCGCGCGAATAAAGCTTGTCGACCAGCGCCGCGAAGAGCGCCGGCTCGCGGCGCAATACCGGAATACTCGCGAACGTCATCGTCAACGGGCACAGCGAACCCGATTCGAGCTGGGCGTGCAGGAAGTAGCCAGCGCATCGCGCGACCATGGCGCCGGGGCGCGGCTCGGAAAACGGCAGCGCGTGCAGACCCTCTTCGCGCAGCAATTCGAGCAGCCGGTGCCAGCTGGGATGGAATTCGAGTGTGTCGATGCGCTCGCCGCGCGGGCTGTATGTAAAGAGCTCGGGGGCGTGGCGATTGGCGAGATCGGCCAGCGCCAGAATCTCGCGCCTGCCGATGCGTGCACCATCGCGCACGAGCGCCTCGGCGTGCCAGTGCGCGCCTTCGCGATCGACGGCCGCGGCGAGTACCGGGTCGCTCGCAAAGAGGTTATAGCCTTCGAGCGGCGGCGTTTGATTCGTGACTTCGTGGGTGCTCTGCGGTTTCATCCGAGTTTGCTCCGAGAAACCTGGGACTTTCGTCCGAGGAGGACACTACAGCCGCCAGCTGCCCGCTGCCCGTTCCGGCGATCGCTGGCTTGGCGGCTGCGACGCTTCCTGCCGCGCCGGTGGCGTCGTCGGTGCATCGCACCTGCATCATAGGTTCTGAATGGGCCGAACGATTAGAGGGAGGGCTCGCGACAACGATCGAACGCCTCATGTCGGTTGTCAATCGAGCCCACCGCCGATGACGACGAGCTCACGCCCCGCACGGCTCACCAGACATCCGGACTGCCGGCCGCCTTGCCGGTGCGCGCATAGACGAAATCGTCGCCCGGCTGGCCTGGCAGCGTTTGCCGCGCCACCTCCAGCCAGGCACGGGCGGCATGCGAGAGATAGCCGTTGCGCCGCCAGCCGATTGCCATCTCCCAGGGAATTTCGGGCTCGCCCAGCGGGCGGCAGGTGAAGTGTGTCGGATCGAGACGGTCGCAGTACGGGGCGGGCAGCAACGCGATGCCGAGCCCCGCATGCACGAGCGCCGCCATGAAGTCCCAATGGCTGCTGCGCGCGACGATCGTCGGAGCGAAGCCCGATTGCCGGCACGCACGCGTAACGACATCGTTCAGCGCGAGGCTCTCGCCGTAAAAGACGAACGGTTCTTCGGCAAGGTCGGCGAGCCCGACCCGTTCCACGTTGTCCCAGCGTGTGCCGGTGCGCGCCACGAGCCACAGCAGCTGCCGCGACATCGGGAGCACGTCGAAAAGCTCGGCGTCGACGGGCAACAGCAAGCCGCCAAGCTCGAGCTCGCCCGCCGCGAGCGCGGCTTCGATGCCGCGCGAGCCTTGTTCGAAGAGCTTCAGCTCGATTTTGGGATAGCGACGCTTGAATTCGGCGATGGCCGGCGTAAAGAGCGAGCCGCCCATCGGCGGAATGCCGACGGTGAGTTCGCCGCGCCCCAGCGTGCCGATATCGTCGAGCTCGGCTTGTAGCCGCGTGTGCGCGGCCAATACGTCCTGGCCGCGCTGGAACACGATGCGGCCTTCGTCGGTGAGCACCATTTGCCGGCCTTCGCGCAACAGGAGCGGCGCACCGACCTCCTCTTCGAGAGCCTTCACCATCTTGCTGATGGTCGGCTGTGTGACGAAAAGACGCTCGGCTGCGAGCGTGAAGCTCTGCTGCCGCACGACTTCGACGAAATAACGCAGCGCGCGCAATTCCATGGCCTGCCCTCCAGCGCCGTGCGGGGCGAGGCCGCCCCGGACCGATGTTGTTCCAAATTGGAATGGATCGGATGATTTTAAGTCATTTTATTTATGGACGCGAGCTGACTACACTTGGTTCATGAAGTCAATAGGGAGTTCTGCCATGACCGTCAAGCGCATCGGGAATCTCGCGCAAATCGTCGCGCAAAGCGCGCTGCTGGCCGCACTCTGGTTCCTCGCCGACCAAGCCGCACGGCGCTTGAGCCTGCCGGTGCCGGGCAGCGTGGTCGGCTTGGCGACGTTGCTGGCACTGCTGCTCACCGGTGGCATCGCGCCGAAGTGGGTGAAGGCGGGGGCGGACTGGCTGCTTTCGAACATGCTGCTTTTCTTTATTCCGGCGGCCGTCGCGGTCGTCCAGTACGGCGGGCTTTTCAAGTCCGACGGCTGGCGGCTCGCGCTCGTCGTCGTGGCCGGCACGTTGACCGTCATGGTTGCAGTGGCCTTCACCGTCGATCAGGCCGCGCGTTTCGAACGCCGACTTGCCCTGCGGCATGCGCGCGTCGCGCGCGGCTGATGGATCGCCTCACCTGAACGGAACATGACCATGCTTGCCTCGATGTTGTCGTCGCCGGTGTCCGCTTTCGGTCCGCAAGCCATCGCGGCCGTCTGCTTCGCGCTGACGATCGCGCTCTATGCCGCGGGCAAGCGGCTCTATGCGCGATTTTCGCGCCCGTGGCTGACGCCGCTCGTCGTGGTGCCCGCGTTGCTCGCGACGCTCGTGGTCATCGCCCACATCCCCTACGCCGTGTACTTTGCCGATACGCGCTGGCTCATGTGGCTGCTCGGGCCGGCGACAGTCGCATTCGCCGTGCCGATCTACGAGTACCGCGAACTGATGAAGCGCCATTGGCTCTCGCTCGCGGCGGGCGTGTCCGTCGGCATCGTCGTAGCCGTGAGCGGCTCGTTCGCGTTGGCCAAGCTCCTGCACCTGGCCCCGGACGTCGCGCGCAGTCTGCTTACGCGTTCGGTATCGACACCGTTCGCGCTCGCCGTGTCCGATGAAATCCATGCGCCCCGGCAACTGACGGCGCTGTTCGTCATCGCCACGGGCGTGTGCGGCATGCTGCTCGGCGAGTTCGTCCTGGCGCTCATGCCGCTGCGCACGCGGCTCGCCCGTGGTGCGCTCTTCGGCGCGGCGGCCCATGCGGTCGGCACCGCAAAGGCGCGCGAACTCGGCAGCGAGGAAGGCGTGATCGCAAGCCTCACGATGATGATCGCGGGTGTCGTCATGGTGCTGATTGCACCTGTGATCGGCTCGCTGCTCGGCAGCGCGTTCGGGTAACGCGTGCCGCGGTTGGGGCCGGCGCCGCGCCGGCGCAGCGCCCTCAGTGACCGAATGCCGGGGAAAAGCCCGCCCATACTTCGTCGTTGGGCAGCAGGCGCCGCTGGGTTTTGATCTGACGGCTGATCGGCAGATCGTGCAAAGGCGCTTTCGGCGGCAGGCAGGCCTCGTTGCGCTTGCGCTCGACCTGCGGATCGTGTCGCGCGTTGATCCGCGGCACTTCACACGTGAGATCCGCCACAGGGATGCGCCCTCCGTTACGCACGCCGAGCGTAAGAGGGTCCCGCGATGCGTCGCAGTTCAAGTCGGTCAATTCGTGCTGTCCCTGGAAGTAGATCCACCAGCGCCCTTGCTCGTATTTGAGGAATGCGAAACCACGTCGTTCGGTGCGGACCTGTCCCATTCCAAACCGATCCCCGCAGACGTGCCCATAGTCACCGAAGGTCATCGCCGCGGCGAGGCCGAGCCGCTGCGGCGTGCTGTCGTGGCGCCGGTAATACTCCGGCTGCAAACGGGCGCTTCCGCCTTGTACGTGATAGACGCGATACGCGTCGTTGCCGATCTGGTCCACCAGCAGCGAGCAACCGCTGAAGTCGGGTGTGAAGACGAAGCACTTTTCCTCAGGCGTCTTGGGGATGTCGCAATAGCCACCTTGCGGCACCCAGTAGCCGGGGAGTATTTCATCGGAACGGCTGCCCGCTCCCCAATAGCCGAGATGGACGGTCGGTCCTTTGACGGTCGACGGTATCCGCAAATCGAAACCAGCCCCGTGGGCGCCGCCTGCCTGAATCGCCTTCGCGGAGATCGCCATCTGGCTGATGAACCCTCGCGTAGCCTTGCGAAATTGGCTGTTCAATCCGAATGACACGGGTATCCCTTTTTTGACGAAAACATCCGGGCACTATCCGGAACGGCTGCAAGAGCGGCAACGAGAAAACTCTCGTTTATCCGACTGCGGGATCGCAAGCCTGGGCAGCATGCGATGCCGGGACCGTTGCGCGCGTGTTTTTGCTACAATTCCCCCCGTTTCCGAGGAGCGTTGCGACGGCTTTGCCCGCCAGGCTCGGAAACTTCAATCGGACCCCGCATGAAAACGCGCGGCGGTTCCATCGAACGGCGCTCACGTCTATTTCTAGAACTCATTTAGAAAGGAGGGCGTGATGAACGCCGCAGTTATCGAATCGAATCACTCGCAGGATTTCGTTGTCGCCGATCTCTCGCTTGCGGACTGGGGCCGCAAGGAGCTCAACATCGCCGAGACCGAAATGCCCGGGCTCATGCAAATCCGCGAAGAGTACAAAGCCGCGCAGCCGCTCAAGGGCGCGCGCATCGCGGGCTCGCTGCATATGACGATTCAGACGGCCGTGCTGATCGAGACGCTCGAGGCGCTGGGCGCCGACGTGCGCTGGGCTTCGTGCAACATCTTTTCGACGCAGGACCACGCCGCCGCGGCCATCGCCAAGGGCGGCACGCCGGTCTTCGCGTTCAAGGGCGAATCGCTCGACGAGTACTGGGAATTCTCGCACCGCATCTTCGAATGGCCGAACGGCGAATTCGCCAACATGATTCTCGATGACGGCGGCGATGCCACGCTGCTGCTCATCCTTGGTTCGAAGGCGGAGAAGGATCGCAGCGCGATCGCCAAGCCGACGAACGAAGAGGAAACGGCGCTCTTCAAATCGATCGAACGCCATCTCGCCATCGATCCGACGTGGTATTCGAAGCGCCTCTCGCAGATCCGCGGCGTGACCGAGGAAACCACGACGGGCGTGCACCGCCTCTATCAGATGGAAAAGGACGGCCGCCTGCCGTTCCCGGCCATCAACGTCAACGATTCGGTGACGAAGTCGAAGTTCGACAACCTCTATGGCTGCCGCGAATCGCTCGTCGACGGCATCAAGCGCGCGACCGACGTCATGATCGCCGGCAAGGTCGCGGTCGTGGCGGGCTACGGCGACGTCGGCAAGGGCTGCGCGCAGTCGCTGCGCGGGCTCGGCGCAACCGTCTGGGTCACGGAAATCGATCCGATCTGCGCGCTGCAGGCCGCGATGGAAGGCTATCGTGTCGTGACGATGGAGTACGCGGCCGACAAGGCCGACATCTTCGTCACGGCCACGGGCAACTATCACGTCATCACGCACGCGCATATGAAGGCGATGCGCCACAACGCCATCGTCTGCAATATCGGTCACTTCGATTCGGAGATCGACGTTGCTTCCACGCGCCAGTACACGTGGGAAAACATCAAGCCGCAAGTCGATCACATCGTGTTCCCCGACGGCAAGCGCATCATTTTGCTGGCCGAAGGCCGCCTCGTGAATCTCGGCTGCGCAACGGGCCACCCCTCGTTCGTCATGTCCAACTCGTTCGCCAACCAGACGCTCGCGCAAATCGAGCTGTTCACGCGCGGCGCCGAGTATGCGAACAAGGTCTACGTGCTGCCGAAGCATCTCGACGAGAAGGTCGCGCGTTTGCATCTTGCGCGAATCGGCGTGCAGCTGACCGAGCTCACGAACGATCAGGCGAGCTACATCGGCGTCGACAAGAACGGTCCGTTCAAGCCGAATCACTACCGTTATTGAACGGTCGGCTCCGCGCCGGCGCGTATGGCATGCTTGCGCGGAACGCGCCGGTCGACGGCCGCCCCTAGCCAGCCTGGCCGGCGGCGGGCCTCGCCTTGCGTCCGGCGGCGACCTCGAACCGATACCGAACCGAAACGAAACCGAAAGGAGTCCTGAGATGACCGTGCTGCTGACCTGGCTGATCAATGCGCTCGCGCTCTTGATCATCACCTACCTGGTGCCGTCGATCCATATTCGCAGCTTCGGTACAGCGCTCATCGTCGCGCTCGTGCTCGGGCTCATCAATGCCGTGCTTCGTCCCGTGCTGATTCTGCTCACGCTGCCCGTGACGATCGTTACGCTCGGGGTTTTCATTCTCGTCGTCAACGCGCTTTGCTTCTGGCTCGCGGCGTCGCTACTGAAAGGCTTCGAAGTGTCGGGATTCTGGTCGGCGTTTTTCGGCTCGATTCTGTACAGCATCGTGTCGTGGTTGCTGTCGGCCCTCATATTCGGCAATCGCAGCTTAGGCTGATTGCCGTTCTTCTGTCGCACCATGGCCACCATCGAAATCTCTTTCGAATTTTTTCCGCCAAAGACACCCGACGGCGTCGAGAAGCTACGCGCCACCGCCGCGCAACTCGCGCGGCTCGCGCCGAAGTTCGTCTCGGTCACGTTCGGGGCCGGCGGTTCGACCCAGCAGGGGACGCTCGATACCGTCCGCGAACTTGCGCGCGACGGGCTCGAAGCCGCGCCTCATTTGTCGTGCATCGGCTCGTCGAAGCAGAGCCTGCGCGACATTCTCGAGCGCTATCGCAGTCACGGCATCCGCCATATCGTCGCATTGCGCGGCGATTTGCCTTCGGGCATGGGTGAGGTCGGCGAGCTGCGCTATGCGTCCGAGCTCGTCGCCTTCATTCGCGCCGAATACGGCGATTGGTTTCGCATCGAAGTCGCGGGCTATCCCGAATATCATCCGCAGTCGCGCTCGCCGCAAAAAGACCTCGAGAACTTTGCGCGCAAGGTCAAGGCGGGGGCCAACTCGGCGATCACGCAGTACTTCTACAACGCGGACGCCTATTTCCGCTTCGTCGAAGATGTGCGTAAGCTCGGTGTCGATGTGCCGATCGTGCCCGGCATCATGCCGATCACGAACTACACGCAACTGATGCGCTTTTCCGATATGTGCGGTGCGGAAGTGCCGCGCTGGATCGCGCGCCGGCTCGAAAGCTTCGGCGACGATCGTGAGTCGATTCGCGCGTTCGGACTCGATGTCGTCACCCAGCTTTGCGAGCGCCTCGTAAAAGAAGGTGCACCGGGGCTGCATTTCTATACGCTCAATGGAGCCGCGGCAACGAAGGCGATTTGCGAGCGGTTGGGCTGAACGCCCGCCGGCCGCCGGATCCGTCGAGCAGTCCCGGCGCCGCGCGGGTACCGAGGCTGCGGGGATGTCTTCCCCCGCAGCCGGAACGGCTTACATTTCGAGCGATTGCGCGCTGGCGTTTTTCAGCGGGAATGCCGTAATGACCATCCCATTCTGACCGAGCACGATTCGCACGTTCCTGATGGCGAAAAGACGTTGGCCCTGTCGGAACGTGAAGTACTCGAACGTGCGTACGACGTTGCCGTTGCGTGAGCGCGTCTGCCTGAATTGGGCGAATGGATCGGTCAAGGCGGCCATGATTACCTGTGTCAGCACGTCGCGCCCGCTCACCGAGAGCCCCGGCAGACGAGTCTGCCAGTCATCCCGGTGCCCCGCGTCATCCCCACCGCCTGCGCCGGGTGCCCAGATGTGCTCGATTCCATATTTGAACCGGACATTGCCGCGCAGCGTGGGATCGTTGATGTAGATCAGGCCGAGATTGTCGCCGGTCGGCGCGCGATCTCGGGCGATTGCTGTCGTGAATTGGGCGAAATGATCGCCGGCCATGCCTGGAGGCAGGCTTCTGCCCGTGTTGCGGAATTCCCGGACGAGTCGCGTGAATCCCGGCGTGCCGCGCAGATGGAAACGATCGCTATCGTCGACATGCGGTGGCAGGGCCACGGTCGGGCCGGTCTCCCCGAGCTGC
>NZ_DASXWY010000036.1:0-18154 GCF_036503415.1 Trinickia sp. | reverse complement strand
GCCGAGGCCTCTTCGACCAGCGCCGCGTTTTGCTGCGTGACGTTGTCGATCTGAGCGATCTCCCCATGAATCTGCTCGATACCCGTGCGCTGAGCAGCACTGGCCGAGCTGATCTCGCCCATGATCGTGGCCGCTTGCTTCACGCTCTTCACGATCTCTTCCATCGTCTGGCCGGCCACGTCGACGAGTTTCACGCCCGATTCGATCTGCTCGACCGATTTGCTGATGAGCTCGTTGATTTCCTTCGCTGCCGTGGCACTGCGTTGCGCGAGCGCGCGCACCTCGGTCGCGACCACGGCAAAGCCTCGGCCTTGCTCCCCCGCGCGCGCTGCTTCAACGGCCGCGTTCAACGCCAGAATGTTGGTCTGAAAGGCGATGCTGTCGATTACGCTGATGATGTCGCCGATCTTCGTCGCACTCGAGTTGATATCGCTCATCGTGGCCACCGCGTCGCGCATCGTACGGCCGCCCTGTGTCGCGACCTCGCTCGCCTGCGCCACCAGTTCGTTCGCCTGCTTCGCATGTTCGGCGTTGTGCTTGACGGCATCGGTGAGCGCGGCAACCGAATGCGCCGTGCGTTGCAGACTCAAAGCCTGCTGCTCCGTGCGTGTACTCAAATCGTTGTTGCCGGCCGCGATTTCGCATGACGCCTGCGCGACCGTTTCCGCGGACAGTCGGACTTCCGCGATGGTGGACTGCAGCTTTTTACGCATCTGGTTCAACTCGTAATTGAGCCACGCGATTTCATCGCGCCCCGGCGATTCTATTTTTGTCAACAGATCGCCGCCCGCAATCCGGCCCACCGTTGCAACGACGTTTTCCACCGGCACGCGGATGCTCCGGCGTATGCCCCAGCCGAGCAGCATACCGGCCGCAACGGATGCGACCGAGACGGTCACCACCACCGGTAACAGTGCACGTACTGTGTCGCGCTCCCCGGCCAACGCGGCCATGATCGCCCAGACGGCCGCGCCGCCCGTCAGCAAAACAAGCGCGATCATGACCGCGAAGCCCGCCACGATGCGGGTGGTCAGGCGGTAATTCGAAAGTTTGAGCATCGGTGCCTCGACACGTCCTTGAGCGAAATGCATGTTTCGGGCTCGGCGCGCGCGGTACGCGGCGAGAGCGATCGGCGCGGCTCGCCGTTGTACGTATTTACGGCGCCGTAGGCAGGCGCCGCGCACCCGGGTTTACACGGGGGAAGCAACAGACTTTCAGCATTTTTTGGGCGCATCGATAAGCAATCGTTTAGGCGCATGACGCGTGCGGTTCGGCATACGCCCGGAATACCCGTGCCTCAGCGCTGCAACAGGAAAGTCAGCACCGCGTCGCGGAACTCCCGTGGACGCTCGATATTCGGCAGATGTACGGTGGGCAGAGCGACGAGCTGCGCGCCCGGAATCGTTGCGGCGATCGCCTCGCCATGGCTCGCCGCGGTGACGGTATCGTCGCGCCCTGTAATGACGAGCGTCGGCCGTTCGATGAGCGCCACGGTCCTGCGCAAGTCGGCATCCCGCACTGCTGCCAACGAGGCGGCGATGCCGTGCGGATTCATCGCGAGTAACACCTGCCGAAACTTTTCGACAGCCGGTTCGCGGTCGTTCAGCATCGATGAGGGAAACCAGTTGCGCAGGAATGTCTCGGCCGTCTCGGCGATATTGGCGGGCTCGCGCACCGACGCGATGCGCGCATCGATCTGCTCGGCAGGCCCCAAATAAGCCGAGGTATTGCTCAGCACCAGACGATCGATGCGCTCGGGCACATGAATGCCAAGCCACTGGCCGACGAATCCGCCGAGCGAAAGCCCGAGGAAATGCGCGCGTTCGATCCCGAGCTTGTCCATCATCTCCACGACGTCGCGGCCGAGCCGTGGCAGCGAATAGGCACCGGCCGGCACATCGGATGCGCCGTGACCGCGCATGTCGTATCGAAGCACGCGAAAATGCTCGGCGAACTCCGGAACGTCGTCTGTCCACATCTCCAGTGCGGTCCCGATCGAGTTCGATAGCACCAACACCGGGGAGTGCGGTTGGCCGTCGAGGCGATAAGCGACCCGCGTGCCGTCGCCGAGCGTAAGAAAGGATCGTTCTTCCATCGTAAAAGCTCCTTCGAGTAAGTGACCGTGATCGCTGCCCGAGCATGCGTTCCAGCGTCTCGAGCACGGTGCAGCGCTGCGGCAAACATTGCCGTCGAAGAGAGCCTAGTTGCGGAGAGTGTGAAAAGATATTACAAAGTTCGGAACATCTTTGTAATGTCATTTCGATCAGGGAACAGCATCGACATGTACGAGTTCACACTGCACGATTTGCAATGTTTCAACGCGGTCATTGAAGCGGGCGGTTTTCAAGCCGCCGCGACGCAACTGAACCGCTCGCATCCGGCCGTCTTCGCCGCGGTGGCGCGGCTCGAACGCCAACTGGATGTCGCACTGTTCGATCGCAGCGGATACCGTGTCCGCCTCAGCGCCGCGGGACGAGCGTTTCATCGGCGCGCGCAGCCGCTGCTGCGCGAATTCGAAACATTGCGTCAATACGCGACGCAATTGGCGATGGGTGAGGAAAGCGAGCTCGACATCGTGATCGGCGATGTCTGTCCGCGCGAGGCCGTGCTTGCATTGCTCGGTGGATTTTTCAGCCGCTATCCGGGCACACGGCTCAACCTGCATTTCGAAACGGTTGGCGGTCCCATCGAAAGGCTGCTCGACGCAGACGCCGACTTGATCGTTCATCGCATCGACAAGACGGATGCCCGCATCGAATGGATCGATTTGTGCAAGGTGCAATTCGTACCGGTCATCGCGCCCGGTGTGCTTCCGGAGCCTTTGCCGCGCGCGCTGCGGCCCGAGCAGCTACGCGAGCTGACGCAGTGCGTGATGCGCGACACGGCGCGACATACTCCGCAGCAGGAATACTTCACGATCGAAGGCGCGCATCGATGTACCGTGGCCGATCAATCGATGAAAAAGGAGATCATCCTGCAAGGCCTCGGCTGGGGACATCTGCCGCGCTTTCTGATAGAGAACGAACTGCAAGAGGGCAAGCTGCGGTCGATCGCCGGACGCTATTTACCCGGCGCAACGGAGGAGGTGGTCGCGGCGCGACGCCACGATCGCGCGCATGGCCCGATTGCCGAACGCCTCTGGCGCTACTTGCGCCAGGAAGCCGGTCATTGGCGCCGGTCGCTCGCGATCGCGGCGCACGATGCTGCCGTATGAACGTAGCGTGTGACGGAACGCATAATCGATCACCGCAACGAGCCCGTGCTCGGCGTTGGGCTCGGCGGCGCCGCGTAGCGTGGCGCATTCCTCGACGGCGAGCAACAGCGCTATCTGCCGCATCCGCAGGCGGTTCAGCAGTTGAGGGGTGGAATCGCCTCCGTCGATGGCGCCCCAGCTGATTACCTGTGGCTATCAATTCATCAATAGTTTTCAATTTACGGAAGTAGAGCGTCTACCTAGGATCAACCTTGAATCGCGCCTCCGCGCCACGCGGCCTGTTTTCAAGGAGATCAACGGATGACGATCGAACACCCCGCCCCGCAGTCACGGGCGAGCGTATCAGAGGTTGCGGCATGACGAGCGCTGCGCATCTGCCCGTCGTCGCACTGACATTGGGCGATCCGGCCGGTATCGGCTCAGAGCTGATCGCGAAACTGCTGGCGCGCCCGGACGCGACCTCACGCGCGAACATCGTGCTCATTGGAGACCGATGGCTCTGGCAGGAAGGCCAGCGCGTCGCGGGTGTCCAAGTGGAAGTCGACCCTATCGCCTCGCTTGCCGATGCACGTCTTCGCACTTCGACGTCGCGCCCCGCATTGGTCGCTATCGATACCGTCGACCGAGCCGAAGTGGTTTACGGCGAAGCGCGCGCCGTCGGCGGCGCTTCGGTGCTGCGAGTGCTGGATCAGTGTATGGACGCGACGCTTGCGGGTGTCGTCGATGCGATCTGCTTTGCACCGCTCAACAAACATGCGATGAAGCTAGGCGGGCTGGACCACGAGGACGAGTTGCACCACTTCGCGGAATACCTGGGCGTACGGCACTACTTCTGCGAGTTCAATACGCTGGGCGATCTGTGGACGGCGCGTATCTCCTCGCATGTCCCGCTGAAAGACGCGGCCAGCTATCTGAGCATCGAGCGCATCACGCAGGCGGCCGAGCTCATTTACCGGTCCTTATTCGCGAACGGCATCGCCGCACCGAAAGTCGCCATCGCCGCATTCAATCCGCACGGCGGCGACGGCGGCGTGTGCGGTCGTGAGGAACTCGAGATCATCGGTCCCGCCGTACGTGCATTGCAAGCGCGTAGTTGGCCGACCGACACGCCGTTTCATGGCCCGTTCCCCGCGGACACGATCTTCCTCAAGGCACAGGCCGGCGAATATCACGCGATCGTCACGATGTACCACGATCAAGGCCAGATCGCGATCAAGCTCATGGGCTTCTCCCGAGGCGTCACCGTTCAAGGCGGATTGCCAGTGCCCATCACGACGCCGGCGCACGGCACGGCATACGACATCGTCGGGTGCGGCCGCGCCGATGTCGGCGCGATGTGGCAGGCGTTTCAGATCGCATGCCGCATGGGAGCGGCGCATCGGCAATCGGCTGTCGTGGATTGATCGAGGGCGACCACGAACCCACGACCTGGGGTACTTGACGCCGATCGATGCGCCGAACGGCGCTCGCCCGGCGAACGGCGCCGCTGACAAAAAAACATGACGTAGTACAGGAGACAGACAATGAATTCGTTGAACCCGGCCGATAGCACGGCCAACCCTGCCGCGAACGCGGCCTATGAAGCCGATGCGGCGATGCCGCGTCGCCGCTGGCTGCGTGTGATTCCGCCGCTGCTGCTCGCTTGCGTCATCTCGTACATGGACCGCGTGAACATCGCCTTCGCGCTGCCTGGCGGGATGAACGCCGAGCTTGGCATGGACGCTACGATGGCCGGTCTCGCCGGCGGGATCTTCTTTTTCGGCTACCTGTTCCTGCAAATCCCCGGTGGCTATCGCGCGGCACTTGGCGGGGGCAAGAAGTTCATCGCATGGTCGCTCGTCAGTTGGGCCGCGCTCTCGGGGATGACGGGGCTCGTCACGCACACATGGGAGCTGCTGACGCTACGTTTCTTGCTCGGTGTTGCGGAGGGCGGCATGTTGCCGGTCGTGCTGACGATGGTCTGCAACTGGTTCCCCGATCGGGAACGCGGACGCGCCAACGCCATGGTCATCATGTTCGTGCCGCTCGCCGGCATGATCACCGCGCCGTTGTCGGGTTACATCCTGGCGACATACGACTGGCGCCATCTGTTCTTCAGCACGGGCGCGCTGTCGCTGCTGTTCCTTGGTGTCTGGCTGCTGTTTGCCGACGACGGCCCCGAGACGGCCCGCTGGATCTCGCCGCGCGAAAAGGCATACATTCTCGACGCGCTGCGCGCCGAACGCGAAAGCGCCGAGAGCGCGGGCGCGTTGCCTTCGACGTCGTTTCGAAAGGTGATGGGCAATCCGACGATCTGGCTGCTGATCGCGGTCAACTTCTGCTACCAGTTCGGCATCTACGGCTACACGATGTGGCTCCCCACGCTGCTGAAGAACCTTATGCATACGGGCATGGGCAAGGTGGGGCTACTCGCGATGCTGCCTTATATCGCGATGATCGTGGGCATGTTCGCAACGTCGTACCTGTCCGATCTGACCGGCAAACGGCGTCTGTTCGTGCTGCTTCCGCTTGTCGGCTTCGCGGCCTGCCTCGCGCTGTCGGTACTGACACGATCGACGATGTCCGTTTCCTTTGCGTTCCTCGTCGGCTGCGGGTTCTTTCTCCAAGCCGCGGCGGGCGTATTCTGGGCAATTCTGCCCAAGCTGTGCACCCGCGAAACGGCGGGCGGCGCACGCGGCCTGATCAACGCATTGGGTAATCTGGGTGGGTTTTGCGGGCCCTATGCGGTGGGTGTGCTCACCCAGCACCTCAGCTCGGCCGCCGGCGTGTACAGCCTGGCGGTGACGCTGGCGATCGCCGGCTTGCTCTCGATGGCGCTGCCGAAGCGCTGCGAAGCGTGACGCAAGTCTGGGCCCCGATCCGATCGATACCGCGGGGCGCCGCGCTCATGCGTGCGGCCGCGACGCAATCACCTGAGGACAAGGCTTCACCATGAACGATATCCTGCTGCTGGTGCAAAAATGTGCCCATACGTTCAGCTTCTACGATCTCGAAACGAAAACGGCGCTCAAGCATATCGTCCTGCCGGCTTTTCCCCACGAGTTCACAGTGGCTGCGAGCGGCCGCCATGCGTACGTCGGCATCTTCGGGATCGAAACCGCGTGGACGCGCGGCGAGCAGGGCGATCACCGGATTGCCGAAATCGATCTGGGAGAGCGCAGACTCACGCGCATGCTCGATCTATGGCCGTACTTTCGGCCGCACGGCATGGCGAGCGACAGCGAGGGGCGCCTGTATGCGATGAGCGAGGCAAACGACATGCTGCTCATCTTCGATCGTCCCGGCGATCAGGACGTGCCGAACATGGCGGTGCCGTCGGGCGGCGTGAAGACGCACCTGGTGACGCTGGCGCGCGAAGCGAACAGTGCATACGGAGTCCATCTGCTGTCGAACACGGTCACGCGGTTTCATCCGCGCGATGCAACGGTTACACCGCGATCCGTGATGCCGGGGCCGCGCCCCGAGGGCAATGCGTTGTCGAGCGACGAGCGCACGCTTTACGTCGCGAACCGCGGCGATGACACGCTCGTTGCAATCGACACCGAAACGATGACCTGCGGGCGCCGTGTGAAAACGCGCAGCGATCCGAATCGCATCTACCGCACGACCGCACAGGATGGCCGCGACCTGCTGCTGCTGACCAATTCGGGAGATCGATCGGTTTCGGTTTTCGACGCAACGCAGCTCGAGGAAATCGAGCGGATCGCGCTGCCGGCGAACCCGACCGCGCTGTCGTTCCATCCCTCGCGACGAGCGGCTTATATCTCGTTCCAGGACGATCACGTCCGCGAACTAGACATGACGAGCTGGCGGTTCATCGGCGAAATGCCGACGCTGCGCGAGCCGGACGCATCGTATGTGCTCGCAGGCAACCGCTGACCGGCCTATGGACGACGCACGGCCGGGTCTGCCCGATGCGATCGTCGACGCACACCATCATCTATGGCGACTCGGCGGCGACCTCAGTTATCCGTGGCTGCAGGAGGCGTATGACGCGGAGCACTTCATGCTCGGCCCGTACGATGCGTTGCGCCGCGACTTCGGCGCGGAAGAGTTTCGCCGCGCGGCCTGCGGTGCGCCCATTGTGGCAAGCGTGCACGTGGAAGCGGAATGCGCACGCGCCGACGCGCTCGCGGAGACGCGTTGGCTGCACGAAGTCGCGGCGCGGCACGGCCTTCCGTCGGCCGTTGTCGCATGGGTCGACCTGCTGGCCGACGATGCCGGCGAGCGTATCGCCGAGCAGGCTCGCTATCCGCTCGTGCGCGCCGTGCGCTTCAAGCCTCTCACGTCGGCCATGCCCGCCGAGAGGATCCGCGGTCCGGGCACACTGAACGATCCGCGATGGCCGCGTGCCCTCGAACGGCTGCGCTCCCACGGACTAGGGTGGGACTTGCGCGTGCCGTTCTGGCATCTGGAAGAAGCGGCCGCTCGATTGGCCGACGCGCCCGCACTCGATGTGATGCTCGAACATGCCGGATTGCCGTGGGATCGAACTGAAGGGGGCCTCGCGCGTTGGCGGCGCGGCATGGCGGCGCTGGCCGCGCACCCGCGCGTCTCGGTGAAGTTGTCGGAATTCGGATTGCGGAATTCGGGATGGAACGAGATGGAAAACCGGCGGATCATACGGGACACGATCGAGACGTTCGGCGTCGAGCGGTGCATGTTCGCGAGCAACTTTCCGGTGGCGGGGCTGCGCATCGCCTACCCGGCACTCGTGTCGACCTTCGCCGCCGCGCTGGCGGACATGGGACTCGACGAGTGCGCGCGCCGCGCAGTCTGGCATGACAACGCGGCCCGAATCTACCAGCTCGACCTCAACCCGCCGCGCCATGCCTCGGCCGCATCAGCACCTTGATCGAATCGAGCGAATTGGCCACCTTGATTGCTTCGTCCCACTCTTCGAGCGCGAAACCGTGCGTGACGATACCCTTCGATGTGACGAGCCCGCGCGCCAGCAGGTCGATGGCAATGGGGTAGCAGTAGGGGCCCAGATGCGCGCCGCGCACATCGAGTTCCTTACGATCGCCGATGATCGACCAGTCCACGCTGGCATCGGCGCCGAATACGGAAAACTCGACGAATCGCCCGAGCTTGCGGATCAGATCCAGGCCCTGCGTAACCCCTGAAGGCGAGCCGGTCGTCTCGATGTAGACATCGCAGCCGTATTGATCGGTGATCGACCGAACGATGGCGAGCGCCTCTTCGCGCGTCGGATTGATCGTGATATCGGCCCCGTATTCGCGCGCAAGCGCGAGCCGATCGTCGACGAGATCGATGACCACGAGCTTTTTCGGGGTCTTCAAATGCGCGACTTGCACCATCATCAAGCCGAGCGGCCCCGCACCGGCAATGACGACGACATCGTCGAGCTGGATATCGCCGCGATTGACGGTATGAATCGCGCAAGCGAGCGGTTCGATGATGGCCGCGTCCTCGAGCGAAATGCCAAGAGGAATCTTGTGCACGATCGCGGTGGGCGGAATGCGCATATATTCGGCCATGCCGCCGTCGGCCACCTCGCGCTGAAAGCCGAAGATGTTATGGATTTCGCACATCCAGTATTGGCCCGATTTGCAATAACGGCATTTCCCGCAAGGCACGATCTGTTCGGCGATCACGCGATCGCCCTCGGCGACGCCGAAGTGCTCGGCCGCACCGTCGCCCAACGCCTCCACGTAACCGAAAAACTCGTGCCCCGGAATGACGGGCGCCTTCACCCAGGGGCTCGGACCGCCCCAGAACATCTTGGCGCCCGAGTAGCATTTGCAGTCGCTCGCGCACACGCCGCACGCGGCAATGCGGATGACGAGTTCATTGGGCCCCGGCTGCGGCCGCGCCACCCGTTCGACGCGGTAGTCCTTCGGGGCATGGCAGACGATTGCGGTCATCTGATCTTGGGCATTCGATTCGCTCATGATGTTTGCTCTCGGCATATCGAAACGGTTAGGAGTCCTGATTCATCGTTTGGTGCGTGGCGTCTGGCCAGACTTTCTTCATCCCGCCAGAAAGCCTCCGTCCACCGCGAGGCTCGTGCCGCTCACCATCGCGGCATCGTCACCGAGCAAATACGCGATGGAGCGAGCGACCTCGTCGGGTTGCACGAATCGATCGAGCGGAATACGCGCGAGCATCGGCGCGGATTTGGCGGGATCGCTCCACGCTTTTTCAGCCATCGGGGTGAGGGTGACGACGGGGTTGATCGCATTCACGCGAATGCCATGCGCACCGAGCTCGACGGCCATGACGCGCGTGAGACCGTCGAGCGCGGCCTTCGAGGCGCAGTACGCCGCATGCAGCGGTAGCCCGATCATCGCGGAGATGCTCGACACGTTGACGATCGCGCCCGGCACACCGCGCTCGATCATGCTGCGCGCGCAGACCTGCGCGACGATCATCGGCGCGCGGACGTTGACCGCCATCGTGGTGTCGAACGCGTCGACGGTGGTATCGAGAAACGGCTGAAGCTCTACCATCCCGGCGTTGTTGACGAGCAGATCGACAGGCTGCGCCGCTTGCGCCGCGGCACGTGCCGCATCGGCATCGGCCAGATCGACGCAGACGGTCTCGCAGCCGATCGCCGCGGCGAGCGCTTCGAGATCGCTGCGCGTGCGGCTCACTGCGATGACGCGCGCCCCGCGCGCGGCCATCAGGCGGGCCGTGGCTTCGCCGATACCTTTTCCGGCACCCGTCACGAGCACGGTCTTGCCCGCGAACTCGCGGCTTCTGTCGAGCGCTGTCATGTCGTCGCCCTCATGGTTCGTCGATCAGCCGTCGCGCCGAGTCCTCGTCGGTGACGAGGACCGAGACGTAGCCGCCGCGCAACGCCGCGCGCGTCACGGAGAACTTCTTGGCGCCGCCGCTCACGAGCACGACGCGCTTGATGCCGCGCAGATCGTCGAGCGCAATGGCCACGGTACGGCGGTTCAATGGATGGTCGATCAGCTTGCCGTTCTCGTCCATGAAGTGGCCGAGCATGTCGCCCACGGCGCCGGCCTTGCGCAGCGTGCGCAGATCGTCGGGGTTGTTGATGCCGTAAGTGATGACGAGCGACTCGGTCAGATCGCCGACCGTCAGCAGCGCGAGATCGGCGCCGCGGGCAAGCTCATAGGTCTCGCGTACCGTCTCCTCCTGCAGGATCACATCGCGCGCCTTCTGGCTGCTGACATAGATCGGCGCGGCGAACAGGTAGCCGTCCGCGTGGCAGAGATTCGCGAAGTCCGAGACGATATCGAAGGTATTGATGCTTGGACAGTGCGACAGGCCGCCTTGCAGGGAGACCGCGGAGATCGGTCCGTAAGCCCGTTGCGGCATCGCGCGCAAGACGGCGCGAATCGTGCGGCCCCAGCCAAGCCCGATCGTATGCCCGGGCTCGATCTGCTTGCAAAAATAGGCGGCCGCACCGATACCCAGCGCGGCCATGTTCGCCTCGTGCGTGAGACCGGTCGGCACGACGATTGCATCGGTCAGCCCGAAACGCGCGGCGAGCGCCGCTTCGAGTGACACGCACGGCGCGATGCGGCTGTTGATCGTGATCTGCACGAGACCCGATTCGCGGCTGGCGGCAAGCAGGCGGTTCACTCGCACGCGGTTGCTGCCGATGCGCTGCGCGATTTCCTGCTGCGTGAGGTTGCCGACGTAGTAATGCCAGGCGACGCGCGCTTGCAGCTCTTCTTCGCTGTCTATCGATTCGTCGTCGGCGCTTGCCGGCGCGGAGGTGTCTGTCTTGCTCATGGGCAGTGCGGTGCGTCGAGGTGAATGGCGTTATTTGACCGCGCCCATGGTAAGGCCTTGCACGAGCCGGCCCGAGACGAGCAGTGCGAACACGACCATCGGCAGCACGATGAGCGTGCCGGTTGCCATGATCTCGCCCCACGGCAGCTCATATCCGCTCATATAGCTCGTCGCGGCAACGGGCGACGTCACCGCGTCGGAGCGTGTCAGCACGAGCGCATAGAGCAGGTCGTTCCAGGAAAAGATGAACGCGAAAATGGCCGACACGACGATGCCCGGCATCGCGAGGGGCAGGTTGATCCGCCAGAACACGCGCCACGGCGAGGCGCCGTCGAGGCGTGCCGCTTCGTCGAGCTCGACGGGAATATTGCGGAATTGATCCGTGCAGATCCAGACCACGATCGGCAGCGAGAACGTCAGGTAAAGCAGGATCAGCACGATATGCGTATCGACGAGGTCGAGCTTCGTCGCAATCAGAAAGAACGGCACCGCCAGCACGACCGGGCTCACCATCCGGTTCGAGATGAACCAGAACCACAGGTCTTCCTTGCCGCGAAATTCGTAGCGCGCGAGTGCATAGGCGGCCGGCGTGCCCAGCAGGATCGAGAGCACGGTTGTACTGCTCGCGATGAGCAGAGAATTGACTAGGCTGCCCGCTACGTCGTGCTGAAAGAGCGCATCGATGTAATGGTCGAGCGTCGGCGTAAAGATCCAGTGCGGAGGATAGGCGAGGGCATCGGCCTGGTGTTTCAGGCTCGTGGTCACCATCCAGTAGAACGGGAATACCGAAGACAGAAAAACGATCAGGAGGCCAAAAAAATGGCCGGCGCCCGCGCGCTGACGTGCGAGGCGGGCGCGCCGCGCGCGCAGCGTGACACGGCCGGAATCGGGCGTGGTCGGTGTCGTGTTCAAGCGGCCTCCCGATAGACGAAGCGGATATAAAGACGCGAAAGAACGATCGTGAGAATCAGCAGCAGCATGGCCTGCGCCGATGCCATGCCTTGATCGAAGAGCCTGAAGCCGATGCGCTGGATGTAGACGCTGATGAATTCGGTGGCTGAGCCCGGTCCGCCGCGCGTCATCGTGAAGACGGCATCGAACATCTTCAGCATGTCCGCGGAACGCAGGATCATGATGGCGGTGAGACCGGGCAGCAGGTAAGGCCGCTGCAGGTGCCAGAGAATCATGCTCCACCTCGGCGTTTCGAGCCGTGCGGCTTCCTCGGCCTCTTTGGGCACCATCGCCAGGCCTGCGAGAAAGATCAGCGCGCAAAATGGCGCCCACTGCCAGATGTCCATGATCATCACCGAGACATAGGCAAGCGTCGGATCGGCGAGCCAGTCGAGCGGCGGCACCCCGAAAAAGCTCAGCAAATAGTTGGCGACGCCGAATTGCCGATTGAAGATGAGCCGGCCGATCAGGCCGACGACGGCATACGTCGTCGCCATCGGAATGACGAGACTCACGCGGGCCGCGGCCCGCATCCACGCGAGGCCGCTGCGATGCAGCATCAGCGCTGCGAAAAGGCCGATGCCCACTTCGATCGGCAGTGTCAGGCATAAGAACAGCACGGTGCGGCCGAGCGCTTGCCAGAACGACGGATCGGTGAGCGTCGCCACGTAATTGTCGAATCCGACGAATGGGGTGCCGGATTCGACATCGGCGAGCTTGTATTGATGAAACGAGTTATAGAGCGCAACGAGCAGCGGATAGACGCCGATCGCAGCCAGCGCGAAGATGGCCGGGAACAGAAACCAGAAGGCCGGCGAGCGCGGCCACAGCCGCAAGCGCGCGGCCGCTGATCTCGTTCGTGCCGTGGTGCCTGGCACGGTCGTCTTCATCGTCTGGCTCCTCGGGTCTGGCATCGTTGTGCTCGTTGCGCGCGCCGCATGCGGTTCGGCCTTATTTCAACAAGGGTTTTTTGCCGTCGTAGTAGCCGTCCTTGGCGAGGATCGCATCCATCTTGTCGCCGATCGTCTTCGCGCCGTCCTTGACGGAGACCTGGCCCAGCATCATCTTCGTGCCCCACTCGGCGATGATTTCGGAAATGGCCGGCCACTCGGGGAAACGGGGACGATAGTCAGGCACGCCGCCTTGCCACGATTCGACCATCGGCTTCACGAACGGATATTTGTCCTGCACGGCTTTGTCCTGATAGACGGCCATGCGAGCCGGCACGCCGCCCGCTTCGAGGTACGGTTTGGCCATCTGCTCGGACGTGATCCATTGAATGAACAGCCACGCTGCCGCCTGTTTTTTCGCGTTCGACTTCGCGTTGACGGCGAGCGAAAAACCGCCCAATGCAGGCTTCAGGCCGGCCGGACCGCGCGGTTCGGTAGTGATCGCCAGGCAGTTGCCGATCTTCGATTTCGACGGATCGGTCAGCGTGGGATAGAACGCCGACCACTCGGTGATCATCGCAACGCGCCCTTGGGCGAGCGCATTGACGGCTTCCGCGTGGTCGAAGTCGACGATGCCCGGCGGCATGTACTTCATCAGCTTCTGGCGGTACTCGAGGCCGGCCTGCGATTGCGGCGAAAGCAAATTGGACTTGAACTTCGCATCGAGCAGCGAGCCGCCGTTCGGCCATAGCACGCGCATGAAGCTGTCGGCCGATTGCGTCTCGCCGCGGCGCGATTGCAGCGCGAACGCGTATTGGTTCTTGTCCGGGTGGGTCAGCTTGGGTGCGTAGGTGTTCAGCAGGTCATCCCAAGTCTTCGGCGGCGTATCGAACCCGGCGTCCTTGAGCATGCACTTGTTGTAGAACATGAGCCCGGAATAGTTATCGAACGGCAACCCATAGGTGACCTTGTTCCAGGTACCGAACGAATCGAGCAGAATCGGGAAAAAGCCCTTCAGGTTCAGATTCGGGTCCGCCAGCTTCGGGTCGTCCGTGAATTTCTTGATCGGTGCGAGCCATTTGTTGTTCGCGAACTCGCCGATCCACACCACGTCGACAAGCACCACGTCTTGCGCGCCGCCGCTCGCGAAGTTGAGCACTTCGCGCTCGCGCGTGCTCTCGTAGGGAATCGTCTCGAACTTGACCTTGATGCCCGTTTCCTTCTCGAACTCGGGAATCAGCTGGGCCGCGGCCTTGTACCCGGGACGATCGAGAAAGATTGCGTTGATCGTCGTACCCGAGTACGGTGCCGCCGCTTCCTTCAGCGTCCACGCATAAGTGTTCGCCGCGGCGAAGAGCGAAGCGGTCGCCAGCAACAACGTCGAGGCCTTCGGCCGAAGGAAGCGTTTGTTCATTGCCTGTCTCCTGGGATGTAGTGTGCTCGCCTCGTGCGATACACTTGTAATTTCAGTTTTACAAATGTATATTTTGACCCGAGGCACTTGTCAAGAAGAATTCGATTCGAAGTTCGTGATGCGGTGCGGCGATTCCGGTACGGATCTGGACCGCGGGAGACACGCATGAGTGCAGTTCAGTTGCAGGCAATCCGCAAGACGTTCGGCGCTACGGAAGTGCTGAAGGGCATCGACATCGAAGTCGCGGACCGCGAGTTTCTCGTGTTCGTGGGGCCTTCGGGATGCGGCAAGTCCACGCTGCTTCGCACCATCGCCGGCCTGGAGGCGGTCGATTCGGGCCGCGTGCTTATCGGCGAGGAGGACGTGACGGACCTCGAGCCCTCGCAACGTGGTGTCGCCATGGTGTTTCAGTCGTACGCCCTCTATCCGCATATGTCGGTGTACGAGAACATCGCGTTTGGCCTGCGCATGCTCAAGTTGCCGAAGGACGAGATCGAGCGTCGCGTACGTCGCGCAGCGGAGATTTTGCAGATCGGACAGCTACTCGAACGCCGCCCGCGCGCGCTCTCGGGTGGGCAGCGTCAGCGCGTGGCGATCGGGCGCGCCATCGTGCGCGAGCCGAAGGTCTTTCTTTTCGACGAACCGCTCTCGAACCTCGATGCTGCGCTGCGGGTGCAGATGCGGCTCGAGCTGATCAAGCTGCACAAGCAGTTGAACGCAACGATGATCTACGTCACGCACGATCAGACCGAAGCCATGACGATGGCGGACCGCATCGTCGTGCTCAACCATGGCCTGGTCGAGCAAATCGGCTCGCCGCTCGAGCTTTATCGCCAGCCGCGTAACCGCTTCGTGGCCGGTTTCATCGGCTCGCCCAAGATGAATTTCCTCGATGTGCGCGTGGTTTCCGCCGAAGGCCGCAGTGTCGCGGTGGAACTGCCGGGCGGCGCGTCGCTGGCGTTGCCTTTCGATGCTAACGGCGTGCGCGCCGGCGAAACGTTGACGCTCGGCATTCGCCCCGAGCATCTGCTCGAACAGGACATGGCGGGCGCAGAGGGTGCGTTCGCGGGTGAAGTGATGGTCATCGAGCATCTTGGCGGAGAAACGCTGCTGCATCTGCGTCTGGCGGACGATCGAACGATTCAGCTCAAGGGTTCGGGCGAGTCCAAGGCCGTGGAGGGCCAACGCATTGCGGCAGGCTTTGCGATTCGCCATGTGCATCTGTTCGCGCAAGACGGCCGGGCACTCGTCAATACGCGCTCGATGGCCGAGCAGGCCGCCGCGTGAGACGTCAATTCGGCATGGCCGGCGAACGCCCGAGCGTGCCACGGGCGCGGCCGGCCGTTGCCGTCAGACGGGCGTTTCGAGGTAGGCGGGGTACCGTGGACTCGACCCGTTGGGCGGCGCGACGACCCGGTTGCCTCGAACGACTTTGACGCGCTGCTCGTCAGGCAGCTTGGAGCGGCCCCCGGTGGCTTCACGAAGCAGCCGGTCGAAGAAGCCGATTCCCTCGTGCGCCGCGACGCGTGGCGGCGCTCGGCGTTCGGTGGCCATCGGATGGTGACATCCTTCGTGCTTCCCGTTGAGCTGCGTATCGATAAGCAGGCGCGGGGTCTCGAGCCAACCCGGATCGATCCCGAGCGAGATGGCTTCGCGTTTGTAACCGAGGAGCCAGCCGGCTTCGATGTTTGCATGCGAGAGCGACGGGACGAGCCTGTCGAGAAAGTTGGCCTTTCCGAGCAGGCACCCGCGAAATGCCAGCAGACCGGCGCTCGTCAAACCCCACCCGGCCAGCTGGTACGCAACGTCCGGGGCGCCCAGCAACGTTCTGCCGAGGAACAACCCTTGGGGGCAGCCGTGGCTGACCACGATCAGCTTGGTCGTGAGATTGCTGAAAGACAACGAACCCGCTTCAAGACGCTTGTATCCCGGGAGTATCTCGCCCGCGCGGCGGTGAGTGCGCGCAAAGGGGACGCTGAAGCTTCGGTCGCGCGAAATTCCGTAGCGCTTTTTCCAGGCATTTGCGCATTCGCGGATCGTTCCATCGGCCGGATCCAGTAGAAGGATAGCCACATCGTTCCATTTCAATTTGTGCCTCCAATGCAATTGGGAATGAGTGCTTCAAACTACGCGCCGGCCGCGCTGAATCATCGACTATGCGAGGTGGTCTAGGACCGAATTACCGCCTCCCGCCGCATTCTCAGATTTTTCTCCCCTCGCTCGCATACCGAAGCGAGCGAGCCGATCGCCTCGGCAAGCATGCTTCTCGCCCAATGGTCCGGGCGCATTCATTTATCCTTCCCGTTCCTTTCATATTGCATTCGATTGCGTGCGCAAGGACCGCGTTTGCCGGCGCGAGCAGCCGCCCGCGGCAGCAAGCCATGTTCCTCGCATGCGACTCCTATGACGATTTTATGATCGGTAGCGCGCGGTTCGACCGCGATGTGTGCGCTAGCCTAGCGACGTTGCGCCAGACCCGGCAGGAAAGGGCGTGCTCGAAAAGGGAGAGGTATGAACGCATTCGATCGTCCGTTGATCGAAGCGATGAGCCATTACACGGTGCATTCGCAATCGGTCGCTCATATCGTCGACGCGATCTCGAAGATGTACTTGTTCAAGGGCACGCTGCTCGTGGCGTTGCTCTGGTGGATCTGGTTCAGACATTACCGCGCGACCTCGCGGGACGAGATCGCCATTCGGCGGCGCGACCGCGAACTGGTAGTCATTGCGATCGTGAGCGGTTTCGTTGCATTCCTCGCGGGACGGCTACTCGCGCATTACCTGCCGTTTCGGCTGCGTCCGGTCTACGAGCCGGCTCTGCAAGGCTTGTATCCCGTCACGAAAGTCGATCAGTTGTTGCCGCGCACATGGAGCGCATTTCCAAGCGACCATGCAATGCTTTGGTGCGCGATTTCAATGGGCATTTTTTTGGCGTCGAGATGGCTCGGCATCTATGCGTTCATTCATACCGCCGTGCTGATCGGGTTGCCGCGCATCTATCTCGGGTTGCATTATCCGAGCGATGTGATCGTGGGTGGGCTGCTTGGGGTCCTGCTCGCCGGCATCATGAGTGTGCGGCCGATACGCGCGACCGCCGCGAAACCCGTGCTTGCGATGGCACGACGATGGCCCGGACCGTTTTTCGCGTTGGCGTTCTTACTGAGCTTCGAGCTGGCCACGCAGTTCGACGAGTTCCGAGTCATCGCGCACTTCTTCTCGGAGCACTACTTCGAAACGTCGTGAGCCGCTGGCAATGCGGATCAAACGATGAGACGCGCCGCACCGTCGCCTACTCGCTCGGCGAACTTGCGAACCGTTTGCGCGGCGATGTCGACGAGATTCTCAGCGCGATTCGTGCCCGTACGCCAGGCAATCACGAACGGTAGCGGCGGCGGGGTTTCGAGCCCGTCGAGCCGGCGAAGCACGCCTTTTTCCAGCAGATCGGCCACGAGTGCCGGCGGCATCGCCGCCACGCCGAACCCGGTGCGCGTCAATTGAATCATCGCGGCCAGGGAGTTTACGCAACTCACGCGCGCCTCGGCGACGCCATATGACTGCATGAGTCGCAGCAAATCCTGGTGCGGACGCGAGTGGCGAGAATATGTGATGAGCCGCTCGGCGCCGAGCCGACGCAACGCGGCGGTCATCGTTTCGTCCGGTTGCATGGGCTGCATGTTCGATCCGGCCGCCGCAATCCACGACACCGGCAGTTCGAGCAGCTCCACGCTGCGGATCGTCTCGTCGCGGATCATGTCGGTCTGAATCACGAGGTCCAATGTTCCGCGGCGCAACTGTTCGTTCAGGTTGAGCGCCGTGTCCGACGTGACTTCGATATCGAGGTTGGGGTAGTGGTGCATCGCGTCGGCGACGAAATCGACGAACCACGAATGAATCGCGCTATCCATCGCGCCGATCCGGATCGTGCCGGCAGCGAGGTTCTCGTCTTGCAACGAG
>NZ_DASXWY010000035.1:0-6899 GCF_036503415.1 Trinickia sp. | reverse complement strand
TGCCGTGCGCGATCCGGTCCGCGAGCGCCTGCCCCTGTTCGAGCGGAATCCAGGCGTCGCTCTCACCCCAGACGATACGGACCGGGAAATCCGGCGGCGCATAGCGCGCCTCGGCCTCGGCGACATAGCGCTGGTCCATCTGAGCGATCTGCCGATAGAAGGCGGCCTGGCCGGACGTAGTAAGCCACGGCGACCGATGAATTGCCAACGCTTCCTCGCTCATCGGGCGTGCAACCGCATTGCTGATATATGCCGAGACGAGGGCGCGATGCGCATAGGGCGGCAGCCCGGTGAATGCGGCTTGGTACTGCGCCACGTGCTGCACGAACGGGGAACCTTGCGGCGTGATCCCGACAGGGTTCACGAGCGTCAGCTCGGCGTAGTCGATGCCATCGAGGAAATGCGCGCGCAGCACTGTCGCGCCGCCATAATCGTGTGCGAGCACCTTGGGGCGCTCGATGCCCCATTCGCGCAGCATTGCGCCAAACAGCCTGTTCTGCATGCCCAGCGACACGTCCGCGTCCGGCATGTCGGATTGGCCGTAGCCGAGCAGATCGTAGAAGAAAACGCGGTGCGTCAGCGCGAGCCACGGCGCGATCCGGCGCCACACCTGCGACGAGAACGGCGTGCCATGTACGAGCACAAGGGGCGGGCCGTCGCCCAGATTGCCCCACGCGATCCGATGGCCTTCGAAGTTGAAGCGGTTGGTGAGTTCGAGCATCGTTGCACCTTTAGGTAACCTGTTATAGGCGTACAATAGGTTACTCGTAGCAGGATACAGGCGCAACCGTCAAATCGAAATTAATGGTTACTTCGAGTCAACATTCGCCTCAAGGGCATCGATGGAGCGACGCCGACCTGGTCGGTGGTCACCCTGCGTTGGATTTTCTCAATACGGTGGCCGACAAGGGTAAGACGCGCATGGAAGAGAAGCTCGTGCAATGGCACGACGTGCATACTTGGGCTGCCGCTGCGGGACTACTCGCGCCGGCTGACCTGACGCGTTTCCGTCAGCAGCCGGAATGGGACGGCGCGGACGCGTTGACAGCGCTCCATCGTTTCCGTGAAGACGCGTACGCGGCGATCGTCCATGTGACGAGCGGGGTTGGCGATCGGCGAGCCTACGACCGGCTTGCCGCGGCGATCCGGGACGCGATCGGTCGCAGCACGTTCACGACTTTCGACGGCCGATTCGTATGGCGGCCCGACGTGCAGACGGCATGGCGCTGGATCGATTCGGTTGCGCTCGCTTTCGAGCACCTGATGCGCAGCGAAGACTCGGGCCGGGTACGCCAGTGTGGCCGCTGCACCTGGTTCTTCGTCGATCGTGGCCGCGGCGCCGGGCGGCGTTGGTGCGATATGCGGACCTGCGGCAATCGCGCGAAGGCCGAGGCGTTCCGCGAGCGGTGAAGCCGGGCGGGTTTCACTGGTCGGACGGCACGGGAATACGCGGAGAAAACTTCACCTCGCGCAACGCGAGGCTCGACTGGATGGAAGAGATGCCCATCTGGTGCCTTAACACCCGCTCGACGAACTCGCCGTACGAATCGAGATCGGTCGCGACCACCTGAAGCAGATAGTCCGCGGTTCCCGTGATTTTGTGGCAGGCGAGCACCTCTGCCCGGTTCTTGATGACGGCCTCGAAGTTGTCCGCCGCCTTGTCGGAATGCATGTTGAACGTCACGAGCACGAATGCGAAGACGTCCATGCCGAGCGAACGCCGATCGACGTTCGCCTGATACCCGGTGATCACCCCTTCGTCCTCCAGGCGCTTCCGGCGCCGCCAGCACGGCGTCACGCTCAGCGAAAGCTTTTCCCCGAGCGTCGCGTTGGACAGCGCGCCATCCTCTTGCAGCAGGCGAATCATCGCCTTGTCGACGGCATCGAGTTCAACCGCTGGACGTTTTTTGCTCATTCGGACACCTTCATAGACAGTTTGTACAAATTCTAGCCAACCATAAGGACGGAAAGCAAAGTTTTTGCCTCTTCCCCCCAATAGACTGTTTACGTACGCCCAACGCAACAGTCCACCATGCTCACCATCTACAGCACCGATCATCACCTGCATCACGGCGTCGAACTGAAGGACGGAGCCATCTCGAGTTCGTTCGAAAAGCCGCTTCGCGCAGAAACGGTCCTTGCGCGCGTCAAGGGCAGCGGTCTCGGAGACGTCATCTCGCCCAAGCCCTTCGACGCGAGCCGCTATGCCGCCGCGCATAGTCCGCGCTACGTCGAGTTTCTCGAGCATGCATGGGACGACTGGCAGGCGACTGGCCGGACGTGTCAGGCGCTGCCGCTCGTCTGGCCGGTGCGTGCCATGCCGTCGGGCACGGCGCTCCCCTCGTTCATCGACGGCAAGCTCGGTTTCTTTTCCATGGACGCGGGCGCGCCAATCAGCGGCGGCACGTGGGCCGCCGTCAGCGGAAGCGCAAACTCAGCGCTGACCGGGGCGGAAGTGCTATCCACTGGCGCGCGCGCGGCATTCGCGCTGTGCCGCCCGCCCGGCCACCATGCCGGTCGCGAATACATGGGCGGCTACTGCTACCTGAACAACGCCGCCATTGCCGCCCAGCACGCGATCGAATGCGGCGCACGACGCGCCGCCGTGATCGACGTCGATTTCCACCACGGCAATGGAACGCAGGACATCTTCTATGACCGCTCCGACGTGCTGTTCGTGTCGATCCACGGAGAACCGTCGGTGTCATACCCATACTTTTCCGGTTATGGCCATGAGCGAGGCGTCGGCACTGGCGAAGGTTTCAATCTGAATCTGCCGCTGCCGCAGGGCACGCTCTGGAGCGGATACGAGGAGGCCCTGAGCCACGCGTGCGCAGCGATCGCAACGCACGAACCCGACGTACTTGTCGTCTCTCTGGGCGTCGATACGTTCGAGCACGACCCGATCAGCCATTTCCGGTTGCGCACACAGGACTATCTGCGCATCGGCGAAGCGCTGGCGCGTTTGGGAGTCCCGACGCTCTTCGTGATGGAGGGCGGATATATGGTCGACGAAATCGGCATCAATGCCGTCAATGTGCTGCTCGGCTTTGAAGGCCGGAGCTGACCCGCATCCCCGAAAAATCCTTTCGCGGCCGACAGGCTGTGATAACCGGCCTGGCTGTATCGACTTTTTCCAGTCAGCCATAACGAAACGCACCATCAGGAGAACAGGAGATGATTCGAAATCAAACGAAATGGATTGCAGCAGCCATCGCAATGGCCTGCGCGCTTTCCGCTCGCGCGGACGAAATCGTCCGCATCGGCCATGTAGCACCGTTGACGGGACCGATTGCGCATCTCGGCAAGGACAGTGAAAACGGCGCACGGCTCGCCGTCGAAGAAATCAACGCGAGAGGGTTGATCGTCGCGGGCGAAAAGGTGGTCCTGCAACTCGATCCGCAAGACGATGCGGGGGATCCACGCACTGCGACCCAGGTTGCGCAACGACTGGTCGACGACAAGGTCGTCGGGGTCGTGGGGCACCTGAACTCCGGCACATCCATTCCCGCTTCGCGCATCTACAAGGACGCGGGTATCGTGCAAATTTCGCAAGCGGCGACCAATCCCGCGTACACCCAGCAAGGTTTCAACACGACGTACCGCGTCGTCGCCACCGACGCGCAGCAGGGCCCCGCTCTCGCGGCCTATGCCGCGAAGAACATGGGAATCAAAACGGTCGCGATAGTGGACGATTCGACCGCATACGGCCAAGGCCTCGCCACCGAGTTCGAGGATGCGGCGAAACGACTTGGACTGAAAGTCGTGTCGCGCGACGCAACGAACGACAAAGCCATCGATTTCCGCGCCATTCTCACCAAGATAAAGGGCGAGAATCCGGACGCAATCATGTACGGCGGGATGGATGCGACCGGTGGGCCGCTTGCGAAACAGGCGCGGCAGCTTGGACTGCGTGCAAAGATCCTCGGCGGCGACGGCGTGTGCTCCACGGACCTCTCGAAACTCGCGGGCGCCGCCGCGGACAATGTGGTGTGCTCGGAAGCGGGTATCGCGCTCGAGAAGATGCCGGGTGGTGCGTCGTTCGCAAAAAAGTACGAGGCGCGTTTCCACCAGCCTCTTCAGGTCTATGCGCCGTTCTCCTACGATGCCGTTTTCATTGTCGTAGACGCAATGAAGCGCGCTGGCTCGACCTCGCCCGCCAAGATTTTGGCTGCGATGCCCGCAACAGATTTTCATGGCGTGATCGGCGAAACAAGCTTCACGTCGCAGGGTGATGTGAAGCACGGCGCGATCTCGATCTTTTCGTATAGGGGCGAGAAAAAGATCTTGCTCGACATAGTCAGGATGTAACGGCCAGTTCCGCAGGAATGTTCCACTCCTGAGTCGGGAACTGCGCCCGTCGACGCGACGGGCGACGACGCCGAAATCGCAGTGGTTCCAAAGTTATATCGTTTGTATCAAGGAAATTCCAATGACCCGCTTCATAGATGTTCCCACCATGTCCCGCCTCGTTGCGACCGTCGGCGTCTCGAAGTTTATCGGGGAACTCGCCGACGCCATTCGCGATGATT
Organism: Trinickia sp.; assembly: GCF_036503415.1. Lineage (GTDB taxonomy): Bacteria > Pseudomonadota > Gammaproteobacteria > Burkholderiales > Burkholderiaceae > Trinickia. The sequence goes on along the minus strand of NZ_DASXWY010000035.1, from coordinate 2,367 downwards.
TCGTGAACTGGCCGGAATTCGATAAATCGGCGCGCGTCGCCAATCACTCCGATATCGGTGTGATCGAGCTGATGCCAGTATCCAATGCCCGGCGCTACGCCTTCAAATATGTTAACGGCCATCCGAAGAACACCCAGCGAGGCCTGTACACGGTCATGGCGTTCGGTGTCCTGGCGGACGTCGACACTGGGTACCCGATTCTCCTGTCGGAGCTTACGGTGGCCACCGCGCTGCGAACGTGCGCCACGTCCCTCATGGCGGCACGCGCGCTGGCCCGGCCCGGCGCACGCCGCATGGCGCTCATCGGAAACGGCGCCCAGAGCGAATTCCAGGCGCTCGCCTTCCATAGCCATCTCGGCATCGACGAGATCGTTGCGTACGACGTCGATCCGCATGCGACGGAAAAGCTGATCCGCAACCTTGCGGCATATCCGTCGCTCAAGATCGTCCGCGCGAGCTCTACCGCGGAGGCGGTTCGCGGTGCGGACATCGTGACGACCGTGACGGCAGACAAAACATACGCCACCATTCTGACCCCCGACATGATCGTACCCGGCATGCACATCAACGCGGTGGGCGGCGACTGTCCGGGGAAAACGGAATTGCACGCCGACGTGCTGCGTGCAGGACGGGTGTTCGTCGAATACGAGCCGCAAACTCGCATCGAAGGCGATATTCAGCAGATGCCCGCCGACTTCCTGGTGACCGATCTGTGGCGCGTTCTGACGGGGAGTGCAACCGGCCGTGAGAATGCCGATCAGATCACGATCTTCGATTCGGTCGGTTTTGCGCTCGAGGACTATTCGACACTGCGCTACGTCCATGCGCAGGCTGAAGCGCTCGACCTCGGCATTGGCGTGGAACTTGTCCCATGGGGTGAACATGATGACGACAATGACCCGAAGGATCTGTTCCGCTACACACGGACCGGCAGGTCGCGACAGGCAGTTCGCCGAATCGCGTGATAGCTTCGAGGCGTTGCGGGCTGTGTGAGCAGAAAACGCAGGGTTTCGCAAATCCGGACTCGATCGCCGTCGCGTCAATCACGGAACGTCTTGGCGGTTTCTTCGGCGGCGTGCCGCAAATCCGGTTCGAAGGCCAGCAAATCCTGTAGCGTGAGCCGCCCGACCGGCGCCTGCACCGCAATGGCAGCGCAGGCGCGGTGACGGTCGAGCATGACAGGCACTGCGATGGCGATCAGCCCCTGAAGGTGTTCCTGGTCGTTGACCGCCAACCGGCGCCGGCGCGTCAACGCAAGCTCCTTGCGCAGCACGTCGCGGCTCGTGATCGTGCGCTCGGAGTAGGGCCGTAGCGGTAGGGTGTCGATCACGCGTTCGCGCCGATCCTTCGGCAAAAAACTGATCAGGAGCTTGCCGCTGGCGGAACAATGCAGCGGCACGTGCGACCCCGGCTGCAAATGCATGCGCAACGGCCACTCCGTTTCCACGCGGTCGATATAGACGACGTCGTTGCCTGACAGCATCGTCAAGTTACATGTCTCGCCGATCTTCGCCACGAGCTGCTCGAGCAATACATGGCGCGCGGCTGCCGGGCCGGCATGCATGAGCACGTTTACAGCCAGCATGCGCACGCGCGGCGAACACTCGTAGCGTTTGTCGCCCGCACCGCGCGTGACGAGCCACGCATCGGTCAGCTGCACGAGGATGCGGTGCATCGTCTGTTTCGGCAGGTCGAGCGTGGTTGCAAGATCCATCATCGATAAGGGGCGGCCAGCCGCCGCCAACGTTTCGAGCACACGAAACGCTCGCACCGCCGCCGCATTCGACTGATTCGATCCCGACATGCTCTCTCCCCATCAGGCATCAGGCGCGCTCGCCGCGCCGCCTTCATTGTGTATCGGATCGCGCGGTTTTCGGGACTGGGGGAAGTCCCGAAATTCGCGTTTTTTCCTCCACGAGCGAGCGCAGTCGACGAATGGTCAGGAAACGGGACTCGTGCGCTCTCGCCGCCGCTTAGATTGGCTGTACCGCCAATCTTTATCGCAATGGGAGCGTGTATGAATGTGAGGGCTACAACGGCCGAAACGGCAAGCTCGCCGGCTGCGGACGACGTGAGGAGCGAGGTGGGTGCGCTCGTCGCCCGCGCACGCGAGGCGCAGCGCGCCTTCGAACACGCCGGCCAAACGGCGCTCGATACGGCTGCGGCCGCGGCGGCCTGGGCGATCATGGAGCCGGGCCGCAATCGCCGCCTCGCCGAGCTCGCGGTGCGCGACACCGGCCTCGGCAACGTCGAGGATAAGGTCCAAAAGAACTTCCGCAAGACGCTGGGGCTGCTGCGCGATTTGCACGGCAAGCCCACTTGCGGCGTGATCGCACGCGACGCCGAGCGCGGTATCGTCGAGATCGC
>NZ_DASXWY010000034.1:0-7186 GCF_036503415.1 Trinickia sp. | reverse complement strand
TCCATGAGCTCCGCCACCGAAGTCAACGCGCTCTTTTGCTCGTACGTCACGCGGCCTCGCTGCATCAACATGATGCGATCCGCAATATCGAGCGTCTGCGCATAGTTGTGCATGATCATGATGATCGACAGCCCGCCTTTTTCCTTCAACCGCATCAGGAGGTCGATGATGAGCCCCGCTTCACGCGCACCCATCGCGGCGAGCGGCTCGTCGAGCAACAGGATCTTCGCATTGGAATAGACGGCGCGCGCCACGGCAATGGCCTGCCGCTGGCCGCCTGAAAGGCGCTCCACGGGCAAATCCACCGAAGGCACGTGCACGCCGACATCGTCGAGACACTGCGCCGCGCGCTCGCGCATCTGCTTGTGATCGACCAGCCTGAACGGTCCGCGCCTGACGATTTCGCGGTTCAGAAACATGTTGTGATAAATGCTCAGCGAATTCGCGAGCGCGAGGTCCTGATACACGCATTCGATGCCGAGCGAACGCGCATGATCGACGGAACGCAGCAGCGTCTCCTGACCGTCGATGTAAAGCGTGCCGCTGGTTTGTTGATGAAAGCCCGTCAGTATTTTGACGAGCGTCGACTTGCCCGCGCCATTGTCGCCGAGTATGCCGAGAATTTCGCCGCTGCCGAGCGTAAGCGAAACGCCGTCGAGTGCAGTCACCGCACCGAAACGTTTGACGAGGCTCTCGCCGTGCAGTGCGAGCGGCGCATCGGCGGCCGCGTTCGCGCCAGGCGAAGCGGTTTGCGATTCGTCCATCAACTCCCTCCCTTGCGGCGAATGCGTCCAACATGAATGTTGAAGATCATCGCCGCGAGAATCGCGGCGCCAAGAATGATGTTGAACGTAAAGGCGTTGATGCCGATCAGCGTGAACCCGTCGTTGAGAATGCCGAGCACAGCAGCGCCGATGAGTCCGCCCACGATCGTGCCCGAGCCGCCCGTGAGCGGCGTGCCACCGATCACGGCGGCAGCCACGGCAAGGAACATGATCTGGTTGCCGCCCGCCTGCGGGTCGATCGAGGTAATGCGAAAAGCCTCGAGCATGCCGGTGAAGCCGGCCAGCACCGCCGCGAGAACAAAGTTGCCCAGGCGCAGCCGGTTCACGTGAATGCCCGCCTCGCTCGCGCCGAGTGCATTCGCACCCGCCGCCTGGGTATGCAGACCCCAACGCGTATGCCGCAGCAGCACGTGCATCGCGAAAGCGATCGCCACCGTCCAGATGATCTCGCTGTAGCCCCACGCACCCATGAACTCGGAGAACATGGGCGATCCAGGTGTGGCGGCGGGCGTGCCGTGCGAAACGGTGAGCGTGATGCCGTTGATCAGAAACAGCGTGCCGAGCGTGGTGACGAACGACGGCAGCCGCAGCCAGACCGTGACCGCGCCGTTGACGAAGCCGACGGCCGCCGAGGCCACGAGCCCCGCGATCACCGCCAGCCACATCGGCGCACCGGCTTCGTTCGCAAACACCATCATGAACGGCGCGAACGCGAACACCATGCCCGCCGAGAGATCGATATCCCCACCGATCATCAACATGATTTCGCCGAACGCGATGATCGCCACCGGCGCAATGAACTGCGAAAGGTTGACGAGGCTCGCGTTGGTGAGCAGGAAATCGTGGTTCGCGAATTCGAAATAGGCGGCCAGGAGCACGGCCACGAGCAAAATGCGCAGCTCGGCCGCCCATCGCGATACGAACGGAACGCCCGCGCGCCGTGCCGCGCGGGCCGCTTCGATCTTGCTGGTTTCGTTCACTGTATTCATTACGACCTGATGGCACCCTTCATCGGAACGATTTGCGGCTTGGTGGTCTTGCCTTCATAGCGTGTCGAGGTATTCAGATACGGCTCGACCGTATCCTTCGTCACGAATTTGAGGCCGGTGTTGATGTCGGCCGGTCCCACCAGTCCGCCCGAAGCGAGGAATACGAACGCCTCCATCACAGTATAGAAACCCTGCACGTAAGGTTGCTGATCGATGGTGAAGTCGAGGAAGCCTTCATGGATATGCTGGATCGTGGCCGGAAGCAAATCGAAGCCGCCGCCGTGCACGCCCTTCGATGGAAGATTCGACTCCTTCATTACCTGGGCAACGCCCTGCGTACTGCCCGCGTCCACGGCGAACATGCCCTTGAGGTCCTGGTGGCCTAGATAAAACGCCTTGATCTTCGAAAGCTCCTCGTTGACGGTCGCGCCGGTAGCCACGGTCTGGATATCGATCTTCTTGCCGGACTTCTTGATGGCGTCCTGCGCACCGTCCAGACGCGGCTGGATATTGAGCTGCCCCGGCGTCGCGATGAAAAGCGCAACCATCCCGCTGTCGATGAGACTCACGATGCGTTCGCCCATCTGATAGCCGGATAGATAGAGGTCCTGGCCGATATAGGCGAGGCGGGGATTCTTCTTGCCGCGCGGCGCATCGGCGTTATAGGCGAACACCGGAATCCCGGCATCGAGCGCGGCCTGGATGGGCTTGTCGAACGCGCCCGGATCGACGATTGGCACGGCGATGGCGTCGGCCTTGGCGGCAATCGCCGAATTCACGGCGCGAACCATTTCGCCCGCGTCCGAATTGGCCGAGCCCGTCCACTGGTAATCCATGTTGAGCAACGCGCAGGCGTCCTGAATGCCGTACTGCGTCGGCACGAAGAACGGGTTCGTGGTGACGTGATTGACGAACACGATCTTCCATCTTTTGTGCGACGGGAAAGCCGCCTCGGCAGCCTGCGCGGTGCCGATCAGCCCGCCCGCCCCGCCCAGTGCGCCCATCAGCGAAAGCGCGGCGCCCAACCCCGCCCCTTGCATCAGTCCGCGCCGCGCCGCGCTGAAACCCTCACCGCCGTGTTCCTGGTCGTCATCCCGTTCGTGTGCCATCTCTTCCTCCAGTTCTTTACTTCGTGGGTCGATATGATCGGCGTCGAGCCGATCGCATGCAGATGCCGGATGGCACCGGGAGCGCCGTTGGATTGAGCTGGACCGGGGCATGCACAACTGCAACCTCGGTCGGAGGCGTTCGATGATGCGCCGCTTGGTACCGGCAAAATGTTAGTGCAGTGCGGCTGTGCCTCCTAATCCATGTAAACCCGTAACTAGTCGGACTATTTTGAAGCTGACGTCGAAATCGATTTGACTGTTCGATCGTGCGTCGCGCGGCGTTACCGAAAGGCTTCTGTAGTCTCGCCGCACCCGCTGACTACTAAAATCGCCAACTAGTCCGACTACTGGGCGGTCAGCCGAGGGACCTTGCGTTCGGCCGCATCGGCAGGTCACCTGTCCTTGTTTTCATCGGAAAACGTACTAACGTTCAAATGGCGGCCAAGAGCCGTCCATACCTAAAAGGGAGACATACGCCCCCGGGTGCTGCCGAACCACGGCCGGCACGGGCGAGGGGTGCCGATCATGAGTACTGCCGCCCGCTTTCAGGTCGAATACACCCGCTATCTCGACCCCGACGGTAACGCGACGCAACCGCTGCCTGCGTTTGCAAACGAAACGTCACTGCTCGTCGAACTATATCGCGCAATGACACTGACGCGAACGTTCGACAACAAAGCAGTTGCGCTGCAACGCACCGGCAAGCTGGGCACGTTTGCCTCATCGCTCGGGCAAGAGGCCATCGGTGTCGGTGTGGCCGCCGCCATGCAGCACGACGATGCGCTTTTTCCTTCCTATCGGGATCACGCCGCCCAATTGGTGCGCGGCGTCACCATGACTGAAAGCCTGTTGTATTGGGGCGGCGACGAGCGCGGGAGCGATTTTGCCGCTGCGCGTTACGATTTTCCGAATTGCGTACCGATCGCGACGCAGGTCTGTCATGCCGCAGGCGCGGCTTACGCGTTCAAGTTGCAAAAGACGCAGCGCGCGGCGGTCGCGATCGTCGGCGACGGCGGTACATCCAAAGGCGATTTTTACGAAGCGATGAACATGGCCGGCATCTGGCAGGCGCCGCTGGTCATCGTCGTCAATAACAATCGTTGGGCCATTTCCATGCCGTGCGAACGTCAGACGGCAGCCGGCACGCTCGCGCAAAAGGCCATTGCGGCAGGCATCGAGGGCCAACAGGTGGACGGCAACGATCTCATTGCCGTGCACGACGCGATGCGCCGCGCACTCGACAAAGCGCGGCGCGGCGACGGCCCGACGCTCATCGAAGCGCTCAGCTACCGGCTCGGCGATCACACGACGGCCGACGATGCGACGCGCTATCGCGATCCGGAAACAGTCGCCCAACAATGGGCGAGCGAGCCCATTGCACGTCTCCGTAAGTACCTCGTGCAAGCCGGTGTCTGGGACAAGACGCAGGAAGAAGCGCTTTCGCGGGCCTGCCGTGAGCAGGTCGAGAGCGCGGTCGAAGCTTATCTCGCCGTGGCGCCGCCGGACGTCTCGGCCATGTTCGAGCATTTATATGCAACGCTGCCGCGTGCGCTCGACGAACAATTGGACACGGCACTGCGATTCGCGAACGGCGAGAGCGCGGAGGACGACCATGTCTGAGTTGAATCTCGTCGAAGCCGTCAATCGCGCCCTCGCCTACGAGCTGGAGCACGATCCATCGGTTGTGTTGCTCGGCGAGGATATCGGCGCGAACGGCGGCGTATTTCGCGCCACGCTCGGATTGCAGGAGCGTTTCGGCACCGAACGCATCGTCGATACACCGCTGGCCGAAACGGCGCTTGCCGGCACCGCGATCGGCATGGCCTCGATGGGTTTGCGTCCTGTCGTCGAGATTCAATTCAGCGGGTTCATTTATCCGGCGATCGACCACATACTCAATCATGCGGCGCGATTGCGTCATCGCACACGCGCGAGGCTCACGTGTCCGCTCGTGATCCGCTCGCCCTGCGGCGCGGGCATCCATGCACCCGAGCACCATTCCGAGAGTCCCGAGGCGCTGTTCGCGCACATGCCGGGGCTACGGGTCGTCATGCCCTCCTCGCCCGAACGCGCCTACGGTTTGCTGCTGGCCGCCATACGCGATCCGGACCCCGTCGTCTTTCTCGAACCGACCCGGCTCTATCGGCTCTACAAGCAACCGGTCGAAGACGACGGTACCGCTGCGCCACTCGACACATGCTTCACATTGCGCGAAGGTACCGACGTGACGCTCGTCAGTTGGGGCGCCATGATCCATGAAGTGCAAATGTCCGCCGACGTCCTCGCGGCCGAAGGCGTCGAAGCGGAGATCATCGATGTCGCGACACTGAAGCCGCTCGACATGGAAACCATCGTGGCCTCCGTGGCGAAGACCGGACGCTGCGTCATCGTTCATGAGGCGCCCCGCACATGCGGGCTCGGCGCCGAAATCGCCGCGAATCTCGCGGAGCGCGGGCTCTATTCGCTGCTCGCGCCGATCGAGCGTGTCACCGGCTACGACGTGGTCGTTCCGCTCTTTCGGCTCGAGGCCCAATACATGCCGAGCGTCGCGCGCATCGTGAGCGCGGTCCGAAAAACGCTCGAGGCATCCACATGAAAGTCTTCAAGCTCCCCGACCTCGGAGAAGGCCTGCAAGAAGCCGAGATCATCGAATGGCGTGTCCACGAAGGCGACGACGTGAAGGCCGATCAACCGCTTCTCGCGGTCGAAACGGCCAAGGCGATCGTCGATATTCCTTCGCCGCAAGCGGGCCGGGTCGCCAAGCTGTTCGGCAAGAAAGGCGACATCATGCACCTGGGTGCGCCGCTCGTCGCGTTCGAGGGAGCGAACGACGATACGGGCACGGTCGTCGGCGAGATGCCGCAGATGCAACCGACGCAGCCTTCGACATCTTCCACGCGTCCCGCACCCGCGGGACACATCGCGCGCGACGTATCGATGCGCGGTCTCGTCGGCGCCGGCGCGGGCGCCCGGGCTCCCGCGATCAAGGCGACGCCGGCCGTACGCGCGTTGGCCCGCACGCTCGACATCGATTTGGCGATGGTCACGCCGTCGGGCCCCGATGGCGTCGTGACGTCAGCGGACGTGCAACGCACGGCAAAACTGCTCGTCGAACTGGGCCCGCCCGAGGAGTTGCGCGGGGTGCGGCGCGCGATGGCGCAAAACATGGCGCGCGCCCAAAGCGAGGTGGCCGCGGCTACCGTCATCGACGATGCCGATATCGATGCCTGGCCGCCCGGTACCGATGTCACGATCCGGCTCATTCGCGCGCTCGTGGCCGGATGCCGCGCAGAGCCGGGACTCAACGCGTGGTTCGACGGCCGCGCGGCGCGCCGCCATGTGCTTGCGCATATCGATGTCGGCATTGCGGTCGATCTTCCCGACGGCCTCTTCGTGCCCGTGCTGCGCGACGTGGCACATCGCGATGCGGCCGACTTGCGCACAGGCCTCGATCGCGTGCGCGCCGACGTTCAAGCGCGCAAAATCCCGCCCGAGGAATTGCGCGGTGCGACCATCACGCTGTCCAATTTCGGCATGATCGCCGGCAAATACGCCGCGCCGATCGTCGTGCCGCCAACCGTGGCAATCCTCGGTGCGGGTCGCATTCACGAGGGCATCGTGGCGGAAAACCGCCAGGCTGTCGTGCATCGGATCTTGCCGCTCAGCCTGACGTTCGATCACCGCGTGGTGACCGGCGGCGAAGCGGCACGGTTTCTCGCGGCGGCAATCGCCGATTTACGGGCGCTCGACTGACGACTGACGTAGCGCCCATTCGGGACGCCGTTTAGGCCGAATTTGCCGCCTCCATCGCAAAAAGCGGCAGGGTTCGCTCCCCGCCGCCTTATGGGGATTGGGCGCCCGGCCGGCACGGCTCTTGCAGAGATCGATCTATGCGGCCTGCATTTCCCCGCATCCTTTTCAATTCGCTCGTGCGAGGTCGATATGTTAGGAACCATTTTGCTCGTCGTGCTGATTCTCCTTCTGATCGGCGCTTTTCCTGCCTGGCCGTATAGCCGCGGCTGGGGCTATGCACCTACCGGTGGTCTGGGCCTGTTGCTCGTCATCGTGATCCTGCTCGTGGTGTTCGGCCAGATATAGCGCTCCAAGCCTGGTTTTCTATTCGCTGAATTGCGTGCCGCGGCATCCGATCCGCCCGCGGCACGCGCAATGCAATGAGGTGCGCGAAAGACCATTGCGTCTCGAGGAGAACGAAATGCACTTCGTTGCGCTCGCAACCGACTACGACAACACGCTCGCCACGGACGGCAGGGTAGTCGAACGCACCTGGTCGGTGCTGGAGAAA
>NZ_DASXWY010000033.1:0-12975 GCF_036503415.1 Trinickia sp. | reverse complement strand
TTCACGCCGAGCTTGGCCGCCACGGCCTTGGCGATATCGACATCGAAACCGACGAGTTCGCCGCTGGCATTCTTCGAATTGAACGGCGGGAACGTCCCTTCGAGGCCGATGCGCAACGTCCCGCGCTGTTTGACCTCGTCGAGCAAATCCGCTGCGTGCGCGGTGACCGTAACGAACGCCGCGCCAAGCAGGCCGGCCGTCAGAATCTTCTTGAGCGTCGCCAATTTCATCGTGTCGATCTCCTCGCCTCGGGGGCAGTGATTAGGTGCGTCATGATAGCGAAATACCAATCGGTCTAGAAATATCGTTTGTTTATGTCTATATGACAGGCGCACTCATGTGGGCGATTGCGTCGACGCACTCGCCCACCAGCGCAGGGCCCCGGTAGACGAAGCCGGTGTAGATCTGTACGAGCGACGCCCCCGCAGCAAGCTTGGCCACCGCGTCGGCACCCGACGCGATGCCGCCGACGCCGATGATGGCGACCGTTTCGCCGAGCTCGGCGCGCAGTTTGGCGATCACGGCGTTGGAAGCTTCGAACACCGGTTTGCCCGAGAGGCCGCCTGCCTCGTCGGCATGCGGCAGACCCGCGACGGCCGCGCGCGAGAGCGTCGTATTGGTGGCAATGACGCCTTCGACGCCATGGCGCAGCAGCGTGGCGGCGATCGCCTTGATCTGCTCGTCATCGAGATCGGGGGCGATTTTCAGCGCGAGCGGAACGAGCTTGCCGTGCAGGTCCGCCAGCCGTTGTTGCTTGTCCTTGAGCGCGCCGACGAGCGCGTCGAGTTCGTCCGCTCCTTGCAACTGGCGCAGGTTCTTCGTATTCGGCGACGAGATATTGATCGTGACGTAGCTGGCGAACGGGTAGACCCTTTCGAGGCAATAGAGATAATCGTCGGCGGCGCGCTCGATGGGCGTATCGGCGTTCTTGCCGATGTTCAGGCCGAGCGGTCCACGGTATCGCGCCGCCTGCACATTGCGCACGAACTGATCGACGCCGCCGTTGTTGAAACCCATCCGATTGATGAGTGCGCCGGCCTGCGGTAGCCGGAACATGCGCGGGCGAGGGTTGCCGGGTTGTGCGCGCGGCGTCACGGTGCCGACTTCGATAAACCCGAAGCCGAGTGCGGCGAGTCCGTCGATGCAGGCGCCATCCTTGTCCAGCCCCGCTGCGAGCCCGACCGGATTGCGAAACGCGATGCCCATCACCGTGCGCGGCAAGTCGGGTACATGCGTGGCGAGCAGCCGCGCGACGCCGGCCCGGCCCGCGGCACTCAGTGCGCGCAGCGTCAGATGATGAGCGTCTTCCGCATCCATGCGAAAGAGTTGGGCTCGTGCAAACGGATAAAGGGAGCTGAGCACGGAAAGGTTGGAGCCGGAAATGGAAACCCGCTATTTTACCGGCTTCGCGGTGCCGGCCCCGAAACGCGCGGCCCGGTGCGCGGCGCGCGCAAGGGCGTTACCCTTCGGCGCCACGCGCGGCATCGTCGTCGGAGGGCGGGGCCTCACGCGAGGATGTATCCAGCGGGCTCCAGCGCCCGCCGCTCAAGCCTTCGAGTGGCCGAAAATTCGACTTGTAGGCCATCTTGGCGCTTTCCTGAATCCAGTAGCCCAGATAGACGTAAGGCAGCCCGAGGCTTCGAGCCTGCTCGATCTGCCAGAGAATGTTGTAGGTGCCGTAGCTCGCCTTCGCGGCGTCGGGTTCGAAAAAGGTATACACGGAGGACAGCCCGTCGCCGAGGATGTCGATCATGCTGACCATGCGCAGTGTTCCCGGTTGCGCCATGCCGAGATCGGCCGGCACCGGCTCGCGGAATTCGACGAGCCGCGAGTTGATGCGGCTGTGCAACAGGAACTGTTCGTATTGATCGCGGCTGTCGCGGTCCATGCCGCCGCCCGCATGGCGGGCCGCCTGATAGCGCATATAGAGCGCGTAGTGTTCCTCGTCGTAATGCAGCGTCGAAACCGATGCGACGAGGCTGGCATGGCGCTTCCACACACGGCGCTGCGTCCGGTTTGGCGTGAAGGCCGCAACGGGCACGCGAACCGGCACGCAAGCGCGGCAACCTTCGCAGTACGGGCGGTACGTGAACACGCCGGAGCGGCGAAAGCCCGCCTTGACGAGCTCGGTATAAACGTCGGAATTGATCAGGTGGCTTGGCGTGGCGACTTGCGAGCGCGCGATGCGTCCTTCCAGATAACTGCAAGGATAGGGCGCGGTTGCATAAAATTGCAGCGCGGAAAGAGGTGAAAGCGGCAGCTCATTCGGGTGAGTCATTGGCGGCTCTCGAAGCATCGTCCCTCGTTGGCAGGCTGCTCACGGTGCGTGGTCAGCGCGCGCGTTTTTCCGGCATCGCCTGCATCCTGTCAGGCAGGACCTCGAGCAAGGCGGATTTGTCGAAGCGCCACGGAATGGGTGCTTGCGCCACCGCTTCGCGCACATGTCCGAGAAAGCTCTTGCGCGCAATTTCCCGGCCGCCGAGCGATGCCAGATGCGACGTATTCTGTTGGCAGTCTATCATTTCTACTTCGTGGCGGAGCAGGTGGCCCACGAGTGCGGCGAGCGCGATTTTCGACGCATCGGTCACATCGGCGAACATCGATTCGCCGAAGAACATGCGTCCGAGCGAGACGCCGTACAGACCGCCCACGCGGGCGCCTTCGTACCAGGTTTCCACGCTGTGCGCTTCGCCGGCGCGATGCAGCATCGAATAGGCGTCGATGATTTCGGCCGTGATCCAGGTGCCGCGCTGCCCTTGGCGCGGCGCTTGCGCGCAGGCGCGCATCACGCCGGGGAAATCGCAATCGACGCGGACCTCCCAGCGCGGATCGCGCAGCACGCGCTTGAGCGTCTTTCTCAGCGAAGGGGATACCTTGAATTCCGCCGGCACGAGGATCATGCGCGGATGCGGACACCACCAGAGTACCGGCTGACCGTCCGAGTACCAGGGGAAAATGCCGCGCCGGTAGGCATCGACGAGTCTCCAGGGCAGCAGGTCCGAGCTCGCGGCCAACAGGCCCGGCGCACCGCTCGTTGCGCCGAGCGCCTGCTCGACAGGCGGGAACGGATCGTCGGGACCGAGCCAGGGGACCATCGGCGCGCGGGTTCGATCAGCCTTCGCGCAGCGAGCGGAAGATGTCGCCCGTGTGCAGCCCATAGTTGCCGGCCGAACGATCGGCAAAGAAAAAACGCAACGTCTGGCAGACGGTGGGAAACGCGATGTCGTCCCAGGGGATTTCGCCTTCGTCGAAAAGACGCACTTCGAGGCTTTCCTCGCCGGCTTCGATATCGATATCGAGCAGCCGCGCCAGATAGAAAATGTGCACCTGGTGGACGTGCGGCACATTGAGCAGCGAGAACAAGTGCTGGACTTCGACGCGCGCGCCCGCTTCCTCGAGTGTTTCGCGCGCGGCGGCCTCCGAGGTGGTCTCGCCCATTTCCATGAAACCGGCCGGCAGCGTCCAATAGCCATAGCGCGGTTCGATCGCGCGGCGGCAGAGCAGGACTTTGTCCTCCCACACCGGCACCGTCCCGACGACATTGCGGGGGTTCTGGTAATGCACGGCGCCGCAGCGCTCGCAGACGAAGCGCTCGCGATTGTCTCCGGCTGGAATCCGTAAGCTGACCGAGTGGCCGCAGGCTGAGCAGAATTTCATAGATATCGTGAGGGACGGCGCGGGCGCGGTGCAGCGCTGCTGCGTACTCGGCGCTCGCGCAAGCCGGCAAAAAACGCGCGCGTGAAAGTGATGCGAGTTTATCACTGGCCGCCGGCTCGCCGCGGGTCGCCCGACGTTTCGGATCGCGCACCCAAAAAACGAAGCCGGGCGCATGGCCCGGCTTCCGGTCGGCTCGTCGGTGCGCCTCAGACGAACAGCTTGAGCGCCTGGCGCAGCGTGTTGATGACGCCCCAGGCGAGCGGGATCAGCACGTACGCCCAGAAGACGATCAGGCCGATGCGGCTCGACGGCGTGACCGCGGTGGATGTCTCGTTCATTGCGCCTCTCCTCACTGTTCGTTGGCGAGCTGAAGCTCGCTCATATGATGTTTCTCGTTCACGCGCGAAACGAGCAGGTTGCAGATGAAGCCGACGACGAGCAGCGCTGCCATGATGTGGACAGTCATCGTGTAAGCGTCGGCCTTGGCCACGCCGTGCGCTACCTCGTATGCACGGATGTAGTTGACGAGCACCGGGCCCGCCACGCCCGCGGCGGCCCAGGCGGTCAACAGGCGCCCATGGATGCCGCCGACGAAGGCTGTTCCGAACATATCCGCGAGATAGGCCGGCACGGTCGAAAAGCCACCGCCGTACATCGAAAGAATCACGCAGTAAGCCAGCACGAAAAGTGCAATGTTGCCCGTCGTCGCGAAGCTCGGAACGAAGTAGTAGAGCACGGCGCCGAGCGCGAAGAAGATGAAGTAGGTGTTTTTGCGGCCGACCCAGTCCGATGCCGATGCCCAGACGAAGCGCCCGCCCATGTTGAACAGGGAGAGAAGTCCGACGAAGCCCGCGGCGGCGGCCGGCGTGACGGTGTTCTTGAAGCTCTCCTGGATCATGACCGAGGCCTGTCCGAGAATGCCGATGCCCGCGGTGACGTTCAGGAAGAGCACCAGCCAGATCAGATAGAACTGCGGCGTTTTCAAGGCTTCGTCGATATGGACGTGGTTGCGCGTGATCAATTTGTGCGACGTGTCGGGCGGCGTCCATCCCGCCGGCTTCCAGTCCGCGGGCGGCACACGGATGGCGAGGGCACCGATCGACATCGAGATGAAATAGGCGATGCCGAGAACGATGAACGTTTCGGCCACGCCGACGCTCGTGGCGCTCTTGAAGTGGTTCATCAGCGCGACCGACAACGGCGCCGCGATCATCGCGCCGCCGCCGAAACCCATGATGGCCATACCGGTTGCCATGCCGCGGCGGTCCGGGAACCAGCGGATCAGCGTCGACACGGGCGAGACGTAGCCAAGCCCCAGCCCGATACCGCCGATCACGCCATAGCCGAGATAGAGCAGCACGATCTGATGCAGCCAGACCCCGAGCGCGGAAACGAGGAAGCCGCCGCCGAAACAGCAGGCCGCCGTGAACATCGTGCGTCGCGGGCCGACGTGCTCGAGCCACTTGCCTGCGAAGGCCGCGGAGAGCCCGAGGAACACGATGGCGAGCGAAAAAATCCAGCCGAGCGTGGTCAGCGACCAGTCTTCCGGCGCCGATTGGGTAATGCCGATGACTTTCGTCAGCGGGCCGTTGAAGACGGAGAACGCGTAGGCCTGGCCGATGCACAGATGCACGGCGAGTGCCGCGGGCGGCACCATCCAGCGAGTGAAACCGGGGCGGGCGACCGTGGCCTGCTTCGAAAAAAATGTGGGGGGCCCGGCGTGTGCGGGTTCGGACATGCTTGTCATCGGTGGTCTCCGTACCTGTCTCAGAGTGTCGGCCTTTCGCGCGGTCTTTCTGTTTTTTTGCGCAGCCGTTGATGTTGCTTCGACAACGATAGGGGCGCGCCGGATTATGCGCAATAGGAGCCGAGACTACATAAAGAAAACGTTGTCATGGACTCGGCCCATCGGCTGGACGGTCGCAGCCGCTTCGCTCGTCGATGCGGGTTTTTCCCGGTTCGCCGGGCCCTCGTTATCGCGCCAACCTCCGCGGCGCGCACATAAAAAAAGCCCGATCTGACGATCGAGCTTCAATGTTCCTGGACGGCGGCACATCGCTTGGAAGTGCTTGCGGACGTGCTTGTATTGGTTGCGGGGGTAGGATTTGAACCTACGACCTTCGGGTTATGAGCCCGACGAGCTGCCAGACTGCTCCACCCCGCGTCCGTCGAAAAGAAGATTATAGATAAATCCCAAAGTCGACGCAAGGATGGATTCGCTTTTATCTATCGATCGCGGGTTTGCTCGGATGCCCGATTGCTGGCCGGCACTTGGGCGCGGCCGCATACACCTGCGCTAGAATCGGGTGCCGCGCCGCAGCACGATCGGGTTGTCCCGGTTCACGCGCATTACCCAACGGCATTTTGTTCTCTCATGGATATCGACCACGATCTGCGTACCATCGCAGCCCAGGAGCACACGCTGGTGTTCCCTCGTTTCGACGCCGCTCGCGCCTGGCAGCTCGGCGCTTATCTGCATGAAATTGCGACGGCGCGTTCGCTCGCGCTCGCCATCGATGTTTCGACCTTCGGCCAGTCGCTTTTTTTCTGCTCGCTGGAGGGGGCCACGCCCGATCACGCAGCTTGGGTGCGCCGTAAGCGCAACGTCGTCGCCCATTTCCGCCGCAGTTCGTATGCGATCGGACTGCGCATGCAGCAGGCCGGAACGACGCTTGCCGACAAGCACGGATTGCCCGGCGCCGAGTACGCCGCGCACGGCGGCTCATTCCCGATCACGGTGACCGGTGTCGGAGTCATCGGGTCGGTGACGGTGTCGGGACTCGCTCAACGCGCCGATCACGAACTGGTCGTCGAGGCGCTCAGCGCGGAGCTCGGCCACGACTACGCGCAGCTTGCGCTGGCCAAGGGTTGAAACCGATGCGCGGATCGAGCAGTCTCGGCTATCTCTGGCTTGCCATCGCGATCGTCGCGGAGGTCATTGGCACTTCGGCGCTGCGTGCTTCGGCCGGCTTCACGCGTCTCGCGCCTTCGCTCGTCGTGGTCGGTGGCTATGGCGTGGCGTTCTACTGCCTTTCGCTGACGCTCAAGTCGATGCCGGTGGGCATCGTCTACGCAATATGGTCGGGCGTTGGCATCGTGCTCATCACGCTCGTGGCCATCGTGCTTTACCGGCAGGTTCCCGATGTCGGCGCGGTCATCGGCCTGTCGCTGATCGTGGCCGGTGTCGTCGTCCTCAACCTCTTTTCCGGGATGCAGGCGCATTGATTCGGACGGCCTCGCTCGCTGTCGATGCCCGCGCGTGCTACCGTTTCGTGTGTCGCTTCTTCGGTTTCGACGTCCAGCCATGACTACGATTGATGATTCGGCTTTAGCTGCCACCTCGGCCGAGGTGCGCACCTTTATCGCCAATCGAATCGGTTTTATCGAACTGAACCGCCCCAAGGCGCTCAATGCGCTTTCGCTGGGCATGATCCGCACGATGCACGCCCGGCTCGACGAATGGCGCACGGATCCCGGCGTGCTTGCCGTCGTCGTTTATTCGCCGCACGAGCGCGCTTTTTGCGCGGGCGGCGACGTCCGGTCCTTCTACGAGATGTCGCAACGCAACGATATCGCCGCACGCGAGCGTTTCTTCATCGAGGAGTATTCGCTCGATCACGCGATTTTTATTTACCCCAAGCCTTATATCGCGTTGATGAGCGGCATCGTCATGGGCGGCGGAATGGGCATTTCGCAAGGGGCGCATCGGACCGGCGGCCTGCGCGTCGTGACGAGCACGACGCGAATGGCGATGCCCGAGACGCGTATCGGGTTTTTCCCCGATGTCGGCGCCGGATGGTTCCTCGCCCGTACGCCCGGCGCGATCGGTCGGTATCTTGCCGTCACCGGTGTAACGATCGGCGCGGCCGATGCGCTCTATGCCGGGCTGGCCGATATCTGCATGAATGCCAGCGCCATTCCGACGCTTCTCGAAGCGCTGGGTCATGAATCGTTTGCCACAGGCACCGACGTGATCGCCTGCGTGAAGCGCATTGCGCACCAAGCTGTCTGCGCCAACGGCGATGAACACGCCGACACGTCGCTTGCCGCCACGCGCGCATGGATCGACAGGCATTTCGGGCAGCCCGATGCCGCGGCCATCGCCGCGTCGCTCGCAGCCGAAAGGGAAGAGGGCGCATGCGATTGGGCGGAGGATACGCTCGGCATGATGCATGAACGTTCGCCGCTATCGATGGCCGTCTCGCTGGAGGTCGTGGCGCGCGGCGACAGCACGATGGCAGAATGCCTGCGCCGTGACCTCGATCTCACTCATACGATGTTCGCGTTTGGCGATGTGCTCGAAGGGGTGCGTGCTCGGATCATCGACAAGGACAATCACCCTGTCTGGCGAATCAGTCGCATCGGGGACGTGACGGCGCAAGATGTCGAGCGCATGTTCATGAGCCCATGGCGCCCGGACGAGCACCCGCTGCGCGCGCTTCACGGCTGAGTCGGCGCCGCGTCGCGCGTTATCCGGCGCTGCTTCGGAAGAGACTTCAGGCCGATTCCTCGGCGCTTTCAGCCATGAAAGCGCGCATGAAGACGAGAGCGCCCCAGCCCCACATGGCGTTGGCAGCGAAACCGATGGCAAGGCGCGGCAGCATGTTGCCGCTCGGCCAAATGCCGCGTATGGGATCGACGACGAAGATTCGTGCCGCCGTGAGAACGATACCTCCGAATACCAACGCCTGAACCCACGGCGCTACGCGCTCGGGCGAAACGCGCAGCAGCCAGGCCATCAGTACGGCCCACACGGCGCCCCAGAGCGCGTTGGCGACGAACTCGGGGATGTCGAGCGGCGCGAACGGGGTCGTGGAAAAGCCCGTCATGTCGATGAGCCCCGCGGTATGCAGAAGCGCGAGCGTCGCTTCATGGAAAAAGAGCGCGGCGAGAAAGCCCGACACCAGAGGCAGGATGATTTTTTGCATGTAGTGCGCGGGCGGCGCGGGCATGACGCGATGCGCCCGTTCGTCTAACGGAACGAGCGTCATTATAGGGGTGAGGCCGTCTCCCGGCGCACGCGTATTTGCGCATCTGCTTCGCGCGGAGGAAGTGCTAGGATGGATTGACGATGCTCACGCGAGCGTTGCATGGCACCGGAGTCGATCGGAGTCGACATCGGCGCGCAAGCGCTATCACAGACAAGGAGCCGGCCATGTCCAAACCCTTGAGCCCCGAGGCGGTAGAGGCGCTGAGGCGCCTGAACGACGTGGGAATCGGCCAGGCGCCGCCGCTCGTCTCGATGTCGGTCGCCGCCGAACTGCTTGGCGCCGGGCTTGTCGACGAGAATACCGATGGCGCGATCGAAATCACCTGCGAGGGCCGAAAGTATTTGTCGGGCGATTGCGATTAGTCGAGGATTGCGGTCCCGGTTGTAGGCCTACCTGCAATGATCGTTTGGGGGAGTGCGATGAAACCGACTGGCATCGACATGGGCGATTACGAGGAGCCTTACCGCGGCTTTGCACTGGAAGTCGCCGTGGAACAGGTGATGACGGGCGTGAAATCGCACTTTCGCGTATTGAAGGACGGCATGGTGGTGCAGGACTGGCAGCTCGTTCATGTCGACAAGCTGTGGCCGACCGAACGGCAGGCGGCTCGCGCCGCGCTCGACGCGGCGCGAGCGATCGTCGACGACCGGCTTGACGGTTGATCGTTCGCCCCGCGGGCGCGGGGCTGCCGGTTTCAATGCGCAGCCGGTGTGGGGCCTTGCCCGTCTTCGGCCGGTGAGTCGACCGCATCGCGTGTCTCGGGCAGCGCCATCCAAACGAGCAGCACGGCCAGCACGCCCGCCGCGGCGAGACCGAAAAAGCTGACCGTATTGCCGAAATGATCGGCGATAAACCCCGCGAGCAGCGTCGATAGCGTTGCGCCGATACCTGCCGTGAGTCCGAACAGGCCGATACAGAGGTTGTAATGTCCTTTGTCTCCGGCCACGTCCGCCGCGATGAGCGGCAGCATCACGCCGAAGACTGCCGCGCTGATGCCGTCGAACAACTGCACAGGGACGAGCAGATAAGGGCTCGACACGCCCGCGAAGAGCAGCGCGCGAACGGGTAGCGCGGCAAAGCCGAACAAGAGGAGCGGACGCCGGCCCCAACGTTCGGCCGATCGTCCCACCCATGGCGAGAGCGCCGCGACCACCATTTGCGGCACGATGATGCACGCCGCGATCACGAGCTGCACGTTATCGCTCATATGCGTGGTGACTTCGCCGGCGGCCAGATTGAGCATGGCCGCGTTCGACAAATGGAACAGCGCGATGCACGCGGCGAATACGAGTACCCGCCGATCGCGCAGCAACTCGCTCATGCCCGCACGGCGATGCGTGGCGACCGGCGGGGCGGGGGAAGCAACCGTGGCCGCGCCCGCTGCCTTCGCCGCGGCGCGCCCCGTATGCTCGATCATCGAAAGGGCGATGAGCGCGGGAACGTTCAATGCCGCGGTCAACCAGAAGACAGCCCGCGCCGACGAATACTCGCCGAACGCACCCATGAGCGCGGCGGCGACGGCACTGCCGATCGATGCGAAGCGTGCGTTGCGCCCGAGCCGGTCGCCGAGGGCATGGCGACCGACGAGCGCGAACGAAATGGCCGCGATGGCAGGCGTCAGCATGCAGCTCGCGAAACCATGAAACACCTCGGCGGCGAGCACCGGGACGGTCGTCGGGCTGGCGGCGAGCAAGAGCGCACATGCCGCGATGGCGACGATCGCGAGCGCGGCGGCGCCTTTCTTGTTGCGCAGCGCGTCGATCAACGCGCCGGCGGGCACCTGGCTCAGCATGGCGGTTGCCGTGCCGACGCTGAGCGCAATGCCGATCTCGCCCTGTGTCCATTTATGCGACGTCAGGTACGACGCGATGAACGGGCCAAAACCTGTCTGGACGTTGGCGAGGAAGAAGTTGAGCCAATCGAGCGCGCGGAGACTGCGTAGGTTTGCCATCTGCGCGTTCGTCACCGTGAAGCGTCGTTGCCGGAGGCCGCAGGCTTGGCCCCCGCTGGGGCCGGCTGAGCGGCGACCGGGGGCTTGGGCGCAGGCGACACGGCGCGCACCGGGCGATCGGGCTCGTAATTCGGCGCAGCGTCGACTTGCGCATCGGTCAGATCCGACTCGACCCGAAGGGCATCGTCTTTGTGGACGAAGCGCAGCGCCGACCAGTCGACCGCGATGCTGCGCCGATCCTGCATGAGCCGGCTGACGTCGACCACCGCGGCTTGGGGCGCGGCATGATTATCGATGAGTACATCGACGACGCGCCCCACTCGCGCGCCATCGCCGCGCTCGACCGTCGCATCGATCATGCGCGTGAGTTCGGGTTTCGAAGCGATGCCCGCGGGACGAGCCCCCTTTTTCTGCAACGCCTGCGCGGCAGGCGGCTGGCCTTCCTTGACCGCCAGCGTGATAGCGGCTTTTTTCGCGTTCATATTGAAAGTGAACGCATTCCAGGGGAAGCGGACCTTGCGGTCGCCGATGCCGAGGAAGCCCGACAGATTGACGAGCATTTCCTGCGGCCTGCCATCCTTGTCCACGAACATGTCGATGGCACGCCCCAGCGCCTTGCCGTCGGGCCGCTGTACGCGGGCATCCAGCAGCCCCCGTGTATCGTTGGACGACAGCAGTCGCGTGCTGATGATCGGCGCCGGCACGACGGGCGCAGGCGCTGGCGGCGTTTCGGGCGGCGCGGGGCGATGAGGCGCGGGGTGCCGATGGACCGGTTTTGGCGGTGCCCGTTTGACTTCGGGAGCGGCGGGGGCGGACGCCGGCGCGGGCGCCGAGGCTTCCGGTTCCGGCGGCGCCGGAGGCTCCGGTTCGGGTTGCGGCTCGGGCGCCGGCTGTTCAGTAACGGGCGGCGGTTTGGGGCCGAACAGCGCGCTGCATCCAGCGAGCATCGTCAGCAGCACCCAGACCAGGATGCACCGGCTCACGCCATGACGGTAGAATCCGCCGCTCATCGATCAACGCTCCTTCGAATCGGTTGGGCGCGCGAAAGCCGGCCGTGCCGCGACGCGCGGGCTACATTCTAGCGGGTCGGCTGCCTCGGGCGAGACCGATTGCTGCTTTGCGGGCGCTTCGACGGGGCTTTCGCCTGCCCGCTGCGGTAAAATCGCGGTCTATTCTGTCGTTGGCCTTTCTATGTCGTCTTCTGCTGTTTCCCTTTCCCGCCCGCGCCGCGTCAGTGTGGCTCCCATGATGGATTGGACCGATCGTCACTGCCGGTACTTCCATCGGCTCATTTCGCGTGATACGTGGCTGTACACGGAAATGGTGACGACGGGCGCGTTGCTGTTCGGCGATGTCGCTCGACATCTTGCATTCACGGCGCAAGAGGCGCCGGTCGCGTTGCAACTGGGCGGCAGCGAGCCCGGCGATCTGGCACGAGCGGCCAAACTGGGCGAGCAGTGGGGCTACGACGAAATCAACCTCAACTGCGGCTGTCCTTCCGAGCGCGTGCAGCGCGGCGCGTTCGGCGCGTGCCTGATGAACGAGCCGGCACTCGTGGCCGAGTGCGTGAAGGCGATGCGCGACGCGGTGGGCATACCGGTGACGGTCAAGCATCGGATTGGCGTCGACGCCGTCGAGGATTATTCCTTCGTGCGCGATTTCGTTGGCACGGTGGCCGATGCCGGCTGCGAAGTCTTCATCGTCCATGCGCGCAATGCCGTCCTCAAGGGCTTGTCGCCGAAGGAGAATCGCGAGATACCGCCGCTCAAATACGACTACGCCTATCGCCTCAAGCGCGATTTCCCGGCGCTGGAAATCATCCTCAACGGCGGTGTCAAGACGCTGGACGAAGTCGAGTCGCATCTCGCTCATGTGGACGGGGTGATGCTGGGGCGCGAGGCCTATCACAACCCCTACGTGCTCGCGGAAGTCGACATGCGATTCTACGGTGCGGCGGCACCCGTGCCGAGTCGCGAGCAGATCGAGGCGGGTCTCATCGAATACTGCGGTACCGAGCTGGCGCGCGGGACGTTCCTCGGTGCGATCACGCGTCACGCGTTGGGCTTGTATCGCGGTATGGCGGGCGCGCGCGGCTGGCGGCGGGTGCTGTCCGACAACAAGCGGCTCGCTGCCGCCGATTTGTCGATATTCAACGAAGCGCGCGCGCAATTGCGCGAGCCCCTCGAATCCGCGGTAGAAATTGTCGATTGAGGGGCTAGGCAAGTCGCGATGGTATTTGTATAATCTCGCTTCTTCGTCGGTGCGGCTGGTCTTGACGCACCGAACTGCAGATCCCAGTGGTGGCTGTAGCTCAGTTGGTAGAGTCCAGGATTGTGATTCCTGTCGTCGTGGGTTCGAGTCCCATCAGCCACCCCA
>NZ_DASXWY010000032.1:0-16695 GCF_036503415.1 Trinickia sp. | reverse complement strand
ATGTCGCATTCGGGCTTCAGGGCGCCGGTGGCTGCCTGCTCTATCGTCTCGCCCGGTTGAGGTCGTGATGCTTGCGGATCGAATTGCCTCGATTGCATTGGCGCTTGGCGCATTGGGCTTGACGATGCTGGCGCTGCATATTCTGGTGCGGCGGCTCGCTGCGCGGCGCGGCATGCGCTTGCTGGACGATGCGCTCGCGCGCCGCGCGATGCCGTCCGTTGCCGGGCGCGATCCAGAGCCGCCGCGCGGCGCGCCTGTGTCTTCGCGTTTGCGTACCGAGCCGTCGAATGCGACGAATGCCGCGAATGCGGCGAATGCGGCATATGCGGTGCATTCGCCGAACTCGCAGTCTGCCCCATTCGCCGCCGCGCGAGACGGGCGCATGAAGGCGGGCTCGCCGGTGCGACACGAGGCCGAGCGGCGCGGCAAGGTATGGTTGCGCCGGATCGGCAGCGCCGGCATGCGTTGGCTCGATACGCCGCTCGGCAAACTGATCGTCGCGGGCGAGGACCGCTCGCTGCTCGAGCAATGCGGCTTCGCCGACGCGAATGCGCGCGGCATCTTTTTGATATCGCGGCTCGCGAGCGCGGCGCTGGGGCTTGCCCTCTACACGTGGCTCGTGAGCCCGTATATCGACGGCAGTACGCAGCCTGCCTATCTGGGTGCGGCCGTCGTCGCGGGATTCATGCTGCCGAAGGCGGTGCTTGGCCGCCGCGCGGCCGCCCGGCGGGCGAGCGTTGCCGACGAGACGCCGGCATTCGTCGACCTGCTCAGGCTGCTGCAAGGTGTCGGCTTATCGCTCGACCAGAGCTTGCAGGTCATCATCAACGATTTCCGGACGATGCTGCCCGTGCTCGCCGACGAGCTCGAGATCGCGCAGCGGCAGTTCGTGGCGGGGCGCACGCGCGAGCAATCGCTGCAGCGTCTTGCGGGCGCATTCGGCAACGAGGATTTGCGGGCTGTCGCGCGTCTGATGATCCAGGTCGACCGGCACGGCGGCGCGGTTCAGGAGCCGCTTCGTCAATTCGGCGAAAGGCTGCGCGAGAGCCGCCGAGCCCGTTTGCGGGAGCGGATCGGGCGACTGACCGTCAAGATGACGGGCGTCATGATCCTGACGCTGTTGCCTGCGCTGCTGATCGTGACGGCGGGACCGGGCATCGTTGCGATCACGCACGCGCTTTCGACGACGCATCGTTGACGAATGGCACACCCGAGAGCGAGCCGCGCATTGAAGAACACTATCCCGACAACGACGATCGATCATCCGATGAACCGTTCGAGCCCGATTCCGCCGCCGTCGCGCCGCTTTCTCGCCGCCGCGCTGGTGCTCGTCCTGAGCGCCTGCGCATTCAAGCCGTCCGGCTATGGCGTGGGGCCGCAGGCCGAGCGCGCCGCGATGCTGCAAAACGCTCAGCCCGAACCGAAGCCCGATACGCCCGGCATGTATCTCGCGCTGATCGACCGGATGCAGTCGCAGGGGCTCTATTTTGCGTCCCTCGCGCACATCGACGCATACGAAAAGCAATACGGCACGACGCCCGACTCGACGCTGCTGCGCGCCGATGCGCTGCGCCTGACGGGACAGCCCGAGGCCAGTGCAGATGCGTATCGCTCGCTGCTCGCGACGCCGCTTGCCTCGCGCGGCTACCGCGGGCTGGGGCTCGTCGCAGGCGCCGCGGGCGACTTCGATAGGGCGGCGCACGACCTGGAAGCGGCGTCGGCGCTCGCGCCCACGGACGCCGCGACGTTGTCAGATCTCGGCTATGCACGATTGCGCGAAGGCGACGTGACAGGGGCGCGTGTTCCGCTCATGAAGGCGGCGGAACTCGATGCCCATAACCCGACGGTGCTGGCCAATGTCGCGTTGCTGCTGCTCTCGCAGGGCCATGCTCGCGATGCGCGTGCGTTGATGGACGAGCAGCATTTTGCGAGCGAAGTGCGCGAAGCGGTGCGTCAGGACGCGGCGAAAGTCGCGCTCGCACGGAAGGGGCGCCGCTCGGTACAAGGCACCGAAAAACCGAGGCAGCCGCAGGTGCGCCCCGAAGAGGCGCCGGCGGCGACGGCCAGCGCCCGTACGCCGTTGCCGCTCTTGCAGCGGTTCGCGCAATGACGCATTCGCCGTGACGAGGACGATATGACGACACGCTACTTCATCGACCCCCTACGCACGATCGCCACGATCGCATTCGGTGCGGCCGTACTCCTCGTGGCTGGCCTGTGTGCGCCAGCGATGGCTGAAGCGCCAGGCGAGCCTGCTGCCGGGGTGCGACCGTCCGTGCCGATCGGCGAAGCGACGCGAAGCTGGCTCGAGCTTCAGCGCAGCAACGCGCAGGCCGCGCCGGCATTGCCCGTGCTCGGTGCACAGGCGGGGCTGGCCTACGCACGCTATCTGGACTCTTTCAAGACCAGGATTCCGAGTTCGTTCGATTCGACGCTCGGCGCGGGCGGCAACGCAGCGCGTGGGAACTACATGAACGCCGTCGGCGCCTCGCCCAGCGGGGCGAACTGAGCGATGAAGGCTGCGCGCCGCCGCACATTCGACCGGCCCCGCCCGCCGCGCACCGATCGGCAGCGCGGTTCGGCGGCCATCGTCGTCGCGATTTTTCTTTCGCTCGCGGTGGCGGTCCTCGGCGCGCTCGACGTCGGCAACGCCTTCTTCGCACGGCGGTCACTGCAGCGGATCGCGGATCTTGCTGCGCTCGCCGGCGCGCAAACGATGGACGACGATTGCTCGGCACCGACGGCCACGGCGCGGGCGAACGCCGCGGCCAACGGCTTTTCGGCGACAGCGGCGGGACAGTCGCTGACGGTCGTCTGCGGCCGTTGGGATACCGCGACCAATACCGCGCCGAGCTACTTCGCCAGCGCGAACGCCTCGCCTTTGAACGCCGTGCAAGTCCGCGTGGTGCGCACGGTCCCGTACTTCTTTCTCGGGCCGTCACGGCAGATCGGTGCCACCGCGACGGCGCAGGCGACGAATCTCGGCGCGTTCACGATCGGCACGGCGCTCGCGCAATTGCAAGGCGGCCTCATCAACGGTCTGCTCAACGGATTGCTGGGCGCGAACCTCGATCTTTCGCTGGCTTCGTATCAATCGCTGGCCGGCGCGCGCATCAAGGTCGGCGATCTGATGGCGGCGCTTGGAGTCGATACGGTCGACGCATTGCTCGCGACGCAAGTCGATGCCGCTCAGCTCGCCGATCTGATGCTGAGTGCGTTATCGCGTACATCGGTGGCCGATGCGAACCTGCAGACCGATCTCGCGACGTTGCAAGCGATCGCGGCAAGCAGTCTTTCGACGTCCGTGAAGTTTCCGCTCGGCGCGACCGACACAGCGCCCGGGCTGCTTTCGGTGAACCTCGCCCATACGCAGAGTGCCGTGGGCGCGACGATCAGCCCGTTCGATGCGCTCGTCGTGGCGGCCGAGATCGCCAAAGCCGGACAAGCGCCGACGGATATCGCAGCCGGCCTCGCGCTCGGCACGCTGCAGACCACGTTGAAAGTGCAAGTTCTTCAGCCGCCGGTGCTCGCGATCGGCGAGGCGGGGATGAACCCAGCCACGCAGACATGGCGTACGCAGGCAAGAACTGCACAGGTGCGGCTTTATCTGAACATCGGATTGGGTCCCGTCACCCTTCCTTTCGTCGGCACGGTCGGCGCCAATCTGCCGCTCTCGCTCGAGGTTGCGCCGGGGCAGGCCTGGCTCGAAGCCGCGCATTGCGCGACGAGTGCCGCTGCGAGCAACTCGACGATCGGTGCGACGCCGGGCCTCGCGAATGTCTGCGTAGGCGACGCCCCCCCGAATCTATCGGCCTCGCAGCCGTTCAGCTGCACGCGAGCTGCAACGTTGATCCAGGTCTCGAATCTGATCGTCGTGAAGGCGAACGCGGCGCTTCCCGCGGTAGTCCCGGCAGAGGATTCGTCGACATTCGAATTCGACGGCATCGCCGGCAACGCAGACGACTACCAGAGCGCGAATTCGAACGCTGTGGGCAGCGTGTTGGCGAATGCACTGTCGGGACTCTCCGCCACACTCGCGCAGCCGGGCGCGCTATCGGTCACGCTGTTGGGAGGCGCGTTCGGTGTGCCGTTGGGACCTGTCGTCAGTGCACTCGTCGCGTTCCTTGCTCCTGCGCTCACGCTCGTCGCCGAAGATGTCGACGCAGCGCTCGTCCCGTTGCTGCAACTGCTCGGGGTGCAGGTCGGCGTCGCAACCATCCATGATCTGTCGTTGACCTGCGGCGTGTCGAAACTCGTCTATTGAAAACATCGAAGAAGCGAACAATGAGAGCCGCCAATACAATCGAGGAACTGGACATCTATGTCTGGGAGGGCAAGGCCGATATCGTCGAACGCGTCATGCGCTGCATGGCGAGCTTCGACGTCGACGTGATCCGTGCGGACGGGATGACGATGACGCCTTCGAGCGGTGAAGTCCGCTCATCGCTTGCGATCGTCAGCGTGAGCGTCATCGACGGCGCGGCACGTGTACTGCACGATTGGCAGGCGACCAACGGCATGCCGGTGATCTGGGTGGGCGCCGTGCCGCGCGAGCGCGATCCCGCGATGTTTCCGCACGAGTACGCGCATGTGTTGCCGCTCGATTTCACGTGCGCCGAGCTGCGCGGGATGGTCACCAAGCTTGTCGCGCAGTTGCGCGCGCATACCGCGCGAACGTCCGAGCCGACGGCGCTCGTCGCGCATTCCGAGCCCATGCAAGCGTTGCTTCGCGAAGTGGATACGTTCGCCGATTGCGACACGAGTGTGCTGATCCGCGGCGAGACTGGCGTGGGCAAGGAGCGCATTGCGCAATTGCTGCACGAAAAGCACTCCCGCTATGCCGACGGCCCGTTCGTCCCCGTCAATTGCGGCGCGATTCCCGACGGTCTCTTCGAGTCGCTATTTTTCGGCCACGCGAAGGGCTCGTTTACCGGTGCCGTGGGTGCGCACAAGGGCTACTTCGAGCAGGCCGACGGTGGCACGCTGTTTCTGGACGAAATCGGCGATTTGCCGCTTTATCAGCAAGTGAAACTACTGCGCGTACTCGAAGACGGCGCCGTCACGCGCATCGGATCGGCCACGCCCGTGCGCGTCGACTTCAGGCTCGTTGCGGCGACAAACAAGAACCTGACGCAATTGGTCAAGGACGGTGCATTTCGCGCCGACTTGTATTACCGGCTCGCGGTAATCGAGTTGCGCCTCCCGTCGCTCGAGGAGCGGGGCGCGGTCGACAAGATCGCGATCTTCAACGCCTTCATTGCTTCGGTGCTCGGCGCCGAGCGCATGGCGAGCCTGCCCGCGGTGCCTTACTGGCTCGCCGATGCGGTGGCCGACACCTACTTTCCCGGCAATGTACGCGAATTGCGCAATCTCGCCGAGCGTATCGGGGTGACCGTGCGCCAGATCGGCGCATGGGATGCCATCCGGCTCAAGCGGTTGATCGCGCACGCGCGCAATGCGCAGCCGGCTCCGGCCGACAGCGCGAACGAACTCATCGTGGATCGAAGCAAGTGGGACATGGCCGAGCGCAACCGCGTGCTCGCGGCGCTGAGCGCGAACGCGTGGCGCCGGCAGGATACCGCTCAACACCTGGGTATCAGCCGCAAAGTCTTATGGGAAAAGATGCGCAAATACCAAATCTTCGACGAAGAGCCCGAAGCGCGCGAAACTGAGTAATAATGACACGCTTGAGTCAGTAAATCATGCTTACTCACATAAAAACTATTCGCGCGGGAATCGACGATGAGGCATCTACCACAAGTACGGGGGACAGCGCTTGCGGCGCTTGTCATGATCGGGGGATTGGGCATGTTCGGCTGCGCCGGCGCGCAATCGAGCGGCAGTACGACGGCGCCGGCAACGACGACGAGCGCCTCGATCCCGTTGACCGCGGGCGCGGCAACGCCCGCTGTGGCGACGTCCGACGCATCGCCGGTACACGAACAAGCCCCAACAGCGTCGGCGGTGTCTCAAGCCGAAGACTCGAAGGAAGCGGCGCAAGGCAACGTTGCCGAATTGCAGCGCCTCATGCACGGCAGCGACTTGACCGAGCTTCGCACCAGCTACAACGGCAGCTACGGCGCGAGCCTGCTGCTCTATGGGAAAGAACTGACCTACTACGTCGCGCTCTTTCAACAGAAAAACTTTTGGCGCGTGATCAAGACGCAGGATGAGGCCCGCGCGGAAGCAATCTATGCCGAGTTCGCGAAAAAGAGCGCGCAGCTCGCTGATGTCGAGTTGCGCGGGGCCAAGCTGGCCGCGCAAAAAACCTATACGGAACATTTGATCGCGCTTTCGCAAGCGCGGGCCGAGCGTTTGCAGGCCGATCTCGACGTTGCGCACCAGCAGCAAGCACTCGCCGCCGATCGCCAAAAGCGGGCGCGCGGCGAGGCGGCGGCGCTGGACGCGCAAAAGCGCGCCGCGCAGGATCAATTGCGTGCGCTCAAGCGCCAGGTGCGCGAGTTGCAGCGTGAGGCGGACTCGGGCTTGCCGCACCGCGTACGCTGAACGGGGCGCGCGCCGTCCCAAATCGAGCGTGCGGGGCCGGGCCCGGCAGCAGGCCGGCTATCATGCGGTACTGCATCGAGCCCAGAGCCCATGGATCCGCTGCTCATCGACATCCCCGATGCGTTCGAAACGGAGCGCTTGATCGTCCGTTGCCCCCGCCCGGGCGACGGACGCTTGGTCTATGAAGCGCTCGTCGAGTCGCTGGACGCGCTGCGTCGGTTCCCGGCGTCATTGCCGTGGGCGCTCGAAGCTCCCTCGGTAGAACGATCCGAACTTTTCTGCCGGGAAGGTTTCGCCGATTTCGTCGCGAGACGCGACTTCCCGTTTCTGATTTTTGTGCGGCACACGTCGACACTCGCCGGCTGTTGCGGACTGCGTTCGCCCGACTGGTCGATTCCCGCGTTCGATATCGGCTGGTGGGGCCGTGCCTCGTGCCTGGGTCAGGGGCTCGTGACCGAAGCGGTGAGCGGCCTGCTCGATTTCGCCAAATCGCGGCTCGGCGCGCGTCGGATCGCCGCGTTCGTCGATGAGCGTAACGTCAGGAGTTTGCGCGTCTGCGAGCGTGCCGGTATGCAGCTGGAAGGTGTGCTGCGGTACGAGCGAATCGATCCCGACGGGACGTTGCGCGATACCTGCGTCTACGCGCGGGTCAGCGAGTGACATTTTCGTCGGATGATTCCGGCGGGGCCGCGTTCCCGGCTTTTATGCAGGCACATTCTTCCGCAACGGATGTAATCGTTGCCAGCCAATCGCGCCGGACTTCGACTCCAGAGCCGCAAGACATTCGCCGCGATGCGCCTATTTCTCTCCGTCGCGCGCTATTCGTCGCAAGGAGGCATCGAACTTGCAGACTAGAGGCACGGTGTTTTCGAAATAGGACTGCAATGGCAATTCAACAGACGGAACCTGTGCGCCGGACGTATGCGCTTCATTTGGTCGACGCGGATCTGGATCATCTCGAGCGGGCGATCCGCGAACCCGAGAATCGTATGCTTACGGCGCAGTATTGGCGGCAGCGGATCTTGAGCATCCGCCGGCAATTCGAACTGACGCGCGAGCAGCGCGCCCGCGCGGAGGCATTGCTAGAGAGCCTTTCGCAGCGGCAGAGCGATGCTCGACCCGCGATGGCGGGCCTTCGCTGACATCCTGAGGTGCCTCGCGGCGAGGCACCTCATTCGTTGTTGTTATTGTTCTCGTCGTTGTTGTTGTCGTTGTTGCTGCTGCTGCTGTGGTGGTTGCCGTGCTCGTTGCCATGCGGGCCCGTGCTGAACGGGCGGCGTCTGCGCGTCACGACCACCGGCGCGTCGCCCGAGCGCTCCGATGACCCATGCATGCCGTGCGATTCGCGCGGCTCGCGGCCTTCGCGAGGTGCGCCGGAGCCCTCGCGCGGACCGTGGCGCTCGCCGCCATACCCGCCGGTACGCGGGCCGCGCGGCCCCGGGCGGGTGCCGGTATCGAGCTGAATCGTCGAAATCGCACGCTTGTAAATGCCTTGCAGCCCGACGGGTGTGCGCAGCATGACGAGATATTGATCGAACGACTCGATGCATCCAGTCAGACGGATGCCGTTCACGAGATAGATTTCGACGCGCTTGCGCTCTTTGCGCGCTGCGTTCATGAAGTCGTTCTGCGGATGGGATTCTGCGGGATTCGGCATTGCACGGACGACAGCAGGAGCTGCCCCAGGTTGGTTAGTGAAGCGCGGTGGCTACGCGCGAAATTCGTGGCTGGCGGGGATTTTAACCCGTGTGTGCTGCCGCGAGGGTCCTTTCGCACGCGCATCGGGCCCACGCGCGCGTAACGAAATGTTCCAAAAGGCGCGCGGCATCATTCGTTTTCGCCCCGCGCGGGTTTCAGATACCACGGGTGCTGCGCATGTCCGAGCATGGTCGATGCCCGCGCATGGGCCCCCGGAAAAGCGCGCGCTCGTGGGACAATGGCGGCAGCATCGGATGCCGAAGCTTGCGGAAAGTCCTCCAGCGCAGCTTCGCGTCGAGCGAACGAGCGGACATTGCTCCGCAATCAAGGGGACTC
Source organism: Trinickia sp. (assembly GCF_036503415.1). Classification (GTDB taxonomy): domain Bacteria; phylum Pseudomonadota; class Gammaproteobacteria; order Burkholderiales; family Burkholderiaceae; genus Trinickia. The sequence goes on along the minus strand of NZ_DASXWY010000032.1, from coordinate 8,154 downwards.
GATGAAATCGTCAGTGCGTCTTTCGCCGCGGCGGCCTCGATGAGCGTGCTGCCGCCCCATTGCAGTGCACAACGCTTTCACGAAGCGCTGCGCCTCTTCGGTTCGATTGTCGGCGAAACTCACGTCGTTGTTTCGGACAACGAACTGATCGAATACGCCGATCCGTTCGCTCCGGGCCCTCAGGAGCCGCGCTTCGCGGCATCCGCAGCGATACTGCCCGCTTCGGTCGACGAGATCAGGGAAGTGCTGCGCGTCGCGCGCAGCTATCGTCTGCCGCTCTGGCCGGTCTCGACCGGCCGCAATTATGCGTATGGAGGAGCGGCGCCCCGTCTGTCCGGATCGATCGTAGTCGATCTGCGACGCATGAACCGCATCCTCGAAGTGAACGAGACCCTCGGCTATGCCCTGGTCGAGCCCGGCGTGACCTACTTCGATCTGCACGAGCACTTGCGCGCGCGCGGTGCGAAGCTATGGATCGATCCGCCCGCGGCGGGCTGGGGCAGCGTCGTCGGCAATACGCTCGAGCGCGGCTTCGGCTACACGCCCTACGGCGACCACGCCGCGATGCAGTGCGGCATGGAAGTCGTCCTCGCGACGGGCGACATCGTGCGCACCGGAATGGGCGGCATCGAGATCGGCAGTACCTGGCAGCTCTACAAGCCGGGCTTCGGCCCCTCGTACGACGCGATGTTCATGCAGTCGAATTTCGGCATCGTGACCAAGCTCGGCATCGCACTGATGCCGCGGCCGGCCAGCTATCTGCTCGCGCATCTGCGCTTCGGCGACGAAGCGGACCTGGAGGCCATCGTCGAGACGTTGCGTCCGTTCAAGCTCGACGAGACGATTCGCAATCACGCCGTCGTCGAAGGCGCTGTTCGCTTTGCGGCGGGGGTGTCGTCGCGCGGCGAGTGGTATGACGGGCAGGGGCCGATGCCCGAGTCCGCCATCGATGCGATGACCAAGCGGCTCGGGATCGGGCGATGGAATCTGCGTTTCGGCCTGTACGGCGAGCCCGAAGTCGTCGAGGCGCAGTTTTCGGTCGTCAAGCGGGCGTTTTCCCACGTGCGAGGGGTGCGCATCGAGGCCGCGCGGTATGCCGGCGACGCGCAACCCGAGGGCGGCGGCGACCGCAACATGGCCGGCATCCCGACCATGACCGCATTTCGGATGCTCGACTGGCGCGGCGGCGCGGGCGCGCACGTCGATTTTTCGCCGATCTGCCCGTTCACGGGGCGCGACGCGATGCGGCAATATTGGCTCGCGAAGACCCGTTGTGCCGAATACGGGTTCGATTACTACGGCGGCTTCACCGCCGGCACGCGCCATTTGCATCACATCGTCGCAACGATCTTCGACCGCGACGATGCAACCCAGACCGATGCCGCGGGCGACTTGCTGCGCGTGTTGATCAGCGATGCGCGCGCGGCGGGGTATGGCCAGTACCGTACCCATCTGGCCTACATGGACCTGGCGGCTGCGCAATACGATTTCAACGATGGTGCGTTGCTGCGCTTGTCGGAAACGATCAAGGACACGCTCGATCCCGACGGCATCCTGGCGCCGGGCAAATCGGGCATCTGGCCGCGCGCCTGGCGCGATCGGCGTGGCTATACGTAAGGGGGCTCGGCTTCATGGATCGGCGAAGCTTCATCGTGGACTCGGCGGCGTTGATCGCCGGTGTGTGCGGCGGTAGCCCGGAATCGCTCGCGAGTGCGCCGCGCGCGGCGGCCAGCCGGACGGTCGCGCCGGCCACCACCGTGCTCGTCGACGCGTCCCTCGGGCGAAGCATCGCCTTTGCGGCGGATGCCGTATCGGCCGGCGCACCGACGGCATCCGTGGCGCCCGTCGGCGGCGACATTGGCGCGCTATGGTACGCGCGCCTCGCCAGCACTCAGGGCCGCATCGTCGGCCTGTTGCGTCCGTCGGACGCATTCGTGCTGACGCGATTGGCCAGGCATGCGGGACACACAGTGATCGAGCAGCCGTGGCATGCGCATACGGTGGAGGTAGCGATCGACCTGCGTTGATGCCGATCGAGGCTCAGAGCGCCGAGCGTTGGGTTCCGCGCTGCTCCGGTAGCGGCATGGGCCGCGGACCGGATGCCGCCGCTGCCTCGGCATCGCTTGCGCCGCCGTTCGGGGCCGTCGCACGTGGATCGTCCTCGAAGGTAGCGGGATGCCGATCGAGCGAGCCGCAGGCACTGATTGCAACGGCCGCATCGGTTCCGTCCGCGGCGTCGCCCAGCACGGCGGCGAAAGCTGCGAGTTGGGCCGCGTCGGGCAACGGTGCCTTCAGCGCGGCAACCATCAGCGACGCGAGGCGCGCAATCAATTGCAGATCGCTCATCGTCTGCCCTTGGGAGAACTCGGCGATGAGATTATCGGTATCGCCGCCCGCCAGCACGCCCGACAGCGCGCCGATCGCAAAATGCAGTCGCCAGCCGAGCTCCTCGCGAGGCAAATGCGGCAGCGCGCGTTGGAAGGCGTCGAAGAAGCGCTCGGCGACCGATGCGTAGTGGCCGCTGAGGAAGTTGTGAATGAATGTGGAAGGGTCCGTATAGGCGCGGCCCAGCAGCTTCAGGAACGCCCGCCCGCCGGCTTGCGGATCGCGCGACAGGCGCAGCGCGGGAATGAACATCGCGCCGAGCACATGTTCGCAGGTGAGCCGGTCGCCGAGCGCCGCGTCGAAACGCTCGAGCATCTTCAATCGTTCTTCGTTGAGGCGATCGAGGCGACGCGACAGCATCGCGTGGATCAACGCTTCCTTGCTGCCGAAATGATAGTTGACCGCGGCCAGGTTGACGTCCGCGCGCGACGTGATTTGCCGCAGCGACATGGCCTCGAAACCGTATTCGATGAAGATGTCTTCGGCCGCATCGAGAATGCGTGCCTTCGTGTCGCCGGTTATCCGGTTCGATGTGCGAACTGCCATGTGCGCCTCCCATGCCGGTTAGCCGGCCGCGAACAAGCGATTCAAGTTCTTGATTGAAACTCGTTGTTTCGGGAACGATAAAAACGTATCGATACGGCGGCAAGCGTTGTTTGTGGGTGGAGTCCTCTAGAGTCCGCCAACCCTTGCGGAAATGACGGGCCGAAGGCACGCGGTGCGGCGCTACTCCGGTCCGTCAAACTCTGAAGGCGGTCAGGCATCGGGTATCACGGGCGTCCCGTCATGCCGATTCGCCGACGCGTTGAGCCGAGCGCAGCATGTCCACGCCACGTTGCTCGCGCCCGAACAGAATCAGCACCGCGATGACGATTGCCGATATTGCCGCAACGGCGGCCAGGGCGAGCGAGTAGTTGTTGTTCTGGCTGGCGGCGAGCGATGCCTGCATCGTGGCGTTGACGGAAGCGATCAGGTTGCCAAGTTGATAGACGAAGCCAGGGAACGTGGCGCGAATTTCATCGGGCGAGATCTCGTTGAGGTAGGCAGGAACCACGCCCCACGCGCCCTGTACCGAGATTTGCATGAGAAACGCGCCGATCGCGAGCGCGACGGCGCTAGCCGAGAACGCCCACAGCGGAAGCACGGGCAAAGCGATCAATGCCGCGATGCAGATCGCGCGGCGACGGCCGATCTTTTCCGACATCGAGCCGAAGAACAGTCCACCGACGATCGCGCCGATATTGAGGACGATCAGGATGCGAGAGACGGTTGCCGGATCGAAGCTGTGCTGCACGCGCAAAAACGTCGGATAGAGGTCCTGCGTGCCGTGGGAGAAGAAGTTGAATGCCGTCATCAGCACGATCGCATAAATCGAGAGCGCCCAGTTTCTCTTGAGCGTATCGATCAGGCCCGGGCGTTGATGCGTCTCCATGGCGCGCCATGCGGGCGATTCCGGAACGTTCTTGCGGATATAGAGCACCAGCAGCGCGGGGATGATGCCGACGAAGAACATGCTGCGCCAGCCCCAATGCAGGACGTCGAACAGCAGCCAGAACACGACCGAAGCGAGCAGGTATCCGGTCGGGTAGCCGGCTTGCAGCAGCCCGGAGACGAAGCCGCGGGCGCTGGAGGGAATGGTTTCCATCGTGAGCGCGGAACCGACGCCCCATTCCCCGCCCATGGCGATCCCGAACAGCGAGCGCATGACGAGCAAGGTCGCGAGATTCGGCGAAAAGCCCGAGAGCAGTTCGAGCACCGAATAGCAGGCGATGTTGATCATGAGCGTCGGCCGGCGGCCGAACTTGTCGGCGAGCCGGCCGAAGATCAGCGCACCGAGCGGCCGCATTGCCAGCGTCAGGGTGATCGCAACCGCGACGGCCGGGATTTTCGTGTTGAACTCTGCAGCGATATCCTTGAGGACGAAAACCATCAGGAAGAAATCGAAGGCGTCGAGCGTCCAGCCTAGATAGGCTGCGATCGTGACGTTTTTCTGCTCACGCGTCCAAGCCATTTTTGCGTTCTCCTTTTTGTCTCCAGATCGTCAGCCGCGCCGCGGATCACGCTGGCGCGGCCGTCCCGTGGGTTGGCATGACGAGTGTACGCGCACTCTAAGCGGTTGCATGATTGGGTTGCCCGTTTATCGGTATTAATCCCTATGTGGCTGTCTAAAATATTACGATCTGGTTTTAAATGTCGGCTTTTAGAAAGACTTGTTCCGGCAACGGTTATGCGGTTCGTTGCAAACCAGCCGAATTCGATACAGAAAACCCATTACTCTTTCGCCATGTCCGTTTCGACTCCCGAACTGCCTGCCCTGGATACCCCCCGGTTGCTGATCCGTCAGCGTACGCTCGCCGACCTCGAGGCGTGCCTCGCAATGGATCGCGATCCCGAGGTCACCCGTCATATCGCCGGGCCTTGGCAGGACCCGGTCGCGCATCGACAGTTCGTGGCATTCCGCACGACGAGGGCGTATCCGCCTGGGCTCGGCTATTGGTCGATACGCGAGCGCAGCGCGCCCGAGCGGTTCATCGGCTGGGTGTTGCTCATTCCAGACCATGGAGCGGGGCCCGAGGTCGAGATCGGCTGGCGTCTCGTGCGCGATGCGTGGGGTAGGGGAATCGCCACCGAGGCCGCCCACGCACTCGTGCATCACGCCTTCGCAACGCTACGGTTGCCGCGCGTCATTGCGGAAATCGCGTCCGCGAACACCGCGTCGCTGCGTGTCGCGCAAAAGCTTGGCATGCAATGGGTCGGATACAACGCGAGCGAAGCGCTGAGCTACCAACGGTTTCGCCTCGAGCGGGAAGATCTGCGTGCGCGGTGAATGCGTGAATTCCATGAACCGATGAATGGACATCAGGACTGCTTACCATTACGGTGTCCGGTACGACTGCGCGCGCTGAGACCCGATTCTCGGTTATTGAGTGCCGCGCTCGGCGCCGAACGCATGCGCCAGCATGGCGGCCGCGGCATACGCCGCGCCGCCCACCGCGCTGACGACACACAGCGAAACGCTCAGATGCGCGGCAAGCATCGTGACCGCCCCGGCCAACGCGACGCCGACGAGGCTGCCCGCCTGGCGCAACGCGTTCAGCAGCCCCGAGGCCACGCCGGCGAGCTCCGCGGGCACCTGCTCGAGCACGGTGGCGATCATCGGCGGTACCGACAAAGCGGTGCCCGCTCCGAAAACGGCCATCGAGGCATAGATGAATGGGCGCGGTGCCGCCCATGAGAACAGTGCGGCCATGAGAGGGGCCGAGACCGCCGCCGCGGCCAGGCCGATCGTCATCAAGCGGGCGGCGCCGAGGCGCGCATGGAGCTTGCCCGAGAGCAGGTTGCCGAACGACAGGCTTGCCGCCATGGGCAAGAGGGCGAAACCGGTCGCCTTCGCATTCATGCCGAGCGCGCCGTGCAGGTAAAGGCTCAGATTGAACAGCAGTCCGAAATAGCCCACGTAGACAAGCGTGCCCGCCGCATTCATCGCCAGGAAGATCCTGTTTCGAAACCACGCGAGCGGCACCATCGGCTCGCGCGAGCGGCGCTCGAAGAAAACCAGTGCCGCGACGCAGGCGGCAAACAACACAGAAGCGACAACGACTTCGGGCGACCGCGGACCGCGAGTCGGCAATTCGATTGCGGCGAAACACAGTGCACCCAGCGCTGCCGCACTCGAGAACTGTCCGCCCCAATCGAAGCGGCGCACGGAGGTGCTGCGCGCTGCCTGTCGGACTGAAACCAGCGCGCCCGCGAAAGCAACCGCGCCTGTCGGCAGATTGACGAGAAATGCGCTGCGCCATCCGAAGCTATCGACGAGCAATCCTCCCAGGACAGGGCCGATCGCGGCCGCGGCCGACGCGACGAGCGCCCATGTGGCGATGGCACGGGCCCGTTCCTGCGCATCGTCGAAAGTGGCGCGGACGATGGCAAGCGAGGCGGGCAGGAACAGTGCGGCGCCGGCACCTTGCGCAAAGCGGGCCGCGACGAGCGCGCCCACGGATGGGGCGAGACCGCACGCGGCGGACGCCGCGACGAATGCCGCGAGCCCGGCGAGGTACACCGTTTTTGCGCCGAAACGATCGCTGGCGACGCCGCCGGCGAGAATCAGCGCGGCAAAAGTCAGCGTGTAAGCATCGACGATCCATGCGAGGCCGCTCACCGTCGCGCCGAGCGACGCACGCAGGGCGGGCAGCGCGACATTGACGATCGTCGTATCGAGCACTGCCATGAACATGCCGCCGGCGACCAGAGCCAGCGTGACGCGCCTGCGCCATGCGTCGCGGCGCTGCAGCCCGCATTCGTCCGCGCGTGCGAGAACCGTATCGGACATTCGTTCCTCCGTTGGCTGAATGCCTCTCAGTTTACGAATGCGCGGCGATGCAATAAAGCAGTAATATCGCATATCTCTGATGCAGATTTGCATCACCGGCGCGAATCCACGCCCGAGGGCCTCGCAACGATGATTCATTGGGACAATGCGCGTTTCTTTTTGGCGGTGGCGCGAGCCGGCACACTGCGCGGCGCGGCCGCCCGCCTCTCCGTCGATCAGGCCACTGTCGGGCGGCGTATCGCGGCGCTCGAAGCGGCGCTGTCCGCGCGGCTTTTCCTGCGCACGCCCTCGCTGTACGTGTTGACTTCGGCGGGCGAAGCGCTCGTCGCACCGGCGGAGGCCATGGAGCAGGCAGCGCTGGCGATGGAGCGGCGCGTGGCCGGGATGGACGAAGCGTTGTCCGGGACGATTCGCGTGGCGACGACTGACTCGCTGGGCAAAAAATTCGTCGTGCCCGCCATCGCGAAGCTGCGTCGTGCGCATCCGGGTATCGATATCGTCTGCGTGACATCGGTGGATATCGCCAATCTCACCCGGCGTGAGGCCGATCTCGCGATCCGGACGGTTCGGCCTGATTCGCCGGAGCTCGTCGTCAGGCGGCTGGCCCAGTTGGAAATGGGTATTTACGCTTCGCACGCCTATGTTGCCGCGCGTGGAACACCGCGTGAGGGCGAGGCATTCGAAGGACACGATCTCGTCATGTATCAGCAGCCGGTGGTACCGTCGATGTGGGACGCCCTATGCGGCGAGCCTACCAACCGGGGGCGGGTGGCGTTTCAGACTGCATCGACGATGATGCTGTTCGAGGCGACGATCGCCGGACTCGGTCTTGCCGGGCTGCCATGCTTTCGCGCGGACGACGAGCCCGAACTCGTGCGTGTGATGCCGCATCGCCGCGAGCACTTCGAGGTCTGGCTCGTCGCCCATCTGGACTTGTATAAGACGGCCCGCATGCAAGCACTCATCGAGGTTGTCGCCGAAGCATTCGCAGCTTCGTGAAGCCGGTGTCGAAAATTTTTCGACCGCTGTAACCGCTTGCCCAGCTGCGGCGAATTACCTGGCAGATCGCGCAGTGCAGCCGCGCCGTGCCAGGACAGTCGGGCAAGGCCAATGATGCGGTGCATGCGATCGCTAACCACTTGATGGCATCTAGGAGCGAATTGATGAATACGAACAAACTTTCCGCAGCAGCCCTGGTTCTCGCATCGCTGGCGACCGGCGCATTCGCGCAGAACGCTGCCGCCCAGAATGTGGAAAAGTGCTATGGCGTGGCGCTTGCCGGCCATAACGATTGCAAGGCGGGGGCGGGGACCACTTGCGCCGGCACGCAAAAGATGGACTATGACGGCGCGCACTACAAGAATGTGCCGACGGGTACCTGCACGACGATGAAGACGCCGCACGGAATGGGCTCGCTCGCGCCCACCAAGTCGTAACGG
>NZ_DASXWY010000031.1:0-115897 GCF_036503415.1 Trinickia sp. | reverse complement strand
CATCCGCGCTGCCCGGCAGCTTTTGCACGGATATGAGCAATCCATGAATCCACTATCCTGCTGCCACGATCACATGCGCCTGAATTTTGCCGGCCACCGGCCCGTCGCCATGGCGGTTGGCAATCGCCTTCGTCGCTCGGTCCGTGGCGAGTTGAAGCAAGCTGGCGTCGCGCGCTTCGATTTCATTACGCAGAGGCGTTCCCAGACAATAGGCGGCGGCAGCGTCTCGCGCCGAACGCGCCGAGCTCACCTTCTCGCGTGTCTCGACCTCGATGTCGGAAAATCCTGCGCGGCTCAGCTCCTCGCGGATCAGCGCGACATCGTGATAGCCGTGCGGCGTGCGGGCGAGGAATCGAGGAGGGTCGTGCGGAAACAGCGTGGCGACGGCATTGGCAACTTCTTCGGCAAAGTCGTTCTCTTCGATGCGGTCCCAGACGTTGAAGACAAAGCGACCGCCAGGCCTCAGCATGCGCCGCGCCTCGACGTAGCCGGCGACCCGGTTGGGAAAAAACATCGCGCCGAACTGGCAGCAAACCACGTCGAACGAGGCATCTTCGAACGGCAGATCAAGCGCGTCCGCTTGCCTCCATTCGATACGGCTGTCGGCCTGCTGCTTGGCCGCGGCGTAGTCGAGCATGGGCTGGTTGAGGTCGGTCACGACGTAGCGCGCACCCGCGCAAAGTTTTGGCGCAAGCGCTCGCGTGACCACGCCGCTGCCGGCTGCCGTTTCAAGCACCGAGCCGGGCGAGGAGGCTGCGACAAGCTCCGCCAAGTCGGCGGCATAGGCCTCGAAGATCAGCGGCACCATCAGCGTGTCATAGAACTTCGGGATCGAGCCACCAAACACCTTATCGCGCTCGGTCATGATTCCTCCGCGAAAGCACCAACGGTGCCCTTGATCATCATTCAAGAGCGCACCAACCTGCTGCAATGAGGCGTCAGCCTGCTTGGTAATTGGCGAGCATTTACCATGGTGGCCACGCATATCCGCCCCGTCAAGGTTGTCCGGCAATCATGTTCACAACCGGTCACGCACACACATTGCATCATCGGCATAAATCGTGGGCTCGTCGTTTTCCCACTCGGTGAGTGTCGGCAGCAGCGAACCCTCGGCCAAGTGATTGCACACATAGAGTTCGGGAATGGGGCTCAAGCCGAATCGCGCAAGCAGCGCGTCGCGTACAGCAAGGCTCGAAGAAACCTTATAGAGGCTCGTCACCGGCACCGTCACCGTCGGTCCTTGCGAAACGCCCAGGCGGCACATATGAGGTAACATTTTCCCGGGAATAGCGGGGAATTCTGGATAACGACGACGGGATGCTGATGCTCGCTTCCTGGGTGCTGGATACGGACGACAGGGTGCTGCGCGCCCTTCGACGTGCCCGATTGCGAGTTGGCGTGCGGCGCGGCCATTTGCGCACGTTGGCTGAAAGCGCCTAGATTTTCCACCCCTTGCAAGGTTTACTACGGCGGCACAGTTACTACACTGCTAACGGGTCGCGGATATCAGACCGCGCGACCTTCTCCATCAGTTGCGCGCACTGCACGCTGTCGGAGGGAGCAGTGAGGGGACGCACGCATTGCGTGTGCGGCTTGCTCGTCTCGTTGGTCCGTCAAGGAGCATCGATCATGCAAACTGTTATAAGGAAATTTTCCGGAAAGGGTGCAAAGGAGTTATACGATCTGCTCGAGAAACGAACGACTGAGGTGGAGGAACTGATGCGTTCGGTCAAGGGCTTTGTCAGCTACACCCTCGCACGCAGTGGAGATGGCGGATTCTCGGTAACCGTTTGCCAAGACAAGGCAGGCACTGATGAAAGCATGCAAAAAGCGAAGGACTGGATCGCGAAAAACGCCGCAGACACGGGCGTGGGCGCGCCCGAAGTATTGGAAGGATCAGTCCTCATTTACCTGAAGTGACGTCTCCAAACCGTTCGACCAAGAAGTCGACAAACGTACGAATCTTCGCCGGCGGCCGCCGGTCCGCCGCGAACAGCAGGTGCATCGACCGCGACGCAGGCGCGTAGTCGGGCAATATCCGTACGAGTCGGCCAGCGTGCAAATCGTCGGCGAGCAGAACCTCGGGCTGCATGACGATGCCGAGCCCGGCGAGCGCCGCCATTTTCAGTGCTTCGCCGTTGTTGGCCGTCAGCACGAGCGAAACGGGCACGACAACTTCCCCGTCCGGTCCCGCCAAGCGCCAGCGGCGGCCCGCCACCGGATGCGCAAAGCCCAGACATCGATGGGCCGTCAGATCCGCCGGCACGGAAGGCGTCCCGTGCCGCTCCAGATAGGCAGGCGCGGCGCACACGATTGATCGATATGGGCGCAATCGTCGTGCAACGAGCGAGGAATCGGGTAGTTCGCCCACCCGCACCGCGACATCGAAGCCTTCGTCGACGAGATCGACTGCGCGATCGCTCAATACGAAGTCGATGTCGACGGCCGGATGCGCTTCGCGATAATCGATGCACGCGGGCGCCAGCGCATGGACACCGAACGATACCGGCGCCACCACGCGTAGCCGTCCGCGTGCTTCGTCTCGCAGTTCGACGCCGAGCGATTCCGCATCGCGAACGTCCGTCAGAATGCGCCGGCAACGTTCATAGTATTCGGCGCCGAGCTCAGTCAGGCTCTGACGGCGCGTCGTGCGGTTCAACAAGCGCCCGCCCAGCCGCGCTTCGAGTGCTCGGACGTGATGGCCCACCATGGTTCCCGTCAGCCGGAATTCCTCTGCTGCGGCCGAGAAACTGCCTCGTTCCACGACCCGCACGAAAATCGCCATGCTTTCCAGTCGGTCCAATTGCGAAGCGTCCTTTCGTTATGTTCGAAGCAGTTCCATCTTTTTCCCGGCGGGCTGCGTCGCAACAATGACATCGATCGCCCGAATCGAAACCGGTGCGACCTCGCAGACCAACACAGGAGGATTCGTCATGCTATCGCAACCCACGCTTCGCGAACGCGGGGCGGCATTGCTCGAGCAACTGCATGGCAGCGGTGCTGCCGACGCTTTGAGGGCCGACATGGAAGGGCTGTGCCCCGACTTTGTCGATATGTCGATCGAATGGGCGCTCGGCGGCGTCATGGCGCGGCCGGGCCTCGATCTCGTGACGCGCGAGCTCGTCGTCATCTCGTCTTGCGTGACGCTCGGGCACCCCGTTACGCAGTTGCGCGCGCACGTCCACGCCGCGCTCGCAGCCGGCGCGACACGCGAGCAGGTGATCGAAGCGATTCTGCAATTGATGTTCTATGCGGGCGGAGCGGCCGTTCGCAATGCGCTCGTTCACTGCAAGGATCTGCTAGCGGAGCCGGCGTCGGCTCGGTAGGGCAACCAACGATGGCTCTGTCAGCGCAAAGGCTATGGCGAGCCTGCCTTCAACTGCCGCGCGAGCAGATCGGCATGCGGCGCCAGCGCGAGAAAGTCGCGCGCGCAAAGGTAAAGCCGCCGCGCAGCCCATGCCTCCGACAGTGGCAGGATGGCAAGGTCCCGACGCAGCGTGCTCGCCAATACTTTGGATAGGATCGATACGCCGACGCCTGCCTCGACCAACATCGCCACATGCTCGACGCTGCGCAACTGGACGCGGTAGTAGAGCTGACGACCAAGACGCGACGCGCGTTCCGCAAGGTATGTTTCGAGCGCGGTATCCGCCATGCCGACAATCGGTTCGCCAAGAACTTCCGTGAATGCCACGGAGGCTTGCGTCGCCACGCGATGCGCGCGGCTGGCCACTACCACGAGTTCGTCCTCTGCAATCAGATGCGTCTGCAGGCTCGCGAGGTCGGTACTGTCGGCCACGATGCCAAGGTCCGCGCGCCGGTCCACCAGCGCCTGGACGATCTCGGAACTAGGCCGTTCTTCGAGATCGACGGCAAGGTCGGGATGCGCCGCCAGGAACTGACATAGCCGGGGCGGCAGGAATGCCGCCAGCGCGGCGGTGTTGGACAGCAGTCGAATGCGTCCTTTCAGTCCCGTTGCGTAGGTACGCAACTCCCCGCGCATCTGCTCCACTTGGCCGAGGATCGAACGGGCATGCCGAATCAAGGCCTCGCCGGCCGCGGTTGCGCGCACGCCGCGACGGTTGCGCTCCAGCAACGGTGCGCCAAGCGCCGACTCCATGCCCGCGATGCGCTCACTGACCGACGCCAGCGCCAGGTGCATTTCTCGCGCGCCTTGCGTCAGGCTGCCGCATTCCACAACAGTCAGGAATAGCCGCATATCGGTCAGGTCGAAGCGCACGATACGGGTCCTTTATCTGCTTTCGCTTTTTCCGAAGTCTAGCACTGGAAATGCCAGATTGCGGATAGAGGGTCGAGTGCCTAGCATTACGGCCATGGAATCAATTTTTCTGATTTTTCTTGCTGGATTGGTGGCTGGTGCAATGAATGCACTAGCCGGGGGCGGCTCGTTTGTCAGCCTGCCTGCGTTGATCGCGGCGGGTGTGCCACCGGTTTATGCGAATACCTCCAGTACGGTTGCGCTGTTTCCTGGTGGCCTCGCCAGCGCGTGGGCCTATCGCGACGGCCTGGGTCCGGTCGGGTCGGTGCCGTTGCGCGCGTTGCTGGTTGCGACGCTGTGCGGTGGCCTGGTGGGAGCGATCCTGCTGCTGCACACCTCGTCCGCAGCATTCGCTTTCGTGTTGCCATGGCTGCTGCTGATCGCGTGCGTTGCGCTTTCGTTCGGACGGCGGATCGGCGCCGCGCTGCGTGCTCGCTGGCGCATTCGCGCAGGCGCGGTACTGGCCATCCAGTTCGCGCTCGGCGGATATGGAGGCTACTTTGGGGGCGCGGTGGGGATCATGATGGTCGCCATATGGGGGCTGCTCGACAATCGCGATATCAAGCACCTCAATGCTGCACGTACGCTGCTGGTCAGCGCGGCGAATCTTGTTGCAGTGCTGGCGTTCATCGGCGCGCAAGCGGTGCGCTGGCCGGAGACGCTGGCCATGCTGGCCGGCGCAATCCTGGGGGGATACGGTGGTGCGCACCTTGGCCGGCGCGCCTCGCCGGCAGTCATTCGTGCCGGCACGCTGCTGGCAACTTCCTGCATCACGCTGGCGTTCTTCGTGAAGACCTATGCGCCGATGCTGCTGCATCGTTGAGCATGTTGTACGCCCTGCTGGAAACTATTGGATCGCTCCTAACGGCCGGTATGCTTCATAGGCACTGATTGATGGCAGGTGGGAATCGCACGCGCTGTCTCGATGGCAGCAAATCATATTTCCGCGGTCACAAGGGCTCTGAGCGAGCCCGCGGAGGGAACACAGATGACATGCGTTGCGCAGTGGGCCGCGGAAGACGGCGTGGGCGTCGAGCACCTGGTGTTGAACGAATGGCCGGATCGCGTGATCGGCGAGGCGGTGGTCGTCGATACCCGCTTTGGCTCGCCGTATGGCGCGCACTACCGGGTTGAGATTGCCCCCGACTGGACGGTGCGACGCGTGCTGGTCGCGCTGACCGATGGGCGCACACTGGTGGTATCGGCGGACGGCAGTGGCCATTGGTACGACATCGACGGCATGCCGCTGTCGGCACTCGATGGCTGCATCGACATCGACATTTCGGGCACGCCATTCACGAATACGCTGCCAATCCGCCGCCTCGGGCTGATGCAGGGCGAGCGGCGCGAAATCCGCGTAGCCTATCTGGCGCTGCCGGCGTTGACCATCGAGCCTGCCGATCAGGCGTACACGTGCATCGAACCGCGGCGGCGCTATCTGTACGAGGGCCCATTGCGACAATTCGAGGCAGAGTTGACGATCGATACCAATTGGCTGGTCGAAGACTATCCGACGCTGTTCAAACGGATCGCGTAGTTCGTGCAGAAGGAAGACCACGCGGCGCGGATCGGCGAAACGCTGCGCGCATGGATTGACGCGAATCTTCTCACCACCGAACGGTCCGACCTTGGTAGTCGAGATACTCCAACCCGGGACGCCCCAACTTGTTTAGCAGCACGTTCACGACCCCGGGCACGCTCTCGTCGATGGACAACCGTCCCTCGGGCCCTCCGAGGTCGGTCCGCACCCAGCCCGGCGCCATCAGCACCATGGGCCGCGGCGTACCCGCCTGGCGCGCGGCAAAGCTGCGCATGAACTGATTCAGCGCCGCCTTGCTGCCCCGATAGACCTCCCGCTGGCCTGTTTCGTTGTCGGCGATGCTGCCTTGTCCCGACGACATGATTCCAATCAGGCCGTCCGGTGCAACGAGATCGGAAAGGCGTTCGACCACGCGCATCGGGCTGAGCGCGTTGGTGATCATCAGGTTCACGAAATCCTCGGTCGATACTTCGCCAATCGTTTGAGTGGGATCGGGATTGGTTGTGCCCGCATTGACGAAGAGCATCTCGAACGTACGTCCGGCCAGGCGTTCTCGCAAGGCGGCGATTTGTTCGGGCCGCGTGATGTCGAGCGTCTCGATGTCAACCTGACCGGGACATGCATCGGCCAAGTCGTGCAGCAGCGTTCGGCGGCCGGCGCGGACAGTGCCCACCACATGCCATCGCTGCTTCACGAACTCGACCGCCATGGCGTGGCCAAGGCCGCGCGAGGCGCCGATCAGCGCAATGGTGCGGACAGGAGCGGAAGTGGAAATGTCTGGCATGGCGCGATCCTTTGTGCGGGTAACGTCATCGATTCTCCGGATAGCGGCCGGCTTGCGCCAGACGCCTGGGATGCAATCGACGGTTGCGCGTAACGCCATACCTCAGTCGTTTTCGACTATGCTGCGGGCATGTCACGCGTCGACCTCAATCTCTTGACCGCGCTCGATGCATTGCTGAGCGAACGCAGCGTTACGCGAGCCGCGCTACGCCTGAATGTGAGCGTTTCGGCAATGAGCCGCACGCTGGCGCGTCTGCGCGTAGCTACTGGCGACCGGTTGCTATTGCAAGCCGGCCGCGCGCTGGTTCTCACGCCTTACGCCGAGCAGTTGAGTCAGCGCCTTCCCGCGCTGCTCCGCCAAGCTCAGGCTGCGCTGAGTCGTGCCGACACTCGGTTGGAGATCGCGGCGCTCGAGCAGCGCTTCACTGTGCGAGCGGGGGAGGGCTTCATCGATCTGCTGGGCGCAGCATTGATCGATCGGGTGCATCGAGCGGCCCCTGGTGTTCAGCTTCGCTTCACGCCGAAGCCCGATTGGAATGCGCAACCGCTGAGGGAAGGGGGCGTCGATCTGGAGATCGGCATCGTCAAAACCGCCGCGCCGGAGGTCCGCGCGCGTGTGCTCTTGCGCGACCGCTACGTCGGCGTGTGCCGCGTCGGTCATTCGCTGTTGAGCGATGGCGATGTCAGCCTCGAGCGATGGACCGCGTACCCGCACGTGGATATATCTCGCACTGGCCAAGCCGATAGTCCGGTGGACACGGCCCTCGCGTCGCGCGATCTGCGGCGGAGCGTGCCGATCGTCGTGCCGTCATACACGAGCGCTATGCAGCTTGTTCGTCAATCGGATTTGCTGGCCGTCGTCCCACATTCGTGCTTGGGCAACGCCTTTGTGCCTGACTATGCAACGGCCAACGGCGTGCAGCGCTTCGAGCTGCCGCTGGCGGTGCCGGCATTCAACGTCTCGGCGATTTGGCATCCGCGCCTCGATCACGATCCGGCGCATCGCTGGTTTCGCGCGGAAGTGCTGGCGCTGTGCTTGGCCGCTTACCCGCGCACTGCAACTCGGGCTGGACATTCATCGACCTGAGCCTCGGGGCGGGACGCTTCGAACGCGTGCATACGATCTGTTAATGCTGCACGTTAGGCAGGCGCCATCTTCAATGTGACGATGCCCGCCACCACGAGCGCGACGCCGCCGAGTCGGATCAGCCCCGCGGGCTCTTCGAAGAGCGCAATGCCGAGCAGCACCGTTCCCGCCGCGCCAATTCCGGTCCACACCGCGTACGCCGTGCCCACGGGCAGCACTTGCAGTACGCGGCCCAACAGGAAGACGAACGCGGCGAGCAACAGCAACGAAACCACGCTCCAACCCAGCCGTGTGTAGCCCTGGGCGTATTTCATCGATACCGCCCAGGCGACATCGCAAAGCCCCGATACGATCAGCCAGCCCCATGCGGCCCCTTGGCTCATTGCGGTTATCCCGTTCATTGCATCGACGCTCCCGAGCGTTTGAGCAGATAAGCATCATGCCGAGTCAGAAACGCCCGCAGGCGCTCCTCATAGCCGGGCAAGACCGCATCCGAAACGCTGGGTCTTTCGAACAACGCACGCCGCCAGGCGTCGACCTTCGGCGTGCGCGCAAAGACGCCGGTGGGCACGAGCGCATCGAACACATCGAAATATCTGAAGATCGGCGCGAACGCCGCGTCGACGAGGCACATTCGCGAACCGCAAAACAACGGACCGTCGCCGAGTTCCGCTTCGACGCGAACGAACTTCCGTTCCAAAGCCTCGCGCTTCGTCTCGTAGGTGGTCGCGTCGGTCGCGGTCTCGAAATGCCAGATGTCCGCGAGGATGGCCGAAGCGAATTCGATCCAACTGCGATGCCGCGCCCGCTCGAGCGGATCCGACGGGTGCAGCGAGGGGCCCGCGCCGACATCTTCGAGGAATTCGCAAATGACCGCGCTCTCGAAGACGGCGGCAGGCGGCTCGGGGCCGTTCCCGCCGACGAGCAACAACGGAACTTTGCCGAGCGGCGATATCGCGCGAAACCATGCGGGTTTGTCCGCCAGATCGATGTAGCGCCGCTCGAAAGCCACGCCTTTTTCAGCGAGTGCGATCGCGGCGCGCTGCACATAGGGACACAGCGCATGGCTCACGAGCGTGTAGGCCGGCGTTATCGACGACGCAGTCATGCCGGCACCTTCAATCCTTCGGCCTTCATCGCTTCGCGTACGGCCGGCCGCCGGCCCACCCGTTCGAGATAGGCACGCAGACTCGGGAAGCCGGATAGGTCGACGTCGACGAACCGCGACCAACTGACGATGGTGAACAGATAAGCGTCGGCCACCGTGAAGGCTTCGCCCGCGAGAAAGGGGCCCCCCGCAGCCAAATGCGTTTCGACGTGTCGCAGCCGCTCGGCAATCTTGCTACGCGCGACTGCTTGCGCTTGCGCGCCGTATTCGTCGTGGAACAGCCAGGGGCTGTACATCTTGTGCAATTCGGTGGCGATGAAGTTCAGCCAAGCTTGCAGGCGGACGCGCGCCATCGTTCCCGCCGGCGGCGCCAAGCCGCTTTCCGGCTTCATGTCGGCCAGGTATTGCACGATCGCGGGGCCTTCGGTCAGGAGCGTGCCGTCGTCGAGTTCGAGCACCGGGACATAGCCGTTTGGATTGACAGTCGAGAAGTCGGTCCCGGAACCGGTGGTGTGCGGTGTTTTCGTGATGCTCACGCGTTCCAGTTCGAGCGCGATGCCGGCTTCGACGGCGACGATATGCGGCGACAGCGAGCAGGCGCCGGCGGAGTAATAGAGCTTCATAGGGGCCTCTTGAGCGATGGCGGTAGATGAACGACCGGACCAGCATACGGGCTGCGAGCATGCAACGTCTATTGCACAAATGCCATTTTGGATTGCATTCGCGCAAGCGATCGTCAGCGTTTCGCCACGCTGGACTTGCCGAAATCGACCGCAAGGTCGCCGGGCCCTGCGCCGCCTAAATCGTCATGCGCGCATCAGCCCGCGGACCGATCGGACTCGTCCTGGGCGTAGATGATCTGCGTGCCGTTGTCGGCGAGCCACTGGGCGAAATCCGCACCCAACCCCTCGTCGGTGACGAGATAGTCGATCCGGTCCATCGCGCCGAATGCCGCGAACTCACGCTTTCCGAACTTTTTCGAATCGGCGAGCAGGTAGACCGTTTTCGCGGCATCGATCATCGCCCGTTTGACGTGCAAATCGATGAAGTCGGGGTACGAGATCCCCGATTCTTTCGAGACACCGCCGGCCGCCAGGAACAGTTTGTCGACGAACATCCCCTGGAAAAACGTCGACGCCTTCTCCCCCGAAACCGCGATCGTCTCCGGCTTGAATTCGCCGCCTGTCAGCATGATCCGGTTGGTCGGCTCCGCGCCCAGGATGATGGCGATGTTCAGCGCATTCGTCACGATCCGCAGGTGCTGTCGATCGAGCAGGTTCTTCGCGAGTTCGGTCGTCGTCGCCCCGCAATCGAGAATGATGGAGTCGCCGTTTCCGATGAGCGTCGCAGCCATCCGGCCGATCAGCTCCTTCTCGGGACTCGTCGGAAGAATGTTGGTTCGATCGGCGACAGGTCGGGCCTGACCGGCCAGCGACGTCACGAGGCGGACGTTGCCGTGGACGCGTTCGACGCGGCCATGTTTCTGAAGCTCGTCGATGTCCTTTCGAATGGTTGGCATCGAAACGCCAAACTCGCTCGAAAGCTCGGAAAGCTTGATCAGCTTGGCGGCCTGCACCCTCTCGAAAATCTTTTCTGTTCTCGTCCGTTGGTCCATTGTTCTCTTCCCGCGAAGCGACCGAGCGGCTTCGCCACATCCGCCAATATTGTGCCCTAAACGACCACGATGTGGTCCGATCCGGGGTTTACCCTCTTTCCTTTTATTTCTCTTTGACTTTCGAAAGAAAGTAAAAGAAACTTAAATCAAGCAAACGGGAAGTGCGGGAGTCGGAATGCAAAACCCTTACAAGCAGTCTGGAGACGCGCTCCATCGGCGCGCGCAAGAAATCCGTAAAAAGATCTGCGTGATGAACTCCGCTGCCAAGAGCGGCCATACGGGCGGTGACATGTCGGAGGCCGACGTGCTCGCAGCGCTTTACTTCCACGTGCTCCGCTATGAGGTGCAAGCTGACCGGACGGTGAAATGGCACGATGAATTCATCCTCAGCAAGGGACACGGCGTAGGAGGGCTCTATTCCTGCTTTGCCGAACTCGGCTGGCTCACCGACGACGAACTGCTGACCTACCTGAGAGACGATTCGCGCCTGCCGGGTCATCCGGTGCGCGAGAAGCTGCCGTCACTGGTGACCGTCAACACGGGCGCTTTAGGGCACGGCTTGCCCATCGCGGCAGGGCTGGCGATGGCAAAGCAGCGTCATGCAAGCCATGTGGACGGCTCGCCCGGCCGAGTTTTCGTGCTGACGGGCGACGGCGAGCTCGAAGAGGGCTCGAACTGGGAAGCCGCGATGGCGGCGGCACATTTCGAACTGGCGAACCTGGTCGTAATTGTGGATCGCAACCGCCTGCAACTGGCGGACTTCACCCACAACATCATGGACATGGATCCGCTCGACGAGAAATTCCGGGCTTTCGGCTTCGAGGTGCATGACGTCAACGGAAACCAGGCGGATTCGATTTGGAAACTAATAGAAAGCCTGGATTTCGAGAACGGAAAGCCCAAAGTCGTCATCGCTCACACCATCAAGGGTCGCGGCGTGTCGTTCATGGAGAACGTACCCGCGTGGCACCACAAGTTTCCGGACGAAAAGCAACTTCGACAGGCACTGGAGGAACTGGACCATGCGTGAGTACGCCGATTTGCGAGACGGTGTGATCAGCGCACTCGGACGGTTGACGGCCGCGGGCCGGGACATTCTCGTGATGGTCGCGGATTCGACCTCCACGTCCAAGATCGGCCCTTTCCTCGAGACCTATCCCGAACGCGTCATCAACGTGGGAATCGCCGAACAGAACATGGTCGGCATGGCGGCGGGGCTGGCCCTGGGCGGCCATGTCGTCTTCACCGCCAATGCCGCGCCGTTCCTAGTCGCCCGCGCGAACGAGCAGGTCAAAAACGATGTCTGCTACAGCGCGACGAACGTCAAAATGCTCGGACTGAATGCCGGAGTGGCTTATGGTCCGCTAGCGTCGACCCACCACGCGATCGACGACATCTCGATCATGAGCGGATTCGGAAACGTCCAGATTCTCGCGCCTTGCGACGAGGTCGAAGTGATTCAGATGGTCGAATACGCAGCCGCCGTCGAAGGGCCCGTCTACATCCGGCTCGACAATGCGAAGTTTCCCATCGTGCACGAGGCGGACTACCGGTTCCAGCCAGGCCGTCCGGACGTGGTGATGCGGGGCAGCCGCGTCGTTGTGATCGCGTTGGGCTCCGTGGTCGGCGAAGCGCTCGATGCTTGCGAACGGGTGAAGGCACAGCACAACATCGCCCCGACGCTCGTGAATCTGTCATCGATCCGGCCGCTCGATCAAGACGCCCTCGCGAAGATAATTGCGGCTCATGACTGCGTCGTCACAGTGGAAGAACATTCGCTTCACGGCGGAATCGGCGCGATCACCGCGGTCCTGATGGCGCGACGCCAGCTTGCGAAGCCGCTCACGATGCTCGGGATCACCGAAGGCGAGTTCGCCAAGTACGGCACGCGCAAAGGAATCCGGCGTCACTACCGCATTGATGCGGCAGGCATTGCCGAAGCGATCTGCGCGCAGTGTGCGCACTGAACGTACAGCTAGATTTCAAGGAGACACTGGCATGGCCATTCAGTACGACATGTCGCTGCGTCATGGCGTCGACTTCGACTTCCGGCTCGACGGCAAGATCGCCGTCGTGACGGGCGGTCTGGGCGGTATCGCGATGGCAACGAATGCGGCACTTATCGCAAAGGGCGCGCGGGTCGCCATTTTCTATCCCAGCTTCGAAGAGCCGCGAGTGAAGGATGCAATCGAGGCGCTCGGGGCGGCAAACGCCGCCGCATTTGCCTGTGACGTTGCGAACGAGGCCGATGTCGCGAAGGCGATGAAGGCGGCGCTGGACCGCTTCGGCGATTTGCATCTTCTCGTCAATGCCGCCGGCTGCATCACGCTTACGCCTGCGGAAGACATCAGCCTCGATGAGTGGCAAAAGCAGATCGGTGTGAATCTCACGGGCCCGTTTCTGTGCTCGAAGCATTTCGCTCGACACGTTCTGGCGAGCGGCCACGGCGGCAAGATCGTCAACATCGCCTCTCAAGCCGCGACTGTGGCGATCGACAAGCATTGTGCCTATACGTCGGCGAAGGCCGGGCTGATCGGCATGACCAAGGTGCTTGCCAAAGAATGGGCCCTGCGTGGGATCACGGTCAACACCATTTCGCCCACCGTCGTGCTCACCCCGATGGGTGCGGCTGCGTGGCAGGGCGAAAAAGGCGAAGCGATGAAAAAGCAGATCCCTGTCGGACGGTTCGCTTACACGGATGAAATCGCCGCCGCAATCCTGTTTCTGCTTTCGAACGGTGCGGACATGATCACGGGCGCCGACATCATGATCGATGGGGGATACACGATCTGTTGATGGCACTTTGAGCGCAGCCGGACGAGGCTGCAACGTTGATAAAGACATTAACCTGGAGACAAAAATGCTGAGGAAATTCGCACTCGCGGCCGCCGTCGCTGCCTCGCTCGCAGCGGTCCATTCCATCGATGCGCTCGCCGCTTCGAAAGGGACCATCGCAATTCTCGTCAACGCCCTCGACAACCCCTATTACGCCGCGGAAGCGAAGGGCGCCGATGCCGAGGCCAAGAAGCTTGGTTACGATACGATCGTGTTGTCGCACGGCGAGGATGTGAACAAGCAAAACGAACTGATCAATCTGGTGATCGGCAAGGGCGTGAAGGGTATCGTTCTCGACAATGCGGATTCCAACAGCAGCGTCGCGACCGTTCGCACTGCCCAGGAAAAGAAGGTGCCTGTCGTGCTGATCAACCGCGAGATTCCGAAGGACGGCATCGCAATTGCGCAACTGAGCCACAACAATCTACAGGCTGGTACTGAAGTCGCGCAAAAGTTCGTCGAGGCGATCGGCGAGAAGGGCGAGTACGTCGAACTCACCTGCAACTTGGCCGACAAGAATTGCGTGACTCGATCGCAGGCATTCCACCAGGTGCTCGATCAGTATCCCGATCTGAAGATGGTGGCCCGCCAGGATGCCAAGGGTGCGCTGCTGCCGGGCAAGCAGGCGATGGATTCGATCCTGCAGGAACACCCGAACATCAAGGGCGTCATTTGCGGTAACGGTCCCGTTGCGCTCGGTGCGATCGCATCGCTCGAATCGGCCGGAAAGAAGAGCGTTGTCGTGATGGGTATCGACGGCAGCAACGATGAGCGCGATTCGATTCTCCAGAGCAAGCTCAAGGCCAGCGTCATGTTGCAGGCGCAAGGCATTGCGAAACACGGCGTCGACCTGCTCGACAAGTACATCGCGACTGGCAAGACAGGCGAACCGGAACGTCAGCTCACGCGGGGCATCCTGATCACGAAGGACAACGCTTCTCACGTCAAAGACTTCTATTACAACAAGTAGGCGCATGGGGCGTTGGAGCGGGTGCGGCGAGGGCGGCACCTGCGCAAATGTCGTCAAGAGAGGTAGTCATGGTTTCTTCCCCATCTGCAGCCGGGCTGGCGCTGGTAGTGCTCGGCGCCGTTTCGGTTGCCGGGTGTCACGTCGTGACGGATACCGAACTCGCCCAGATTCGCTCTCAGGGACAGCATCAGGGCCCGGATCCCGAAAAAATCCTGAGCGAACAACTGATCCCGTATGCGGACAAAACGGCCAAGCCGGCTGCTCAGGTGATCGGCGCAGTCGGCCAGAATTTCGATAGCGCCTGCAAGGAGTACGGTTTCCGTCAAAGCACGGCTTTTCCATGCAACTTCTGGATTCGTGTGCGCGGCAAGGTCACGAAGGTCGACACTTCATCGCGCGTTGGAAAGGCGTACGTGGATGTCACGCCTTCGTCCGGCGGCGATCCAGTGCATATCGCACTCGAGACAGGGCCGGTCGTCATTGGCACTGGCGTTCGTGACGGCTTTCCCGGTATCAAGTACAGCGACTTCGACGACCAGACGCGCTTCGCGGTATTTGGACAGGAGCTGAACAAACTCGTCGTCGCGCGAGCGCAAAAATCGCTGAAGCTCAAGGTGGGCGACACGGTGGATGTGGCAGCGGTCTACAGCAGCTGGAGCGAGCCCGCCGGTGAAATCCGCGCGATTCCGGTGGCCTGGAAATGAGCGAATCCCGAACCATGAATCCGGTCAACGTCATCGAGACGCGCGGGTTGTCCAAGGTCTATCCCGGGACCGCGGCACTATTGGACGTCGACTACAAGGTGCGACGCGGCAAGGTCAATGTGCTGATCGGCGAAAACGGCGCGGGTAAATCGACGTTGATGAAATTGCTCGCCGGCGCGGAAGTCCCGACGTCCGGGGAAATCCTGGTAGACGAGAAGATCGCGCAGATCTCGGACGTGCGCAGCGCGGAGAGGCATGGCATCGGCATCATCTTTCAGGAATTGAACCTGTTTCCCGAAATGACGGTTGCCGAGAATATCTTCGCCGGAAACGAACTGACCAGTTCCGGGGTGATCCGCCGCAAGGACGAGGACCATCAAGCAAGGATACTGCTCGATCGTCTGCAGATTCCGATCGACCCGCGCACACGACTGGGCGATCTCTACGTCGGACAACAGCAACTGGTGGAAATCGCCAAGGCGCTCTCCAAGCACATCAAGGTGCTGATCATGGACGAGCCGACTTCCGCTCTCTCGAAGACGGAAGTCGAGATTCTCTTCAAGATCATTGCGCAACTGAAGGAAGAGGGCGTCACGGTCATTTACATCTCCCACCGTCTGGAAGAGGTCATGGCGATCGGCGACTGCATTACGGTGCTGCGTAATGGACGCCTCGTGGCGGAAGACGATATTGCGAATATCGACATTCCGTGGATCATCGAAGCGATGGTGGGATCGTCGAAAAAGCGATTCGCCTTCGAGCAGCATGCAATCGGCCCGGAGGTTCTCAAGGTCAAGGACCTTGCGCTAAAGCGCCCCAATGGTATCTACGCGGTTGACCATGTTTCATTTTCCGTCAGGGCCGGTGAGGTTATCGGTATCTACGGTCTGATGGGCGCGGGTCGTACGGAACTGCTCGAGTCGTTGCTGGGCGCGCAGCCGCTGGCGCTCGGCGAAATCGAGTTGGCCGGCAAGGCGATCGAAGATCTGCCGATCCACAAGCGGATCGAGGCGGGCATCGCGCTGGTACCGGAGGACAGGCAGAAGCAGGGGATGGTGCAGTTGATGTCGATCCTCGAAAACATGACGCTCTCGAGTCTGTCGAAGTTCACCCGGCGTTTCTCTTTCGGTGCACTGCGACGTGACAAACAGCTCGAGGCATCGACCGATATCGTCAAGCGCCTCGCGATCAAGGCCGCTTCCGTCGACGCGCCCATTACGTCGCTCTCGGGGGGCAACATGCAGAAGGTCGTGATCGGCAAGGCGCTCTTGACATCGCCGAAGGTACTGCTGATGGACGAGCCGACTCGAGGGATCGACGTCGGTGCCAAGGAGGACGTCTACAAGACCATTAGTCTCCTCGCGCACTCGGGTATCGCAGTCGTGTACGCGACCTCGGAGCTAGATGAAGCAATGGCTGTTTCCAATCGGGTCTTCGTGATGGCCAGCGGAAAATTGACGGCAATCATGGAGCGTTCGCAGTTCGACAGCGAACGCATCGTGCGCGCGTCCACGCCCGCAACAGCCGTAGTGTGAAGCATTTTGAGGCACAAACCATGAGCACTCCGAACAGCAGCAATCCTTCGATCCAGCCGGTTCACGGCAAACACAACCGGCAGTCTGCTTACGTGGCTGCCCGCATCGCGGTGAGCGTGCTCAAGCTGCGGATCTTCATTGCACTCTTTGCGATCATCATCGTGTTCTCGCTTGCGGCGGAAAACTTCCTCTCGGCAGGCAACATGTTGATCATGGCGAAACACGTCACCATCGTCGCCATTCTCTCGATCGGAATGACGCTCGTTATTCTGACCGGGGGCATCGACCTTTCGGTCGGCTCCATCGTCGGCATCAGCGGTATGGCGGCAGGGTATCTTTTGCTCGAAGGCGTCAAGCTTGGCCACTACGTGGTGTTTTTCAACCCGTGGGGAGTGACGCTGATCGCTTGCGCGCTGGGTGCGGTCATCGGCGCGGTGAACGGCTACCTGATCACGGCGCTCAACGTGGCGCCGTTCATTGCAACGCTCGGCATGTTGTACGTCGTGCGCGGCGCAGCGCTGCTCGTCAACAATGGCGGCACCTTTGCCGATCTCGGGGGCAACGCGGCTCTGGGCAACACGGGCTTCGAGTTTCTCGGAAACGGCACGATTCTCGGGCTTTCGATGCCCGTGTGGATCATGGTGATTCTCGCCGCGATCACAATTTTCATTGCAAAGCGCACGCCGCTTGGTCGCCGCATCTATGCAATCGGAGGCAATGAGCAGGCCGCTCGCTTTTCCGGAATTCGTACCAATCGGGTGAAGCTGTTCGTCTACATGTTCTCGGGGTTTTGCGCGGCGATCGTCGGGCTCGTGATCACAGCTCAATTGCAGACCGCGCACCCATTGACGGGCCAGACGTTCGAATTGAATGCGATTGCCGCGGTCGTGTTGGGCGGTACCGCATTGATGGGTGGCCGCGGCACGGTCTTCGGTTCGGTCGTCGGTGCCTGTGTGATTAGTATTCTCGGCGATGGCATGGTGATGTGCGGCATCAGCGATTTCTGGCAGATGGTCATCAAGGGCCTCGTCATCATCTTCGCGGTAGTCATCGACCAGTTGCAACAGCGCTTGCAAACCCGCATGGTTTCGCTCACCGCGTGAGCGTCTGGACTCGAACTGCCTTCATGAAAGCGGACATGCAATACATTCTGGCGATCGATCAAGGCACGAGCGGTACGAAGGCGCTCGTTTTCGACTTCGAAGGGCAGGTGCACGCCCGTGGCTTCGTCGCTGTGCCTTGTGCGCATCCGCGTACGGGATTCGTCGAGCAGGATCCGGATCTCATCTACGAGTCGGTGCTGCAAGCTGTATCCAGTTGCCTCGGCGCGTTCGAAGGCGAGAGCAAGGACATCGCTGGTGTCGGGATATCGAACCAGCGCGAGACGGTCGTGCTGTGGGACGCGGAAGGTCGCCCCATCGTGCCGGCGGTATCGTGGCAATGTCAACGTTCGCTCGCCATATGCGACCGGTTCAAGAAGGAAGGTAGGGGACCCGCCATTGCCGAGAAGACGGGGCTGTTGATCGACCCGTACTTCTCGGGTACGAAGCTCGTCTGGTTGAATGAAAACGATGAGCAGGTGCGATCGCACATCAAAGCGGGCACAGCGCACTTCGGTACGGTGGATAGCTGGTTACTGCATCGTTTGACCGGGGGTACGGCGTACCGCACCGACTATACGAACGCGTCCCGGACGATGCTGTTCGACCTTCGCAACCTGGAATGGGATCGTGAACTGCTCGCTGATTTCGGTTTGCAGGGGTTGCAACTGCCCGAACCGCATCCGTCGTCATTCGATTTCGGTGCAAGCGATTTCGATGGCATCTTCGATCGGCCTGTGCCGATCGTATCGATGATCGGTGACTCTCATGCAGCGGCCGTCGGCGAGGGATGCCTGAGCCCCGGTATGGCCAAGGCCACGATAGGTACAGGCTCGTCGATCATGATGAACGTGGGCAACAAGCCTTTGCCTGCCACTCACGGCCTGGTGTCGACCGTTTGCCTTGCCACTGACCAACGTATCGATTACGCACTCGAAGGCATCGTGATAAGTGCGGGTTCGACGCCTTCGTTCCTGAAAGAGAAACTGCGACTTTTCGACGACTTCATAGAGGCAGAGCGCGCGTTCACGGAATACGACAACGGCGGCGTCTTTTTCATTCCCGCGTTTTCAGGAATCGGATGCCCGCATTGGAAATATCCGGGTGGCGCACAGATCGTGGGTCTGAACTTTTCGACATCGTGGCAAAACGTGGCGCGGGCGGCTTATGAGTCGATCGTCTACCAGATCAAGGACGTGATCTCCGTCATGGAGGGCGAGGCCCATGTCCCGCTGCGCGAACTTTTCGTCGACGGTGGGTTGGTGCAGAGGCCGTTCCTTCTTCAATATCTCGCCGACACGTTGAACCGGCCCGTGAGTACGCTCGCGCTGAGCGAAATATCGGCCGCAGGCGCGGCAGTGCTTGCGGCGTTGAAGCTTGGGGCGATCAGCTCCCTCGACGCATATCGCAAGACCCGGGTGGTGGCAAGACGTGTAGAGCCGGGGGCGGGCGTCGAAGCTGCCTCGAGAAATCACGCTCAGTGGTTGCAATGGATCGGGCGGCTTTGAGCTCCGTCGATTAATGGAGATCGAGAAATGGCATTCCAGCAGCGTTTCGAGAACAAGGTTGTGGTGGTAACGGGCGGCAGCCGCGGCATCGGATTGGGTATTGCGAGGCGTTTCGCCGAGGAGGGCGCAAAAGTATGCATCTCGGCGAACGAAAACGGGGTGCATGACGCGGTAGTCCAACTGCGTGAATCGGGCTTCGAGGCCATTTCCATCGAAGCGGACGTTACCAGCAAGGACCAGGTCGTCGCGCTCTACGAAGAAGTTGCAGCCAAGTTGGGCGAGGTTGATGTTTCTGTCCAGAACGCGGGCGTCATTACCATCGCGAAGCTCGAGGATCTGACAGAAAACGAATGGGACAAGGTACTCGCGGTCAATACCAAAGGCGTTTTCCTTTGCTGCCAGGAAGCGGCGAAGCGAATGCTGCGCGCGGGAAAAGCGGGTCGCCTCATCAACACCGCATCGGGACAGGCCCGACAAGGTTTTGTCTACACGCCACATTATGCAGCGAGCAAGTTCGGCGTTCTGGGAATCACGCAGAGTCTGGCGAAAGAACTGGCACCGACCGGCATCACGGTGAATGCGTTTTGCCCGGGGATCATCGCGACCGATATGTGGTCGTACAACGACGAAGCCTGGGGCAAGCTGCTGGGCGACTACAAGCCCGGGCAACTCATGGCCGAATGGGTCGAAAGCATTCCCATGAAGCGCGCCGGCAGCGACAAGGATGTCGCGGGTCTTGTCGCATTCCTTGCGTCGGATGACGCGGCCTACATCACGGGGCAGGCCATCAACGTGGATGGTGGCATGTTCATGTCCTGAGCCCGTGTGCGTAGTCGCGAGCAATGTTGCCCGCGACCTTGCACCGCAGGCGGTGTCCGAGTTCAGGCAGGCTGTAGCAGAGAAACCTTGCGTACCGTATCTGCGCATGCCCGTGCGACTTCCGCTCCCTTCACGACAAAATGATCGGTGAAGAACTTGATGTGTTCTTCGCCGTGATGGAAGTGGTGCGGCGTCAGAACAGCGGAAAACACGGGAGTACCTGTTTCGAGCTGAACCTGCATCAAGCCTGAGATAACCGCCTGAGCGACGAATTCATGGCGATAGATGCCGCCATCGACGACTAGTCCCGCCGCGACGATGCCTGCGTAACGACCGCTCTGGGCGAGCCTTTTGGCATGCAGGGGGATTTCGAACGCGCCTGGGACTTCGTAGAGGTCGATGTCCTCAGCGCCGTAACCGAACTCTTTGATGACGTTCAGAAAAGAGTGCTTGCACTGGTCAACGATATCGCGGTGCCAGCATGCCTGGATAAAGGCGATCCGGGTGCCATTGCCGCCGTAAACGAATGGTGCTTGTGCTTCGATCGAGAGAGATTTGTTCATGGATTTCAGCCTGTTTTGAGTAAACAGGGCGAAGAACAGCCGTCTCCCGCGTGCGCGGGAATGCTGGCTGTCCTGTTCTCTTTCATCCGGACTATACCGTCGGCCCCGGAATCCAACCGGGTCTGCTGACCTCTGTTATCGCAGCAATGTCGAAACAGAGCGCTCGCGGGCTACGTCCGTTAAGACGATTACCGCCGGTGGGGAATTGCACCCCGCCCCGAGAACGTGTTCTTGACGAACGGAGCGTACGTTACCACGGATCCCACGACCCTGTTGCACGCTCGGCCTGATGGTGGCATATAGCGAACGATGGCGATGTCGATAATGCGACACGGATTTGCTGGCGCCTTCTCACCACATCTCCGGCGGCCGGCGCCATAAGGGACGATCATGAAAAGGAATCGCCGCATGAGGCGCGGGCCGTCGCCGAATGCCGGAGCGGGGCATTCGCGCTCTCATCGCACATTTCGCTGCACGGCGGCGAGCGTAGCGAACGGTCTGGCGATGCCTTCGCGCATCGCCCCCGCATTTCGCCGGACAATGCGGCACTTCGAACCCGCCGGGGTCAGCATGACGTTTCCTTTATCGGTAACGGCATCACGAGCGCGGAAATGGGCTTCGACATCACTCGCACGAACGGGGCGCACCCGATCGCATCCGCTACGGGCGGGAGCCAGGCATCGTCATCGAATGCCGCCGGGTCGTCCGCTTCTCGTGGTCGGCGAGCGCTCGCCGATGGCTACCTGCAAGGGCTGCCCGGGCGGGCTGCGAGCAGCGCACGACCGGCCGCGGTGGCCAAGTCGAGCGGGTGGACTGCTGTCGCCGCGCATATCCGAAATCCGGCCGACGACCCGCGCGTATCGAATCTCGTCGCGAAACTCGAGGTACTCCACGAGCAATCGCCGACGTTTCGCGCACGCATGAAAAAGGTGGTCGGCGAAGGGGGAGTCACGATCACCGTTGCCCGCGGCGACCATTTGCCCAAAGCCTTTACGCACCCCGGACTGCGTCGCATCCATCTTTCGGAGGAAGTGGCTAGCGATGCCCCGGGCGGTGCTCACCGGTCGCTGCCAGCGCTTGCGGTGGAAATCTCGAACCTGTATCGGGGCGAAGAGTTCGAGACGCTCAACCGGCATGTCAAGCATGGACGCCTCGGCATCGAGCATGCTGCTCGATTGAAGGAAACCGCCGAGTACGGGTCGGTGACCGATATGGTTCGATACTTTTCCGAGGCGCGCCGGAGTCTGGAGCAAATGGGTTTTGGGAATCCTTCCGACTGGTACGCCCGTATTGGTCCGTTCGGCGACGTTCGTGCCGCCTACCCGACGGCGAACGATTACGTGAGCGCCGCCGTGAAGTCAGGCCATACCGCTGCATACGAACGGCAGTTCGCGAACATTGCGGCGCAAATGAAGCGCACCGCCGAGCCCTTCGCCAACCACGATTCGAGTGCCGCGGCCCTGAACCCGAAATCTCCGGCGCCGCTGGGCGCGCGCTAGACCGGATAGCGGTCTTTTCGTTCGCCGGGGCGGCCGCGGTCGTCCCAACGTCATGGAGTCCCGCGGGCGCGCCTGGGTGTCACGATCCGCTACGCCGGACGCCGACCGGTAACGCGCTCACGCGCTGCACTTCCGGCGTGGCCAGCCAGTCGCTCTCCAGACATTGCAGGAACATCGCCGTCGCGTCTTCTCCCCAGAACAGATCGCCGTTACGCACGAACGTGGGCACACCGAACACGCCGAGTGCGATCGCCGCGTCGGTGTGATGGCGCAAGGCGTCTTTCACCGCAGGCTGCTCGACGGCGGCGACGCCCTCCGGAAATCCGACCGCTTCGCACAGTGCGGCAAAGCCCTCGGGTGAGGCCACTTCCTGTCCGTCGCGCCAGATGTGCCGGAACACCGCACGGACCGCATCGAGCGAGCCGCCCATCGCAATCGTCAAACGTAGCGCCTTGATCGGGTTGAACGGATGCGCGGGCGGCATGCGGTATGCAATGCCGAGTTGCTGAGCGCGAAACAGCGCATGCCGGTAGGTGAACGTACGCTTCGCGTCGATCTCGGCGGGGGCCTTTTGGCCCCAGTGGTTCAGGATCGCGCCGAGCACCACCGGGCGCGGACGGATGGCCAGGCCTGCCGGCAGCTTGTCGAACTGTTCGATCTGCAGGTAGGCGAACGGGGAGACTACGTCGAAGAACCAGTCGATGGTGTCGGGCATGGACGCTCCTCGGCCGGTACGCGCATGCGATCGCGCGGACGGCACAAACGGCACAAACGGCGCCCCGGACAGGGCGCGAATGTCCGCCAGTGTCGCACGCGAGACGATCTCGTGCAGCGCGAGGCCGGTCCCGGTCGCATCGTCCCCTTCGGCCCCTCGCTCGGGCTGACGCGACCGATGCATAGACGCAAAACCCATGGTACGAACGCGGTCCGGGCTTGCAACCGCGCAAGAAGCCGATTAGCGTCGCGTTCATGAACGACTGGAACGAACTTCGCCTTGTCCTCGCCGTATGTAGAACAGGCAGCCTGACGGCGGCGGCCGAGCGGCTGCGCGTCGATCATTCGACGGCCTTTCGACGTCTGAAGGCGCTCGAAAGCCGGCTTGGCGTGCGTCTTTTCGAACGCTCGGCGGGCGGGGCCTACGAGGCCACGGAAGCCGGGGCCCGCATGGCTGCCGCGGCCGAACGGATGGAGGACGAGGTGCTGGCCATGGATCGCGACATCACGGGCCGGGACCATCGGCTGTCCGGCCGATTGCGCGTCACTTCGTCGGAAACACTCGCTTTCAGTCGGCTGACCCGCCACCTGGCGGCATTCAGAGAGGCGCATCCCGGCATCGTGGTCGAACTGACCGTCGACAACCGCGTGCTCAATCTCTCGCGCCGGGAGGCCGATATCGCGCTGCGTCCGGTGCGCCCGAAGGAAGGCGAGCTCTGGGGCCGCAGGCTGGCCAATGTCGCATGGGCGCTTTACGCCTCGCCCGAATATCTGGAGGCGCACGGCGGCGCATTGGCGCACGTCGCCGAACTCGAAGGCCACGCGTTGATTGGCTGGGAATACGCTGCATCGGGTATCCAGGCGGCCGAATGGCTGGCTCGCACTGCCGCTGCCGACGCTTTCGTTTACCGGACCAACAGTCTCATCAACCAGTTTGTCGCGGCGCGTGCCGGTATCGGGTTCGCGCTATTGCCGTGCTATCTCGGCGACAGCCAGCCCGGCGTCGTCCGTGCGCTGCGCGCACCGGTGCCGGAACTCGAGGGCGAGCTTTGGATCGTCGCGCACTCCGATCTGAAAGGCACGGCACGCGTCAGAGCGTTCTTCGATGTCGTGGGCGAAGGGCTGGCTCGTGAGCGCGAGTTGTTCGAAGGGCGGTTCGACGCGAACGACGCTGTTCGTCCGGCCTCGTCTGCCGTACCATCCCGGTTCATAAAAAAACGCCGAACATGACTTGAATCAGGACGGGACCTTGGGTTACACGCTGCTTTCCATTTTCATTGGCGCCGGTTTGGGCGCGTTGCTGCGCTGGGGATTTTCGATCGGACTCAATGCGGTGTTTCCGATGGTGCCGCTCGGCACCCTTGCGTCCAACCTCATCGGCGCCTATCTGATCGGCGTCGCCTTGGTCTTTTTCACCGCGAAGGCCGGTTTGCCGCCCGAATGGCGGCTCTTCGTCATCACCGGCTTCATGGGCGGGCTCACGACGTTCTCGACGTTTTCGGCGGAAGTGGTCACACTGATCGCGCAAGGGCAATTTGCGTGGGCGCTGATCGAAGCGGCGCTGCATGTGTTCGGCTCGTTCGCGCTGACCGGTCTCGGCATCTGGACAGCCCGGGCCTGGCTCTACGCAGCGTAAGGAGGCCGGCCGGCGCCCGCTCCTGCTCCCCCGTTCCTGGAGACGCGCCATGGACGAGTATGTGCTGTTACGGTTTTATGTCCACGAAAACCATCGGCTGCATTGGAAGCCGTTGTGGGAGTGGTTGCTGACCGAAGCGAGCCGAATGGGCGTGACGGGCGGCTCCGCCTTTCGCGCGATGGCCGGTTTCGGCGCGCATCGTGTTCTGCACGAGGAGCGCTTCTTCGAGCTTCAGGGCTCGTTGACGGTCGAAGTCGAATTCGTCGTGACCGAGGCCGAAGCGAAGCGTCTCATCGAACGCGTCTCGCAGGAAAAGCTGCGCGCCCTCTATGCGATCATCCCAGCCCGCTTCGGTGCCATCGACAATACGTAGACCGTGAACGCAACCGAGGCCGGCTCTCGCGATTGCGGGAGGGTACGCGCCGAATGAGGGTTTGCCCCTATCAAGTGCCGCACTCGTCAGCCGTTACACAAGAGGCATGGAGTCATGACGAGAGGGCGGTGATGAACGGCCAAACGTTTGCGCGAACGCTGTGGCTATCCCTTCTCCCGAGCCTGGTGGGCCTGACCGTCATTCCGCGACTCGATGTATGGTTGTTGCGCCAAGTTCATCGAACGGCTCGGAGACATCCGGCCGTACGGAGCGGTGGGTTTCCGACGGGGCAGGAGGATACGCATGGTGAGGGGAGAAATCGAGCGACTGGAAAAGACGGTGCACACTTTAGCCCGCCTTCCCTGGCTGATCCGTCGTGAATACTGGGTCTCGCAGATCGAGCACCTGTTGGAAGCGACAACCATATCGATCGTCGATCGCCGACGATTGACGGCGTTGCTGGAGCAGCTTTCGGCGATGCCGACGGAGCTGCGGTTGACGCAATACGAGCGCACGTTGGCCATGCCGGCGCATAGCGGATGAGCGGTGTGATCTTTTGAAGACGAAGGTGCGCCGGTCCTGGTGCCGGTGAAGTAGGGAATGTCTTCGACAACGGACAATCACGCGCGCTTGCCGCCCCATGGGCGTTGGGTCAGTCAACGACGGTCACGATATTGACGGTCCCTTGTCGGGCCATCTTTGCATACGGGCACAAGCGCTCGGCAGTTCGAACCATCTCTTCCGCCACGCATCGATCGACGCCCGGCATCCGGACCCGCAGGTCGATGACCAACGCATAGCCTCCGTCCATCGGATCGCGACCGAACGAAACCTGCACTTCGACAGCAGTATCGGCGATGTCCATCGCGGCGCGTTTGCCGAGCAGGTTCAGCGCGCCGTGGAAGCACGCCGCAAAGCCCGCGGCGAACAACTGCTCGGGATTGGTCCCGTTCCCGGGGCCGCCGAACTCGGTGGGCAGCCGCAGCTCCACAACCAGATTTCCGTCGTCCGAGCGGGCCACTCCAGATGCGCGCCCGTGTCCCGTCTCGCCCCCGGAAACGGTGACACTCGTTGTATAGAGGGGATGAAAATCGCGGCCCCGATACCTGTCGAGAAGGGAAAGCGGAGGCGCTTGCAGCTTTTTATCGTCCATGATGCATTCTCGAGTTCAGTGACGTGCGATCCGACCCCAGCCAGCGATTGGTCGGAGTCTCTCTTGCAGACTACGGGACAATGCCGCCCCCATCGTAAACGGACGCCGATAGCAACGGTAGGGCCGTCATGGGCGACATGATGTTTCTCGTTTGGCGACAATCCAAATGAAATGATCGGACATTAGGCGCTCATCCAAGAGACTGCTTTCGAAACAGGCGAGTGTTACACTTCCATCCAGACCCACATCTCCAGGTTGACGGCGCCGCATGCGACGGGGACCTTGCCCGATAGTTTTCCATGCAGCCGTTTCCGGTCCCCCCGGAGTTGCGCCAATGACCGCCACTTCATAGTTGCAACTTGGCAGTCGTTGCCGGTGCCAGCGCAGGCTGGCACCCGGACGGCCGATCCGACCACGTCTCAGTATTGGGGCTATCAATGGACCAATCGGATACATCGCAGCGAGGCTTCCGCGTTGGCTTGCCAAATAACGCTGACGCTTTGTCTACCTGTTTCGCGACGAGCTACGCTGGGATCATCGCCTTCATGGCGGTCGCAACCGAGGGAAGCTTCGCCAAAGCCGGGGAGCGATTGGGGGTAGGGCGTTCGGCTGTCTGCCGAAATGTTCAGAAGCTCGAAACGCAGCTCAGTACGCGCCTGTTTCTCCGAACGACAAGAACGACAACCCTGACGCAAGAGGGCGAAAGGTTCTTCGAGAACTGCAACCAGGGCGTGGCTCATATCGTTGGGGCCGTGAACGATATGCTGGACCTCCGCCAGGGTCCACCGCGTGGCTTCCTTCGCGTCCTCTCGACTGTCGGGTTCGGACGCAAAGTGGTTGCTCCGCTGCTTTTCCGGTTCTCCGAGGTCTATCCTGATATCGCAGTCGACCTGCTGCTGGACGACAGGCCAGTCGATTTCGCAGCGGAACAGATCGACGTCGCGTTTCGCGATGGGTGCATCGAGGATTCCAGCATCATTGCGAAACAGTTGATTCCAATGCAGTTGGTACTCTGCGCGTCGCGCGCCTACGCCGAGGAGCGGGGTCTTCCATCCACGCTGGAAGACCTGGCCCAGCACGACTGTATCAACCTGAGGTTCAACGGTCGCGTCTTTGATTGGGATTTCAAGGTCGACGGCCATCTGCGAAAGTATCTGCCGACCGCCAGACTGACTTTCAACGACGCAGACCTGGTATTGCAAGCGGTCCTGGAGGGCCGCGGAATCGCCCAGATGCCGGGCTATCAAGTGTGCGATTACATTGCGCGCAACGAGCTCGTCGCGGCGCTAAGGCGATATGTTCCGGATGACCGGGGTCACTACATTTGCTATCTCTGCCGGCAGCATCTGCCGTCACGCATTCGTGTGTTCGTCGATTTCATGACGGACGAGATCCGGGCGCGCAATTCCCTTTGCCTGGGCGAATTCAATACCGACGACTCGGAAAGCCTGCATCAGGTGTGAACACCACAAGTAGTGCCGTCGCATGTTGTATTGGTGTCCACAGGGCAACAGTGAGTGTTCCGATGCGTATCTACCGAGGTGGCGACTCGACGCCTACTATTCCGACATGACACCGCGATCAGCTCGATTGAGTTGGCGGGGCGTCGAGGTCGTTAGTGGAGAGCGCCATGTTTCGTCTCGGATCCCTATCGATGTTTGCAGGCTGGATCATGCTTTCTGCGGTGAGTGTCGGGCTTGCAATTGCCGTCTCGTTCAGCGGCATTATCTGAAGCCCGATATCCGCCTCTCAAATCGCAATCTTCCATAGCCAATCAGGCCTGACAACGGAAAGATGCGGCTCGCAAGGCGGGCATCCAATTGGATCTCCGAGCGGAATCTCGGAGGGACTCGCGTCTTATTGCACCCATAACATGGGCGGTTCGCCATGGAAATTTCATATCTTGATTGCCGCACAACTTCACCGGAGCTGGGCATCGCCGAATGCGCTATCGAAGTTGGCGCGCATATTGTCGCCGAGCGGGAAGGCTATACGCACCATGGAATTTATGCGGGAAATGGACGGGTAATTCACTACGGTGGATTTCATCATTGCGCGCAACGTCGGCCCATTGAATATATCCCGTTACACCGCTTTGCGGCGGGAAGAGGGATAAAGGTTCGATCTGTACCGGACGCCATTTATACCGGGATAGATGCCGTGGAGCGAGCCAGATCCCGCTTGGGCGAAGACCGATATCGGCTGCTGAGCAATAACTGCGAACACTTCTGCACATGGTGTGTGTCAGGTGTCGGACATAGTGAACAGGTACGCCGATGCATGAGGAATCCATGGCAAGGCATCAAGACCCTGTTCGCGCTTGCGAGAGAGGAATGCATGATGGGCCGGAAGATGAGCATTCAGTCAAACATCAGGCAGTGCGTATCGCGTGCGCTGAAACCGGGTGTGGTGATGTTCGCGGCGGCGCTGTCGGCGTGCGTGAACTATGCCGATATCCACGGCGACGCGAAAATGGCCGCGCCGCAGCAGTATGCCACTCGGCAAAGCCTTCCCGCGCAACAAGGCCATTGGCCCGCCGCCAATTGGGCCGACCAGTTCGGCGACGCGCAACTCAAGGCGCTGATCGAGGAAGCGCTGAAAAGCAGTCCGACGCTAGAGCAGGCGCGTGCACGCGTTGGGGCTGCATCGGCCTACAGCGAAACGGCGAAGGCGAGCACGATGCCGCGAGTCGACGCGAACTATGCGCTCACGCGTCAACGGTTCTCGAGTACGACGTTCGTGCCGCCTCCTTTTGGCGGCTCGTGGCAGACCGAGAACAAGGGCCTCTTGAGCGCGTCCTACGATCTCGATCTGTGGGGCAAGAACCGCGAAGCGCTGAAAGCGGCGATCTCGCTGCATCAGGCGAGCCGAGCCGACGCGGAAGTCGTCAAGCTGACGCTGACGACGTCGATTGCTCGCACGTACAACCAGCTTGCGCGCCTGTATGTGCTGCGCGACATCGCTCAAGACGAAATCACGCATCGCGAGCAGATCGAGCGGATCACGGCGGGGCGCATCGCGACGGGGCTGGACACGGAAGTCGAGCGCAAGACCGCGCAGGCCAATCTCGCGACGAGCCGCGCCGCGCTGAAATCGCTCGACGGACGCATCCTCGCGGTTCGCTATGAGATCGCTGCGCTGCTTGGCGCAGGTCCCGACCGCGGCTTGCAGATCGCGCGCCCGACGCTGGGCATGGGTGACGATGTGCGCCTGCCCGACAATCTGCCGGCGGATCTCCTGAGTCGCCGCCCGGAGATCGTGGCTGCGCGATGGCGTGTCGATGCGATGACACACGATGTGAACGAGGCGAAGGCCGAGTTCTATCCCGACATCAACCTGAGTGCTGCAATCGGGCTCGACGCATTCGGCTTTGGCCGCTTTCTGACGGCGGCGAGCCGCACTGCATCGGTCGGTCCGGCCATCCATCTGCCCATCTTCGACGCGGGCGAACTGCGCGCACAACTGAAGGGCCGCTACGCCGACTTCGACTACGCAGTCGCGACCTACAACCAGTCGCTCGTGAGCGCGCTCAACGAAGTCGCCAAGCAACTCGCGGATGTCCGTTCGACGGATGCGCAGCTTGCGGATGCGCAGATCGCGCAGGACGCCGCACACCAGGCCGACAAGCTCGCGCTCATTCAGTACAAGGCTGGTCTCACGAATCAGTTGACGGTTTTGAATGCCGACGTCGCCGCGCTTTCCGCCGATCAGGCTGTCGCGGATTTGCGCATGAACCGCCGAGATCAGCAGATTGCACTGGCTTCGGCGCTTGGAGGCGGTTTCGTCGATACGTCGAACCAAGACTCTGCGGCAGCGTCGCGCACGCAAGCGTCCGCACTCAAAACGCCTGTTGTCGCCGCACGCTAAGGCGCCACCACCGAATTTGCCTGGAGAACTGAAATGAGCGAAATCAATGCTGTGGAGGGCCAGGAGACCCGGACGAGCGGCGCGAAACATGACGCAGTAGCTGACCCGAAAGCCGCAGTCGCGACCGGACCCGACACGGGCAAGCGCAAGCTGCTGCTCGCGCTGCTCGGCGCGGCTGTCGTTGTCTCGGCGGGGGCTTACGGTGCGTACTACATGACGTATGCGCGTTACCACGAATCTACCGACGATGCGTACGTCAGCGGCAATCTCGTGCAGTTGACGCCGCAGGTGACGGGCACTGTCGTTGCCGTGAATGCCGACGATACACAGATGGTGAAGGCAGGAGACCCCGTGGTTACGCTCGATAACGCGGATGCGAGAGTTGCGCTCGGCAACGCGGAAGCCCTGCTCGGGCAGGCCGTGCGGCAGGTCAGCCGTTTATATGTGGACAACGATTTCTATGCCGCGAACGTCGCGCAGAAGCGCTCCGATCTGGTCCGTGCGCAGGATGATCTACGCCGCCGCCAGGCCATCGCCGATACGGGCGCCGTGTCGGCCGAAGACATCGCGCACGCGCGTGACGCCGTGACGGCCGCGCAGGCGGCGCTCGATGCCGCACGTCGACAGGCGCAAGCCAATCGCGCCTTGACCGGGCGCACGACGATCGGCCAGCACCCGAACGTGCAGGCCGCCGCGTCGAAAGTTCGCGATGCATATCTCGCGTATGCGCGCGACACGTTGCCAGCGCCCGTCACCGGCTATGTCGCGAGGCGTTCGGTGCAGGTCGGGCAGCGCGTGTCGCCGGGCACGTCTCTGATGGCGATCGTGCCGCTCGAGGGTGTGTGGATCGAAGCGAATTACAAGGAAAGCCAGTTACGCAACATGCGCGTCGGCCAACCGGTGACGATGACGGCCGATGTGTATGGCGGGAAGGTCCGCTACCACGGCCGCGTTCTCGGGTTCTCAGCGGGCACGGGCAGCGCGTTCTCCACCTTGCCCGCGCAGAACGCGACGGGCAATTGGATCAAGATCGTTCAGCGTCTGCCCGTGCGCATCCAGCTCGATCGCAGGGAGCTCGAAGCGCATCCGCTGCGCATCGGCCTGTCGATGGATGTCGACGTGGATACGCGCAACGAGACCGGCCCGCAGCTCGGCGCCGCCAGGAACACGTCGTATCGCACAAATGTGTTTGCCGAATACGGCGCGCAGGCAGATGCCGAGATCGAAAAGATCATCGCGCAGAACAGCGTTTCGTCGCATGCGGGGTCCATGGGCGACGTCATATCGTCGATGCCTTCCGCAAAGGGCGACCCAAGCGATAAGAGTGACGCCAAACAGCACGCAGGCTGAATTGCCTGCCGGAGCGCGACCCGCGCTCGTGTTCCCGTTCATTCACTACTCTGACGGGCCGGATCGATACGCCGGACCTGTCTAAAATTTCAGACTGGAAGCGAGATGAATTCCTCGATGCAACTTGCACCACCTCCGCTGACAGGCGGCAAACTGGTCCTCGCGACAATCGCGGTCGCGCTCGCGACGTTCATGAACGTTCTCGACTCTTCCATCGCCAACGTTGCGATTCCAACCATCTCGGGCAATCTCGGCGTATCCGTCGACGAAGGCACATGGGTGATCACGCTTTTCGCGGCGGCCAATGCCGTCGCGATTCCGTTGACGGGTTGGCTGACACAGCGCGTCGGTCAGATCAGGCTATTCGTGGCCGCGATCGTGCTGTTCGTGTTCTCGTCGTGGCTGTGCGGCGTCGCACCGAACCTGATCGTGCTACTCGCTGCTCGCGTGTTGCAGGGAGCCGTCGCAGGTCCGCTGATTCCGCTGTCGCAGGCCATTTTGCTCGGCTCGTATCCGAAGGAAAGAAGTTCGACGGCGCTGTCGCTGTGGGCGATGACGGCGACAGTCGGGCCGATTGCAGGTCCTGCGCTGGGCGGCTGGATCACTGACAGCTATAGCTGGTCGTGGATCTTCTATATCAACATACCCGTGGGGCTGTTTGCCGCCGTCGTCACCTGGGTGATCTACCGTGACCGCGATTCCCCGGCGCGAAAGCTTTCCATCGACAAGGTGGGGCTGCTGTCGCTGATCGCGTGGGTTGCGTCGCTGCAGATCATGCTCGACAAGGGCAAGGATCTCGATTGGTTCAACTCGCCCGTGATTTGCACGCTCGCCGTCGTTGCCGCCATCAGCTTCCTGTTCTTCCTGATCTGGGAGCTCACGGAGAAGAACCCGATCGTCGATCTTCGCCTCTTTGCGCAACGCAACTTCCGCGGCGGCACAATTGCGATCTCGATCTCGTACGCGGTGTTCTTCTCGAACCTCGTGATCCTGCCGCAGTGGATTCAGGGTTATCTAGGCTATCGTTCGGTGGATGCCGGTCTCGTGACGGCGCCGCTCGGAATCTTCGCCGTGCTGCTCGCGCCCGTGATGGCGAAGATCTTGCCGAAGTCCGATGCGCGGATCCTCGCGACGCTGGCCTTTCTCGGCTTTGCAGCGGTGTTCTTCATGCGTTCGCATTACACGACAGACGTCGACGCATATACCTTGGTGCTGCCGACGCTGTTGCAAGGCATTCCCATGGCACTCTTTTTTACGCCGCTTACCGCGATCATTTTGTCGGGGCTGTCGGTGGACAAGATTCCGGCGGCCGCCGGCTTGTCCAACTTCATGCGCGTGCTCGCGGGAGGTGTCGGCACATCGTTGATCTCGACGGGCTGGAACGACCGCACGATATTGCATCATGCGCAGCTCGTCGAACAATCGAGCGTGAACAACCCCGACTATGTGAGCTCCATCGCGAACCTTCGCGCGATGCTCGGCGGTGGTATGGATCAGGCCGCGGCATTCTTCGAACACTCGCTGAATGCGCAGGCCGCGATGCTCGGACTGAACGACATCTTCTGGCTCTCGTCGATGATCTTCATTGCGATCATTCCGCTGGTATGGCTCACTCGGCCCGCGAAGGCCGGCGGCGCGGCGACGGCAGTGGCGCACTGAAGCAGGCACTTCCAGTGCCTTCTTACCGTCATTCGACTGTCGATAAGGTCGGCATCGTCGGCAGACACTGCAGATCGAGTGCTCTGGTGTGCTCGATCATGTAGTCGATGAACACCCGGATTCGGGCCGGAAGATGCTTGCGGCTGAGATAGCAGATATAGTGGCCGCCATCGTCGGGTGCATGCTGCGCGAGACAGCTGAGCAGTTGTCCATCCTCGAGCAGGTCGCAGACTTGGTAGGCGGGCAACTGAGCGATGCCCACTCCGTGGCGCACCGCCTGCAGCACCAGATCCGCGTCGTTGAACGTTTGCTGCGCGAAAGGCTGGCGCCGCTGCGCGACCCCGTCGATCTTGAACTCCCATTCCCTGATGCGGCCCGAAGCCGTCCGGAAGTTGATGCAGCGATGATTCGGGAGCTCGTCGACGTGGCGCGGCAAACCGTGAATCCGCGCATAACCGCGTGACGCGCAGGCAATCATCTGCATGGGGATCAACTGCCGAGCCACGATTCCGCTGTCTTCCATGCGACCCTCGCGAAAGGACACGTCGATTCGATCGGCGGTGAAGTCGGCGGGCTGATCGTTCAGCAGCAATTCGAGCTCGATCTCGGGATATTGCATGTGAAAGTTCTGCAATAGCGGCGCGACGACCTTGCGGCCGAAGCCGGGCGTCGAACCGATGCGCAGATGGCCGCGCGGCGGCCCGGTACGCAGCTCTCGCATGTCTTCGAGCGCCTGGGCGATGCGCTCCATACCCGGCTGACAGTTCTCATAGAAGAGCTCGCCCTCGCGCGTCAGCGACGTACTGCGAGTCGTGCGCAAAAAGAGACGCGTGTCGAGTTGGGCCTCGAGTTTCTGTACGTTCCGGCTGACCGAAGAGCGACCGATGCCGAGGCGGTCGCCCGCGCGGGAAAAGTTGCCTTCGCTGGCGACGGCCAAAAAAGAAACGACGCAAGCAAAACTGGTCGCCATTTTGCTTGCGAACTGATCGTCCGCGCCCGAAAGGGGGAAGCGTGAGGGGTACGTTGACATGGGAGCGCAAGTCTTGGAGTCCATAAGCGAACTAGACGTATCTGCGCTGCCGTTTGTGACACGGTTCGCGGCTTCATCTATTGCAGGGCGTCGCGACTCGCTGCGCGGTTGAGCGACTTCGATTGCTGCTATTAGGACAACACAGTGAGCCTGTTTGCGTGTCTACCGCGATACGCGCCTCCCCTTTACGATGAGTTCCTCCGGCGCCTTGCCGCTAACCAGATGGAGGGTGAATCATGAGGATCGTCGTCATTGGCGGTACGGGCCTGATCGGCTCGAAGACCGTCGCTATTCTGCGTCAAGGTGGCCATGTCGTCGTCGCGGCCTCGCCCAATAATGGCATCAACAGCATCACCGGCGAGGGGCTCCATGCGGCCATTGCCGGCGCGCAGGTGGTAGTCGATCTCGCCAATTCGCCCTCGTTCGAAGACAAGGCAGTGCGGGAATTCTTCGAGACTTCCGGCCGCAACGTTCATGCGGCGGAGGCCGCCGCCGGCGTCGGTCACCATGTCGCGCTGTCGATCGTCGGTGCGGACCGGACGCCCGAGAACGGCTATTTCCGCGCCAAGGTTGCTCAAGAGAAACTGATCGAGGCTTCGGGTGTGCCTTACACCATCATCCGTTCGACTCAGTTCATGGAATTCCTGCGCGGCATTGCCGATGCCGGTACCGTTGGAAACGTCGTGCGGCTCTCGCCCGGTCTGTTCCAGCCCATCGCGGCCGACGACGTCGCGGCCTTCGTTGCCCAGGTGGCGCTCGCGGCGCCGCGAAACGGGATCGTCGAGATCGCTGGCCCGGAGCGCGCGCCGTTCGACGAAATCATCGCTCGCTATCTGAAGGCAGTCGGTGATGTGCGCGAAGTCGTACGCGACCCGGAGGCCCGTTATTTCGGCGGCGTGGTCGAAGAGCGTTCGCTCGTGCCGTTGGGCGAGGCGCGTCTAGGCCGCATTGGTTTCGACGAATGGTGCCGCAGCGCTCAGGTGCGCGCTTGATGCCGTGCCGGGATGCGGCAACGGAATGAAGTGCGCACTCGCCGATGCCTCGTGCCGTATCCCGGCCGCGCCCGCTTTGCGACCCGCTCGCCGCCGCTTCAAATGCCGAACAGCGTCAGCGAAACGGCCACGCGCGTCACGATCATCAACAGCACCTGAACGATGACGAAGAGCAGGATCGGCGACAAATCGATGCCGCCGAAGCGCGGCAGCACGCGCCGCAGCGGATTGAGAAACGGCGCGGTCAGCTGATACAGGATCGGCATGGCGGGCGAGCTCGGATTGAGCCATGAGAGCAACGCCATCAGGATCGTCAGCCAGACGAGCAGGTTCAACGCCCATTTGATGACGGTCAGCAACGCCACGATCGCGATGACGGGCGCGAGCCCGAGCGGATCGACACCGGCGACCGACACCATCAGCACCACATAGACGATCGCCGCGATCAGCGCGGCGACCAGGCTCGCCCAGTCGATTCCGCGCGCCGTCTTGAAGACATGGCGCAAGGGCAGCACGAGCCAGTTCGTTGCGTGGTTGACCGCGTTCGAGACCGGGTTGTAAGGCGGCATGCGTACCGCGACGATCCACGCCCGCAGGAGGAGCGCAGCCCCGAAAAGCGTGAATACGGTGTTGAGCAGAAAGCGGGCGATATCGCCGAACATCGTTGGTCCTTTCGTTCTTGGGTTCTTAGGAAAGTGCGGCGCGCCGCGCCGGTCGTCACCATATCACGGCTTACTTGCGGCTTGCACTTGCAGCGTACGGGCGAGCGAATCCTCCACGATGCGATCGATTGCATCGAGTGTCGCCGGTGGATTCGCACGCTGCCGCGCCAGCGCCACGGCACGGCGGGTGAGCAGCCCATAAAGCGCGGCGTGATCGCTGCCGAGCGCCTCGAAGCAAGCCAATTGCTTTTGCAGCAGCGCCGCATCGCCGCGCGAAACCGGGCCCGCGAGGGCATTGGCCAAGCCTTTCTCCCGGGCTGTGTCGATGGTGCCGCTCAGCATCGGCAGCAACGCCCGCAACGCGTCTTCCTCGTTCAACCCGAGCGTGCGCCAGAGTTCCACGGCTTCGGACAGTGCGCAAAGCGCGAAGCTTGCGGCATAGTGGGCTGCTCCGTGATAGAGCATCCGTTGCCCGGCCGGAATCTCGAGCGGATGGCACGACATACTGCGCGCCAGCGTTTTCAATGCTTGGGCAAGCTCGTCGTTCGCTTCGATCGTGATCGAGCAGCCCGCGATACGGTCCATGTCCCCTGGGGCGCCGCTGAAGAGAAAGAGCGGATGGAAGCCGCCGGTCAGCACGCCTTGCGCCGCGGCGCCGGCCAGTATGTCGACGCCGGTTGCCCCAGAACAGTGCACGAGCGCCTTGCGGGCGCCGCGCGCGATGGCGCCATCGAACTGTAATGTGTTCGCGATCGTACCGATGCTGTCATCGGGAGTCGCTAAAAAGACGATATCGGCGGCTTCGACGACCTGTTGCGGATCTTCCACGGCCTGGCAGGCGCCGAGCACGGTGGCAAGCTCACGCGCGGTATCGCCGCGGCGGCTCGCGACGGCAGTCACGGGATAGCCGGCGCGCGCGAAGCCGAGCGCCAGACAGCGGGCAAGCCGGCCGGCGCCGATGAAGCCGAGCCGCGGAGCGAGGGAAAACGGCATGTCGGGAAAGATGGGCAAATGCAATTCGCCGCAGTATCGCGCATCTCGATTGTCAGCGGCGAGCGGCGTCGCCGTTAGCCCACACTCCCCGTGTTGCGCAACCGGGATTCGTGCTGATTTTCGGGGATCGTTTTCGGGTGTGGTATGAGAGCCAGAGCAGAAAGTGGCAGCATAACGAACAAGTGCGATGTGA
The DNA here is from genome assembly GCF_036503415.1 of Trinickia sp. Classification (GTDB taxonomy): domain Bacteria; phylum Pseudomonadota; class Gammaproteobacteria; order Burkholderiales; family Burkholderiaceae; genus Trinickia. The sequence continues at coordinate 79,330 of NZ_DASXWY010000031.1, read as the reverse complement.
CCGCAAGGCGTCGGTCGCAGGCCGCCAGGCGGGCACGGACGCCACCCGCGTCGCGCCGGTGCATGGACGAAGGTTGGAATGAGTTCGCGTTGTATTTTCGTTCCGGTGTTGCAGCCATGTATGGGAGGTCACGATGAACGTCTTTTCCTATCGCAAACACTTGCGCTTTTTGAGTCCCTCGCAACGGCGCATCTGGTGGGACCAGAAAAAGCGCCTGACGCCGCGCGTCAAGATCGGTGGCGCCTACGTGCCCCCCGCCATTACGCGCGAATTCACCTATGTGAAGGTCGGCTGACGCGGCAACCCGTCTGCGGGTTCGTCGCGCCGCCCCGGCGTCCAGGTGCCGGGGTGTGGGTCCGACACATCGTTTTGTAATCAAAGATTACCGATGAATGTGGGCGCGGCAGCCGTGGGTCGGTAAAGAGGACCGGCGGCGGTCGCTGCTTCCGCTCGGACGATGGCGCGGCCCGGCGCTGGGCGCGCAGCGCAATTGCAATTTGCAACAAATGCACACGGTGTGTGCGACGCTTTTTCTATACATTTGACATGTCAGTGCATGGGTCAGTCGTGCGCCGTTGTGGGCGCCGCACCTGCACCGCAAAGGAATAGAAATGAAAAAGCTCGTTGCGTTGATAGCAGTGGCTGCGGCTGGCGTGGGGTTCGCCGCCACGGCGCAGGCACACGTGTCGGTCGGCGTCGGGATTGGTTTCCCGATTGCGCCGGCCTATCCGGTCTATTCGCCGCCGCCGCCGGTTTACTATGCGCCGCCGCCGGTTTACTACGCGCCGCCGCCCGTCGTCTATGGGCCGCCGGCTTATGTCGGCGGTTATTACGGCCGCCCATGGCACCACCACCATCGAGGCTATCGGGGCCGCCCCTGGGGCTATTGATCGCGTTCCATGCGCCGGTGCGTTCGCGCTGACGCAGGTGCCGTAAAAGCGGCGCAACACAGGCTTTGCCGCGGTGTTGCGCCGTTTTTTATCGACCGCCGCGCGAATGCGTCAAGCCGTTCGCGCGATATGCACGATGAGGTCCCTGTATCCGTCCACGATGACGCTATAGGACAAATAAGCGAACAGCAGCGCGGAAACGATGTGGCAGGCGCGTAAGAGGCCCGAGCCGGCGCGCTTGCGTCCGTGGCTGGCCAGTACGCACAGAAAAAGCGTCCACGCGAGTCCGCCGAGAAAGAATCCGCCGAGAAACACGGAAGCCGCGCGCGCATCGGTCGCGCCGGCCCGCGCGATCAGCGCACCGCCCACCGCGGCGAACCAGACGATGGCCGAAGGCGAGGAGAGGGCGAGCATGGCACCGCGCACGAACCCACGCGCCGGAGCGGACGACGCGTCTGCATGCGCCGCCGTCGAGTCCGCTACGACCGCGCAACTCGCGAGCGCTTCGCGCGCCATCTTCCCGGTCAGGTAGAGCAGCATGGCGGCGCCGCCGAGCCAGACGATCCAGCGGACGGCTTCGAAGCGCAACAGCGCGGTCATCCCTGCGAGAGCGAGCGTCGCATAGGCCAGATCGCCGAAGCAGGACCCCAGCCCGAGCCAGAACCCCGATTTGAAGCCGTGCCGCAACGTCAGCGAAAGCATCGCGACGTTGACGAGCCCGATGTCGAGGCACAGCGATAAAGACAGAAAAAAGCCGTTTGACAGCATCGATGCGGAATGGGAGTACATAGCAGTTTTGCCGTGCGTTCGTTTGCCGGCAATATCAACGGCCGAAGCCAAGCTGGTCCCACAGCGTATCGACGCGTGCTTTCACGGCCGGATCCATCGAGATGGGACGTCCCCATTCGCGATCGGTTTCGCCCGGCCATTTATTGGTTGCGTCGATACCCATCTTCGAGCCGAGACCGGCCACGGGCGACGCGAAATCGAGATAGTCGATGGGGGTACGTTCGACGAGCAGCGTATCGCGCGCGGGGTCGACCCGTGTCGTAACGGCCCATATCACTTCTTTCCAATCGCGCACGTCGACATCGTCATCGACGACCACGATGAACTTCGTGTACATGAACTGCCGCAGAAAACTCCAGACGCCGAACATGACGCGCTTCGCGTGCCCGGCGTAGCTCTTCTTCATCTGCACGATGGCCATCCGATAGCTGCATCCTTCGGGCGGCAGGTAGAAGTCCGTGATCTCGGGAAACTGCTTTTGCAGCAACGGGACGAACACTTCGTTCAGCGCGACGCCGAGCATGGCGGGCTCGTCGGGCGGTTTTCCGGTGTAGGTCGAATGGTAAATCGCGTCGCGGCGCATCGTGATGCGCTCGACGGTGAAGACAGGGAACCACTCCTGCTCGTTGTAGTAGCCGGTATGGTCGCCGTAGGGCCCCTCCAGCGCATGTTCATAGGCCGCGGCGGGGCCGCGCGACGGGCGCGCGGGGGCGCCGGGCGGGACGGCCGTGGCGTCGTCTGCCTGCGGATGAATGAACCCTTCGAGCACGATCTCCGCGCGTGCGGGTACCTGCAATGTGTCCACGCCGGGCGTGAGGCACTTGGCGAGTTCGGTGCGCCCGCCGCGCAGCAGTCCGGCGAACTGGTACTCGGAGAGCGTGTCGGGCACAGGCGTGACCGCTCCGAGGATCGTCGCCGGATCGGCGCCCAGCACGACGGCGACCGGGTAGGGCTGGCCCGGGTGCTTGAGCGCGAACTCACGGAAGTCCAGCGCGCCCCCGCGATGCGCGAGCCAGCGCATGATGAGCTTGTTGCGGCCGATCAGCTGTTGTCGGTAGATGCCGAGGTTTTGCCGGGCCTTGTTGGGTCCTCGCGTGACCGTCAGGCCCCACGTGACGAGCGGCGCCGCATCGCCGGGCCAGCAGGTCTGGATCGGCAGCTTCGCGAGATCTACGTCGTTGCCCTCCCAGACGATCTCCTGGCACGGCGGCGAGCTCACCGTCTTCGGTGCCATGTCCCAGACCGCCTTGGCGAGCGAGATCAGCTTGCCGGCGTCTTTCAGCCCCTTGGGCGGCTCGGGCTCCTTCAATGCGGACAGGAGCCGGCCGATATCGCGCAGCGACTCCAGCGCGGCACCGTCGCTGGCCGCGCCGGCGCTATCGATACCCATGCCGAGCGCGATGCGCCGCGTCGTGCCGAAGAGGTTCGCGAGTACGGGAAACCGGTAGCCGGTCGGCGCGTCGAAAAGCAGTGCCGGGCCGCCCGCGCGCAACACGCGATCGGCGAGCTCGGTCATTTCGAGGACAGGCGACACCGGATGATTGATGCGGCGCAGTTCGCCCGTTGCTTCCAGGCGCTCGACAAAATCACGCAAGTCTTTGTATTTCATGGATTACGGTCAGGCGGCGGCCGATGCGCGGCGCTTTGAATGAGGGCCGTTCCCCGCTACCGCGAGGGGGCCGGATGGCCTGCGATTGTACTCGTCGAGGGCGGAATCGCGTCGTCGAAAGCGTTTTCACAACCGGCCCGAAACGCACGTGAGGCATAGTTTTCGGCCGTTTGGAGCCCTTCTTTAATTACATTTAGTTATGAATTTGAGAATTTGTAGCATTGACGATCTATAAAAGCCTGCTAGAATCCGTCGGCATTGGCTGCTGGGCCAATGCGATTCGAGTTCTATATCCCGGTCATTGACGCACCGCGTCACCGCTCGCCGCCTTGCACGGTGCCCGGTCCGATGGTTGTTCTTGCCAGCGCTTCGTGCCGCTGGCGTTTGCGTGTGAGAGCCACCGCGTGCATGCCTTCGGGGCATGCCGACGGTCCTTTTGCTCCGATGTGGCTCTCCACACGGTCCGGTACCGTATTCGACGGTACCGTGCCGTATCCCGGCGTCGCCGCGGTCCCAACCAAGGCCGTGCACGCCTTGGCTTTCGCGATATGCGCTCCATGCGCCGCAGTACCCCTCGCGAGGCCATGCCCAATGGGAGAACTGAATGAATACTTGGTTATCGTGGCGTCCCGAGGTTCGCTTCGCCCCGCTCGTGCGGGCAGCGTTGCGCCGTGGAACGCGTGTCAGCCACCATCTGTTCAGCATCGTCGGCGCGTGCGCCGTGGCGGTGGCGCTCGCGTTGTGGCTGTTGCCGACGGTGCGTGGGACGCTCGCAGCCAAGCTGATGCCGGTGCTGACGGCCGCCGTCGAGGCCGGCCCCGCGCGTCTGTTGAGCGGCCATCCCCTGCCGCCGTTCGCGCCGGCCCATGCCGCGTCCCGCGACGAGACGCTCAGTGCCAACCCGATCAACGCCGACAACGCGCGCTATGACGGCGCTTTCGATGGCAGCGGCGCGAGCGGGCTCAGTGTCGCAAGCAGCGCAACCTCGCTCGATGCACGCACCCCGACGAGCGTCGATCTGCTCGCGAAGACGATTTCCTCGCAGCGCGTGGCCGCGGAGGCGCGCGACGACCGTGTTCTCGTCTCGGTGCGCGAGCAGGCGCTCGTCGCCTCGTATCTGGCACGCCGTTATCACGTCGCACAGGAACCGGTCTCCGAGCTCGTGAAAGCGGCGTTCGAAACGGGCCGCCAGGTCGGCCTCGATCCGCTCTTGCTGCTCGCGGTCATGGCGATCGAATCGGGCTTCAATCCCTACGCGGAAAGCGGAGTAGGCGCACAAGGCCTCATGCAGGTGATGGCGAAGGTCCACTCCGACAAGTTCGAGTATTTCGGGGGGACGACGGCGGCACTCGAGCCGCTCGCCAATATCACGGTGGGCGCACTCGTGCTGAAGGACTGCATCGCGCGCGGCGGCTCGCTTGCCGAGGGCTTGCGCTTCTATGTCGGTTCCACGTCGCCTGACGATGGCGGCTACGGTGCAAAAGTGATGGCGGAGCGGGCGCGATTGCGCGACGTCGCGCGCGGGCGCTCGGTACCCATCAACGCGCCGCAGGCGCCGCAGCCTCAACCGCAGCGTGCCGTGGTCGCCTCGAACAAGCGCGTGCAGGTCGCGCTGAACAGCAATCATCCCGCGGCTGCCACGGTCAAGAGCACGGCGCCCGTCCGCAGCGACAGCGATACGGGCAGCGATGGCAACGCCGACACGCAGCATGGGAGCGGCGGCTCGGAGCTTGGCGCGTAAGCCACGCCGTACGCGAGCCCGATACAAAAAAAGCACCCGGCCGGGTGCTTATTTTTGTGGGCGATCGCCGCGGGCTGCGGCGGGGGGCTGTTCAGTCTTACTAGACTGACCGGCCGAACAGCCGGCCCAGCCGGGCGACGGCTTCCTCGATGAGCGGATAGGCCGTCGCATACGACAGACGAATATAGTTGCGCGGTGCGTGAACGCCGAAATCGAGCCCGGGGACGAGCGCGACGCCCGCATCGTGCAGCATGGCCTTCGCGAGCTCGGCGCTGTCGCCGGCCGCGGGGTGCGGCACGCCGCGGCAGTCCGCATAGACATAAAACGCGCCGTCGGGAACGACGGGCACCGAAAAGCCGAGCGAGCTCAGCGCCGGTACGACAAAATCGCGGCGCCGCTTGAATTCGAGCCGGCGGCCTTCGTAGATCGCGATCGTTTCGGGTTCGAAACAGGCCAGCGCCGCGTGCTGCGCGAGCGCCGACGCGCAGATGAAGAGGTTCTGCGCGAGCTTTTCGAAAGCATCGATCATCGAGGGCGGCACGACCAGCCAACCGAGCCGCCAGCCGGTCATGTTGAAGTACTTCGAAAAGCTGTTGACCGTGACCACATCGTCGCCAAACGAGAGCGCCGACACGGGACGCGCGTCGTACCACAGCCCCTGATAAATCTCATCGACGATCGTAAAGCCGCCACGCGCGCGTACGGCATGGACGATGCGCTCGAGTTCGGCCGGAGCGATCGACGTGCCGGTGGGATTCGATGGCGAAGCGAGCAGCACGCCGCGCGTACGTCGGCCCCAGTGCGTTTCGATATCGCTTGCGCTCAACTGGAAGCGCGCCTCGGGGCCGCTCGGCACGAGAACCGGTTTGCCTTCCGTCGCTGCCACGAAATGCCGGTTGCACGGATACGATGGGTCGGGCATCAGGACTTCGTCGTCGCGATCGACGAGCGCCGCGCAGGCGAGCAGCAAAGCCGCCGATGCACCGGCCGTCAGGATGATGCGACCCGGATCGATCGAGACGCCATAAACGCGCGCGTAGTAATCGGAAATCGCTTCGCGCAGCGGGGTGATGCCCAGCGCGCCGGTGTACTTCGTCACGCCGCGCCGCAGTGCCTGCGCGGCGGCCTCGATGACAGGCTCGGGCGCCGTGAAGTCGGGCTCGCCGATGCCCATATGAATAATGTCGCGCCCCGCGCGCTCGAGCTGCGCGGCTTGCTTGGCGAGCTCCATGACGTAGAACGGGGCGATCGCGTCGACTCGCGAAGCGAGCTTGACGAGCGGTTCGGTGGCGACGGTCATGCTGATGCGCGTTCGATTTCAGTAGGAGAGGGGGCGGCCCGCGCCGCGATGCACGGGCACGGGCGCGGCCGTTGGCTGCGTCGGCGCGGGCGCGCCCGATCAGTGGCTGCCGCGGCTTGCCTGCGCTTCGCCGGGGCGCAGCGTGAGCGCGAGCTTGTCGAGCACGCCGTTCACATACTTGTAGCCATCCACGCCGCCGAACGTCTTGGCGAGCTCGACTGCTTCGTTGATGACGACACGGTAGGGGATGTCGGGGTGGCACTTGAACTCGTAAGCGGCGACGAGCAGCACGGCGCGCTCCACGGGGGAGAGCTGTTCGATCGGTCGATCGAGACACGGCGCGAGGTCGGCCGACAGATCGGCGGCGTCCCGGATCACGCCATGCAGCAGCGCGTCGAGATGCTCCTTGTCTGCCTTGTCGAACCCTTGCGCGCCGCGCAACTGGGCATCGATCTCACCGGCGGCGGCACCCGACAGCAGCCACTGATACAACCCCTGCGTGGCCAGTTCACGGGAGCGGCGTCGTGCACTCTTCATGCCTCGTCCTCTTCTTCCTCGTCTTCGTCTTCATCGTCGCCGCTCAGTTGCTCGAGCGCGACCGACAAATTCGCCATTTCGATTGCGACGCGCGCCGCGTCCCGGCCCTTCTCGGTCATGCGCGCAACGGCCTGGTCGTCGCTATCGGTGGTGAGCACCGCGTTGGCGACGGGAATGCCGAAGTCGAGCGCAATGCGCGTGATGCCGGCGCCGCTTTCATTCGAAACGAGTTCGAAGTGATAGGTTTCGCCGCGAATGACGGCGCCGAGCGCGATGAGCGCGTCGAACTGGCCGCTCTCGGCAAGCTTTTGCAGCGCGAGCGGGATTTCGAGCGCGCCCGGCACCGTGACGAGCAGCACGTCTTCGCCCGTCACGCCGAGCCGTTCGAGCTCTTCGATGCAGGCGTCGACGAGCCCGTTGCAGACCGGTTCGTTGAAACGCGACTGGACGATGCCGATTCGCAGGCCGTCGCCGTCGAGATTCGGTTGGTATTGTCCGATTTCCATGGGGTTGTCCGTGAGAAGAGAAAGGGGGCGAGTCGCAACCGATGCGGCGACGGCCGATTATGCGCTTTTCGTCGCGGCGGCGCCGGGCATCGGCACGAAACCGGTGACTTCGAGGCCGTAGCCGGACATGCTGCCGAGGCGCCGCGGATTCGACAGCACCTGCATCTTGCCTACGCCGAGCTCGCGCAGGATCTGTGCGCCGATGCCATAGGTCTTGAAATCGACGGGGCGGCGCTTCAACTGCTCGGCCTTCTCCTTTTCGTCGAAGGCCTTGAAGACGTCGACCAGATGGTCCTTGGAGTCGCCGCAATTGAGCATGACGATGACGCCGAGATCGCGCGAGGCGATTTCTTTCATGGCTGCGTCGAGCGTCCACGAGTGCGTCGAGCTGCCTACTTCGAGCAGATCGAGCACCGACAGCGGCTCGTGCACGCGAACGAGCGTGTCGCGTTCGGGCGACGGTGTCCCACGCACGAGCGCGAGATGCGGCGAGCCGCTCGGGTGGTCCTGATAAAGGACGGCACGAAACGCACCGTGCGCCGTTTGCATCGTGCGCTCGGCAACGCGCGTGACGATCGATTCGGTGCGGCTGCGGTAGTGGATCAGATCGGCGATCGTGCCCGTCTTCAGGCCGTGCTGCGCGCCGAATTCGAGCAGATCGGGCAGGCGTGCCATCGTGCCGTCGTCCTTGATGACCTCGCAGATCACGGCGGCCGGTGTCAGCCCGGCGAGCGCCGCGAGGTCGCAGCCGGCCTCGGTATGCCCGGCGCGCACGAGCACGCCGCCCGGCTGCGCCATGATCGGGAACACATGGCCGGGCTGGACGATGTGCTCGGGACGGGCATCGCGTGCGACGGCCGCCGCGACCGTGCGTGCACGGTCGGCTGCGGAAATGCCCGTTGTGACGCCCTCGGCCGCTTCGATGCTGACCGTGAATGCCGTGCCGTACTGCGTACCGTTGCGGTAGGTCATGAGCGGCAGGTGCAGCTGCTTGCAGCGCTCCTGCGTCAGGGTCAGGCAGACGAGGCCGCGACCGTAGCGGGCCATGAAGTTGATCGCTTCCGGTGTGACGAAATCGGCGGCAAGGACGAGGTCGCCCTCGTTTTCGCGATCCTCTTCGTCGACGAGGATCACCATGCGGCCGGCCTTCAGTTCGGCGATGATCTCGGGTGTGGAGGCGAGGGTCATGTCGGTGGGCTTGTTCGGGAAAGCGCGTATTTTACGCCAGCCTGACGGTCGTGGCCGCAATCCCGCGTCCGCGTGCGTGCATTCGCTCTATTCGTTCGGTAAGCGGCTCGGGCCGTCAGCGAGCGGCTCGCCTGCCGTCAGCGCGCCGGCTCTTGCGCAAGCGCTTTGCGAAGCGTCCCGGGCGCGCTTCCATGAATACGTTTGAAGACCCGCGTCAAATGGGCCTGATCGGCGAAGCCCATTTGGGCGGCGATATCGGCGAGCGGTGCACCGCGCATCATCAAGGCCTTCGCGCGGGCGATGCGCCAGTTGCGCAGCCAGGCATCGGGCGGCAGTCCGTAGCGCCGGGTAAAGTGCTTGACGAGGGTCGTGCGGTGCACGCCCCAGCGGCGCGCCGTGGCCGTCACGTCGGCCTTCACGGGCGTGTCCGCCGTGAGCTGGCGGCGCAGCTCCTCGCTCGCCCGGTCGGTCGCGTCGGTGGTGCGCAACCGGCTCATGGCGGGGTTGTCGGCGGCTTGCCCGCACACGTTCGCGCGCGCGCGTGGCATCGCCCGCATGCGCCGCCGGTACGCCATGCCGGGTGAGCAGCGCCAATAGCGCCGTACTGAGCGCGAGTGCGCGTTCCTGCGACGAGAGTTCGGAGGCGGTCAGCGCCGCGACCCATTGCTCGCACAGCGCCTCGTCGCGAATGACGATCTGTTCGAAACCGACGCCGTCGCGATGCACGAGCGCGGCGTGCTGGTCGAACCAGGCCGGATCGATGTAGGTCATGCCGTATTTCAGCCCTGCTTTCGCGGTTCCGCCAGTATGAACGACGCGCGGCGCAATCACGACGACGTCGCCGCGCCGGGCGACCCATTGCGCGCCTAAGCACGAAAACGCGCACGCGCCGTCGGCGATCGCGCCGATCGACCAGGCATCGTGAAAATGCGGCTCGAACCGGTAATCCTCGAGGGCGGCAGCCATGATTTCGCCCGGCAGTTCGGTGCCGCAATACCAGGTAAAGCGCGAGACGGTCATGACACGCTCCTCGATCGCCGATCAGCCGATATGGTAGCGGCTGATCGGCGGCGAGGGCACGCGCCCGGTCATCGACCGATATGCGGGATTCATCGCTGGTCAGCGAGGTAATTCTCGGCGACGACGAGATCGTCGATGGTCAGTGAGACGATCATCCGAAAACCGTTGCCGACGCTCAGTGGGCGAAACGCATCGAGCTCGAGCGACGGATGCGCGCTCAGCTCGAGCTCGGCCCGCCCGCTCTGCAATCGATCGATCGAGACGTTGCGCGCACGCAGTTGCGTGAGCTCGTGTACGGCGGGCGCGTCATGGTAGCCGGCGGTGAGGCGCGGAAAGTGGCGCACGTTGAAGGTCGACGCAAAGCCGGGCTCCGGCAGGCGCTCGGTGGGGCCGTCCAGCGTGACGCGTGCATCGAACACGCGGCGATCTCGATAGGCGAGCGAGGCGGCGAACCGGCCGCCTGCCGACGGACTCGGCGATGCCGGGGAATGCACGCCATAGCTGCGTGTGATGGCCGTGTGTCCGAACTGTTTCGGCCAGCCTTGAACGAGACCGCGCATGAGGGCCAGATCCTGGTCGACCCAGATGTACGGACAGTAGGAGGCGGGCGAGCCTTTGCGCTCGCAGGCGACGAGCAGGATCGTCTCCTTGTATTGACTTGCGACCGGGTCGAGATACTCGTGGCCTGCATCGGTGGCGAATTGCCATTCGCAGAAAAACACGGTGCAGCGGCCGGCGCGCTCGCCTGTCGCTGGAGTCAACCCCCGCGGCAGATAGGCGGCGAGGGCGTCGCTGTCGGCCGCGAATTCGACGGCAAGACACTCGCCGGCGTAGTGCCACGGCGGGTGCGGTGCAAGCGATGACGTTCCGTTTGGTGTGAGCGGAATCGAATAGCCTTGCAGCATGTTTGCCCCCTTCGTTTTCGGTGAGAAGCCAGTATGGCGGGCACTTCGGGAGGCGTCTTGAACGCCAGTGAACGAAACTTTCTCTGTGAGAGGGCGCAAAAACGCGTAACATAGGGTAGCTCGCTCGATTCGAGCGCCCGCTTCCCGCGCACGTCGCGATTCCTCCGCCAGGGCACCCCGTGCCCCTGAACGCCAGGCATAAGGCAAGCTTGCTTCTGCGGTACAGTCCTTGGCTGGCCGTTTTTCTGTCGATATCTTGCCGCACCCGTGCGGCGCTGGGGTTACCCCATGAGCACCGGTTTTCATTCATACCGAGGGTTGGAGCTTTACCCTCTGGTCTTTCCGCATCAGGCAGCCAAGCCTGGATTCGCTCACAACTACGACGAAGGCTTCGATGCCGCCGTTCGTATTCAGGAGATGGAGGACGCTGGCGCGGCTGCGCGCAGCCGCGTCTTCCGGCTGACGGTCAAAAGGCCGTTCGAAAATGCCGGCGACGCGCGGCGGGCTTCCATCGCGTATGCGGAGCAGTTGATCGATGCGTGCGATCCCGACAAAACCGTCTGGGACAGCGAATAGCGCGGTCCGTGTATAGTGCACCTCCTGTCGGGAAATCATCATGTTGGCGACACAGCTTCGCTCTTATAAGGGATACGATCTCTATCCCCTCGTGTTCTCGCGCAAATTCGAACGGTTCGACGGTCACTCGCGATATGCGGAGGGCTACGACATCGCCATTCGCGTCTGCCGGGCCGGGGATCGAAGTGGCGCCGGAAGGGTCTTTAAAATGGACCAGCAGCAGGCATTCGTCTCTTTCGGCACGGCACGCCGTGCCGCGTATCGACACGGCGAAGACATCATCGACGGAAGGGTGGAAGGCGCATCCGTCGGTGACCTTTAAACGATCCACGCGCGCTCAGCGGTCGGCGGATGCATTCGAATATGCGTTGCGCTCGCTGCCCGGATCGCAAACCAGGAGCAATATTGACTACCGTCATTCCCAAACCGAACGAACCCATGGAAGTGGCGCTGCGGCGTTTTCGCCGGAGCATTGAAAACACGGGCCTGATCAAAGAGCTTCGTGCACGGATGGCCTACGAAAAACCGACCACCGAACGCAAACGCAAGCGTGCCGCGGCGGTGTCCCGGCTGCGCAAGCAGATTCGCCGCTCCATGCCGCCGAAAAAGATGTATTGAACTGCCGCGCCGCCCAATGGGCGCGCGAGGGGATTCAACTCCGCGGGTGACGCTTCGTCCGTTCACGAGCCATGTGCATCGGCAACGGGCGATCAGCGCAGCATGAAAGACATCGCCGAAAGGCAGTTCAGCATCCGCACGATCGATTGCATATTGGCCGCGCGAAAACGCAGCGCAGTGCCATCGATGCGCTGCATCTCGGGCCACTGACAGAACAGGTCGGCAAGGCCCGCTGTCTGCGCGACGAGCTCGCATTCGAGCGGTGCCGCGATCGTGAACGGCGAGAGATCGCGCGCGGCAGACACGGCTGCCCGCGCGGCTTCGTAGACCCTATTGCATGCATGCGCGGGCGCCAGGCTCGTGCAAGACGCGTTGCCCGCCGCACGTTTGGTTTGCACGCCGATTGCGCCTGGAAAGGTCGATGTCGTTTCCGCAAGGAAGACATCGTCGCCCGACAGCAGCGCCACGGGCACGCCGAATTCGCCGGCGAGCGCCCCGTACAAGCCAGCCTCGCCCAGTTCGATGCCGTTCACGCGCACGCATCGGAACGCAAAACTGTTGATCGTGTGCGCGAGCACGCCCGTGCTTTGGGCGCGCGCGTGATAGCCGATCATATAGACGGCGTCGCACTCCTGTTCGACACCGGCCATCATCCCGAGATAGCGCGGCTTGCCCGTGATCGTCTGCGCGCGTGCGTCCAGCCGATCGAGCAGCAGATTGCGAAAGCCGCCATGCGAATCGTTGACGAGGACTTGCGTCGCACCACCATCGAAGGCCCCGCGGATCGCGGCGTTGGCTTCGTCGGTCATCCAGATGCGCGCGCGTTCGTATTCGGCGTTGCCCGGGCGTGTTTGCTCGCTATGGACTACGCCCGCGATGCCTTCGATATCGGTGGAAATCAGAATCTTCAACGGTCATTCCTCGCTTCGTTGCGGGTCCAAGACACTGCGCCAATCGGGCAGCGCTTCCAGGATCGAGCGTCGGCTGTGGCCATCCCGGCCCGTAACGGAAGCCGCGCGCCACATCGCGTGGACGATGGCTTGCTCCACGGCTTCGGCGCATGCTTCGAAGAGCGCGTCGATATGCGACTCGTGCAGCATGCGCACGGACGGCATGGGCTCGTCCGGCAAGTGGGGGATCTGGTAGGCCGTGCTGAAGGCCAGCGCGATGTCGCCGCTGCCATGTCCATAAACGGATCCCATGCGCGCGAGCCCGGCTCCGGCGCGCTTCGCTACGCGCCCCAGTTGCCGCGTATCGAGCGGGGCATCCGTGGCGACGATCATGATGATCGAGCCTTTTTCCGGTTCGCTGAATTCGTCGCCGCCGCCGGCACGGTTCGCGGCAAGCGTTCGGCCTAGCGGCTGTCCTACAACGCTCAGATGGCAAAGGCGACCGAAATTGGCTAGCACGAGCGCGCCCAGCGTGTACCGTTCGCCGTTGGCAAGCATGGCCACGCGCGAGGCGGAACCGATGCCCCCTTTGAATCCGAAGCACGACATGCCGCGTCCCGCGCCCACCGATCCCTGCGCGAACATCGGCGCGGCCGCCGCGCATGCGTGGGTGTAATGCCCGGCCGACACGGCCATTGCCTGTATATCGTTCAAATAACCGTCGTTGCATTCGAACACGAGCGGATTGAGCGTGGGCCACTCGCGACCGATTTGCCGATGGCGGCGAAGAGCCGTTTCGATCTGCGCGGTGGCGATCGCACCGACCGAAAAGGTATTCGTCAATGCCAGCGGCGTTTCCACTACGCCGAGCTCTTCCAGTTGCACGAGCCCGACGCTTTTGCCAAAGCCGTTGATGACGGTCGCGGCCGCCGGCACCTTGTAGAGGAATTCGTCGCGCTCATGCGGTATCACCACCGTCACGCCGGTCTGGCGCTCGCCTTCGGCGATGGTGGCGTGCCCGACTTTTACTCCGGCCACATCGCTGATGAGGTCGAGTGGCCCGGAGGGCAGGGTACCCACCCGAGGGGCGTCACCGGCAACAACGTCCGGCGCTTGCTGAAAAGGCATGGAAGTCTCTTTATCGCTGTCTCGCCGTCGTAGTCGGCTCAACGGTCGAGTTTCGGGTCGAGCGCGTCGCGCAGGCCGTCGCCCAGCAGATTGAAGGCGAGGACGGTCAGGAAGATCGCGAGCGCCGGAAAAATGGCCACATGCGGCGCCAGCAGCATATCCGCGCGCGCGTCGTTCAACATCGCGCCCCACTCGGGCGTCGGCGGTTGGGCGCCCATGCCGAGAAACGACAAGCTCGCGGCCGTGATGATCGAGGTGCCGATGCGCATGGTGCCGTAGACGACGATCGGCGAGATCGTGCCGGGAAGAATGTGACGGAACACGATCACCCAATCCGAGGCGCCGATGCTGCGCATCGCTTCGATGTAGGTCATGTGCTTGATCGACAGCGTGCTGGCGCGCACGAGCCGCGCGAATGCCGGCACGCTGAACACGGCCACGGCGATGATCACGTTGGCCATGCTCGAACCGAGAATGGCGACGACGCCGATTGCCAGCAAAATACCGGGGAACGCGAGCAGGACATCGGAAATGCGCATTGCGATGCGATCCCACCAGCCCTCGTAATAGCCGGCCATGAGACCCATGAGCGTGCCGCCGAGCGCGCCGAGTGCCACGGATATCAATCCCGCGGCCAGCGAGATGCGCGAGCCCATGACGATGCGGCTGAATTCGTCGCGCCCGAGCGCGTCGACGCCCATCCAGTGAGCCCATGACGGGCCCGCGTTCAGCGCGTTGTAATCGAAATAATTTTCCGGATCGAAAGGCACGATCCACGGCGCGAAGACGGCGACCAGCACGAGCAGCACGACGAAAGCGCCCGCGCCTTTTGCCAGCCTTTGCTTGCGGAACTTGCGCCAGAACTCGCGCGCCGGCGTGCGCACGCGGCCAGGCGGCGCGACGCCGGGTTGCAGCGCGGTAGCCTCGATTTCGCTCATCACGGCCTCCCTCATGCGTAGTGGATGGTCGGGTTGATGAGCCCGTACAGCACATCCACCACGATGTTGATCACGATGAATTCGGTGGAAAACAGCAAGATGAGCCCCTGGATGACGGGGTAATCGCGCATGTTGACCGAATCGACGAGCAGGCTGCCCATGCCGGGCCAGGCGAACACCGCCTCGACGACGATGGAGCCGCCGAGCAGGAAGCCGAATTGCAGCCCCATCATCGTCACGACGGGAATCAGCGCATTGCGAAACGTGTGCTTGACGATGACGATCCACTCGGAGAGGCCTTTTGCGCGCGCCGTGCGCACGTAGTCCTCCTGCATCACTTCGACGAAGGCGGCACGCGTGAAGCGCGCCATGACGGCGGCTACGCCGGCGCCGAGCGTGATCGAGGGCAGGATGTAGTGCCGCCACGAGCCGCCGCCGATCGATGGCAGCCATCCGAGCTGCACCGAGAAGATCTGCATCAGCACCATGCCGAGCGCAAATGCGGGAAACGAAATGCCCGAGACCGCGAGGGTCATGCCGATCGCGTCGGGCGCACGATTGCGCCAGACCGCCGAGGTCACGCCCACCACGAGGCCGAACATCACCGACCATGCCATGCTCGTCAGCGTCAGGACGAACGTCGGCATGAAACGATCGGCGATCTCCCGCGATACCGGGCGCCGTGTGCGCAGCGACTCGCCGAGATCGCCATGCAGCATGCGTTCCGTATAGCGCACGAATTGCGCGGGCAACGGCAGATCGAGGCCGAGCTGGTGGCGCACGAGCGCGACAGTGGCCTCGTCGGCGTCGGCGCCCGCGGCAAGGCGCGCCGGGTCGCCGGGCAGCACGTGAACGAACATGAAGACGGCGATCGTCACGAGCACCAGCGTCGGAAGGGTGCCCAGCAGTCGTTTGGCGATATAGACGAGCATGATGAACCCGCATGGTCAGCGCGGATCGGACAAGCCGTCCGCGCTTCGGTGGGAGATACGAAACGACTTACTGCGCGAGGTCGACGTCGCTGAAGTTGAACGAGCCGTCCGGCATCACATAAAAGCCGCTCAGCTTCTTGCTCTCGGCTGCCAGGGTGCGGTCCGTGGTCAGGAAGATCCACGGCGCATCCTTCCAGATGCGCTGCTGCGCATCCGCATAGAGCTGCTGCCGTTTCCCAGCGTCCGTGGTCAGCAAGGCATTCGAGACGTCCTTGTCCACATCGGCGTTCGAGTAATACGCCGTGTTGTAAAACACCGGCGGCCATGCATCGGTGGTCAGCAGCGGACGCAGTGCCCAGTCCGCTTCGCCGGTCGATGCGGACCAGCCGCCGTAGTACATGCGCACCGCCGCGGTCTTCGCATCCTTGACCTGTTGCACGCGCTGTACGCGCTGGCCGGATTCGAGCAACTCGATCGACGTCTTGATGCCGACCTGCGCGAGCTGCTGTTGCAGGAACTGCACGACCTTGGCCGAGGTGCCGTCGTTATAGCCGGACCAGAGCGCGGTCGAAAAACCGTCCGGATAACCCGCTTCTTTCAGCAGCGCGCGCGCCTTGGCCGGATCGTAGGGCCAGGGCGACATCTTGTCGGCGAATGCCACCCCCTGGGGCACGACGCCCTGCGACGGAAACGCGTAACCGGCGAACGCGACCTTGGCCAGCGCGTCCTTGTTGATCGCGTAATTGACCGCTTCGCGCACCCTCACGTCGCTGAACGGCTTTTGCAGCACGTTCATCGATACGTACCGCGCCATGATCGATGGCGTGGAAACGACGTCGAGCTTCGGGTTGGCTTTGAGCAGCGCAGCCTGCTCATACGGCACCGGATACGCGAGCTGCGCTTCGCCGGTCTGGATCACCGTGGCACGCGTATTGTTGTCGGTCACGGTCCGAAAGGTCAGCGTATCGATCTTCGGGAAGCCCTGGCGCCAGTAGCCGGCGAACTTCCGGACCTTCAGGTACTCGGCCGGTTTCCATTCCACGAACTCGAACGGACCGGTGCCGACCGGATGGAACGCAATATCCTTGCCCCACTTTTTGAGCGCGGCCGGGGAGATCATCATGGCCGAGGGATGGGCGAGTGCGTTGATGAATGCGGAGAACGGCTGATTCAGCGTGATCTTCACAGTGGAGGGGTTGACTGCCTCCACCGATTTGATCCGGTTGAACTGGTTGTACCGGGCGAGGCCGTTGCTCTTGTCCAGTACGCGATCGAGGTTGACCTTGACCGCTTCCGCATTGAACTCCGTACCATCATGAAACTTCACGCCCTGACGCAGGGTGAGGGTATAGACCAGACCATCCGGGCTCACCGTATAGCTCTGCGCGAGCAGCGGTTGCGCCTTCAGATCTTTGTCGAAGCCGAAGAGTCCCTCGTAATAGGCCTTGCCGACAGCCTGTGCGAGCGTCGAATTCGTGTTGTAGGGATCCAGCGAATCCAGGGCGATCTGCACTGCGACCGTCACGTCCTTTGCGGCCATCGCCATCGGTGCCGTGAATACACCGAAAGCGAGCGCAATGGCGCCGACCCATTGTTTTGCGCGAAACGTACGCATCGTTCAACTCCTCGTAGCAGGGTGGTGGTGCATCAAAACTGCGCGGCAATGGCATGCTGCGCGACAAAATGGTCCCGAGCGACCTGCATGAGCGGTGCAACGACGGGCTCGTCGCCGACATCGCGGATCGGGCTCGGAATCTCGTCGGAGGAGAGCTTGCGGTCGAGGTGGCGCCGACGCGGGTCCGCGATCGGTACCGCGCTCATCAACTTCTTCGTGTAGGGGTGCTGAGGATTCTCGAAGATGTCGCGACGCGAGCCGATTTCGACGATCTGACCGAGATACATGACGGCCACGCGATGACTGATCCGTTCCACCACGGCCATGTCGTGCGAGATGAACAGCATGGCCATGCCGAGTTCGTGCTGCAGATCGATCAGCAGGTTGACGATCTGAGCCTGGATCGATACGTCGAGGGCGGACACCGATTCGTCGGCGACGATGACCTTGGGATGGGTAGCGAGTGCCCGGGCAATGCAGATGCGTTGCCGCTGGCCGCCCGAGAATTCGTGCGGATAGCGCTGCGCCGCATCGGCCGGCAACCCGACACGCTCGAGCAGATGGCGCATGCGTTTTTCGGCTTCGCGCTCGTCATACAGCTTGTGGATGCGCATCGGCTCCATGACCGAGTAGCCGACGCTCAGGCGCGGATCGAGCGAGGCCAATGGGTCCTGAAAAACGAACTGGATATGGCAGCGCAAATCGCGCAGTGCCGCACCCTGCAGACTATCGATCGGCTGGCCGTCGAATACGATCCGGCCGCCCTGGCTTTTGACGAGCTGCAGCAGCGAGCGGCCCGTCGTCGATTTGCCGCAGCCCGATTCGCCGACCAACGACAGCGTTTCGCCGGGATGCAGATCGAAGCTGACCTGCTCGACCGCATGAACGCGGCGTTTCACGCGGCTGAAGAGGCCGGTACGGATGTCGAAACGCGTCGTGAGCTCGCGCACACTGAGAATCGGCTCGCGTCTCGTGTCGGCGGCTGCCGCGGCGGTTGCGGGGGCCTCCGCTATTGGCGTCTTGCCTGCCACGTCGGCGCCGTCGAGCAGAGGAAAACGCGCGGGGCGATCGGTGCCGCGCATCGAGCCGAGCCGCGGTACCGCGGCAAGCAGGGCTCGCGTGTACGGATGGGACGGCGCATCGAAAATCTGCTGCGAGGGGCCATCCTCCACGGCTTCGCCGCGCAGCATCACGAGCACGCGATCGGCCACTTCCGCCACGACCCCCATGTCGTGCGTGATGAAGATCACGCCCATTTGCATGTCCCGCTGTAACTCGCGGATCAACTGCAGAATCTGCGCTTGTACGGTGACATCGAGCGCGGTGGTCGGCTCGTCGGCAATCAGCAAGGCGGGCCGGCACGCCAGCGCCATGGCGATCATGACGCGTTGGCGCATGCCGCCCGAGAGTTGATGCGGAAAGCGCCCCAGTACGTTCCTGGCATCGGGCAGGCGCACTTGATCGAGCATACGCAGCGCTTCGGCGCGCGCGGCGCTTGCGCCGAAGCCTTGATGAAGGCGAATCGATTCGGCAATCTGCTCGCCGACGGGGAACACCGGATTCAGCGATGTCATCGGCTCCTGGAAGATCATCGCGAGATCGGCACCGCGCATCGCGCGCATCTGCTGCGCACTGCTGCGCGCGAGGTCCACGACGGGACCGGCCCGGCGGCGGAATTGCATGCGTCCGCTCGTAATGCGGCCGCCGCCATACTCGACGAGGCGCATCAGCGCGAGCGAGGTAACCGACTTGCCCGAACCCGATTCGCCGACGATGGCGAGCGTTTCGCCGCGATCCACATGAAACGAAAGGTGCTTGACCGCCGGGATCGTGCGCTCGGGCCCCTTGAATTCGACGCTCAGATCGTCGACGCGGACGACTTGGCTGGGTGCCATGTCTTCGAATGGTGCAGCTTTCGGGTTCATGGTTTGGCTCGCATCGATAGAGGCCGGGGGCGACAGGGCTCGTTCGCGTGTCACCGATAGATGGCGACGACAGGGGCTTGTCCGGTGCGAATGAAGCCCCGGTACATTCCTTCGGTGTTGAATGGCATGCTGACGTTGCCGTGGGCATCGACGGCGACGAGGCCGCCGCTGCCGTCGATGAGCGGCAGCTGTTCGTGGATCACGCTATGCGAGGCTCGTTCGAGCGAAGCGCCCGCGTACTTCATCCGGGCAGCGACGTCGTGCGCGGCCACCAGGCGGATGAACATCTCACCCGTTCCGGTCGTCGAAATCGCGCAGGTGTCGTTGCTGGCATAGCAACCCGCGCCGATGATCGGCGTGTCGCCGACGCGCCCGGGCTGCTTGTTGGTCATGCCGCCCGTCGATGTCGCGGCGGCAAGGTTGCCGTGCGCATCGAGCGCGACGGCCCCCACCGTGCCAAGCTTGCGACCCTCGTCGAGCGGCGCAGAGCTCAGGGCGCTGTCTTGCGAGCCGCCCGGAAACGATAGCGGTACTGCCGATTGCGCGGTCGGGGTGCCGTCGTGATCGAGCGCTGTCCCATCCGCGCTCGTTCGCTGCACACGTTCGAGCTGCGCACGGCGCTCGGGCGTCGAGAAGAACGCGGGCTCCACGCACTCGAGCCCGTGTGCGCGCGCGAATGCTTCGGCGCCGTCCGCAACGAACAGGACGTGCTGACTGCGCTCCATCACGGCACGTGCGGCGAGCACCGGATTGCGCACGGTGCGCAGATTGGCCACCGCGCCGCTTTTGAGCGTGCGGCCGTCCATGATCGCCGCATCGAGTTCATGGGTACCCGCGCTCGTGAAGACGGAACCGCGTCCCGCATTGAAAAGCGGACATTCCTCGAGCAGGCGCACGGCTTCGGTCACGGCATCGAGCGCGGTGCCGCCTTCGTCGAGAATCCGTCCGGCGTTGCGCAGAATCTCGCGCATGGCGTTCTGGTAGGCCTCGCGCACGTCCGCCGAAGCTTCTTCGCGCGCCATTGCGCCCGCGCCGCCATGAATGGCGAGTACAGCGTCAGTCATGCTTTTCTTCCTTGTGGTTCAGCCAGGGCATCACCGATTCGGTGACCTTTGCCACCGCGTCGAGCGAATTGGCGGAGCGATGGGCGACAGCCGCGCACAGTGCTTCGATCAAGCCGAGTGCCGACGTCTCCGAGTTCGACAGGTATTGGCGCTCGCTATGTGCGAACAGGCAGATGTCGGCGCAGGCGGCAATCGGCGAGGTGGGTTTGTCGGTGAGCGCGAGAACGCTGGCGCCCGTGTCGCGTGCGGCCTTGACCAGGGTGACCGTGTCGGCCAGATAGCGCGGAAAACAAATGGCGATGACGAGGTCGCCCGTGCGGAGCCGGGAAGTCTGGCGCGCGGCTTCCGATACGCCGCCGATGGTCGCGAGGTTTTCCACCATGTCGCAATAGACCGCCAGGTTGCGCTGCAGGAGCCCCGCGAGATAGCCGCTCGCCCCGAAGCCGAGGACGGAGATGCGCCGGGCGTCCAGCACGGCTTGCACCGCTTTCTCGCACTGGTCGGCGCTCAGCGAGGCGCGCGTGAGCTCGAAATTGCGCTGATCCTCATAGAGCGATGCTGCGAAGACATCGGCCGCCGACGCGGCGCGCGTGCGCTCGAAACGCAAGCGCTCGACAGGCGCCAGCGCGTCCTCGAACCCCTGCGCGAGCAGCGCGCGGAACTGCGGGTAGCCCGGCAGACCGAGCTTGCGTACGAAGCGATTGGCTGTCGCATTCGACACCTCGCAGGCGTTCGCGAATTCGTCGATGCTCATCAACGCAACCTTGAACGGCTTCGCGAGCACGTAATCGGCAAGGCGCCGATGCGCGTCGCTCAGGGCCGGCAGCGTTTCGGCTATGCGTTCGACGACGGACGAGGAGGGCGGATTCATCGCGGTGCCAGGGGCAGTGGTGTTCGTCATGTAAGTAAATTTTCACCAGAGTATCGAGGACAAAAAAATATTTTCATAGGGGTTTACGCCGATATGGAGCATAGAGGATGGCGGGGGCGCTCGGGCCACGACAAGTGGGCGCACGCGCAGTGCGGGGGGTGACATCTGGCCTTCACTCGCCGCCGCTAGCATGGCGCGACATGCAAGCGCGTCGGCCGGCGCACGGCCGTGGACACATGAGGGGCTGACAGGACATGACGAAGAAAAACACCATCGATGCGTCTTTGGATCATGCGAGCGGTAGCGTCTCGCGCCGCGGCTTTCTCAAGCTCGCAGGCGCCTCGGGATTCGCGGGCGCGGCCGGCGCGCTGACCGTGGCGGCGAAAGCGGCTTCGGCAGGCGAGGCCGCCGACGGCACGCCCGAACAAATCCATCTGACGTGGGGCGACGATCCGACGAGCGAGGTCGTCGTGTCGTGGGCGTCGCAGGCGGCGGCCACCGGGGCGCGAGTCACCGTGAGTGCGGACCATGGCCACAGCGAAACCGTGCGCGCGGTACAGCGCGTGTACACGGACGGGCTCTCCGGTGTCGCAGTGTTCGCCTATCATGCGCGCGTGCGTGGCTTGCGGCCCGATACCACGTACCGCTATGAAGTCACCGCGGACAACAGCAGCCGCGTCGGCACTCCGTTCAGCGCGAGCTTCGCGACCGCTCCGCGCGGTCGCAAGCCGTTCCGCTTCACGAGCTACGGCGATTTGGCAACGCCTAACACCAACTGGGTCCTGTCGTCGCCGCAAAGCCGCTTCGCGGTGGAGGCCGTCGAGCGGTTTCAGCCGCTGTTTCACCTGCTGAACGGCGACCTGTGTTACGCGAACCTCAACCCGGCGCATCAGACCGATGTGTGGCGCGATTTCGGGAACAACAACCAGACATCGGCGGCCAATCGTCCCTGGATGCCGTGCCCGGGCAACCATGAACTCGAGTTTCACAACGGCCCGCAGGGTCTCGACTCCTATCTGACGCGCTATACGCTGCCCGATAACGGCACACGTTTCCCAGGGCGCTGGTACGCGTTTCAGGTGAGCTCGGTGCTGTTCATCTCGCTCGATGCCGATGACGTCGTGTATCAGGATGCCGCCGCGTTCGTCGCGGGCCCCGCGCCGCTCGTGCCCGCACCGGGCACGGGCAATCCGCCGATCGCGCCGGGAACCTCGCTATACGTGCGCGGCTACAGCAACGGCGAGCAGACGCGCTGGCTCGAGAAAACGCTGCGCCGCGCCGCGGACGACCGCGATGTCGACTGGATCGTCGTGCAGATGCATCAGGACGCGCTGAGTTCGTCGAAGACAGGCAACGGTTCGGACAAGGCATTGCGCGAGGCGTGGCTGCCGCTCTTCGAGCGCTTTGGCGTCGACCTCGTACTCTGCGGGCACGATCACGACTACGAGCGCAGCTATCCGGTGTGCGGCTGCTTCCGGTACATGGGTACGGACCTGGCGACGGGCGAGCGCGTCGATACGCTGACGCCGCGACCGGTGCGTCATGCGCAGTACGGTGCCAATACCTTCGACACGACGCGCGGGACGATCCACCTGATCCTCGGCGGTGGCGGCACCAGTGCGCCGCTCGATGTGTATGGCGTCGACACTGGCACCGGCATCGCGCAAGCGAAGGTATTCACGAAGCCGAACCGTCCGATGCCGGGTGCGAGCGCGGGTACCTTCGTGCGTGCGCCGGCCGACGCGGTGGAAGACGCGGTGTGGTCCGCGAAGCGCGATACCGAGACGGGCTACGGCATCGCGGTGTTCGATGTCGATCCGGGCGAGCATGGCGGCAAGACCACCATCACGATGAACTACTATCACGCGCCCGGCGCGGACCGCGTCCCGACCGGGGAGTACGAGCTCTTCGAGACGGTGACGCTCGCGAAGGCACGTCGTTGAGATGTAGGTCGACTGATGCAGGGCGCGGCTTCGTCACGCCCTGCATCAGATGGCAGACGTAACGGCTTTCCTGCTCGCTGAAGGTCGTGCGGGTACCGGCGCTCTCGCCGCGTTGCATTGGTTCTACTTTTCGCTGTCGTCCTCTCGTTTTCGCCCCCCATCCTCCCCGGACCGTCGCGACTTTTCGACAATCCTCCTGCAGCACTTCATTAGCTGACTCCGAATGAATGCTCTTGCGCAACGCTAACGGTTGCCGCAAGCGGCAAACGTTTTCCCTCCTCGCCGAACGGCGATTTGCCTCGTATCGTTAAAAAGGAATGCCCATGCCGAAAAAGCTTCATCACGCTGCCTATCGATGCAAGGACGCCGCTGAAACCGTCGACTTTTATGTCAACGGAATCGGGATGAAATTTGCCGCGACGATGATCAATCACATCCCGTCGACGGGGCTCAAGGCCATCAACAACAATGTCTTCTTCGAAATGGAAGACGGCAGCTATATCTGCTTTTTCGAAATTCACGGCAGCAAGGAACCGGTTCTACCCGTCGAAAACGATTGGGCACAACATCTCGCGCTCGAGGTCGAGGATGAAACGCGCGCCGAGGCCATCTGTGCACGGCTGCGCGAGCGCGGCGTGGCAGTCGAAGGGCCCGTCGTGCACGGCGAGCTCGCGAGCTCCTGGTATTGCAACGATCCGAGCGGACACCGGATCGAATTGATCGTCAAGCCCCGCGTACCCGCGACCGCGATATGGGAACGGTTCGCGGCAACCGCATACGACGATCTGGCCAAGTGGGCCGAGTTCAAGAAGACCGCGATCTGAGCGGGTCCCTACGGTCGCATTCGTCGACCGCGCATTCCGTTGCAAAAACGCAGATCGAGGTCGCGCATGAAGGAAACGAATTACTGGAATTACCTCAAAGTCGAGGAGTTGTTGGCGCTTCAAACAGGTCTTGGTGAGGACGAATCGGGAGTCGGTAACGATGAACTGCTTTTCATCGTCGTCCATCAGATTTACGAGCTTTGGTTCAAGCTCATCCTGCGTGAATTGACGTTCGCGCGCAATGCGCTAAGTGAGGACATGCCGCACGATCATCGCGTCGCGCCGATCGTACGCTCCCTGCGCCGGGCCATCGTCATTTTCGAGCAGGCGAATCAGCATTTCCGGGTGATCGAGACGATGACCACACGGGATTTTCTCGATTTCCGCGACGCGCTTACGCCGGCGAGCGGCTTCCAATCGGCGCAGATGCGCGAAGTCGAGATCCTGCTGGGGCTCGAGGACCACGAACGCATTTCGCTCGGCAACCGATGCTTCAAGGACGCGCTGAAGTCGGCGGACGGCACGCCCTCATGGTCGTCCCGACGCGTCGAAGCGCGTATCGCGCAAGGCCCGAGTTTCAAGGATTGCCTTTATGAATGGCTCTCCCGTCTGCCGATCGTCGGGACGGTCGACGGCTTCATCGGCGACTATGTGCGCGCCATTCGCGACGAGAACCGCAGCCGCGCGCAAATGCTCGTCGAGTGCGGTCTTCCGCCCGACGATATCGAGCGCCTCGCGGCCCGCCGGCGGGCCGACGAATCGAACGTCGAGGCCTACCTGCGCGCGCAGGACGACCCCGAAGCCGATATGGCGACGCGCGCCAAACGTCGTGCGGTCCGCGCCGCGTTGCTCTACATCGAAAGCTACCGGGAACGACCCGAGCTCGGATGGCCGCGCGAGCTCATCGAAGCGGTGCTCGATTTCGAGCAGGCCTTCGTGATCTGGCGGCAGCGGCATGCGCGGATGGTCGAGCGGATCATCGGCCGCCGCGTCGGTACCGGTGGCTCGAGCGGCGTCGACTATCTGGACGAAACCGCGCTGCGCTATCGCGTGTTTTCGGATCTTTGGGCCGCGCGTTCGTTGTTGTTGCGCAAGGCCGCGGTCCCGACGCTCGATCCGGCGTTGGAGGATCGATGATGACGCGCATTCGCGTGGTCGTCGTCGGGGCGAGCATGGCGGGTTTGATGGCCGCGCTCGCGCTCGCGCGCAAGGGCGCCGACGTTCAATTGCTCGATCGCGACGATATGACGCCGCGCGTCGATCGCGCATCGAGCGGTGAAACTCCGTTCGATGCGAGCTGGCGCAAAGGTGTACCGCAGGCGCGTCATACTCATGCGCTCGCGGCACTTGGGCGCCAGGTACTGCGTTCGCACGCGCCGGACGTGTGGCAGGCGTTGCTCGATGCGGGCGCGATCGAGACGCCGTTTGGCGGTACGCTGCAACCGGGCAAGGAAGCCGTGCCGCGCGTCGACGATGACGCGTTGTTCGGCCTGTCGTGCCGACGCTCGCTCGTGGAGGAAGTCGTCCGCCGCATCGTATGCGCCGAGCCGAACGTGACGCTGCGCGATCGGGTGGTCGTCACCGGACTGCTGGCGGCGCCCGGACCCTTACCGGTCGTCGAAGGGGTACGCACGTCGGAGGGCGACGTGCGTGCCGATCTCACGATCGACGCGCTGGGACGTGCATCGCCATCGGGAGAGTGGCTGCAAGCGCTCGGCGCATCCGCACCGGTGGAAAGCTCGGAAACCTGCGGCCTGTCCTATCTCACGCGCTGGTACCGGTCGCGCAACCGGCCGGCCGTGCAGTTGACCTCGGGTCTTTCCGCCGGCGCCTATGCGGCATCGAGCGGCTGTATTGCGTGCCCCGCGGATCATGGCTATGTGTCGGTGACGATGATCGTTCCGCACGGCGACGTCATGCTGTCGCCGCTATCGGATGCGCAGACGTTCACCGCGGCGGCCCGTTTGCATGCCGGCCTGTCCGAATGGCTCGATGTCGAAGCCGGAGAACCGGTCTCCGACGTCCTTCGCTGGCCCGTCTGCGAGAATCGCTTCCGACGCTTCGTTGTCGATCACCGGCCGCTCGCGCTCGGGCTCATCGGCGTCGGGGATTCGATTTGCGTGACGAACCCGGTCTATACACGCGGCATGTCGCTCGCTGCGCGCTACGCGTTTGCGATCGCGGACATGGTCGGTGCGCTCGGTGTGGGCGACAGCTATCGACTCGCGCTCGAAGCCGACGCGCTCGCACAAACGCTGTTGCGCCCCTGGTTCGACGACAGTGTCGCCCAGGATCGTGCGCGCCTTGCGTTATGGCGCGGCGAGTCTCATCCGTCGATGGGCGATGAATCGATTACGCTCCAGCAGATCGCGGCCGCGGCCCGGCATGACATCGATGTGTGGCATGCGTTGGCCCGCCGCACGAGCATGCTCGAGGAGCCCGATGCGATTTTTACGCGCGGCGCGCTCATCGAGCGCGTGCGCCGTACGCTGGCGGCGCATCCTCCATTGCCGCCGCCGGGGCCGACGAGGCAGGACCTGCTGCGGGTCATCGATGCGCGACGCGCCCATGCTTCACAGCCGGGAGCGCACGTTGGCATCGACCCTTCCAGTTCGCATGAAGCTCGCAGCGCGCCGGCCTTCGACGTCGCAGCCGCGCGTGAGCGCTTCCTGCTCGACGATCGCATCGTGTATCTCAACCACGGCATGCTCGGCGCCTGTCCCATCGAGGTACTCGATCGGCAGACCGAGTGGCGCACCCGAATCGAACGACAGCCGTGCGCCTTCGTTTTACGCGAGCTTCCGGCTCGACTCGACGATGCGCGCCAGGCACTGGCGGAACTCATCGGCGCATCCCCGGGAGATCTTGCGCTGCTGCCGAACGTGACGACGGCGCTCAGTGCCGTGCTGCGATCGCGATCGTTCGCCGCGGGCGATGAAATCCTGACGACGGACCACGCTTACCTGTCGTGCCGGAATCTGCTCGATTTCGTGGCGCGCGAAACGGGCGCGCGGATCGTCGTCGCTCGGATCGAGACCCCCGTGGCCCACCCCGATGCGGTCGTCGACGCCGTGCTCGATCGCGTGACGGCGCGCACGCGGCTCGCGGTTCTGGATCACGTGACCAGTCCGACGGCGATCGTTTTTCCCATTGCGGCGCTCGTCGACCGACTGGCGGCGCGCGGTGTCGATACGCTGGTCGACGGCGCGCACGCGCCGGGAATGCTGCCGCTCGACGTCGACGCGATCGGCGCCGCGTATTACGCGGGCAATTGTCACAAATGGCTTTGCGCTCCGCGCGGTGCGGGCTTTCTGCATGTACGGCGGGATCGCGCCGACGGTTTGCATCCGCCCGTGATCAGCCGCGGCTACGGCGTATCGAGCACCGATCGTCCGCGGCTGCATCTCGAGTTCGACTGGCTTGGCACGGCGGACCCCACGCCGCTGTTATGCATTCCCGACGCGATTCGCTTTCTGCGGAATCAACTGCCCGGCGGATTGCCGGCGCTCTATGCGCGCAATCGTGAGCTGGCGCTCGATGCCGCGCGCACGTTGGCGCAAGCGGTGCCGCTCGTACGGCTCGCACCCGATTCGATGGTCGGCAGCATGATCGCGCTTGAACTGCCGGACGCGTTCGTCGCGGCGCCCATCGACGCGGCCGCATCGCTGCAGCAACGCCTGTACGACATGCATGGCATCGACGTATCCGTTGCGTCCTGGCCGGACGGCCGGCGGCTTGCGCTGCGTATCTGCGCGCAGATCTACAACTCGATCGACGATTTTCGTCGACTGGGCACCGTGCTTCGCGAACTTGCCGCCGACGTGCGGGACAGCGACATGGTGTCCGACGCTCATCTTAGGAGTACTGAATGTTGAATGGGAATCACGAAGCAACCCGGCGTGTGTTGTTGACCGGCGGAAACGGCGGCATCGGCATCGAGCTGATTCGGGTGTTCGCCGAGGGGGGATACCGCGTCACCTTCACGCATCGCCCGGACGACGACAGCCGGCGACGGGCACTCGATCTGATCGAGCGGTTTCGCGAGCTCCGCGTCGACGCTTTGCCGCTCGATGTCGGAAATCGTGCGAGCCACGCGGAGCTGGTCGAGCGCCTCGTCGAACCTGTCGATGTCCTCATCCACAATGCCGGCGTCGGCACGAAGACGGTGGAGCGGGTTGCGTCGCACCCCAAGGCTCAGGACGAAGCGTTCTTTCGCGTGAATGCGCTCGGGCCGCTTTGGCTGACCGACGATCTATTGCCCGCGATGCGTCACCACGGTCGCGGCAAGATCGTCTTCGTGAGTTCGGTCGATGGCGGCATCACGCATTTTCCGCGTTTTCGCGCGGCGGACGGAATGAGCAAGGCGGCCGTCGCCTTTCTCGGGCGGCAACTCGCGGCATCGCTCGCGTATACCGGCATCGATGTGTTCACCGTCTGCCCGGGCGCAACGGATACGCCGATGTTTCAAGCCAGCACACTGCGCGGGCTGACGGCCGAGCAGCGGCAGGCGCTCGAATCCTCGCTGCCGGGCGGCCGACTGATCGAGGCTCGCGAGATCGCCGATCTTTGTTTTTATCTGTGTCGCGACGAAGCGCGCATTTTGCGCGGTGCCGTCATCGATGCGTCGCTGGGTCTGGGCGTGTGCCCGACCGTGTTGAGCTAAGGAGCCCTCCATGCCCGTTCCATCCAATAGCTTCTGGGAGCAATGGCTCGTCGCGCATCGCGCGAAACCCGAAGCCTGTGTGACGTTCTCGCTTTCACCCTCTCCCTCGTTGAAGGAATTCATCGAAGAACTCGACGGCAGCATGCCTCTCGATTGGTCGAGCGAGGACTATCAGGGAGCGCGCGGCCTGCGTGCCCAGGTTCTCGATCGTTACGGATATCGTCCCGCATGCGATATCGACGACGTGCTGATCACGGCGGGTGCGCAGGAGGCGAACTATCTCGCTTTGACTCAGTTGCTTCGCCCCGGCGATGAGCTCGTGATCGATGCGCCCGGCTGGCAGCAGCCGATCGTCCTGGCCGAGCAGATCGGTGCCGTCGTGAAGTATGCGCCGCGCCTCGAGGCGCGCGGCTGGGCGCTCGACGTCGATCGGCTCGAAGCGCTCGTCACGCCAAAAACGAAGGTCGTTTTCATCTGCAACCCGAACAATCCGACCGGACGTGTCGAGGACGAAGCGACGCTGCGCAGAATCGTCGGCATTGCCGAGCGTGTCGGCGCGTACGTCATCTCGGACGAGGTGTATCGCGGTCTCGAATGGGAAGGACCGCAAACGCCGCGCGTGGCGACGATGTACGAGCGCGGTATCAGCACCGGCAGCGTGTCGAAACTGCTTGGCTTGCAAGGGCTGCGCACCGGCTGGATGATTACGCGCGATCGAAAGCTGATTGCCGACGCGATGGTGTTGCGCGAGAACACGAGCGAGATCATGAACGTGATGGGCGAGCGGATCTCCGAGATCGCACTGCGTCCGGATCGATTCGCGCTCGCCGTCGAGCGCTCGCGAGCGGTCGGATATGCACGGATCGAACGACTCGACCGGTTCGTTGCCGATCAGCCGGCCTTGCGCTGGCGCCGGCCGGCGGCGGGGCTGCTCGGACTTGCATATCTGGATCTGCCGATAACCGCGGGAGCGTTTGCGCACAAGCTGCTGATGCCGCCGTACAACACGTTCGTGATGTCGGGCGACGCGTATGCGTGCCCGCAGCACCTGCGGCTCGGGGCGGGCGGGGTGTCCGACGAGGAGCTTGAACTCGGGCTTTCGCGAATGGCGCGTTTGCTGGGGAGTTGAGCCGGCTGGCTCTCGGTGGGCAGGCGGGCAGTGTCGAATCGGAGCGATACGGTCCGTCCGACGAAATCGGGTGCCGCGCTGTCCTGGCACGCTTTGAGCTAGCTGCGATAGGTGCGGACCACTCCTGTCCGTGGAGGCACCGTGTCAAAGAAATCGGCCAAATCCGCGCAATATCCTCCGCCTGACGCAAGGCAATGCGTGCTGGCCGAGTTGCGCCGGCAGAAAATGGCGCGCTCGCCTCATGCCTATGAGCGGGGCACCGCCGCTCACTTTTACGAATGGGTAAAGACTCAGGCGGCCGGCAGGTTACCGGTGGGGCCGGACGAGTGGATTTGCGGCGATTGTCATTTGGGCAACCTTGGCCCGGTTGCCAACGCCGAGGGAGAGGTTGCGGTTCAGATCCGGGATCTCGATCAGAGCGTGATCGGCAATCCGGTGCACGACCTGCTTCGGCTGGGGCTATCGCTGGCCACCGCGGCATGCCGTTCGGACTTGCCGGGTGTGATCGTGAGCCGCATCGCGGGTGCGCTGCTCGACGGGTATGAACAGGCATTCGACGACCGGCGCGCTGACGACGCGAGCCGGTCGCAACGACCGGAGGTGGTCAGGATCGCGATGCAGGAAGCGCTGCACAGTTCGCAGCGTAAGCTTGCACGCCAGAATATCCGGCATGTCCGCCCCCACATCTCGCTCGGCAAGCGCTTTTGGGCGATGTCGGACGACGAGAACCAGGCTGTGCACGCACTGTTCGAGGCCGGGGGGCCGGCTCTGATTCGAACGGTGCTGGGCGAGACGGTGCGAGACGCGTCGGCGATCCGCGTGCTCGATGCCGCTTATTGGGTGAAAGGATGCAGTTCGCTGGGCCGGCGCCGATATGCGGTGTTATTGGGCGTCGATGGGGCGAACTCCACGGACGGCCCACCGCGCCTCATCGACATCAAGGAAGCGGCCGCGCCCGCGGCGCCGGTTGCTCACGGGCATCGTATGCCGCGTGACGATGCGAAACGTGTGGTGGAAGGGGCACGTCATGTCTCGCCGTTGCTGGGCGAGCGCATGATCGCTGCTCGGCTCGATGGATGCTCGGCTGTGGTCCGCGAGCTGATGCCTCAGGATTTGAAGGTCGAGGCCGAGCACCTGTCCGAGCGCGACGCGGTGAAAGCGGCGTATTTTCTGGCGCGTGTCGTCGGTCGCGCGCATGCGGGACAGATGGATGCCGCGACGCGCAAAGCATGGCTCGCCGCATTGCACACCAGGCGACCGAAGTCGTCGGAGGCGCCGTCGTGGCTCTGGAGCAGTATCGTCGAATTGCTCGTGATGCATGAAGCGCAATACCTCGAACATTGCCGGCGTTATGCGTTGGAACGGCCGTTGAGGGACGAGTAGCTAGCAGCGCCGGGCACCTGGCTCGAACGAGCGTGCGGTACCCCTGGAGCCACGGTGGCGCTGGCGTCACGCCGACCGCTGGAATGAACCTCAGGCACTTCGGGCATTCACGACGCTCTTCCGGATACGAGAGGCGATCGAAAGAATGTGCAATGGAATTCATTTGGGGCGTCCGACCGACCGGTAATCCCCGGAACGGCACGTCGGTACGATTTCGAGCAGTGCCGCCCAGCGCCGGCTCCAGTCGCTGTCGTGCGCCAGGCCTGGAACGGTCAACGCCTGGGCGCACCGCGTACCGGTGGCGTTCACGAAGCGTTGCGCCACCGCAGGCGGGACGACATCGTCCTTGGCCCCGCTGAAATGCACTTGCGCAATGCTTGCGACACGGCTTGCGAAATCGATCGCGTCTTCCGACTCGGGCATCGGCGATACATCGTGCAGCCGATTGACGAATTCGTCGTCGAGATTGCCCGCCACCGTGCGAATCGAAACGACATCGGTACGGCGTGCTGCGATCAGCACTGCGACGGCTCCGCCCCCCGAGTAACCGACCAGCTCGACGGGTTGGCCGGGTGTGAGTGCGGCGAAGCGGCTGACCGCCGCGTTCATCGACTCGATCACGTCCGCCGCGAAACGCTTGCCGGTCCAGTATGGAATGCCGCATCGCGGATTCATTGCCATCGGCGTGAACTGGCAGGGGCGGGCCAAATAAACGACGTTCGGCGCGAGATCCTGCGCGGCGAGCGCGAGCCCCGTCGCTTTGCGCGGTGTCGGATCAAGCGCGGGCTCGGTGAGCGAGAGC
This sequence comes from Trinickia sp., assembly GCF_036503415.1. Classification (GTDB taxonomy): domain Bacteria; phylum Pseudomonadota; class Gammaproteobacteria; order Burkholderiales; family Burkholderiaceae; genus Trinickia. Next base: position 47,544 of record NZ_DASXWY010000031.1, on the reverse strand, counting down.
CAGGCGACGCCATCGCCTTCGATGTACACGCGCAGAGGCTTGCGAGGCTGCGAGATCCGTGCAAAGGCCGTCAGCACGAATGGGCCGGTATTCACGAGCTGGCGGCGCAGGTGAGCCGGTTCGGCGAGCGCATCTGCATGCGCGTCGGGATCGAGCGCGACGCACCCCGACAGCGCGCCCAGCAGCAAAAGCGGCACGAGCGCCACAAGCACCTTACGCACCATCAACGCTGACAGAACTGCCGTCCAGAGACACGCCATTTGACGCGATAGACCACTCCGCCAACCCATGCCACACGGCAGTCTCATTGAACCGTCAATTGCATGAGCTCGGCGGCCATCCGCGAGACGACGCCACTCCAGTCCGTGCGTACGTCCTGACGAAACAACCGCATCTGGGGATACCACGGCGTATCCGTACGCTCGAGCAGCCAGCGCCAGTCCGGGACCTTCGGTAGCATGACCCACACGGGCCGGCCCAATGCGCCCGCGAGATGGACGGGAGAAGAGTCCACCGAAATCAGGAGGTCGGCGATGCAAAGGATCGCCGCCGTGTCCTCGAAATCGCCGATCTCGTTGGACAACGACAACAGCGGCATACCGCCGGGCGGCGTGTCGGCCTGCGTTGCGGCAGGGCCTTTCTGAATCGACACAAAGCTGACCGCTGCCTGCGCGAGCGGCGCGAGTTGGGCCAGGCTTAGCGAGCGGTTGGCATCGTTGGGGTGCGTGGGCCGACCCGCCCACACGAGCGCGACCAACGGGCGGGGCAGGGCGGCCAACCGCTGTCGCCATAGCTCAACGCGCCGCGGGTCCGGGTTCAGATACGGTATCGGCCCGGGCAGATCGTCGAGACGTAGCCCCAAGGCCATGGGCAAGCTCATCATCTCGCAGTGCATGTCGAACGCCGGCGGCAGGCTCCCACGTTCGATGATCTCGTCGAACCCCACGCTGCGCCGTATGAGCGATAGCGATTCGGCGTTGATTTCGAGCACTACCCGCGCACCGCTTTTCTCCTCGGCCCAAGGCACCAGGCGGGCGAACTGGAAGGTGTCGCCGTAGCCCTGCTCGTCGTGAATCAGCAGCGTTTTGCCGGGCATGGCGCGGCCGTCCCAGCGTGGACGTTGTACCTTGCGTTCGATGCGCGTCGTGTGCGCGAGGCTGTAGCGGTATTGGTATTCACGCCAGCCGCGTTCGAACTCGCCCGAGAGCAGTAACGTCTCGGCGAGGTCGAAACGTGTAGGAAAATCGCCGGGCGCGTGCTCTACCAGCATTTCCTGGATCGCGCGCGTTTCGGCGACGCGTCCCTGCGGACGAAGCGCCGCAGCGAGCAGCTTCCAGAGTGCGAGCGGTCCTCTGCCCGAGGCCAGATACGGTCGCACGATCGCCTCGGCGTCCTCATAGCGTCCCGATGCCAGCAGCGAGCGAATCCGCAGATCGATCGCGCGGATATCGCAGTCGGCACCGGACATCACGGAGCCTCAACGCCAAGCACGTCGAGCAACGGACCGAGATAGCGCGCGTACCCTCGCCAGCGGCCCTTCGAAGTCAGGTAGATCGGCTGACGCACTTGGTTGACGCTTGCTGTGCGGACCACCCGACGGTTGCGGTGAAATTGCAGGCAGGCATCGTCCCACGGCAACCCGAGCCAGCCGATCAAACGCCGCGCTTCGCCTTCAATATCGTCGACCACCGCCTCGTATTCGGTTTCGATGAAAACCTCACGAGGCAGCAGTTCGCGCCAATGCGCCATCAAGCGTTGGTAATGGCGGTAGAAGGCGCCAAGCTCGGCAAGGTCATAGGCAAACGGCTGCTGTCCGGCGAACAGTTTCGTGTAGCAGGACAAGCATGTATCGACTGGATCGCGCCGAACGTGGATGATCCGGGCGCCCGGCAGGAGTAGCGGGATCATGCCGGCATACAAGAAATTGCCCGGCATTTTGTCGACGACATGGGGTCGCCCCCCGGCGAGCGGAGCCACGCGCGCCAGATAGGCTTGCGCGCACTGGCGCAAGCGCGCGCGCGTGCTTGCCTCGTTGTCGGGCGCTACGAAGTCGGGGAAGTTGCCGAGTTCGTCGATCGCGAGACGCAGTGCCGATAGCTCGCCCGCGCCTGTCACCTGCGGATGCGACGAAAGGATCTGTTCGATCAGGGTGGTGCCGGAGCGCGGCATGCCGATGACGAAGATGGGCAACGTCGACGGCTCGCCGAAGCCTTGGAGCCCGTCATACCGTTCCGGCGTGAAGACCGTCCTGACCTGTTCCATCCAGCGGCCGATCTGCTCGCCGTCATAGTCGAACGAACCGCGCTTGCCGCGGTTGCCAGCCTCTAGATGACGAAACGCCCGTTCCGGATCCTTGATGTCGAGATAGGCTTTACCGAGCGCGAAGTGCGCCGCGATGCGGTCGATGAGCGGACGTCGTTCGCCCTGAGCGAGGTAGGCTTCCAGCGTTCCGATGTCGGGATCGTTCGCTTTGAACGTGCGCAGCTCGGCGCGCGCTGCGAGCGCCTGCGCAGAATCCGGGAAACGGATGAGCGCTTGCTCGAACGCCGCGAGCGCTTCATTCTGGCGCCCCGCTTCGATCAGCAAGGTGGCGCGTCCCACCAGTGCCGCTTCGGCTACCGCGCCGGGCAATGTGGCGGCCTGCTCGTAGGCGAGCAGCGCCTCATCGGTCAGACTCAGATCCTGCAGCGCGAGCGCAAGCGTGTAGTGCGCCTCGGCGTTGCGCGGCGCAAGTGCAACGGCGTGCCGCGCGATGGCAAGCGCCTCTTCGGTATGGGCGATTTGTCTGAGCGCCTTTGCGCGCGCCGTGAGCGCGGCCGGATGCTCGGAAGCGAAAGCGCCCAGCATATCGAGCGCGCGCAGTGCCGCATCGTGGCGCTGCCGGGAAATCTCGGCGTCCGCGAGGTTCAGGTATGCGTCGACGAGGCGAGGGTTCAAATCGATGGCCCGCCGCGCATGTTGAGCGGCTTCGTCATAGCTGCCTTGCGTCGACAGCAGGTAGGCGAGATTACTGTGCGCTTCCGCATAGGATGGATTAAGCGCGAGCGCCTGACGATAGCAAGCCTCGGCACGATCCATCTGCCCGAGTCGCCGCCACGTATTGCCGAGGTTGTTCCGCGCTTCGGGCCATTCGGGATTGAGCGCGACGACCTTCTCGAGGCATACGCGGCTGCGCTCGAGCTTGCCGGCTTCTTGCAGCAGGATGCCCAGGTTGTTCCAGCCGGATATGAGCGCCGGATCCATCGCGACGGCGCGCTCCGCAGCTTCCTCGCCTTCCGGCAGCATCCCCTTTTGGCGATACATCTCGGCCAGGTTGCTCGAATACACGGCCGACGCGCGAGGGGCAAGACAAGCCTGCTTTAGATGCGAGATCGCCAGATCCAGGTTGCCGTAGGCGTGGGCCATCAGCCCGAGCAAATGGAGGGCGTCGGGCTGGCCCGGCCATGCGACGAGCACGCGTTGGGCCAGCATTTCGGCCTGTTCCGCTTGACCTGCATTCCAGTGCGCGTAGGCACGGGCAAGTGCTTCCTGGATGCTGATGTTCTCTGAAGGAGTTGCTGTGCTGACCATGCTCGACATATTAGAACAACTGTCGCAGACGCAGGCTTCCGGCTTGGGAGACAAAGCCGCGCCCGAGCAGAACGTTATAGCGCGCGGTCAGACTGAGATTCCTTTCCTTCAGCAGCGTGACGCCTGCGGTCACCACGGCTGCGTTCGTCACGGGGCTCGTACCGAGTACGGTGAAACTGGTCTGGCCGCTTGGATCCGCAGCGAAGCTCGCAGTGGTGAGCGCGCGCGTGTTGTCGTACTCGTGCCGCCATGCGACGGTCAGCTCCGGCACCAGCACGCCATATGAGGTTGGTACCTCTCGTTCGATCTTCGCGCCGAGGTCGGTAGTGACCGAGGTCTGGTGCGTGGCATCGACCGAGAGCGCGGCGCCGTTGCCCCCGGATTCGGTGTAGGCATTTTGATGCAAGTAGCTGTACGTGAGGCTTGCGAGCGGCGTGACAGTCGCGACACCGAGCGCGAGCGGATATCCGATCTCGCCGCGCGCGACGTACTGCTGGCCGCTGAAGCTGCCGCTGGCTTGGCCGGAGAACCCGGGAAAGGCGACCAACCGATTCGTGTCGTAGCGCTGAACGATCGCGCCGGCGGACAGATTGGCGTACCACCTGTTCGCCACGTAGCTGCCGTAGCCGATGAGGCCATACGAGTTGATGCGGGTGTTGTCCCCGGCAGTGTCGCCCGTATTGTTGACTGCGGTGTTGCTGTAGCTGAATGCGCCGCCGACACGCCACGCCTGGGATATCGGGCGATCGACACCGAATAGCAAGCCACCGTAGTTCGCGCTGTATCCGTCCACTTGATCGCGTTGGTCCTGGCTTGCGTGTCCGCCGAAAGCCTGCCCCCACACGCCCCACGACGGCGAGCCCTCGCCGGTCGAGATGCCGCTGCCGTACCGTTGTTGCGCCAGGCGCAGCCCGTTGGCGTGGCTCGATATGATATCGAGTACGTCCAAGGTTGGAGCCGCCGCTGCGCGGCTCGAGGAGGTTTGCGACGTCGGGCTGAGCTGCTTGCCTGCCGCGTTGAGCGCTTGGGTCGAGCCGCCAGCTTCGAATGCAAGCGAGGCGTCGAACAGGTTGAGCAGAGCTGGGCTGATGCCAGTGTAGTTCTTCAGCCCGGTCAGCGCCGACACTGCATTGGGCGCAGTTGCGCCTATCGGCGTTGGCGTCGGCGTTGGTGTGCCTGTGCCGGTTCCAGTCCCTGTGCCCGTACCGGTGCCAGTCCCAGTCCCTGTGCCCGTACCGGTTCCTGTACCTGTACCTGTTCCTGCGGAGTTGGCGACAGTCAGGACAAGATCGCTGTTTGAGCCATTGGCCACGGCCGTCCCTGTGACGACCAGCCCGGTGACGCCGGCGATCGAATAACGCAGCGTGCCTTCGTTGTAGTTGGTGCCGGTCCCGGCGGCATCGACGACGACAAAGCGCTGGCCAGCCGCGAATCCATAGGCATTGACCTTTTGCAGCGTCACGGCAGAGCCGCTCGCGATATTGGCTGTGCCAGAGACCACCAGCCGGCCATAGCCGGCGTCGCTCGCAATCGATCCGCCCGCGACCGCGCTGTCCGTCACCCCGACCAACAGCGTCGCGGATGCACCTTGCGTGTAGTTGCCGGTGATCGCGATGGGATTGTTGACCTGCAGCGTAGCGCCGGTGTTATTGACGGCGTGGCTGCCCGCGTTGATTTGGTCGTTCAGCAGTACGTTGCCGGACCCAAACACCACATTGGACGAGGTATTCGTGATGGTGCCTGCATTCGCGGCGGCGATCCCGCCGCTCAGCCCTGTCAGGGTGCCGAATACCGAACCGCTCCCGCCGCTGATGTTTAGATTGGTAGAACCGGTGTTATGGATGGCACCTGCGATCAGGCCGCTGTTGCTGATCTGACCGATGGTGCTGGTGCTGTCGACGTTGATGGCGTTGAGCAGGCCCGTAATGGTACCGCTGTTGATTACCGTACCGATCGTAGCGCCGGCCAAAGCGAAAATACCCGTATAAGGCCCGCTCGGAAAGCCGGTCACCGTTTGCGTGGTCGCGCCGCTGATAACGCCAGAATTGTTGATCGTGCCGATGGTGCCGGACTGTGCGACAACGCCGGAAAACGTGCTGGTGATCATCCCGGTGTTGGTCAGCGTGCCGAGACTGGCGCCGCTGCGGATAAGAACACCCAGTTCGTTGGTGATGGTGCCGCTGTTGTTCAGCGTGCCGATAGTGGCTGAGTTTTCGCCAAGAACACCATAGCCGACGATCGTTCCGGCGTACGTGGAACCTTTGATGGTGCCGCTATTCAAGATCGTGCCGATGCTGCCGGCGTTGTTATCGATGCCGAATATGCTGCCGCTGACCGTGCCGCTGCCGGCGAGCAGGCCCATGTTGTTCACGGTGCCGATCGTGCCGCTATTGAGGATGCCCCGTCCGGCGCCGGTGATGGTGCCGGTTGCCGTGTTGGTCAGCGTTCCGATCGTGCCGGTGTTGTTGAGGCCGGCTGCGATGGTGCCCGCGATATTGGACGAGCCGATGAGCCCGTTGTTGGTGAACGTGTTGATCGAGCCGCTGGTCCTGATGCCTGAATTGCCGCCCACGAACTGGCCGGCACTGTTGTTGGTCAGTACGCTGATGGTTCCGGCATTGACCATCCCGTACGTTATGCCCGCGATGGTACCGTTGTTGGTGAGCGTGCCCAGCGACGAACCGACCGCCAGCAAGGCGGTCGCAGTGTTGAAGTTGGAGAGGATGATGTTCGGGGCGATCGTGCAGTTGCCCGAGGACCAGCCGATTTCCGTGGTGTTGGAGCTGATCGTTCCGTTGATTCCGCAGTCGGCTTTTGCGACCAGCGGCGCGACGCCGGTGAGCGCACCGGCAAGGGCTGCAACGATTGCGCGTTGTCTCTGCGGTACGTTCTTGCGATCCATGGATACCCCGATCAAAAAAGGTTCGAGCGGCAATCGTGTAAGAGTTTGCAACTTCCCAGATACTATTCAGACGAATCGCGAAATTCAATGTCGATTGTTAAGTGTGTGGTCTGGTCTCCCGTGCAGCATGACGAGAGAAAGCGGCAACAGGGCAATCGATCGCTTAATCCTTTCAATTCCGCTACAGGCAAAACCATTTGCGCGAATTTATGCAAATATTCACCAACGCCTTATCTGGCGGGCGTTCGGTTCGGTTGAGCGATCATTGCCACGGCGATGAAAAACGATGCGTATCGAGTGGGGGAATGCGCCGCCCTATGCGACACGTGCTACGACGCGCTGCCTTAGCCAAAAAACACCAATTGACAACGTCGCGTTTTTGTATGGCGCCTCGATGGCATTCGAGTGGCGGCGTACGAAACACGGCGTGCGCAATGTGCAAGCTGCCGGACACCCGTCAAGGCTCGGGCCTCGCCAACGGATGAGCGGTCGCATCGACGATTTCCTCGAAGTCGCGAAGCACCAGGCTCGACTCGCGCGGGACGCCCAGCATGTTGAAGGAGCAAACTTGCGGATAGCGGTTTTCCGTATTGGCCCGGAAATTTTGTGGGTTGAATAGGGGGCTGATATGCCACCACAATCGGTAACCGTGTCCCCACAAGAATTCGATAAGCCTGCGAGAGTGGGCGACCCGATCGTTCTCGACATACAACAGCGGACGGTGCTTCGCGAGAATCCCCTCGGCACCTTGCAGGACCTGTAACTCGAACCCTTCGACGTCGACCTTCAGGAGGTGGACAGTTTGCCCACGAGTCATATCGTCGAGCCGTATGCACGGCACCTCGATGCCGTTGTCCAACGGCTGGGTGCGAGCCGATACTGCGCCGAAGTTACCTGCCCGGCGGTAATCCGGGGAAGGGAACCAGACTGTTCCCTCATGTGCGGCGCACGCGAAAGGCCAAGCGACCACATTGTCCGTGGCATTTAGCGCGAGATTCGCACAGAGATTCTGGAACACGAAGGGCTGCGGCTCGAATGCCATGACGTCCGCACCGGCTGCTTTAGCCGCTTTTGCGAGGGGCACCGTCTGGCTGCCGATATTGGCGCCGACTTCTACGACGGTGCCTGGCCGGTCGATGCATTGCAAGAGCAACTGCGTTTCTAGCTCGGCGTACTCGCCATACTGGATCAACGCTTGACCGACATATTCGTCGAAGCGGTTGGCGAGCATGGTTCCGTGTCGCGTATCGACGAGAACGTAGGGGTCTGCGGCGTATGGCATCGGTCCGAGTGGGCGGCAGAGGATCGCATCATAGCCTACATAAACGCGATCGTCCTTGTAGCATACCGATCCCGATGCCAACCCCATGGTCCTGATCGACAATCCGAAGGTTTTTAGATGTGTTCCGCAAACCCGATCATATCTGGCCCGAAAATGACGTCGCTCGGAGATAGCGTTACGATCGAGAGTTAGTCGTCACAGCTCAATGTCAAAGGCCATATGAAGCGATTCCTTCTAGTACTTTTTGCGGCGACCGCCTTCACGATCTGCGCTCATGCGCAAAGCAATGCGCCTGGCCCGGTGGCTACCCGCTCGGGGAAATTGGAGTTCGTGCACAGCGACCGCAATTTCGCAGGCACGCTTGACGGCCAGGTTTTCGATCGCTTCGAGACAAACGTCCTGACACATTTCGATGACGTCGACGATAGGAATGGCACCGTCACGCGGACACTCGTGCAGACCGATGCCGGCCCTGTGCTGTACGATTTCCGCGCTCACCCGCCGCTTGTGCTGCGCGCGAATAGGCGCATGACTGTCAAGCGCGTATTTTGGCAAGGCGATGACGTGGTGATGCAGGGTACGCGAGGGTGGTTTCGGCTCGCTCGCGGTGGGCTGACCAAGCTACAGTCGTCCAAGTCGACGTACCGTTGAATGCGTTTGCTGGCCATTAGCGCAACGGCAGAACTGAAATCACGACCGGCAAAAACATCGAGCCTTCTAATGCACACGGTAAGATGACGGCCACCTCGTTCCATTGGAAGCGCCGAGATGCAAGTGCTGGTTGATGCAGATGCCTGTCCCGTTGTCGTCAAGGACATTCTTTTTCGGGCTGCGCGGCGTACCAAGGTGTGCGTGACGCTGGTGGCGAATCAGTATCTACGCACGCCGCCTTCCCCCTTTATCAAAGCGCTGCAAGTGCCAGCGGGGTTCGACGCCGCGGACAATCGAATCGTTGAACTGGTTGAGCCTGGCGATCTCGTCGTTACCGCCGATATACCGCTTGCAGCGGCGGCGTTGGATAAGGCCGCGTATGTCCTCGATCCGCGGGGAAATTGGTTTACCCGCGAGAACATCCAGGAGTATCTGACCATGCGAGACGTGATGGATCAGCTCCGCGGCTCGGGTGTCGCGACCGGCGGCCCGACGGCCTACGCCCCATCCGATAGCAAGGCATTCGCTGCGCAGCTGGATCGATTTCTTGCCCGGCGTGGACCGGCGCCTGGGGACTCGACGAGATAGCGAAGCTCAGCGTTGTGCAATGCGTTGACGGACGCGTCCGAGATTGCTTTTTCGCGAATGGGTGCAGAGCTAGTAAAACCCGTGCAGATTCCGGCTCATGAATAACCAGAAAACCACGTTGATCGATACGACGCTTGAGTGCATCGAGATTAACCTGATCCATAGCCGAGCCGACGAGAAAACCGTCGAGCTTTACCGGTTGACGGTGCACGACGGTTGCTATTTCGCGGCCCGCGGCGACATCGACCCAGAAGGATTCAAGCGCATCGAGCGGCTGCGGCTCGGCGCGATCGTGCGCATTTGCGCTTTCGAGGAGCGCGGTCGTCGAAAGATCGCGTGGATTAGGAGTATCGAATATGGCATTCCTCCATATGACCTACTCCGTCAAAGGCAGCGAAACCTCACTCTGCTTTCCGTCTCGTTCTGTCTGCTAGCGGCGAGCCTTCTAGGGTTGGGGATTCACGCGTCGCTTGTCACGGTGCTGGCTATCCTCGTGGCGATCATCAGCTTGTTTGGCTGCGTGGTTGCCGTCGGCGGCCTGATCGAGTCGCTAAATTCGTCGCGGGTGGAAGCGCAGGAGCGGTGGCAGAGCGAGCCATACCGGTTTGTCGACGAAGGAAGCATCCGATGACATATGGGGCCGTGCAAACCGTATCCGGCGCGGTCATATCGGTCAGCCAGAAGCCGATCGTGATTGATGTGTGGAGTCCGAATATAGGGCCAACAACCGATCAAGTTGAACAAATCACCTTCCGGCTCGACTCTATTGATCTACCGCTGATACTGAGGACCGGCAAAACGCGTGAGCTCTTCGTTGCGAATGGCGATCGGTTGCACGTTGCCTGCATCGCGTTTCCGGATCGCCTGGCGATCTTAGGTATCCGGAATGTGAACGATGGCTCGGTCTACATGGTGCGCACGGCGAACGTCGTTAGCACACGGCGGGAGATCTACACGGCGATTTTTGCTGTCGTCGTTTGGGGGATGGCTTCTGCCGTGATCGGCTTCGTTCAAAGGAGCACGCACCTGGCCGTGGATTCGTTTCTGATCGGTGCAGCGGTTTCCGTGGGCTTCGGCGCCGTTAGCACAATCGTTCGTTCGCTGTTCGGCTGGAGTGTATGGCCCGATATCAGAAAGCTCGTGCAGCCAGGGGGAAAACACGAGATGCACGCAGCGGGTCAGGCTCTTGGGCTCGGACCGAAAGAAGAGCGCACGATTCGGTTTCTGTGAAGGGGATGGCGCCGACAAACTCGCCATCCACCTCACAATCGGCCAAGCGCCGATATGATTTCGTCTTGCCGATATATGAGCGAGCTAACCGGCTTGGTCAACGCGCTCCGTGGACCTGCTGCCAGCGTCGGGGTTTCGAGCATGCACTCAATTCCCTCAATGGTGAACACAGGGATCAAGTCTGGCGGACGTGGTACCGGGGGATTCGATCGACCGAGGCAGCGGGATGACCACACGAGTTGCCAGTCCGGACAAATGATTTCCTTGGACCTCGACCAGATAGGGCGTACCCGCGTGCCCACTGGGGTTGGAGATTGTCCCCGGATGTCGGGGCGGCAACCCTTCCGTCCCTGACCAACGGCTGTGGTGGAGCGATCCAATCCTTGCCCGTCGATTGCTATATAATGCACATTATATAGCGAGGAGAGTGCCATGCTTACATTCAAGGTCACAACGGTCGGGGCCTCGGCCGGTTTCATTCTTACCAAGGAGGCGATGGCACGACTCAAGGTGCAGAAGGGCGATACTGTGTATCTGACCGAGGCGCCAGAAGGCGGCTACCGGATTACGCCGTACAACCCGGATTTTGAACGCCAGATGAAGCTGGCGGAAGAGATCATGCACGATGACCGCGATATTCTACGTGCGCTGGCCAAATGACAGCGTGGCGCTGGGTGCGCGCGGATCTGACTTATGCCGTCCATGATCGCCAGCTTGCCGAACATGGGGGGCTTGATGGCGTTCGAGACAAAGGGGCAGTGGAGTCCGCACTGACACGGCCGCAGAATCTCGACGTTTATGCGCGGGCGGACGCAGCGGCACTCGCCGCTGCATATGCCTATGGGTTAGCGCGGAATCATGGCTTTGCGGACGGCAACAAGAGAACTGCGTGGGTAGTTGCGCGCATCTTCCTGGCAGACAACGGCTATCGATTGAAGTTTGATCCGACCGACGCCGTTAGGACCATGGAAATGGTCGCTGCTGGCGCGATCGACGAAGTTGCGCTGGCGGAATGGTTTCGGCAACGGATCGCAGAGTAAGTCGATGCTTAGACGATGCGCGAACAATCGGAACCGCTATGGCGTCGTTACGGCGGAAAACGAATCTGAGAGAATTGTCTCCCGGCCAAGATCGCGCGCCGCTCGATTTCTGAAGCCGAGTCAATCAACCTCTGTTGCTCGAGAAACATGAGGAAGGCGCAAGTAGAAACCTTGCGTTCTTCAGAGACGGGAGTCAACAGTACCCGGTACATCGTGGGCGTAGTAGTGTACGTCCGCGTAGTGCTCCCTGGCGAACGAACCTTTGGCCGACCAGTTGATGTGGTTGTGATAGCTTGCTTCGGCCACTTGCGGGCCATGCGCCTTCAAGCGATCGACCGTTGCGGTATCAGACGGCCGAACTATCACGATGTGGCCACCCTGTTTGGGATCGGGGTTGACGTACACGCCAACGACAAACCAGCCTTGATTGGCGAGATACTGGACCTGCTCAAGAGATTCGACCCGGTGCCAACCGGCGCGCCGCCCGGCGGAACTGTCGAGCCATTCGCCTTGTGCGTTTGCAAGCAGGTTCAACCCGTGGCGCGGCGGCCGCATCAGATAGACTCCGAGTCGGACCGACATGCCAGCAATGTAGGCGCTGCAGTGCGTCTCGCTGTCGCGTCCGTGCCATTCTTCGGGCATGTCCGGTATGCCGGTCTTCCAGTCGATATGACGCCGGTACAACCAAAGATGCTCCACGTCCGAGTCAACGATCACTTGCAGCAGGTGGCGACCGGCAGCGGTAACCGGGCCGCAGCACGGCCCCGATTGCGACACGGTGATTGACGGCAACGCGGCCTGCGGCGGGTCCGACGCGCATGCGCCGAGCCCCAGGGCAAATGCAATCGCGCTTGCCTGGCCGCGTCCAAGCTTGGTGATGTTCATTGCCGATTCCTTGCTTTGGTTTCGTCGCGCTTGATTGACGTGTACAAAATCGGATCAGGCCGCATTTTATCAGGGAGCGAACGAGCGTCGACAGACCGAGGCGCCAAAATGCGCTACCGGATTACGCCGTACAACCCGGATTTTGAACACCAGATGAAACTGGCGGAAGAGATCATGCACGATGACCGCGATATTCTGCGGGCGCTGGCGAAATGACAGCGTGGCGCTGGGTGCGCGCGGAATGCGACGACGGCATCTTAACTTCCTGCGCGTTTCACGTAGTGGTTCCTATTCCCGTATTGGCGGCCATCGGCGGGCCGCGTGTACGACGTGGTCAACGCACTGCGTGGAATTGCGGCAAGCGTTGGAGTATCGAGCATGCACTCAATACCCTCGATAAGGAATACGGGGATTAGATCGGGCCGAAGCGGTACCGGGGCGCGGAAATCGACGCCGCGCGGAAATGACCGCGACGTATGGTGCGTTGATTGGCACGCCATTTCGAAACGGCACGACCATCGATCATTTGATCATTTCACTGTTGCGCGGAGCACGTAGTCGCCCAGAATCGTTTCCCCTACAGCCGTGGACAGTTCCCGATTGCTGTACATCCCCGCGAGGACGATGACGAGGAGATCCAGACTGGGAACGATGAACATCCGTTGTCCGCCATAGCCGATTGCCGCAATCCATCGAACGTCCTTGCGATCGACGAGCGATTGGCCGGTCCACCAATGGAGGCCGTAGCACAACGACCCGCCCGCTTCAATCTGCGCGGACGTACTTTGGGTGATCCATGACTGCGAGACTATTGGCTTTCTGCCCCAACGCCCGCCGTTGAGCACCATCTGACCGATCTTCGCAAGATCCCTTGCGCGCATGCGTAGACCGGATGCCGCGTTGGGCGTCCCATCCGCATATCGAATCCACTCGACATCGCTGATCCCCAGCGGCTCGAATAGCATTTCGTTCGCCAGTACGTCGAGAGGACGGCCGGATGCCGACACCAGTACGCCGGCGAGGACGGTGGTGAGCCCTCCGTTGTAGACGTAGGCCGAGCCCGGCGGCCGTGTTATAGGTTGCGAGAGCACGTAACGACACCGATCCGGAGCATCGGTCATCTTTCGCTCGCTGTTAGTTGCGTCGCCGTATGGTAGTGACTCGTTCCACTCGAAGCCCGCGGTCATGCTCAGCAAGTGTCGCAATGTCACCCGGCGCAGGTCGGTTGCGTTCGCGCTGGCGTAGTCCGGCAGCGCAGCTATGACAGGAAGATCAAGATGCTCGACCCAGCCCTGGTCGATCGCGATTCCGAATAGCAGCGACACGATGCTCTTGGTGATCGAGCGCAGGTCGTGCTTCAGATGAGCGTCGTACTTGACGAGGCCAACCGGTATCCCCCAGCACTCGTCTTCCCCGCAAAAATAGTGCTCGTATGCAAGCTTGCCGTATCGACACATCACGATGGTGTGGACGTTCGCCGCCGTCCAAGCGCTGATCCGCGGCTCGATGGCGTCCATGATGACCTGAGTCAGCCCCACCTCGTTCGGCGGGCAAATTTGCCATTCGCCCGGCGGGCCCTGAAGCGCAGCGCGGCGGCCGTAGCTATCCGCCTCGGTCATTTCAATTTTCCTCAAAAAGGCACGCCAACTCCACGGTCATGAACGTAGTGCATGTCCGAAGAAGCCGACGACACGGCGGGCGGTTTGCTGATGGACCGCGTCCCGATCGATTCCCGAACCATCCTTGCAGACCCTCGCGAGCTGGTCGATCATCTGCGGAACGCATGTGTCGAGGAAGGTGGAGTGCGAGGCGCCTTGCACCATTACAACGTCAGAAGTGGGCAGCAATCTGGCGATGCGGCGAACGTTGGTATCAGGCGGCGCGGTCATATCGGAGGTTCCTGCGGTCAGAGACACCGGAATCCTGACATCGGCAAAGGATCGTCCGTTGAATGCTTCTCCTAACGCGGGAGCGATCGCGAACACGGCCTTGATCCGTTTGTCCTGATACGATGCACCGGCTTTTGCGATGGAGGCTAGCGTCTCGGGCGACATGACGGCGGGAGGAGAATCTCCGGCAACGGTTGTGATTCGGTTCATTTCCGGTGGATGGCAGATGGCATCCGCTGCCGACGATCGACAGAAACGTTTGAACGCCTTTAGGTCGGTGCGCGCTCCCGCCAGTTCCAGAACTGTGTATCCGCCCAGAGAGAAGCCCACTGCCCCGATTCTTTGGCGGTCGACGTGCATGCCGAATACCGGATCGCTCAGCAGTGCATCCAATACCTCGCTGACATCGGTGGCGCGTTCCCACCAAAGCATGAAACCCGCACGCGTCAATGGGCCGAGCGCATTATTGCCCGGGTGATTGACGCCGGCCACGATATAGCCGTTGACGGCAAGGGCGGACGCAAGCCAGTCGAGGTCATTTGCGCTGCCGCCGGTTCCGTGTGAGAGCACAATCAGCGGGTACTTACGCGTAGCAGCCGAAAGCGGGGCGCCCCACGCAATAGGATGTCCGCGAAAAACGGCATGTCCCGGAAAGCCGATATCGTGTGGCTGTTCCAGAATCCTTGGATCGACGGGGTACCAGAGCGTCGTGATGAGTCGCTCCGTTTTTGCGCCCCGCCAGTCTCGCGCGACGCTGGGCGCGAATTCCCGTTGCGCTTCACCGACGTGATAGGGAGCCGTGGCGGCTTCGTGCGCACTTGCCGACATGAGCGCGGTAACGAATACGGCTATCGAGGTCAGAGTACGCAGCATGCTCATGCCTCTCGAACCGGGATCGCAAGATCGGTTACGGATTGGTGCTTCAAACCCGACAACGGCGGATTTCTGTAGAGTTCGAGTGCTGGTCGGCCGTCGCTCAGGTAGCCGCTACGCGGGAGCCAGCCGTTGAAAAGTGTCCGGAACGTCGGACCGATCAACGCGTAGGGCCCCACAAGCCGCGTCGACGCGTATAAACCGCCTTCGAGGCAGACGGGTTGGATCGCGCCAACGGGCTTCATACCCGAGGAAGGAATAATGCCGGCGAAATATCGAAAGCCGTCGCGATGCTCGGGATTGCCGATGCATAGGCCGATGACTTGGTGTTTCTTCGATGCCGCGTCGATGCCGAGTAAGCGCAGCAGCAGTCGGTAGGTTTGCCCGATGGTAGCAGTCGGTCCATCGTGGCGAAGGCACAGTAGGGTCGACGCCGGCAGTTCGATGGTCGCGACGGTCCGCGTGTCATCCGCCACGATCTGCCCACCGTCCAACTTGTCAGCGAGCGGAATGGGAAAGGCGGAGACATCCTCCTGCCGGGAACGGAAGGTGCCCGGACTGACGCCGGCGAATCTCCGAAACGCCCGTGCAAATGCCTGCGCACTGTCGTAGCCGACGTCCGAGGCCACCGATGTGACGGAGTGCGTGCTATCGGTTAGTCGATTTGCAGCCTCCGCCAGTCTCAGTCGCTGAATGGTCTCCGCCACGGTTTCTCCCGTGAGGCTTTTGTAGACGCGATGGAAGTGGAACGGCGAAAAATGGGCGATTGCCGCGAGGCTTTCGAGGGTATGTTGACCGCTTGGCTCTGCGAGAATCGCCTCGACGACACGAGCGATTCGCCGCCGGTAGTCCTGTTCGGTGGTTGATTTCATGGTGAAACCAGCTTAGCTTGTCCGGGCACGATAAGCGGTGCAGAGTTTGCGGATTTTTCCCGGACTTGGTCTAGGTGCTCGGTCGGAAATGCTGTGTCGGAGGAGCAGGCGGTAGGTGGGTCCCCAGAATTGCAACTGATAGAACACTCGACAGGAAACCGTGCATGAAACGCCTCTATTGCGCAATGACTGCGCTGCTCGTCGCCGCGCATGGGGAGGCGGCTCCTCTCGATCATGGAGACCTCGTGACCTTTCGGACTCGTGAGGGTGTGACGCAAAGTCTCTTCATTGAATCGCCGTCACCGAATCCGCCGGTGATCGTCATCCTGTACAGCGGTGGCGACGGAACCACCCGACTCGATCAAAGCGGCGCGACGAATCAGCATGGCAATTTTATCGTCCGTACCGCCCACTTCTGGGTCCAGCATGGCTACGCTGCGGTCCTGACTGACGCGCCGTCCGACATGCAACGGAACGGCATGAACGACTACTGGAGGCGCAGCAAGGATACGCTGGTCGATCAGAGGGCGATCATCGCACAGGCGCGCCAACGTTTTCCCAACTCGAAAATCGCTCTGGTCAGTACGAGTCGCGGGACCGTCACGGTTGGCAACATGCTGGAGCACGCACCAGAGCTGGCTGACGTATACGTGCTGACCTCGCCGGAGTCGGTTGCCATCAAGCATCCAGGCATCTCCGACCTTGACGTGCCGGAGCAGTACCGCGGCAAGGTGCTGATCGTCTCCAACAAGAATGACGTCTGCCCCGTCGCCAACTATGCTGGCGGCAAGCGGCTGGCCTCGCGCAACAATGTCGCATTCATCACGGAGGAATCGGACGAGGGGGGCGGCGATAGGCAATCCGACTGCGGCGGTCATTCGCCGCACGGCTTTCTCGGCATCGAAAGCGACACGCTGAGAGACATCAACGACTGGATTGGCCCGAAACTGTAAGGTAAGCGGTCGATAAACGACGTCCCACCTTCATCGGACGTGCAAGAGCGTTCTGATATCGTTCGACTCTCACTCTGGCTGGCCAGTGGGTAGTGGCATGCGTTGGATAGTGACCCTTGTACTCGCAATCGGATGTGAATGGTTGCACCAACGGATCGCAGAGTAAGTCGACGCTAACAGTCGTTCGATCGAACTCGAAATTCCCGCTGGTTTAGCGAGTTACGGGCGTCCCACGGGCACCGCCGACAACATCCGCTCCACATACCGCGCAATCAAATCAACCTCCAGATTGACCCGGCTACCCGCCGACAGATGCCTGAGCGTGGTGACTTCGACGGTATGCGGAATGAGGTTGATCGAAAACTCGCAACCGTCGTCCCGATCGACAACGCTATTGACCGTCAGGCTCACACCGTTGACGGTCACCGAACCCTTATACGCGAGATAGCGGCCGATCTCGCGCGGCGCCAGCACGCGCAACTCGTGCGACTCGCCCACGGGTGCGAAGCGCGTGACGGTACCGAGCCCATCGACATGTCCCGAGACGATATGCCCGCCCAGCCGCTCATGCGCCGTGAGGGCCTTTTCAAGGTTGACCTCGCCGGACTCGCCAAGCCCCACGGTGCAATTGAGGCTTTCGCGCGAGACATCGACGTCGAATGTTTCGCCGGTCTTGGCGACGACCGTCATACAGGCACCCTGGATCGCAATGCTGTCGCCGATGGCGACGTCCGTCAGATCGAGCGCGCCCGCGCGCACCGTCAAGCGCACCCCGGCGTTTGCCTCAGTGCCGAGCGGCGCTACTGTCTCGATGCGGCCCACTGCCGCGACGATTCCCGTGAACATCGTGTCTGTGCCTCGTAATCAGAATGAAGAGGGTGTCGGAGCAGGCGCCGGCGAAACCGGCTCGGCCGGTACAATGCGCGCCAGCACGCGCAGATCGTCGCCGACCCGCTCGACGCTGCGGAACGCGAGCCGCGTACGCGCATCGAGCGTCGCGGGAGCGGCAAGCGCAAACATGCCCGCAGAATCGGCGCCGAGCAGGCTCGGTGCAAGATAGACGAGCAACTCGTCGACACATCCTTCGCGCAGCAGCGAGCCGTTGAGCTTATGTCCGGCCTCGACGTGCAACTCGTTGATGCCGCGCCGGCCGAGTTCCTTGAGCATGCCCGCCAGATCGACCTTGCCGTGTGCATTCTCGAGCGCGACGACTTCCACGCCCCGCTCCGCGAGCGCCTCCGCTCGTGCTGCATTGTCCCCGTCCAGGCCCGCGCAGAAAACAAGTGGCGGCGCCCCTTCGAAGATATGCGCATCGAGCGGCGCGTCGAGCCGGCTGTCGATGAGCACACGCAGCGGCTGGCGCGGCGTCTCGATCGCGCGTACCGTCAAGTGCGGATTGTCCTCGCGCACGGTACCGACGCCGGTCAGGATCGCGCAGGCGCGCGCGCGCCAGGTATGTCCGTCGGCACGGGCGGCGGGCCCGGTGATCCACTGACTCTCGCCGGAGGGCAGCGCCGTTCGCCCATCGAGCGAGGCCGCGATTTTCATGCGCACCCACGGCCGTTTGCGCGTCATGCGCGAAACGAAGCCGATGTTCAGCTCCTGCGCTTCATGGGCCAGCAACCCGCAACGAACGTCGATCCCAGCGTCGCGCAGCATCGTGAGACCGCGGCCCGAGACCTGCGGGTTCGGATCTTCCATCGCCGCGATCACACGCGCCACGCGCGCCTCGATCAGCGAATGAGCGCACGGCGGCGTGCGACCGAAATGGCTGCAAGGTTCCAGCGTCACATAGGCCGTCGCGCCATGCGGATCGTTGCCGCGCCGGCGCGCGTCCTTGAGCGCCTGCACCTCGGCGTGGTCCTGGCCGGCAGGCTGTGTAAAGCCCTCGCCGATGGCCAGCCCGTGCTTGACGAGCACGCAGCCGACCCGCGGGTTGGGCGTCGTCGTGTAAAGCCCCCGCGCAGCCAGCGCGAGCGCGCGCTGCATGTGGGCGAAGTCCGCGTCGGAAAACATCGTCGGGTGCTCGTCGGCGAGCGGCGTTACGCCGCAAGCGCGGCAAACGCACCGCGTGCGGCATCGAGCGTGGCATCGATGACGGCATCGTCGTGCGCACTTGACACGAACCCGGCTTCGTACGCGGATGGCGCGAAATGGACGCCCGCGTCGAGCATGCGATGAAAGAACGCGTTGAAGGCGGCGATGTCGCTGCGCGAGACATCGGCGAAGCTGGCCGGAACCTGCGCGGTGAAGTAAATGCCGAACATGCCGCCGAGCGCATCGGCGCTGAAGGCTACGCCGGCCGCACGCGCCGCCGCCGACAGCCCGTCGGCCAGGCGCGCAGTCTTCGCCGAGAGCTGTTCGTAAAACCCCGGCGCCTGGATCAGTTGCAGCGTCTTCATGCCCGCCGCGACGGCGACAGGATTGCCCGATAGCGTGCCGGCCTGATAGACCGATCCTTCAGGGGCGAGGTGCGCCATGATGTCGCGCCGACCGCCGAATGCTGCCGCGGGCATGCCGCCGCCGATGACCTTGCCGAGGCAGGTGAGATCCGGCTCGATGCCATAAAGCGCTTGCGCGCCCCCCAGTGCGACACGAAAACCGCACATCACCTCGTCGAAAATCAGCACGGCACCGTATTCCGTGCAAAGCCGCCGCAGCGTCTGCAAGAAGGCCGGATTGCCGCGCACGAGGTTCATGTTGCCGGCCACGGGCTCGACGATCACGGCCGCAATCTCGCGGCCGAATGCGGCGAACGCCGCTTCGAGCGCCTCGCTGTTGTTGTATTCGAGCACCGTCGTATGTTTGGCGATATCGGGCGGCACGCCGGCCGAAGTCGGGTTGCCGAACGTGAGCAGACCCGAGCCGGCCTTGACGAGCAAGCTGTCCGCGTGCCCGTGATAGCAACCTTCGAATTTGACGATGCGGCTGCGATCCGTGAATCCGCGCGCCAGGCGCAGCGCACTCATCGTCGCTTCGGTGCCGCTCGAGACGAACCGCAACTGCTCCATCGAGGGGACGAGCTTGCGGATTTCCTCGGCGATCTCGATCTCGGCTTCGGTCGGCGCGCCGAACGAGAAGCCGTCGGCCAGCACACGCTGAACCGCTTCGAGCACTTCGGGATGGACATGCCCCAGGATCATCGGTCCCCAGGAACCGATGTAGTCGATGTAACGGGTCCCCTCGGCGTCCCAGAAGTAGGGGCCCTGCGCACGTGCGATGAAGCGCGGCGTGCCGCCGACCGAGCGGAAGGCCCGCACGGGCGAATTGACGCCGCCGGGGATGACGCGCTGAGCGCGTTCGAACAGAGCTTGATTGCTAGGCATGGAGTGAGGGCAGCTGCAATGAAGGATCGGGCCGGGGCGCCACCCGTTCAATCGGGCGCCATGGCAAAAAACGGCCCTACGATGCGTGGAATTGTACCGGAGCGGCGCCGCCCGGGCGTTTGCCGATCGCTTTGCGTAGAATCTGCGCTTTACGCGCCGTGCGCTTCGCGCCCGGTTGCCTGGCTCGCCGCTTGCAGCCGCCGCGCAGCGCCTGCCGTCTTTATGAGGCACTCCATTCGATGACCGAAACCGACCAACGCCAGCCTGATCTACGCCTCATCGCGCTCCTGGGCGCGCTCGCGGCCTGCGGCCCGATCGCGGTCGACATGTACCTGCCGAGCCTGCCTTCGATCGCACGCGCGTTCGGGGTCGCCGATTCGGCCGCCCAGAGCACGCTGACGAGCTTCATGCTCGGCTTCGCGATCGGCATGCTGGTCTATGGCCCGCTGTCCGACCGTTTCGGCCGGCGTCCGATCCTGCTCGGCGGCCTCGCTCTTTTTCTCGTCGCGAGTATTGCCTGCGCGAGTGCGGGGTCGATCGATCTGCTCGTCGGCATGCGTTTCGTCCAGGCGCTGGGGGCCGGCGCGGCCTCCGTGATGGCGCGGGCGATCGCGCGTGACGTGCATGCGCCGCACGATGCGGCGCGCGTGCTCTCGATGATCGCGATCGTGACGGGGGTAGGCCCGCTGCTGGCGCCACTCATCGGCGGGCAGTTGCTGCTCCTCGGCGGCTGGCGTGCGATCTTCGTCGTGCTGGCGCTCTTCGGTGCCCTCGCGTCGGCGCTCGCCTTCATGCGGGTGCGCGAATCGTGGCCGGCCGACAAGCGTGCCGGCGCGGTGCTCTGGCATTCGTTCGCCATCTACGGGCGGCTTCTCGTCGATCCGGTCGCGCTCGGCCACTTGTTGTGCGGCGGCATGGCGTTCGCGTCGATGTTCGCGTACATCACGGCAACGCCGTTCGTGTACATCGATTATTTCCATGTGACGCCGCAACACTACGGGTTCTTCTTCGGCCTCAATATCGTCGGCATCATGCTCGGTAACTATCTCAACGCGCGGTTGATCAGCCGGTTGGGCTCGCTACGGCTCGTCGCAGGTGCCTCGTTCGTGAGCTGCGGGGCCTCGTTGTTCGTGGCGCTCGCTTGCCTGACGGGGTGGGGCGGCCTCTGGTCCATCGTCGCGGGGCTGTTCTTCGTGGTGGGCGTCGTAGGTGTGCTGACCGCGAATTGCACGACCGATCTCATGCACCGCTATCCGCGCAACGCGGGTGCCGCGGCCGCGGTTTTCGGTGCCGGGCAGCTCGTGCTCGGCGCGCTCGCGAGCTTCGTCGTCGGTGTGCTGCAAAACGGCACGCCCACCGGCATGGGCATCACGATCGCCGGGACCGGGGCGCTCTGTTTCGCCGGGCGAACGATGGTGATCCGCTGGCACGGCCTGCCGGCGCGCGGTACGGCCATGCCACGCTGAAGGTCGCACGCGAGACAACCGCGATAAAAAAAGGCGCCGACAACGCGGCGCCTTTCGAGTGTACTGCCGATCCCGCTGTCGTCCGGCAAAGCCGAAGCTTTGCCGGCGCGCGGGTTGTTACTTGTTGGTTTAGAACTTGTGACGGATACCGACGCGTGCTGCGACCTGGTTCTTCGTCGTGCTGGCGCCGGAGAACTCTGCCGCGTAGATGTCAGCCGTCACACCGCCGCTCATCGCGTGCTGGTAGACGCCCATTGCATAGACGTCGGTGCGCTTCGACAGACGATAGTCGGCAACCAGGTTGAGCTGACCGTACTTCGGCTTTTGGCCCGTTGCATCGACCTTACCGAACGTGAACGTGTAGCCCGCGCCGAGCGTCGTGGCCGGCGTCAGGCTGTACTGGCCCCACAGTTCAGCGCTGTCGAACCGCACTTTGTTGCCGGCCACGCCGTTCGCGTCGTCGAACCGCACGTCCGAGAAGTTGGCACCGAAGAGCGCCGGTCCCATCGTGTAGCTCGCGCCGAGGCTGGCGACCTGCATGTTGCGGGGCAGACCGACGAGACCCCAGATGCCCGTCGTCGGATTGACGGCGCCCGGTGCCTGGTTCGCGTTGAAGTTGCCGTCGTCAAACTGCACGCCGGGGTTGCGCGCGTAGAAGTAACCCGCGCCGACATACAGAGGACCGGCCGAGTAGCTCAATGCGCCGCCGATCGTGCTGTTTTGACCGAACTGGCCGGCAACGCCGCCGAATGCGTACATGGCTTCGGCTTGCAGGCCCGCAAACTTCGGCGAGACATACTTCACTGCGTTGTTGATACGGAAGCCGTTATCGGTGTTGTCGATATCGGCCGGGTGCGAGAAGAACGCGCCCCACTGGCCGTTGAACGTCGTCGACTGAACCATGTCGACCACCGGGTCGTATTGACGGCCGAGGGTCAGGGTACCGAACGAGTCGTTCGTCAGACCGACGTAGGCCTGGCGACCGAACATGCGGCTATGCTGAGCCAGCTTGCCGTTGGCCGCGTTGAAGCCGTTTTCCAATTGGAAGATGGCCTTGGTGCCGCCGCCCAGGTCCTCAGCGCCCTTCATGCCAAAGCGGCTACCTTGCAAGATACCGCTTTGCTCTTGCCACTGCGAATGACCGCTAGTGTTGTTAACGTAGCTGATACCGAGATCGATGATGCCGTAAAGGGTGACACTGTTTTGCGCGAACGCCGGTGCTGCCACGGCGCTCGTCACTGCGAGGGCGATAAGCGATTTTTTCATTAAACGGTCTCCGAGACGTTGAACTGCAAATTGAGCACCCGGGGTGGTGAGTGCAGCGGACTAGCGCATCTTTTGAACACGCTGGATCCCCGCCGCGGGTCCAGGTAGTCGTCCGGATACTAGGCATGTCGAAATCAGCCCCTTATTAGTGGAAACACTAGTTGCTTCCCGTCGTTGCAGTTTTTGAAACGGTGTATTTCGCGAAGAGCCTCTTCGAGAGCCGCGCCGGCTGTGCGTTTCGGTGAAAGCGGTTGCTTAAATATGCACGACAGCGTTGCCGCCCCGCCACATATCGTGTGTCAGAATTGTTGCGCTTGCGTGGGGAAAAACAGACGAAGAAACGGCCGCTTTGCCCAATATTGGGGCGACCGCGGGCGGCTCGTGCACCGAAACGGGGGGCTGGGTGAGGGCGGCAGGCCGGCTCGCCCCAAAAAAAAGCCCGGGCCGGCGGACCGGAACGGGCTCTTGGAATAAAGCCGGCGAATCGCAACAGTCCCCGGCCGATTGAGTGTAGCAGCGTGGAGACGCCCCTCCGATGAGGGTTTTCGCCAAGCTCGAGGTCAATCCGTAGCGGAGGATGCCGCCCCATGGCTGAGCCAGTCGAGCACGGCCGCCGCATCTTCGGTGCGGCTCGCGCGAGCCTTGGCAACGGCCTCGGTCACTTCCGGGCTCGGCACCGCGCGCCGGATCGCCACGCCCACGGCGAGAATGTCGATCATCACCAGATGCAGAATGCGCGAGATCATCGAAAGCTGCGATTCGCGCATCTCGATGTGATCCGTTTCCAGCGCCACGGTAGCCCGCTTGGCCAGCGGTGTGTTGCTCGAGGTGATGGCGATCACCTGCGCGCCCGCCTGCATGGCGACGTCCAGCACGCGCAGCAGCTCGGGCGCCCGGCCCGACTTCGATACCGCCACGATGACGTCGCCTTTGCCGAGCAGGGCAGCGGAGGCGGCCTGCATATAGAGATCGCCGTAGGCGATGGTCGGAATGCCGAACCGGAAGAACTTGTAATGCGCGTCCTGCGCGACGATGTTCGAATTGCCCAGTCCGTAGAACTCGATGCGCCGTGCGCTGTTGAGCATATCGATCGCCCGCTCGACATGCTCGAAGTTCAGGTGCTCGCGCAACTGCAGGATCGCCGAGACGGTGTTGTCGAGCACTTTCGCGCCGAAATCGGTCGCCGTGTCGCCCAGATGGACCTGGCTGTGGCTGACCGGAATGGTTCCGGTCAGCCCCGTGGCGAGCTTGAGCTTGAAATCGGACAGGCCCTGGCAGCCCAGCGAACGGCAAAAGCGGATCACCGTCGGCTGGCTCACGTCGGCCTTGCGGGCGATATCGACGATCGGATCGCTGATGATCGAGCGCGGATGATTCAAGGCGAGATCGGCCACGCGCCGCTCGGCCGGCGTCAGCGCATCGCGCATCTGACGAATGCGCTCGAACACAGCCGAGGAGCCGCCGCCCGTGCGGTTCGAGAGCTGCTCCGCGAGAATGGCCGACACGCCCAGGAACGCCGGATACTCGGCCGTGATGACGTAGGTGGGCACGTTGGCCAAATAAGGCTCGAAGCGGCCCTTCGCCTCGAAGCGCTCTCTGAACCGCGAGCGCGCGAAGAACTCGCCCAGCTTCAGCACGACGCCGCCGCCGATGTAGATGCCGCCGAGCGCGCCGAGTGTCACGGCGATATTGCCGGCGAACGTGCCGAGAATGCCGCAAAAGCAGTCGACCGATTCAGCCGCGAGCGGATCGCCTTCGAGCGCGCGGCTGACGACCTCCGCGGGATCGAGCGTGGCGCCGACGCGCTTTTTGTCGCGTGCCGCCAGCGCCCGGTAGATCAATTCGATGCCCGGGCCTGCCGCGACGCGTTCGAACGACACGTGCGACCACTTCTTGCGCGCATAGTGCAGCACGATGTCCTCGCGCTCGTCGGACGGCGCGAAGCTCGCATGACCGCCTTCGCTGCCGAGGGCAATCCAGCGGTCGTCGGCGGGAATGAGGCCCGATACGCCAAGGCCCGTTCCGGGGCCCAGCAGGCCGATCACGCTGTTCTGGCGGCGCGCGCCGCCGCCGATCTGCACGCGCTGCGCGTCCGTGAGGCCCGGCAGCGCCATCGCGAGCGCGGTGAAGTCATTGACGACGAGCAGCGTATCGAAGCCGAGCGCGCGACGCGTGGCTTCGATCGAGAACGTCCAGTTGTGGTTGGTCATGCTGACCTGATCGCCATCGACGGGATTCGCGATCGCGATTGCCGCATGATTGACGTGGCCGACTTTCGTGTCCTTCAGATACTGCTTGAGCACCTCTTCGACGCTCGGATACTCGGCGCAGGGATAGACGCGAATCTGCGAAATCTCGCCGGGGCCGATTTCGAGCGCGAAGCGCGCGTTGGTGCCGCCGATATCGGCGAGCAGCCTCGGGCCGTCGGCGTGCTGACGGGCGCCCGGAATGGCGATTACTTTAGTTTGCACACCAGTAGACATCGAGTCTGACTCCCTTGTCGTTTGCCAGCTTCGAGATGGCGTTTTCCTGGGCGGTGGATGCGGCTGCCTTGAGCACGTCGAGTTTGGGCGTGCCGGAGATCAGCAGATAGAGCCGCTCGATTTGCTTGAGTGCGGCGAGCGACAAGCTCACGCGCGCGTGGGGCGCTGCCTTCGGATGGACGGCGACGAAGTGTGGCGCATCGGGGGACGTGATCCGGGCCCACTCGGGAGCGTCGGCAAAGAGCGACGCACTATGCCCGTCTTCACCCATGCCGAGCACGGCAACGCTTGGCAACGCGCGCTGCGCATCGGCGTTGAGCGCGGCAACGTTTGCTTCGAGCGTGACGGCCGTATCGACGAGCGGCAAAAAACGCGCATCGCCCGCACCGTCTCGCAGCAGTGTCTCGCGCACGAGTCTCGCGTTGCTGGCCGGATCGGTTTCGGGCACCCAACGGTCGTCGACGAGCGTCAGATCGATGCGCCTCCAGTCGACCGGCTCTTTCGCCAATGCGAGCAGAAACGGACGCGGGCTCGTACCACCGGATACCGCGAGCGTCGTGCGCGACGCGCCGCCGGATGCGGCGCACGATGCGTTGAGCGCATCGCCGACCGCTCTCGCCAGCGCGCCGGCCTGGGCGCGCGGATCGTCAAAAGCGTGAAGCTCGATCACTTCTCCTCCTGAGCAGCTTTTTGTAGTCCCCAATGGGTTCGTTCGACGGGGCGCCGCGGTACGCAGCGCCCCGTCCCGGCATGCGACCCGTGCCTTAGTTTTCTTCCTCGAGCCAGCAGGTGTCGTGCTGCGCGAGCATCGCGCTGGCGGCGGCCGGCCCCCAGGTGCCCGACGCATACGGCTTCGGCGGCTTGTTCGATACCGCCCATTCGTTGAGAATGGGCTCGACCCAGCGCCAGGCGGCTTCCTGCTCGTCGCGCCGCACGAACAGCGCGAGCCGGCCGTTGATGACATCGAGCAGGAGCCGCTGGTACGCCTCCATCTGTCCTTCCTTGAAGAACTGATCGAAGGCGAGATCCAGGTGCACGCTCGCGAGATTCATGCCTTCGCCGGGCTGCTTGGCGAGGCAGTAGAGCCTGATCGATTCGTTCGGCTGCAGGCGGATCACGAGGCGATTGGCGCCCGGGCGCAGCGCCGGCGCGCCGAGCGCCGAGTGCGGCACCGGGCGGAAGTTGACGACGATCTCCGCGATACGATCCGCGAGCCGCTTGCCCGTGCGCAGGAAGAACGGCACGCCGGACCAGCGCCAGTTCTCGATCTCGACTTTCAATGCGACGAAGGTTTCGGTCGCGCTCTGCGGCTTCACACCGTGTTCGGTCGCATAAGCGGGCACCGAGGCCCCTTTGATGACGCCGGCATGATATTGCCCCCGCACGGCGACCTTGGAGATGTCGCGCGTATCGATGGGCTTGAGCGCGCGCAATACGCGCAGCTTCTCGTCACGCACCGAATCGGAGTCCATCGAATGCGGCGGCTCCATGGCGACGATCGATAGCAGCTGCAACAAATGGTTCTGCACCATGTCGCGCAGCGCACCCGTGTTGTCGTAGAAGTCGCCGCGGCCTTCGACCCCGAGCTCCTCGGCAATGGTGATCTGAATGCTTTCGACCCACTCGCGGCGCCACAACGGTTCGAACAGGGCGTTGCCGAACCGCAGCGCGAGCAGGTTCTGCACCGGCTCCTTGCCGAGGTAGTGATCGATCCGGTAGATCTGCTCTTCCGTGAAGATTTCGCCGACGGCGTCGTTGATCGCGTTCGACGAGCGCAGATCGTAGCCGAGCGGTTTTTCGAGCACGATCCGCGCGTTCTCGTTCAGGCCGACGGAAGCCAGCGCGCGGCAGATCGGCACGAACAGCGACGGACCGGTTGCCAGATAGAAGACCCGAATCCCCGGATGCCCATCGAGCGCATCGCGCAGCACGACGAAATCCTCGGCCTTGCCGAGATCGAGCTTTACGTAGGCGATGCGTTCGAGAAAGCTCCGCCAGACGGCATCGTCGACGCCCGCCTTCGAGACGTGCGACTTGACGTTCGAATTGATCCATTCGATGTAGCCGTCGCGATCCGCCGCGTGGCGCGCCACGGCCACGATCCTGCCGTTGTCGGACAGCATGCCCGCACGGTGGGCTTCGTACAGCGCCGGGAGAATCTTTCGCATCGACAGGTCGCCGGTCCCGCCGAAGAGAACGAAGTTAAAGCCTGAGTCGATTTGCATGAGTCGTGAGCCGAAGGTCAAGGGTTGCTGAGCGCGCGGACCAGGTGCAGGTTGCGTCGGATTGGGGCTTGGGTCGAACTAGCGTCGTATCTGAGGTGGATCTGTCTCCAGGTTGCCTCTCGCACATTCTCCATCGGATCGACCGCGCGGCGAAGCCGGCGGCCGGGACCCGGTTGTAGCGCGATAAAAATTTTTTTGACACTGAATTGTAGTTTAACTACAATCCAAATCAAGAGGTAACGTCGATTCGATGCAAAAAGCATGCGTCGCCCCCGCGGGCGGCGCGGTGTTTCGGGCGCGAATCGGCTGCGAAGCGCGCTGGCACGTCGGCGCGCTCGGGTATGCGCCGCGCGTTGCATCTTAGCGTCAAGCGGCAATCCGTTCCGCCTCCCCGAGTCCGAGCGCGCGATGCGTGTCGGGCCGGGTCGAATCAAAACAGGAGACAAGTCGTTGAGTTCCGAATCATCCAATTCCTGAAGCGTCTTCCGGCCGGGCGTGTGTTCAGCCGTATCGAATGGCGCCAGGTCCGGCCTGTCCAGTGTTGTTCTGTTTGACCAACCACCGTTCCCCATCGCTAAGAAACGGGGAGCAATCGTATCTTGTTCAGGTGTCCGGAGGAGATAAAGAATGAAAGTTCGCGCGATCATGGCAGCGCTCGCCGCCACGGGGCTGATGGGCGCTGTTTCGGCGCAAGCGGCGGAGTCCGTCGAAGTGCTGCACTGGTGGACGTCGGGTGGCGAATCGAAAGCCGTCGGCGTGCTGAAGGACGACATGACGAAGCAGGGTTACACCTGGAAGGACTTCGCGGTCGCCGGCGGCGCGGGTGCGGCCGCAATGACGGCGCTCAAGACGCAGGTCATCTCGGGCAATGCCCCTTCGGCCGCGCAGATCAAGGGGCCGTTGATTCAGGAGTGGGCCGATCAGGACGTGCTCGTGAACATCGATTCGGTCGCGAAGGACGAGAACTGGAAGAAGAACCTGCCGCCGGAAATCGACAAGATCATGCAGTACAAGGGCCACTACGTCGCCGCGCCGTTCTCGGTGCACCGCGTGAACTGGCTCTATATCAACAAGGCCGCGCTCGACAAGGCGGGCGGCAAAGTGCCGACGACCTGGGATGAGTTCTTCACCGTTGCCGACAAAATGAAGGCGAACGGCATCATGCCGATCGCGATGGGTGGCCAGCCGTGGCAGGACCTCACGCTTTGGGAAGATGTCGTGCTGTCGCAAGGCGCTCCCTTCTACAAGAAGGCGCTCGTCGATCTCGATCAGGCCACGCTGACTTCGCCGCAGATGGTGAAGGTTTTCGATACGGTGCGTAAGATCCAGGGCTACTTCGATTCGGGTCGCACGGGCCGTGACTGGAACCTCGCCACGGCGATGGTGATCAACAACAAGGCCGGCATGCAGTTCATGGGCGACTGGGCCAAGGGCGAGTTCGCCAACGCGAACAAGAAGTCGGGCGTCGACTATGTCTGCGCACCCGTGCCGGGCACCGACAAGGCCTATACGTTCAACGTCGATTCGTTCGTCTTCTTCCAGCAAAAAGGCCAGAAGGCGGCGACGCCGGGGCAACTTGCAATGGCCAAGACGATCATGAGCCCCGCGTTCCAGGAGCAGTTCAGCCTCTACAAAGGTTCGATCCCGGTGCGTCTCGGCGTGTCGATGACCAAGTTCGACGATTGCGCGAAGAAGTCGTACGCGGATGAGCAAACGGCGATCAAGTCGGGCGGCTATGTGCCGTCGCTCGCGCACGGTATGGCGCAGCCCGACGCCGTTGCCGGTGCCATCACGGACGTCGTGACGAAGTTCATGAACTCGCAGCAATCGTCGGCCGATGCCGTGAAGGCGCTCGCGAACGCCGCGAAGACGAAGTAAGCGAAGGCAGTGCCCAAGCGCGGCGCGTCTTGTTCGACGCGCCGCTCTCAGCATCACCTACGCCGGTCGCCGCGTTGCGGCGCAAAGCAGGGCGCGTGCCGGCAGGCAAGATTAGGAGTCGAGTAGTGGCTGCCTCTCTTAGCGACAAAGGCAACAAGATGGCACACACGTATCGTCGTTCATCGTCGTTTTCGGCGGTGGCCGATCGCTGGATCCCCAAGCTCGTTCTGGCGCCCAGTATCGTCATCAGCCTCGTTTTCATTTACGGTTTCATCGCTGTTACCGGCTATCTGTCGCTTTCGAAGTCGCGACTGATGCCCAATTACACGTTCGCGGGTCTCGACCGCTATACGGAGCTCTTCAATAACGATGTCTGGTGGACCTCGGCCAAGAATCTCGGCTGGTTCGGCATTCCGTTCATCGGCATTTGCGTGGGGCTCGGTCTCTTTCTCGCGATCCTGCTCGATCAGAAGATTCGCAACGAAGGCGCGCTGCGCGCGATCTTCCTTTATCCGATGGCGCTCTCGTTCATCGTGACCGGTACAGCCTGGCAGTGGATTCTCAATCCGGGCCTGGGCCTCGAAAAAGTCATGCACGACTGGGGGTTCGCCAGCTTCTCGTTCAACTGGATCGGGGATCCGGACAAGGCGATCTTTTGCATCGTGATCGCCGCCGTCTGGCAATCGACCGGGTTCGTCATGGCACTCTTTCTGGCCGGCTTGCGCGGTGTCGACGCCGAGATCTTCAAAGCCGCACAGGTCGACGGTGCTTCGCTGCCCACGATCTATCGCAAGATCGTGATTCCGAGCATGCGTCCGGTGTTCTTTTCGGTACTGCTGATTCTGTGCCATATCGCCATCAAGACGTTCGACCTCGTGGTTGCATTGACCGCGGGTGGCCCGGGCACTTCGTCGTCGCTGCCCGCCATCTTCATGTACACGTTCTCGTTCAACCGCGGACAGCTCGGTGTCGGCGCCGCGTCGTCGATGATGATGCTCGCAACGGTCGTGGCCGTGCTCGTGCCGCTCATGTACATGGAATCGAGGAGCACCCGCAATGTCTGAAATGACACAGAAGTTTGGGGACGGCCCGGCGCGTACCGGAATGTCGGTGAGCCGTGTCGTGATTTACGCGGCCCTCATCCTGTTCGCGCTTTATTTCCTGTTCCCGATCTACGTGATGCTTTCCACGTCGTTCAAGGATATCGACGAGCTGCGCACGGGTAATCTGCTCACGCCGCCGATGCACTGGACTATCGCCCCGTGGGTGAAGGCATGGAGCGGGGCCTGTACCGGCGTACGCTGCGACGGGATGCAGCCGTTTTTCATGAACTCGATCCGCATGGTCATTCCGGCCGTGCTGATCTCGTCGATCGTCGGCGCGTTCAACGGTTACGTCCTCACGCACTGGCGCTTTCGCGGTGCGGACGCGCTTTTCACGATGCTGCTCGTCGGCTGCTTCATTCCGTTCCAGACGATTTTGCTGCCGATGGCGCGTCTGCTCGGCACGATCGGGATCTCGAACACGATCACGGGGCTCGTCTTCGTGCACGTCGTCTACGGGATCGCCTTCACGACGATGTTCTTCCGCAACTTCTACGTCGGCGTGCCGGCCGAGCTCGTCAAGGCCGCGCGGATCGACGGTGCCGGCTTCTTCACGATCTTCACGCGCATCCTGTTGCCGGTGTCGCTGCCGATCTTCATGGTGTGCGTGATCTGGCAGTTCACACAGATCTGGAACGACTTCCTGTTCGGGATCGTGTTCTCCGGCGTCGATTCGATGCCGATCACCGTCGCGCTGAACAACCTCGTCAATACGTCGACCGGTGTGAAGGAATACAACGTGGACATGGCCGGCGCGATCATCGCGGCCCTGCCGACGCTTCTCGTCTACGTGATCGCAGGGCGCTACTTCGTGCGCGGCTTGACCGCGGGTGCGGTCAAGGGCTGAGGCGGTCGGGCTTCGCGCCCGAGGGCGCGACACGCCGGGCTGCGCACGGAGCGCAACGCTTATTCGCAAGCAGCAATGCAGATTAAAGGATTCTCAGCATGGCAAGCCTTTCCATCCGCGACGTATACAAGACTTACCCGAACGGCGTACCTGTCCTCAAGGGCGTCGACATCGAGATCGAGGACGGTCAGTTCCTGATTCTCGTGGGCGGCTCGGGTTGTGGCAAATCGACGCTGCTCAACATGATCGCCGGGCTCGAGACGGTCACGAAGGGCGAGATCCGCATCGACGACAAGGTCGTCAACAACCTGTCGCCGAAGGATCGCGACATTGCGATGGTCTTCCAGTCGTACGCGCTTTATCCGTCGATGACGGTGCGCGACAACATCTCGTTCGGGCTCAATATCCGCAAGGTGCCGAAGCGCGAACAGCAGCAGATCGTCGAACGCGTTTCGCAGATGTTGCAGATCGATCACCTGCTCGATCGCAAGCCGGGGCAGTTGTCGGGCGGTCAGCGTCAGCGCGTTGCGATGGGCCGCGCCCTCGCGCGAGACCCGGTCATGTTCCTGTTCGACGAGCCGCTCTCGAACCTCGACGCCAAGCTGCGCATCGAAATGCGTTCGGAAATCAAGCTGCTGCATCAGCGCCTGGGGACGACGATCGTCTACGTGACGCACGATCAGATCGAGGCGATGACGCTCGGCGACCGTATCGCGGTCATGAAAGACGGTATCGTCCAGCAATTCGGCGCGCCGCAGGACATCTACGATTCGCCGTCGAATCTCTTCGTGGCCGGCTTCATCGGCGCGCCGCCGATGAACTTCATCGAGGGCAAGCTCGTCGAGCAGGGGGCCGGTGCCGGTATCGAACTCGATACGGGCGTGAGCCGCAGCGTACTGAACCTGCCATTCGATCTGGCGCGCGTGAAGAGCTCGATCGGCAAGAACGTGATTCTGGGGCTGCGGCCCGAGCGGATTACCGACGCACGTCACGCGCACAACGGTCATGGAGAGGGGCTGCAACCGATCGAAGTCAAGATCGACGTGATCGAGCCGACGGGTCCGGATACCCTGGTGTTTGCACAGATCAACGGCAAGCGGACGGTGAGCCGGGTGCATCCGGCATCGAATCCTCAGCCGCTCTCGAACATGACGCTGCTCTTCGACGTCTCGAAGGCCGTGCTGTTCGATCCGGCCACGGAAGCGCGCATTGCCTGATTGCCGGGCATAGGCTCGGTCGCGCTTGGCGCGCTTGCCATGCTCAATGCGGCAAGCGCACGTCGAGTTTGAATGTCACGAGCCGCGCGACCAGAATGAAAGCGGTTGCGGCCAGCACGCTGTAGACGGGGTCGACATCAGCTTTCGCGAGCAGCAGGTAGAGGCCGCAGCCCGCCAGTGCGCACGTGGCGTAGGGCCGCGAGTCCCTGAGGATGAGCGGCACCTCGTTGCAGAGCACATCGCGAAGAATTCCGCCGAATACACCCGTCACCACGCCCATCATTGCCGAGATGAACCAGGGCATGCCCGACTCGAGGGCAATCGACGTTCCCGATACGCTGAAGAGCCCGAGACCGACCGCATCGGCGACGAGCAGGGCACGCTCGGACAGTACGCGCGACGCCATGCGCAGCATGACCGGCGCGAAGAACGACAAAGCGAAAATGACGATGACGTAGGTCTGGTGCTCGACCCAATAGAACGGCCTCCGGCCCAGCAGGACGTCCCGGACCGTGCCGCCGCCGAAGGCGGTGACGGTGGCGACGAGAAACGTGCCCACCGCATCGAGCCGCCGCTTGCGCGCCTCGATGAACCCCGAGACCGCAAAGGCGAAAATGGCGAGCCCCTCGATGATCGACAGGGCGAGGGTAAGCCTCGGGTGCATGCGTGCGGTCGTGAAAAGTCAGGCTGAACGAGGGGGCGCCTTCGGCGCGCTGGGGGGCTGCA
This sequence comes from Trinickia sp., assembly GCF_036503415.1. Lineage (GTDB taxonomy): Bacteria > Pseudomonadota > Gammaproteobacteria > Burkholderiales > Burkholderiaceae > Trinickia. Next base: position 14,272 of record NZ_DASXWY010000031.1, on the reverse strand, counting down.
AGAGTACGAGCACGGCGCCGGCGCCTCCATCGCGCTCGCGTGCCTGACAAAATGCAATGACTTCCGCTTTCTGCACGAGCCAGGCGCGGACCTTTCCCTTGAGCACGGGCTCCTTGCCGACCGAGCCGAGTCCCTTGCCGTGAACCACGCGTACGCAGCGCAAGCCGCGCTTGACCGTTTCGCGAATGAACTCCGCCAATGCCTCGCGCGCTTCGTCGCGCCGCATGCCGTGCAAGTCGAGCTGGGCCTGCACGACCCAGTGACCGCGCCTGAGCTTGCGCACGACTTCGTGGCCGATGCCGGGCCGGCAGTAAAAGAGCGACTCGTCGGTATCGAGCAGCACTTCGGGATCGAATTCGTCGGAGATCGCCTCGGCCAGCACGGCACGCTCGTCGCGCCGCGTCTGCACCGCCACGGCCGGCGGCGCCGCCCGCTCGTGCACTGCGCGCGCCGAAGCCTTCAGCGGCGATACGCTGCCGACTTCGCGCCGGAAAAGTTCGGCGTCGGCCGAGGCCTCCCGGGCCGCTTTGGCGGCGGCGGCGCGCTCGCGTTCGCGCTGGGCCGCGCTGCGTTCTAGCGCGTCGCGCAGCCCGCCGAGACTGGCCAAGCCGCCAGCCCGCACGGGACCTTCGCCCGGTTTGACGCTACCGGGACGCGTTCGATGTCTGCTCATGACACAGCCGGACTGCTCTCGGACGTTAGCGATCCGATTCGTGGCTCATGACGTGAGCCTGATGCACTTCATGGATGCTTTCCAGGTAGCGCTGCGCATCGAGCGCCGCCATACAACCGGTGCCGGCGCTCGTGATGGCTTGCCGATAGACGTGATCCTGCACGTCGCCCGCGGCAAAGACGCCGGGTACGCTCGTCGCCGTCGCGTTGCCGCTGAACCCGCCGTTCGTGATGATGTAGCCGTTCTTCATCTCGAGCTGGCCGGCGAAGATATCGGTGTTGGGCTTGTGGCCGATCGCGATGAACACGCCCTGCAACGCGATATCGGACGTTTCGCCCGTCTTCGTATGCTTGATGCGCAGGCCCGTGACACCGGAATCGTCGCCCTTGACCTCGTCGAGCACATGGTTCCACTTGATCTCGACGACGCCTTCCTTTTCCTTCTCGAGCAGCCGGTCGATCAAAATCGGCTCGGCGCGGAACTTGTCGCGTCGATGGACGACGGTCACCTTGCTGGCGATGCCCGCGAGATAGAGCGCTTCCTCGACGGCCGTATTGCCGCCGCCCACCACGGCGACGTGCTGCTGCTTGTAGAAAAATCCGTCGCACGTCGCGCAGGCCGACACGCCGCGTCCCATGAACGCTTCTTCCGAGGGCAGCCCCAGATATTGCGCCGATGCACCGGTCGCGATGATGAGCGAATCGCAGGTGTACTCTCCCGAATCGCCGATCAGACGGATGGGCTTTTCGTCGAGCTTCGCGGTGTGGATGTGGTCGAACACGATTTCGGTGTTGAAACGCTCGGCATGGTCGAGAAAGCGCTGCATCAGCTCGGGACCCTGAACGCCGTTGGCGTCGGCCGGCCAGTTCTCGACATCGGTCGTCGTCATCAGTTGCCCGCCTTGCGCGAGGCCCGTGACGAGCACCGGCGACAGATTGGCGCGCGCCGCGTAGACGGCAGCCGTATAGCCGGCGGGGCCGGAACCGAGGATGAGGACTTTGGCGTGTTTGCGCGTGGACATGGAGATCGAATCCGTAATGAATACCGCTAAATGAGCTGACGGGGCGGCGGCACAGCCAATGCTGACCGTTGGCAGCGCGCACCCGTTGCGCGTCTAGGCCTAAATGGGGCACACCCGCGCATTATAAAGGGCAGGGGCTTGGCTTGCCGCCCAGGGAATTTCAATCGTGGCGATAGCCGGCACCCGTCGCACGCGCGGCGCGGCCCAGCGTCGGGCGCGCGTGCGGCAGCCCGGCTGTTGCGCCGTTACCGTCATTTACAGCCCGTGGCGCGACGCAGCGTTTACAATAGCCCGCATCGAACGACCGGCGTGCCGGCGCCTACGGGCCTGCACGCCAAGCCTTTACGGATTCATGGCCAAAGCTCCCTATTCGGCGCACGCGCAAGCCTTACCGCATCGCATGTCGCGCCTTTTCACCGAAATCCGCTGGATATTGCAGGTCGCGCTCTGCGTGTTCCTGGCGATGGCGCTCGTCAGCTACAGCCGCCACGATCCGAGCTGGACGCACGCCGAGCAGGTCGAGCGCATCGCGAACTGGGCAGGCCGCGTGGGTGCCTGGACGTCCGACATCCTGCTGTTGCTGTTCGGCGTGTCCGCCTATTGGTGGGTCGCACTGCTCGCGCGGCGCATCGCCGCGAACTACCGCCGGCTCACGCATCAAGTGGAAGCCGAAGAGGACAAACCGCGCGAATCGTGGGTTGCCGATGCGTTCGCGTTCGCGCTCGTGTTGCTCGCATGCGACGGAATCGAAGCCTTGCGGATGTGGTCGCTGCGGGTGCCGTTGCCGCGTGCGCCGGGCGGCATCGTCGGCGACGCCGTGGCGCGCGGCGTCTCGCATGCGCTCGGCTTCACGGGCGGCACGTTGGCGCTCTTGATCGCGCTCGCCATCGGCTTGTCGCTCTATTTCCGGTTTTCCTGGCTCTCCGTTGCCGAGCGGGTGGGCGACGCCATCATTTCGGCGGTGACGTTCGCGAAGCTGCGCCGCGAAGCCGGCCGCGATCGAAAGCTCGGCGAAGCGGCTGCGGTCAAGCGCGAAGGCAAGGTCGAACAAAGCCGCGTGCGCCTGGAAGATCACGAACCCGTCACGATCGTGCCGCCCATCGTGACGCCGGCCAAGTCCGAGCGCGTCGAGAAGGAAAAGCAGGTTCCGCTGTTCAAGGACCTGCCGGGCGACACCACGCTGCCGCCGATCGCGCTGCTCGACGCGGCGCCGGCCGTGCAGGAGTCGGTGTCGGCCGATACGCTCGAGTTCACCTCGCGTCTGATCGAAAAGAAGCTCAAGGATTTCGGCGTGGACGTGAGCGTCGTGGCCGCCTACCCGGGCCCGGTGGTCACGCGCTACGAGATCGAGCCGGCCACGGGCGTGAAGGGCAGCCAGATCGTCAATCTCGCGAAGGATCTCGCGCGCTCGCTGTCGCTCGTTTCGATCCGCGTCGTCGAGACGATTCCTGGCAAGAACTTCATGGCGCTCGAGTTGCCGAACCAGCGCCGCCAGACCGTGCGGCTTTCGGAGATTCTCGGCTCGGAGGTCTATGCCGACGCGGCCTCGAAGCTCACGATCGGTCTGGGCAAGGACATCGGCGGCAAGCCGGTATGCGCGGACCTCGCCAAGATGCCCCACCTGCTCGTAGCCGGCACGACGGGCTCGGGCAAATCGGTCGGTATCAACGCGATGATCCTCTCGCTCGTCTACAAGGCGAGCGCCGACGAAGTGCGCATGATCCTGATCGATCCGAAGATGCTCGAAATGAGCGTCTACGAGGGCATTCCGCATTTGCTGTGCCCCGTCGTCACCGATATGCGGCAGGCCGGCCACGCGCTGAACTGGACCGTGGCCGAAATGGAGCGCCGCTACAAGCTCATGAGCAAGCTCGGCGTGCGCAATCTGGCCGGCTACAACCACAAGATCGACGAAGCGGCCAAGCGCGACGAAAAGCTGCCGAACCCGTTCAGCCTGACGCCCGACGAACCGGAGCCGCTGACGCGCCTGCCGAACATCGTCGTCGTCATCGACGAGTTGGCGGACTTGATGATGGTGGTCGGCAAGAAGGTCGAGGAGCTGATCGCGCGCATCGCGCAAAAGGCGCGCGCGGCCGGCATCCACTTGATTCTCGCCACACAGCGCCCGTCGGTCGATGTCATCACCGGTCTCATCAAGGCCAACGTGCCGACGCGGGTTGCGTTCCAGGTCTCGTCGAAGATCGATTCGCGCACGATTCTCGATCAGCAAGGCGCCGAATCGTTGCTGGGCATGGGCGACATGCTCTATATGCCGCCCGGCACAGGTTTGCCGGTCCGCGTGCACGGTGCTTTCGTCTCGGATGAGGAAGTGCATCGCGTCGTCCAGAAGCTCAAGGAGCAGGGCGAGCCGAATTACATCGAAGGCATTCTCGAGGGCGGCGTGGCGGGCGAGGGCGACGAAGGCTCCGCCGCGCTCGGCGGCGCGGCGGGTGGGGCGGAGGAGTCGGATCCGCTTTACGATCAGGCCGTCGAGATCGTCGTGAAGCACCGCCGCGCCTCGATCTCGCTCGTGCAGCGGCATCTGCGAATCGGCTACAACCGTGCGGCGCGGTTGCTCGAACAGATGGAGCAATCGGGGCTCGTCTCGGCGATGTCCACCAACGGCAATCGCGAAATCCTCGTGCCCGCGCGCGACGGCGACTAGGCATCGTTGCCGCTCGGCCGAGAAGCCGCGCGGCTCAGTTCATCACGGAGAATCACCCCCATGCAGCATCGTTTCCGGCATTTCGCGTGGCGCTTGCTCTCGCTTTCGTGGGTCTCGCGCCCTATGCGCCGAGGGCTTGCCGCAACCCTGTTCGGTGCCGCGCTCGCGGTGGCGGCGCCGACGGCCTTTGCCAGCGGGACCGAGCAATTGAAAGCCTTTATCTCGCAAGTGCACTCGGCGCGCGGCGAATTCGTGCAAAAGGAAGTGAAGGCGCCTTCGAAGGCGCAAGGCGCCAAGCCGACGCAGGGTGGAACGTCGAGCGGCACGTTCGTCTTCTCTCGGCCCGGCAAATTCATCTGGACCTACGAGAAGCCCTACGAGCAGGTCTTGCAGGCTGATGGCTCGAATCTTTACGTCTATGACAAAGATCTGAATCAGGTCACGATCCGCAAGTTGGGCGGCGCGCTCGGTGCGAGCCCGGCAGCCATTCTTTTTGGCAGCAACGATATCGAGCAGAACTTCACGCTGCGCGACGCGGGGGTGAAGGCGGGGATCGACTGGCTCGAGCTGCGCCCGAAGTCGCGCGATACCCAGTTCGAGCGTGTCGGCATCGGCTTCAGGGACGGCAATCTCGAGGCGATGGAACTGCACGACGTCTTCGGCAACGTGACGCTGCTCACGTTCACGAACATCCAGAAGAACCCGCCGCTCAAGGCCGATTCGTTCAAGTTCACGGTGCCGAAGGGCGCCGATGTCATCAACGGCTGAGCCTCGCCATCGGGAAAACGCGTCATGCCTGATCTGTTCGCGCAAGAACCCGTTGCGCCGCTCGCCGAGGCGCTTCGCCCGAAGACCTTGGACGAGGTCATCGGCCAGTCCCACTTGCTCGGTGAGGGTAAGCCGCTGCGATTGGCGTTCCAGTCGGGCAAGCCGCACTCCATGATCTTCTGGGGGCCGCCGGGAGTCGGCAAGACGACCTTGGCACGCCTTACCGCGACGGCCTTCAAATGCGAATTCATTGCCCTATCCGCGGTCTTCTCCGGTGTCAAAGACATCAGGGCGGCAATGGAGCAAGCCGAGCAGAATCTGGCGATGGGCAAGCACACGATCTTGTTCGTCGACGAGATTCACAGGTTCAACAAGTCGCAGCAAGACGCGCTTCTTCCTTATGCGGAAAGCGGCTTGGTCACGTTCATCGGTGCCACCACCGAGAATCCTTCCTTCGAGGTGAATTCGGCCTTGCTGTCGCGGGCGCAGGTCTACGTGCTGAAATCGCTGACAGACGACGAGTTGAAGCAGCTGCTTCGACGCGCTCAGGAAAAGGCGATTGGCGGTCTGGAGTTCGACGATCTGGCCAGGGACACCATCATCGGCTATGCGGATGGTGACGCCAGAAGATTCCTGAACCTGCTCGAACAGTGCCAGACGGCTGCCGGTGCCGCCGGAATTCGGAAGATCGACGCGGAGTTCGTGCGCAATGCGTTGACGTTGAATTCCAGGCGCTTCAACAAGGGCGGCGACAACTTTTATGACCAGATTTCAGCCCTTCACAAATCGGTTCGCGGTTCGCATCCCGATGCTGCGCTCTACTGGCTGACGAGAATGCTGGACGGCGGGGCCGATCCCCGGTATCTGTCGCGGCGGATCGTTCGCATGGCTTGGGAAGACATCGGTCTTGCCGACCCGAAAGCCATGCAGATCGCCAACGACGCGGCCCTGACCTACGAGCGTCTGGGAAGCCCGGAAGGCGAGTTGGCGTTGGCCCAGGCGGTGATCTATCTTGCCGTTGCCGCCAAGAGCAACGCTGGCTACATGGCCTACAACCAGGCCCGAGCTTTCGTGAAGCAGGACAAGAGCCGTGAGGTTCCTGTCCATCTGCGCAATGCGCCAACGAAGCTCATGAAGGAGCTGGGGTACGGGCATGAATACCGGTATGCCCACGATGAACCCAATGCCTACGCCGCTGGCGAGACCTATCTTCCTGACGGCATGGAAGAGCCTCGCTGGTATCAGCCGGTTCCAAGAGGTCTGGAAATCAAAATAAGCGAAAAGTTGGCCCTCTTGAAGAAGTTGGACGAAGAAGCGGGGAAGAAATAAGCACTAGCGCGCCATCCCGTCCAGTTCGACAACGATGTCGTCCGGCAGCAGGAGTGTTTCCGCAGCCAGGTTTTCCTTGAGGTGGCTGATCGAGGCCGTTCCAGGAATGAGAAGGACGTTGGGTGCACGATGCAGGAGCCAGGCCAGTGCTACCTGATTGGGCGACGTCCCGAGACGGGCAGCGACGTCGGATAACGTGGCCGACTGCAACGGCGAAAAACCGCCTAACGGGAAAAACGGGACGTAGGCGATATGATCGCGGCCCAGCTCGTCGATCAACGCGTCGTCAGTCCGATGGACCAGGTTGTAGTGGTTTTGCACGCATACGATATCGCAAATGCGGCGTCCCTCCGCCACTTGGGCCAGGGTCACGTTACTCAGGCCGATATGGCGTACGAGGCCCTTGCGCTGCAGCTCTGCAAGCGCGGTGAGCGGCGCTTCGATCGAACCTTCGGCCGGCTGCATCGGATCGATCATCACGCGCAGGTTGACGACGTCGAGCTTATCGAGTCCCAGATTGCGCAGATTGTCGTGCACCGCCTGCTCGAGCTCGGCGGACGAATAGGCCGGCAGCCACGATGCGTCGGCGCCGCGGCGCGCACCGATTTTCGTGACGATCACCAGGTCGTCGCGGTAGGGATGCAGCGCCTCGCGGATCAACTGGTTGGTCACGTGCGGCCCATAGAAATCGCTGGTGTCGATATGATTCACACCGCATTCGACCGCCGTGCGTAGAACGGCGAGGGCACCGTCCTTGTCGGCGGGCGGACCGAAAACGTGGGGCCCGGAAAGGCGCATGGCGCCGTAGCCGATGCGGTTGACCGTCAGGTCGCCGAGACGATAAGTAGCGGATGAGGAAGGCATATAGGACCTCTTTCTGTTGAAGGTCCCAGTGTAGGCAGGCGGCTGCCGTTCGAAAAGGCGGCATAATCTACACAACCTGTACGAAATTTCGCACAATGAAAGTCGATCTCGCCGACCTGAATGCTTTCATCGCTGTGGCGCGCGCCAAGGGCTTCCGCGACGGCGCACGCTCGACTGGCGCCAGCGCATCGGGTCTGAGCGAGGCGGTACGGCGGCTGGAGGCGCGACTGGGCGTGCGTCTGCTGAACCGCACGACCCGCAGCGTGGTCCTTACCGAAGCGGGCGACCGTTTGTTGGAGCGTCTCGGGCCGGCGTTGACGGAGGTCGAAGCCGCGCTCCACGAAGTGAACGATTTGCGCGATCGCCCTGCCGGCAGGTTGAAGCTGAACGTTCCCGTCAGCGCCGCACGGCTGGTGTTACCCACGATCGTGCCGGGTTTCCTGGCCGCTTACCCCGAAATACATTTGGAGATCATTGCGGAAGAAAGTCTCGTCGACGTGTTGGCAGCCGGCTGCGATGCGGGCATCCGCTACGACGAGCGTCTCGAGCAGGACATGATTGCCGTGCCGATCGGCCCCCGAGTCCAGCGTTTCGCAGCGGCTGCCGCGCCATCGTATCTCGCCAAGCGTGGACGACCCGATCATCCGAGCGAGTTGCTGCGGCACGACTGCTTGCGCATGCGCTTTGGCGGACGCGCGGTGCAGCCCTGGGAATTCAAGCGCAACGAGGAAGCGGTGAGGATTGACGTCGATGGACCCTTGCTGGTCGAGCGTTCCGGTGCGGTCGATTTGATCGTCGATGCGGCCCGAGCAGGAAGCGGCATCGCCTACCTGTTCGAGGATTGGCTGCGGCCGTATCTGCAAAGCGGTGCGCTGGAATCGGTGCTCGAGCCGTGGTGGCAGTCGTTTTCCGGCCCTTTCCTGTATTACCCGGGACACCGCCTCGTCCCACCCCCGCTGCGCGCCTTCATCGACTACATCAAGGACACAACCCGCAATGACTGACAGTCGATGCGGTGCGTTAAAATCGCGGTTTTCCCTTTACGACAATCGACTTTCCCCATGCTCGACATCCAGTTGCTGCGCAAAGATATCGAAGGCGTTGCCACGCGCCTTGCCGCACGCGGCTACACGCTCGACGTCGCGGCGTTTTCGGCGCTCGAAGCCGAACGTCGTGCCATTCAGACCCGCACCGAAGAGCTGCAGTCGCGGCGCAACACATTGTCGAAGCAGATCGGGGCGATGAAGGGGCGCGGCGAAGACACGTCGGCGGTCATGGCGGAAGTGGGCACGCTCGGTGACGCAATGAAGACGTCGGCCGCGGCGCTCGACGGCGTTCAGGCGCGCGTGCAAAGGCTGCTGCTCGAAATGCCGAACCTGCCGCACGAAAGCGTGCCCGTTGGCCGCGACGAAACGGACAACGTCGAAGTTCGCCGCTGGGGCACGCCACGGCAATTCGACTTCGAGGTCAAGGATCACGTCGATGTGGGCACGCCGCTCGGGCTCGATTTCGAAACGGGGGCGAAGCTGTCCGGTGCGCGGTTCACGCTGCTGCGCGGGCAGGTTGCGCGTCTGCATCGTGCGCTTGCGCAGTTCATGCTCGATACGCATACGCAGCAGCACGGTTACACGGAAACGTACACCCCTTACATCGTCAATCCCGAGGTCCTCGTCGGCACGGGCCAGTTGCCGAAATTTGCGGACGACATGTTCCGCGTGGAGAAGGGTGGCGCCGAGAGTGCGGTGACGCAGTACTTGATTTCGACGTCGGAAATCCCGCTGACGAACACGGTGCGCGACAGCATTCTCGATGCGGGCGAATTGCCTGTGAAACTGACCGCTCATTCGCCGTGTTTCCGCTCGGAGGCGGGCTCTTACGGCCGTGACACGCGCGGCATGATTCGCCAGCATCAGTTCGACAAAGTCGAGATGGTGCAGATCGTGGCGCCCGAGGCGTCGTACGACGCGCTCGAGCAGATGGTCACGCACGCCGAGGCCATTTTGCAAAAGCTCGAGCTCCCATATCGGGTGATCACGCTCTGTACGGGAGACATGGGTTTTTCCGCGGCGAAGACATACGACCTCGAAGTCTGGCTGCCGGCGCAGAACACCTATCGCGAGATTTCGAGCTGTTCGAATACCGAAGCGTTCCAGGCGCGTCGCATGCAGGCGCGGTATCGCAACGCTCAGGGCAAACCGGATCTGCTGCATACGCTCAACGGCTCGGGCCTCGCAGTGGGGCGCGCGCTCGTTGCCGTGCTCGAGAATTTCCAGAATGCCGATGGCTCGGTGACGGTGCCGGCGGCGCTGCGTCCTTATGTGGGCGGCGTCGAGCGCTTGGAGCCGGTGAGGGCGTGATCGATCAGGCGCGGCGTCTCGGCTTGCGACCTTCTTGGTAAAAAAGCTTGGAATGCTGCTTTCGATGTTCTATAATCTTCGCTTCGCCAAACAGCGACCAGCTTGGCGAAGCGAAGTAAGCGATGGTAGGGCAGCTAATGTGGCAAATGAGCTGCATGCCATCCACAAGACGGAAAGGTGGCAGAGTGGTCGAATGCGCCGGACTCGAAATCCGGTGTACGGTTATACCGTACCGTGGGTTCGAATCCCACCCTTTCCGCCAAAATTCAAGTAAGAACGGGCCGCTCGGCCCGTTTTCGTTTTTGCCCACCACAGAATTCACCAAAAGCGCCACGCCCGACGAAGGGATTGAAATTCGTCGCCAATTGCCGTCGCGCTCTTCTTGTCATCTTGATGCTTGAACCGCTGGGCGAAAAACGCTGGCCAGCTTCAGGATCTCGAATGGAATTTTCTGGCGCCGCAGAACGTTTACCTTCCACCACGTATCGGGCACTGTGTTTCACAGGGGTTGGTTGGTGAACACCAAGGAGCACTACACCGAGCACGTCGCTCTGGTTAGCCTTTGACCAGAAGCCGGCGAGGGCATATGACACATGGAGAGCTCCGGGCAATGCGCGCTAGTTGCGCCCACAGGAGGTCAAAATGAAAGCAACCCAGCTATTAATAGCCTTCCTCATGGTTTTGTCGGTCACCTTAACGGGATGCCCATCAAACGCGGGGACGCATGACAGCGGTGCCGCGGCGAGCAGTGGCAGCAGCAGTAGCAGTGGCGGCGGATATTAACCGCTACGGACACGTCGCAAGCTCGACGCCTTCGGGACTCGGACGCTTACGAACGCCAGATGTCTGGAACGCCCGCGTCCAGACGCATCCGAGCCGGCGAGCGACATCGACGGTTCGGTTATCGCGGGTCAGGCTGGCACCCGCCCTCGGCCTACGTCTGGCGAAGTCAGGGTAGCCATGGAGGCAATGCGCGATGAAATTCGATATCAACACGAAGGCCAGACTCGCGTTCGCGGCGTTCCTGCTTGTGTCGACTGTCGCCGGGGCGGGCTGGTATTTCTTTTCAGTAAGCCAATACGCAACCTACCAGATCTATACGAAGGACTCCGTCTCCGGTCTCATTGCCGATGCCCCAGTCGAATTTCACGGCGTCGACGTGGGAAAGGTGAAAAGCGTCAGGCTGGTTAATCCGCACTCCGTGGACATCGTGTTATCTATCGACAGGACCGCGCCGGTCACTTCGGCGAGCGTAGCGACGATCACATCCCGAGGACTCGCGACACGAGGGTTTACCGGCTACGTTTACATTTCTCTCGAAGATGTCGGCAGCGATTCGCGGCCACTGACGACACGCCCGGGCGAGCCCTATCCGATCATAGCGACGGCACCGTCGAAGGCCGTGACGCTCGATACGGCGATGAATCAGGTAAACGAAAACTTTCAGGTCATCACCAGGCTGCTGGAGTCAATACTCGACGAGACGACCGTAGCTTCGCTGAAGCAATCAGCCGACAACTTGCAGCAGGTAACCAAAGTACTGGCGAAAAATACCGGGAAGCTGAACGCTATCGTTGCTAACGCCGAGCGCGCCAGTCACCGTTTTGAGCCGCTGCTGGAATCGAGCCATGACACCGTCACAGCGCTCCAGACGCAGATCTTGCCGGAAACGCACAAGGCGCTGTCCAACCTTGACAATCTGTCCAAGTCCTTTAACGACGTAGCGATCCGGATCAATCGGGACCCGTCAATCGTGATACGCGGCGCGGCACCGCCGCCGCCCGGGCCGGGCGAGCGGAAATGAAAATCGACATAGGCAGGGCGGCTTTCATCGCACTATGCGTAGCCGCGTTTTCGGGATGCACCCTCTTCTCGCCAGTCAGGATTGATACGAAAGAATATGTACTGGACAATATCCCGCACGATCTGCCCAACGAACAGACCCACTCTGCGACCCTGCTGGTGCTGATCCCCGAGGCCGCGCCGATCTATGCCACAAGGCAGATGGCCTATACGACCCAGGCGTATCAGGTCGCGTATTTCAGCCAGAATGAATGGGCGGAAACACCGCCGCAGATGATTCAGCCTTTAATCGTCGAGGCACTTCGACGCACCCGTTATTTCAGCGACGTTCTATCGCCCCCCCACTTCGGCCGCCACACTTTCGTGCTTCACACCGAAATCATGACGCTCGAGCAAGACTTCACTACGGCTCCCGCAATGCTGCAGTTCGCGATGCGTGTCTCGTTGATCCGAGAGGCAACAAACAAGGTGATTGCGACCAGCGAATTGTCGGCGCGGGAGCCCATGCGGGAAGGGAACGCCGCCGCAGGAGTTGCGGCGGCCAATGAGGCTATGGCAAAACTATTGCGGGAACTCGCCAGGTTCGTGGTCGAGAAAGCACATTAAGGCAGCATTCTGCGTAAGGTATCGTCCTTGAGTACGAAATGATGCATCAGCGCCGCACCCACGTGAACGCATATGAAAAGGATGAGTGAATAACCCAGCCATTTGTGGATGTCGATGAGTCGTTGAAACAGATAGTCGTCGCGAGGAAGGAAATCCGGTAGCGTGAACAGGCCGAAGAGCGAGACCGGAATGCCAGCGGCGGAGGACATCAGCCAACCAGTCACTGGCAACGCGAACATTAATGCGTAAAAGCAAAGATGGACGAATCGGGCGGCAATTTTTTGCCAATCGGGAAGATGTGCAACCAATTGCGGCAATACCTGGGTGAGCCGCCAGGCCAACCGCGCTACGAGTAGAACGAGTACCGACAAGCCGATCTCCTTGTGGTAGAGAATCAGCATGATCTTCTTCATATCGAACCCGACATCGGGGAGCCTGACCATATAGAGGCCCAATGCCGCAAGTCCAATGATAAGAACCGCCATGGACCAGTGGAGCAGGATGGCGACCGCTCCGAAGCGGTCTTCGGTGTTCTCAATCGGCATCATCGCTCGGGTACCGTTCGCTAAAGGCCGCATTCGTGCAAGCTGGATCCATGTTCATCTTTGGGCGCCAGCCCATCAGCCTTCATTTCCGTTAGGTTGGGCTAGTGCCGTCGCACCCCGCCGAATCCGTGCATGCCACCGCCGGAGAATGGTCCGCGGTGAAGGCCGGTACCCATTCGCGCCCCGAAGTGGTTGCTATCCATTTGGTGGAAACGATCGAAGTGACGAAAATGATGGAAACGATCGAAGTGACGAAAACGATGGAAACGATCGACCAAGATCAAGCTCACGCCTCCGCCGATGAAAAGCGGCGGCCCCCAATACCAGGGGTCGGGATACGGGTACGCCGTGACCGGATACCACAGCACGCTACCATCAGTGCTTTGCACGATCTGCCATGTTCCGTCACTTTGCAGGCACGCACGCGCGACGATCTGCTGCATCGCGCCGTCAATTTCTGCCTGCCCGACGACTGCGCGGCAATTGGAACTGTCGGCCAGGTCGGGTGACTCGTAGTAGGATTGCGCGAGTGTCGGCGCAGAAAAGCCGAGACAGACGGCTAATGTCCCGAAACGAAGTAGTTTGTCCATGATGGGGTCCTGAACGGATCCCCGACGTTTCGATGCGCGGCATCACCGCGTCATCCAGCACATCGGTTTGCTTGGGCAAATTCACGCCGCGGCGATAGAGCTTGCCGCTCGGAACGTGGTTGCCTGGTGAGTAAACGACGGAACACGCCGGGCTATTCCGGGCGGTGAAGGAGCCAGTCGGTCGCCGCCGAAGCCCGATTTTTTGCGCTTGTAGCACGAGTGGGACGCAACGGCTGCCGCCGTCGCCGAGATTTAGCGCATCTCAGGGCCGAACTTAATGCCTCGCTGAACGTACAGACGTGGCGCATTATCGGCGCCGTGACTTTGCTGACCGGCGCCGTTTATTATTTGGCGAAATTCGTCCACTGACACGGTTCGGTCCGCATCGCGCGGGCTTTCGTCGATATCACTTGAAACGGCTTTACCGCCGCTTACGCCGTCTCGCGGCGCGGCACTCCTCGTTTCCATCGCCGAACGAGCTGTCGCAATGACAGCGCATGCAGCAAGACCGAGCCTTGTACCACGACCGCTCGTGTCAACACATTTGGCATATCGCTTCGGGCGGTAAAAATGTCGATGCGGGTATTCCCGGTGCGCTCAGCCCAAGTAGCAGATTGCGAGCCGACTTTCCCTAGACTAATATCCATCTCGCCTGTACTTATTTTCTCGGTCGATTGAAGTCGCATGCATCGATCGGCCGTTTATCGCGTGCACAAGGAAGTGATGCGAGAAATGGTCAACACCCGTGGTGGACATTTGAGCCTGCGGTCTGCGTCTGAAAACGATATTGAATTTTTACGTACGGTTTTTGAAAGCACGCGCGCGCAAGAATTCGCGCAAACAGGATGGAGCGTCGAGCGCGTTAAGGCATTATTGGCCGATCAATTTTCGATGCAGCATGAGTATTACGGTCGGCATTACCCGCATGGCCGCTTCGATGTAGTCATGCTGGGCAAGACCGCGATCGGACGCCTTTATCACGATTGGCAGGGGGCCGAGGCGCGGTTGATCGATATCGCACTCTTGCCCGCTTATCGACGCGGGGGTATCG
>NZ_DASXWY010000030.1:0-5813 GCF_036503415.1 Trinickia sp. | reverse complement strand
TCGTCGACGGCCTCGCTCGGCACCACGGGCATGTCCGGATACTTCGCGGCCAGCTTGAGAAACTGCCGATAACCGATTTCCGCGCGGCGGACCTCCTCGACGCGCGCCTCGTCACGATGCCCGTGCAGCAGCTTCGCCTTGATGCGCTCGAAATCGAGCTCGTCGATGGCTTGCCACATGGCCGCTGTTTGTTTTTTCGATGGTCGTTGCATGGTCTTCCTCGTCATGAATGAAACGAACGCCGCGAGTTCGATTCCCGCGTGTCCCTCGGTGAAAGCCCCGACGCGCTGCCGAGGCCGGATTGGGCTGGCTGACCCAGGAAAACCCTCATGTCGCCAGCTGACAAAGGGCGGCTGAAGAAGTAGCCCTGCACTTCATCGCAGCCTTCCTTACGTAGAAAATCGATTTGCGCCTGCGTTTCCGCGCCCTCGGCGATCACCGTCAGGCCGAGCGAATGACCGAGCGCGATCACCGCGCTCGTGATCTGGGCATCGCAGTGGCTGTCCGGCAAAGAGCTGACGAACGAGCGATCGATCTTGACGGTATCGATCGGGAATCGATTCAGATAAGCCAGCGACGAATAGCCAGTGCCGAAGTCGTCGATCGACAGCCGTACGCCGGTCTTCTTGATGCTGTTCAACCAGCGCACGGCCTGTTCCGGATGGCGCATCACCGTGCTCTCGGTCAATTCGAGTTCGAGCCTGTCGCCCGGCAGCCCGGCCTTGCCCAGTGCATCGAGGATGCAGTGCTGCAATCGCCTGTCCGCGAACTGACACGCCGAGACATTCACCGCGACGTGAATATCGCCGAGACCGCCGTCGCGCCATTCCGCTGCCTGGCGGCACGCCTCGCGCAACACCCATTCGCCGATCTCCACGATCGTGCCCATTTCCTCGGCAAGCGGGATGAAATCGCCCGGCATGACACGCCCAAGCGTCGGACTGTTCCAGCGAATCAGCGCCTCGACGCCGGTGCAGTGGTTCGAGCTCAAATCGACGCGCGGCTGATAAAAGAGCTCGAACTCGTTGCTGGCAACGGCATGGCGCAGGCAGGCCTCCATTTCCACGCGCTTTTGCAGCGACATGCTCATTTGACGCAAATAGAGCTGGTAGGTGTTCTTGCCGCGTTGCTTCGCGCCGTACATGGCGATATCGGCATTCTTGAGCAGCGTTTGCGCATCCGCTCCGTCCGCCGGGAACGAGCTCACACCGATGCTCGCGCTCACCTGCAACTGCACACCGCTCAGGCTGAATGGCTGGGCCAGCGCGGCTTGAATGCGCTCGATCGTCGCAAAGACGCTGCGGGAGCCGTCGCATCGATCGCTCAGCGCAACGATGAACTCGTCCCCGCCCAGCCGGGCGATCATCTCCGCTTCGCGCACCTGTGCGCTCAGGCGCTCGGCCACCGCGCTCAACAGCTGATCGCCGATGTTGTGGCCGAGCGAATCGTTGATGTCCTTGAACCGGTCCAGATCGATGAAGATCACGTGAAGCGCGGTGTTCTCCGCGTCGGCGCGGGCCAGCGCTGCATCGAGATGGTCCTTGAACATCAGGCGGTTCGGTAGTCCGGTCAGTGCGTCGTGGTTGGCGAGAAACTGCAAATTGTTCTCGGCATTGCGCCGCTGCAGAAAATGGCTCATCTGGCTCGAGATGGAGCGCGCCATCGCCAGCGCCTGCGACTCGACGTGGCGTCGCTCCCGCGAGTAGAACTGCGCTACGCCGAGCACTTCGGTGCCTGTCACGAGCGGGAACGAAAACGTCGTCGCGATGGCATCGTCGCCGAAGGTGCCGCTTTGCGCATGGCGCCTCGCCGACCAATGCGGCACGGCCGGCACCTCGCTCGCATCGACCTGCTGCGCGCGCTCGCGCAGCCACGAAGCGAGTTCCGCCACCGTCACCGAATGCACGGCCCGCAATTGCTTCCGATGCCCCGCTGCCGTGGGCCAGAACGCGCCAGCCTCCCAATCCATGCCCGTCGTCAGCAGTCCGATCAGCTGGTGCAGGACATCGCATTCGTTGGTCGCCGTTGCGAGTTGCAGCGTGAATGCGTGTTCGAGCTCGCGAACGCGATCGATCGATTTCTGCCGCGTGATCTCATGCGCGGTACCGCGCAATTGCCGAGTCCCGGCGGGCCCGCACGCGCGACCGATCATGCGCAGCCAGCCCCGGCGGCCGCGCGGCGACCGGTAGCGGCACTCGAACTCGAACGGTTCGCGCGTCTCGAGCGTGTTGCGCAAGCGCGCGAGCAGTGCGTGCCGGTCCGCCGGTTCGATCGCACGAACGAATCCGACCAGCGTCGGCTTGCCATGGCATCCGATCAAACGCGCCATTTCCTTCGAAAGGTGGGTGGTGTGCTCGTCGAAGTCCACGCGCCAGTCGCCCAGCCGCGCAATGTGTTGAGCCTTTTCGCGCGCCGCTTCGCTTTCGCGCAGATCGGCCGTGATCGCCTCTGCCAGTTTCACGGCTCGTGCGCGCGCACTCGAGAGCGCATGCGCGAGCACGGACAGCAAGACGCTGATGACGAGACCCGACACCAGCGCGAGCTGCGGCATGAAGCGCTGCGATCCGATCAGCGCGGGAACATCCGCGGAAAAAACGATGACCCACCGACGGCCCGCGAACTCGCCGTACGTTTGGCGGGACAGCCTGTCGTGAGTGCCGGCCGATGCGCTGGCCGCGCCGATTTGCGAGGCGAGCGCACCCGTCAACGAAGGCCCGTCCGCACTGTCGTAGAGCAGGCTGAGGGGTGCTGACGCCGCCTCCTGCTCACGCAGACTGCCCGCATCGTAGATGCGGTATCGCAGGGTTCGCAGCGTTTCCCGGCTGACCAGCCCGGCCATCATGCCGTTGATCCGGATGCCGGCGCCGACCGAGCCGAGATAAGCGAGCCGGCGCTCGGCCACGGTGCTCGCGGGCAGCCCGCGGCGATAGACAGGCAAGCGCATCGCCAGACCGACTTCTTCGGCGCCCCGCTCCGCGAAGATGCGCCGTCCGCTGCTGATCGACATGCCGGAATCGCGCATCTGTTGCAACACGCCGCCGCGGCCGGCCTTAGCTTCGATATCGACGCCGAGGACGTCGCGATTCGCTGCGAGCGGCTCGACGAACGTCAGGATTTCATGCGCCTCGCCGGTGCCCTTTACACGTACCCTGAAGTCGACTCCCGCATCGTGCAGCAATGGGTCGACGCGCTCATGCGCTTCGAAGCCGGGCAGATCGGCGGTGCGGACATACACCGAGTAATTGAGCGTTTGGAAACCAGGATAGCGTCCCGGCAGATCCAGACTGTTCACAAAATTGCGAAACTCACTACGTGTCACGGTGCCGTCCGCGCTAAACAGGGCACGCATCGTGACAAGCACGTCCGAATAAAGGCGAACACGCGTTGCAATCTGTTGTTCGACGTTACGTGAATCGTTTTCAAATCGCAGTTTCGCTTCGCGATCGACGAGCGCATTCAAAAGCGAATAGACCACCACGGCCGCCCCCACGCCCAATATCAGGGCGCCGAGGGCGAATCCGCCGGCGTAATGCTCGCGGCAAAAGCTCCGCGCACGTTTGAACATCATGTACACCGCAGCCCCCCGGCCGACGAGGCCAGCGCGGCGCCTCGCTATGCAAACATTCGCCGCTCGTTCAAAGCGACATTTTTACCGATTTAAAAAGACGGCTATTCTGCAAGCTGTTAATAAATTAGCCGATGCGGCTTGATTGTCTTTGCTCGAAGAATATAGGTTTCCAGGCGTGTTACAACGAACGGAAACCCTATTAACCTAAACCCCAAAATATTCTGTTTTTGGTTGCGAGGTTTAATCTAGATCAAAGAACTGTCTTTTGCGCATAACGTATGCAGCAAAAAATACCGGGGCTCAAGCATAAAGAAGGCGGCTTGGCCAATGCAGCGAATATAGAAAACGCCGCTGTGGCCAAAACCGCCGGGAACGTGACCTCAATATGGCAAGCGCGTCAATCAATCTCCAAGTCCAATCTTGCCTGCGCCCGCTTGGGCCAGCACGATTGACGCCACCTGGTCCGTCGCATCGAGGTGCGCGATCCCACCGGCACCCGGACCGTTGCCGGTCGGCGATGACGACAGATCGACGGACTTGCCGTTCACGAGCGAGCCGCTATCGGTCAGGTGCCCCGAATCGCCAAAGCGCTTGACGAGGCTCTGCGTGCTGACCCCGTGCGTTTCGAATGCATTGTTCTGCGACGTGATGTTCGAGTCGACGCCAACGCCGAGGTTGTACTGAAAGCGGTTGGCCTGCGACGAACTGTCTTGATAGAGGTTGTTGGCGACGTCGACGTTGCCGAAACGCACGCGCGGATCGCGCTGCGACACGCCCGCGAACAGGTTGTGGTCGATCGTGACGTTGAGCTTCCCCTTGTCGCTCGTCATGCCGTCGCTCGAGCCGATCAGAATCGACTTGTTGTGGCTCAGGAATTGATTGTTGGAGACCGTCGCATAGTTCGCGCCGTCGGTGAAATCCAATTGATCGCCGCTGATCGCCCCGGCTGGCGTCGTGCCGTCCTTGAACGTGTTGTGGTCCACCCACAGGTTCTGCGTTCCCTTGGCCTCGATGCTGTACACGCGCCCATGCGGATTGCCTTCCGCGTCCTTGCCCGGGAAAAAATCGAACGGCGACGTCATGTTCAGGTTGCGGATCATGATGTTGTGCTGGTTGCTGACATTGAATCCGCCGCCGCTGATGCCTGCGTCTTTACCTATGCCGATGATCGTCGTGTTGGAACCCACGTTGAGCATGTCGTGCGCGAGTTGAGCTTTCTCGTTGGCGAAGTCGCCTTTGCTCATTTCCTTGCCGTTGCTGTCGGCATTCAAATTGATGTTGCCTTTGATCTGGATGATCTTGGGCGTCGAGTTCGAGCCGTTGGTCGCATTGTTTCCGCCCAATGCGGCGACGAGCTGATCGCGCGTCGATACCGTGAATACGTGGGCTTTGTCGGCCTTCGATCCGCCGGTCACCCCGCCGTTCTGTGCTCCCCAGCCATGTCCGGCCGCGAGCGTTTCGCGCGAGTGATCGCCCGGCGTCGCGGCGGAGACCGACTGGGACGACGGCGTGCTGGCGGGCGCCGTGCCGACGCTCGAAGTCTTGCCCGACACCGCCGACGATGGGTCGTGTGCGTCGACCTTGTTATGAGCATTTTGTGCTTCGCGCGACTGATGCCCATGATGATCGTTGCCATGCGCGTCGGCGCTCGGTCCCCGTCCGGACTGGGACATCATCCTCAAGATGTCTTCGAGTTGCGCTTCCACTTTAGCGAGCAGTGCCTGGGTATTTTGCTGCGGACTTTCGGCTGCGGTACGTTCATGCTTGAACGACGTTGCAGTGGGTCCCAGTCCATCGACGCGAGCGTTGATGCTTGACATGGTTCTTGCCTCGGTTGCGTACGTTGAAATACGGTGCGACCGTAGATCACTGGGTCCCACCGATGTGGAAACGCGGATATCCGGCTTTCGCATCGCGCGCGTCGTCCGAAGGCCCTCATGGCACGCTCGGGCAGCCGTTAGTCTTATCCTTTGGTTCCATGGTACGAAGCACCCGCGTCGGCCACCGAAACGAGCCGCGAATTTCCGATGCCGCGTGCGAAACAGCGGAAAACCTAGAAGAGGTGGCGCATGCCGAGGGAAACGACGGCTTGCCGTGTGGAGCCGGACGCCGGAAGGAGGAATATCTGCGCCTGCACACCTGCGCTGGCGCGCAAGTAAACCGCATGGAAATAGATGTCCGTGCGTTTCGAAAGCGAATAATCGGTGCCCGCGACGATCTGACTCCAGGCGTGGCTCGCAAGCGT
>NZ_DASXWY010000029.1:0-2466 GCF_036503415.1 Trinickia sp. | reverse complement strand
AAACGCCTGCGCGACGACGTCAGGTTCGAGTAGCCAGTTGTCATCGCCACCCATACCCGATCGTCTACTCGAAATTGCAGCCAAGGGCTGCCCAATCGGGGGCGACATTGATTTTGCAGACACCGTCTGCAAAATCTGCGCCGAGGGCCACGCAAGGTAGAGCGCACGCATCTGAACAAGATTGCGCCAGCCGAAGCCGCGGCCGAAACGCTGTGACAAGTCGGCGCCTAGCCGCCGGATCAGCGTTTCACCATAAGCAGCGCGCCCCTCGCCGCCCTGCTCGAACTCCACGATCCGCCGGCCGATCTCCCAGTAGCCTGCGGTCATGAACGCGTTGACACTTCGGGCAACGGTTGCGCGGGTCGAGGCAGCTCGAAACTTAACTTTGAAGGCGTCACGATTGCGGCGCTGGTAGCGCCTTTACGCCGGTTCGGCGTCACGTTGGACTTCCCGTGGGAAACTTCTTATGGAATGGAGCGGCTTACAGCTGATGTGAAGCCGGCATCTAAAGTACGTGATGCTTTGACACAATATTCACGTAAAGTCAGTCGTCGGAAACTCGGTCGGAACGACTCGTGCCACTGCGGCAGTGGGCGCAAGTACAAGAAGTGCGGCTTGAGCCAAGATCAGTGCATGATAAATAGAGCGGGGGGCCGCTGTAGCAGCTACAGCAACGACGCAACGACGGTACCAGGAGTGAGACGAGCCGCGTCTGTCGGGCGACTAGAAGGCCCAGCCGATCTGTACCCATCCACGCATCGGGCTGTCCGGCTCGGCCTGGGCATGCTGAGCGCCGCGAAACGCCAGAGCAATGCTCCAGGTGAAGGTGCCGCGGCTGCCGTGGATGCCTGCGCCATATCCCCGCAGTACCCGCGAATTCGCGCTATCGAGGTAGGGATGCTTGTTGATCGTCACCCCGCCGAGGTCGTAAAACACGCTGGGAATCAACATGGGGCTGATCTTGTACGAAAGCTCCGCGGATGCGAGCCAGCCTTCGTCACCAGTGCCTTCCCCGGCCGGATAGGCACGTACGCCGCCGGGTCCGCCCAGCGTGAACTTCTGGTACGAATCGAGGTTGCGTGAGGCGAGTTGCCCGCGCGCACTGAGGAGTAGGCTCCAGCGGTTGCTCAACTGCTGATTGCGCTGCAGATCGAGGTTGAGCGTACCGTATCGTCCTGTGGACTGAGCGCCCGCGGCGTCGATCGCCGCTGCAGGCTGCGACAGGACCGTCAGCGTACCGGTGCCGAGGCGCAGCGCAGCCTGTGTGTTCGCGCCCGCTATCAATTCGTCTTTGCCGCTGAACAGCAGGTTGATGCTTTGGTGAAACGCGTGTTTATGTGTGTCGCTCGACGTCGCGCCGACTTCGTCGAACAAGTCGCGGTATTCCGATGTGAATTGCCCGATGACATTGACCGGGACGCTCCGCACGACCGCATAGGCCAGGTTCCACTGGACGATGTCCGCGCGGCCGCGGGCACCGAGCGCGGCGAAGTCAGACCCGAGCAGATACTGAGTGTGCGTGAGGCTCATACCGGTGCTCAAGCCGGCGTTGGCCACGGGCATCTGCCCTGCGAGCCGTCCATAGTAAAGGTTCGAGTTGCTCGCAAGGAAATGGGCGGTGAACTGCTCGCCATAGCCGAGGGGGCTGTTCAGGCTCAGAGAGCCGCCGATGCGGGCCTTACCCGTGTAGCGTGAACCGTAGTTGTCCGCGCTCAGCTCGCCGCTGACGAGCGGCGTCGCCGCGTTGCGGACGTCCAACACGGTTTGCCCAGGCTGCGCGCCGGCCGTAAGGTTTGCAGTAAGTCGCGCACCGCTCAAGTCCGATAGCAGCAGCAATGCCCGGTCGACTTCCGGCTGATTTAACGGGGCGCCGCGTTCAATCGCTGCAAGATGCGCGTCGATTACGCTCGAACGCAGGCGGCTGTGCGGATCGTTCACGACGTGTACGCTCGACAGCGTTCCTTCCTCGACGCGGATTTCGACGTCGCCGTTCTTGATCGATTGAGCCGGCACGTACGCGTGCGCCAGTAGCCATCCGTGATCGCGATAGAAATGCGTAATACGTGCGGCGCCTCGCACGAGATCTGCGAGCGTGCGCTCGCCGTCGTTCAGGCCGAAAACGAGCGCTTCAAGAACGCGCGGCGAATAGAGATGCGCACCCGTCACTCGAACGCGACGCACGGAAATGCGTGTTCCGTCTTGCGGCAACGCATCGGTGTCGGTGTCTTTCGGCAGAGCGAGCGACCTGTCTTTCGAGGGGGCAGGTAGCGCTTCGATCGGTGCGACGTCGCGTGCGACGCCGCCGGCGTCAGGCCGAACCTGAGCTAACGCGGCGTGTGATGCGAAGGTGACGAGCAGGCCCGGTATGGCAACTCCCAAGCCTGCGCGCGCGAATCCGGCGCGGCGTTTTATCTTGCGCAATGACATGATGCTGCGGTTCACTCCGATGCTGCCGCGCGAGTGCCA
>NZ_DASXWY010000028.1:0-64470 GCF_036503415.1 Trinickia sp. | reverse complement strand
ACGGCAATAAGCGCTTTACTCATCACCACCGTTGATGGACATGCGGCGCGATTTTGTCCAAATACAACTTTCGCAGCGCGGCCATTGCGGCGTCGGTCAGCGGCGGCAAGTCGCTTGCCATGTTATTGGCCTTGGCTTGCGCCGCATTCTTGGCCCCGGGGATGACGGTCGTCACGCCCTCGTTCATCAAAATCCAACGCAGCGCGAATTGCGCCATCGTGACGCCCGGCGGAACGAGCGGCCGGATTTCATCGACGGCTTCGAGCGCCACATCGAACGGCACACCCGCGAATGTTTCGCCCTTGTCGAACGCCTGCCCCTCCCGATTGAAATGGCGATGATCGTCGGCCGCAAACGCCGTTTCCGCCGTCATTTTGCCCGTCAGCAGGCCCGACGCGAGCGGAACACGCACAATCACGGCAATCCCTCTGCCGCGCGCTTCCCGCAGAAACAAATCGGCGGGACGCTGCCTGAATACGTTGAAGATGATCTGCACCGACTTGACGCCGGGGTATTCGATCGCCTTCAGGCCCTCCTCGACTTTTTCGACCGAGACGCCGTAGTCGCGGATCTTTCCCGCGGCGACCATGGCGTCCATGGCATCGAACACCTCCGGCCGGTAGTAGACCTCAGTCGGCGGACAATGCAGTTGCACGAGGTCGAGACATTCGGTGTCGAGGTTCTTGAGCGATCGGTCGACGAACGCATTCAGATTGGCCGCCGTATAGCCCTGCGCCACATGAGGGTCGAGCCGGCGACCCGCCTTGGTCGCGACGAAGGGTCTCGGCCCGCCGCGCTCCTTCAGCACGGCCGCGATGATGCGCTCGGAGCGCCCATCGCCGTAGACATCGGCCGTGTCGATAAACGTCGTGCCGCTGTCGAGCGCCGCATGCAGCGCGGCCTTTGCATCGCTTTCCGAAACGTCGCCCCACGAGCCGCCGATCGCCCACGCACCGAAGCCGATCTCCGAAACAGCTTGCCCGATATTGCCAAATGGCCGTTGATTCATTGTCTTTCCTCTTTCAAGGCATCAGTTGTCCGCCATTCACTTCGATGATCTGGCCGGTGATATACCCCGACAGCGCGGGAGAAGCGAGAAACAAAAACGCGCCAACGCATTCCTCGGGCGAGCCTTCCCGCCCCATCGGCACCGACGCGGTTTGCTGAGCGAGCAGTTCCGGCGGCGTGTATTTATCGTGGAACGGCGTCTGAATGAGACCGGGCGCCACCGCGTTGACCCGTATGCCGTCGCGGACGAACTCCTTGGCATGGCCACGCGTCAGGCTGCTGACAAAGCTCTTCGTGGCGGCGTAAAGCACGGCGCCCGCGCCGCCCCCGGTGCGCGCGGCCACGGATGAAGTATTGATGACGTACCCGCCGGCCGCTTTCAGAAACGGGTGGGCGGCCACCGTCGCCTCCCAGACCGAGCGGGCGTTCAGATT
The DNA here is from genome assembly GCF_036503415.1 of Trinickia sp. Classification (GTDB taxonomy): domain Bacteria; phylum Pseudomonadota; class Gammaproteobacteria; order Burkholderiales; family Burkholderiaceae; genus Trinickia. The sequence goes on along the minus strand of NZ_DASXWY010000028.1, from coordinate 63,028 downwards.
GACGACCTCATCGAAATGACCGGGCGGCATGTCCGTCGAGGCAATGCGCCCCAACATGCCGCCGGCGTTGTTGACGAGTCCGTCGAGGCCGCCGAGCATGTTCGCCGCGGCCTGCACGACGCGCGACGCAGCGCCCGGTTCGCCCAGTTCCCCTTGAATCAGCTCGATACGGTCCGGCCATTCGGCGCGCAGCGCTTCCGCGGCCGCCTCGCTACGGTTGAAATGAGCGACGACGTGAGCGCCCTGTGCCGCGAATGCGCGAGCCACCGCGGCTCCGATCCCGGTCGACGCGCCCGTGACGAGAACCTTCGTGCCGTCCAAATCGCTGATCCGCATGTGCTCGAAATTCGGCATACGTTTCCTCTCGAAAAGCTTCGTTCGCAGCCTTGGCAAGCGCCGCCTGTAGCCGCCGTTGCATCGGTTCGAAGGCAATGATTGCACGGCGTAGAATGAACGGGATTCATTGCGCTATTGAATTCAATTCATCATGGGCAAATCAGACCGAATCGACTTCGCAGATTTGAAGTCGTTTTTAGCGATCGTCAGGTGCCGCAGCTTCAAGCTCGCCGCGATCGAACTGGGGCAAACGCCGTCGGCCGTCAGCCATGCCATGCGTCGGCTCGAAGATCGCCTCGGCGCAAAGCTGCTCAACCGTAGCAGCCGCTCCGTTTCGACGACCGCGGCCGGACGCGATCTTGCGGCGCGGTTGGAGGAAGGTTTCAATCAAATCGGCTCGGCGCTCGAAACCTTCGAGGCCCCCGGCACGGCACGGCTCGGAGAAATCCGCTTGAACGTGTTCGCGGATGCCGCGCATTTGCTGGTCGCACCGGCGTTGCCGGAGTTCACGCGCATGTGTCCCGACGTGCGCCTGACGGTCGTTGTCGAAAACAGGCCGATCGACATCGTGGCCGAGGGTTACGATGCCGGCATTCGCTACGGGCATTATGTCCCGGAAGATATGGTCGCGGTGCCGCTGACGGGGCCCCAGCGATGGGTCATGGTGGCCTCGCCGGACTATCTCGAGCGACACGGCTCGCCGCGCAGTCTCAAGGATCTGTCCGATCACACGTGCCTTCAACTGCTGCTCGGGGACAACTCGAGCTATCGATGGGAGGTCAACGATGGCGGCGAGGCGCGCCGCCTTCGAGTACCCGGCTTACTGACGATCAACGACACGGCCACGACGATCAGCGCATGCAAGGGCGGCCTGGGTATCGCCTATGTGCTCGAGGCCCGTATCGCCGACGAACTGGCGCGAGGCGAATTGCAAATCGTGCTGAAGAAACACGCGTTCGACGAAGACCCGTTTCACATTTACTACGGCAGCCGCCGTTACAAGCACCCCGCGCTGATGACATTGATCGATATCGTACGCCGACAGCAGTCGCTTCCGAAGCTCGCCAGGGGCTCTTCGCGCTGAAACAAGGCCATCCCAGCCTCATTCGTCGTGCCTCGTGCCGTGAGGACGCGAAATGTAAAACGTTTACATTCAAAATATTCCGCGATTCTCCGTAAGTGCTTTCCCTCCACTCAAGTCGATTCGATTCAGGCCGATAAAGCAAAAGAGCGACGGTGACGCGCATTTCGTCTATCTTGAAAAGGATCAGTCGCTCGCGCATGACGCTATTTCCGTAAGGGGGCGTCGGCGCGCCCAGACCCATACCGTGCGAAATGCCGTGCCGGACGGCATTTCCGTGCGTCGTCGTTCGCAAGACGGCGGCGCCTCATTCAGCGAGTAGCTTTCATGCGCACGCTCTCCCGCCTTTCGATTCATTTCATGCTGACGATGTCAGCGCTGGCCGTGACGATCTCGACGCCCGCGTTCGCCGACGATTCGCTCTATCGCCAATTCGGCGGCAAAAAGGGTATCGAACATGTCATCGACGATTTCTACGATCGAATGCTCGACGATCCGAGAACGAAATCGTTTTTTGACGGTGCATCGATTCCACATATCGAAAAAATGCTCAATCAGCAATTCTGTGCGTTGATGGGCGGCCCCTGCGTCTATACCGGCCGTTCGATGAAGCGGACACATGAGGGATTGGGCATCGACGGCAAAGCGTTCGCCGCTGGAATCGACGATCTGAAACAGGCGATGCAGAAGAATCACATTCCCGTCGATGCGCAGAACAAGCTGCTGGCCAAGCTGATGCCGATGGCGCACGACATCCAAGATCGCCGATGACGAGATCAAGGCGATCTCGGTATTAGCGAGGACGCGCGAATGGGCACCCGTCGGTACGGGGAGATCGACATGCGAATTATGCGGAGTGTGGGGCTGACGTGCCTTGTCAGCGCGCTGTGCTTGCACGCCGCGAGCGCCGGGGCGGAGCAGCTGCGTGCGTCCGTCGTCGATCAGACGGGCGCACCGGTAGTCGATGCGGTCGTCTACGCCATGCCGATCGACATGAAGGTGAAAGCGCCGGTGTCGAAACGGCCAAAAGCCATCATCGATCAAATCAAGCGGCGCTTCGTGCCATTGGTGTCGGTCGTGCAGACCGGCACTGCCGTCGCCTTTCCGAACCGCGACAACATCGAGCACGATGTCTATTCGTTCTCGCCGGCCAAGCGGTTCGAACTGCATCTTTATCACGGGGTGCCGGCTAAGCCTGTGATGTTCGACAAACCCGGGCTAGTGGTGATGGGCTGCAACATCCATGATCAGATGATCGCGTACTTGCTCGTCGTCGATACGCCTTGGTTTGCGAAGACCGACGCCCGCGGCCAAGCAGCGATCGACAATGTGCCGGGCGGCGCTTATCGGCTCGCCGTCTGGCACTATCGGATGGCCGCGGCTGAGCAACGTCCCTCGCGTGATGTCTCGGCCAGCGCCAGCGCTGGCGAGCCCGCAGCGTTCACCCTTCAACTCGAGAGCGAATAGGTGAGCGCCATGCGATTCAAAAGCCTGCGCGCGAGAATTGCGTTCGTCGTCGTGCTGATGATGCTGGGGGCGCAAGCGGCTGCGTATGTCGTCATCAGTTCGGTCATCGAACGCAATGCGATCAGCAACGCGCAAGAGCAACTCGCTGTCGCTGAGCGCGTCTTCCGGCAAGTGCTGAGTACCAACGCCGAAAAGCTGACGCAAGCGGCCACGGTCGTGGCGGCCGATTTCGGATTTCGCGAGGCCGTCGCCACGCATCACGAAAGCACCGTCGTTTCGGCGCTGAGAAACCACGGCAGCCGCATCGACGCCGACCTCGTGATCCTGGCCGGTCTCGACGGCAAGCTCATCGCCGATAGCCGCGGCTATACGCACGGCAGCCAGGCGTTCCCCTTTCGCGCGTTGATGCAGACCGCGACGCACGGGAGCGAGCGCTCTGCGATCGACGTGATCGACGGGCGTCTTTATCAACTCGTCGCCGTGCCCGTCAAAGCGCCGCTGCCCGTGGCTTGGGTCGCGATGGGTTTTCTGATCGACGACAGGATGGCGCGCGAGATGGCGAGCTTGACCTCGCTCGACGTTTCTTTCTTCGATCAACAGCCTGACGGACGCTGGACCACGTTGGCGAGCACGCTGTCGGCCCAGCGTACTGCCCACATGAACCCGAGCGATGTGGCGGACGATCGCTACGCGACGCGTGTGATCTCGCTGACCTCCACGGGCAAGCCGGTGGTCGTCGTGCTCCAGCGCTCGCTGACGGCCGCGATGGCGCCGTTTCATCGGCTGCAGTCGACCTTGCTCGTTATTACGCTGATCGGCGTCTTGCTGTCGATCGCGGGCAGCATCGTGACGGCCCGCAGCGTGACGCGCCCGATCGCCGCGCTGAAGCATTTCGCGCGCCGCGTCGGCTCGGGCGATTATGCCGAGCCGATCGCCGTCAGTCATCAAGACGAAATCGGCGAGCTTGCACAGGCGTTCAACCGCATGCAAGAAGGTATTTCGCGCCGTGAGCATCGGATCACCGAGCTCGCTTACACCGATCGCCTGACGGGCCTGCCCAACCGCGCGATGTTCAGCGACAGGCTGCAGCAAGCCATTGCGGAGGCCCTCCCGAACGAAACGCCGTTCGGCGTCATGCTGATGGATCTCGATCGCTTCAAGTACGTCAACGATACGCTCGGACACCCGATCGGCGATTTGCTGCTGCGCGAAGTGGCGCTGCGTTTGCGCGATGCGTTGGCGGTTCATTCGGGCTTGGTGGCCCGCTTGGGTGGCGACGAATTCGGCGTGCTGTTGCCCGATGCCGATCTCGCCGATGTGGAGCGAGTCGCCACTCAAATACTGAAGGCGCTCGAGCAGCCGATCTCGATCGAGGGACAGCCCGTCGACGTCGGCGCAAGCATCGGCATCGTCACATTTCCCGATAACGGCGTAGACATGAACGTGCTGCTGCAGCGAGCCGACATTGCGATGTACGTCGCGAAGCGATCGAATGCAGGCGTGGCGCGTTACGAGGAGCGCTACGATAACAGCAGTGCCGAGCGGCTTTCGCTGATGAGCGAGTTGCGGCGCGCGGTCGAGCAAGATCAGTTATTACTGTTCTATCAGCCGAAGGTCGATCTCTCGACGCAGACGGTCAAATACGTAGAGGCATTGGTTCGATGGGATCACCCTACGCGCGGCTACGTGTCGCCCGATCAGTTCATCCCATTTGCCGAGCAGACGGGATACATCAAGACGATTTCGTATTGGGTTGCAGACAAGGCCATTCGGCAATGCGCGATGTGGCGTGATGTCGGCATCGAATTGGCTATATCGATCAATGTTTCGGCGCGCGAGCTGATTCAGTCGTCGCTGCCCGACACGTTCGCGGGGTTGCTGCGCAAATACAATGTCCCGGCCGAATTGTTGTGGATCGAGATCACCGAAAGCGCGATCATGGACGACCCGAATCATGCGATCGAAACACTCGATCGATTGCACGCCCTAGGTATACGCCTTTCCGTCGATGATTTCGGAACCGGCTATTCTTCGTTGTCGTATCTGAAGCGAATGCCTGTCGATGAATTGAAAATCGACAAATCGTTCGTTATGGGGATGACCGAGAACAGGGACGACGAAACGATCGTGCGTTCGACGATCGATCTCGCCCACAACATGGGGCTCAAGGTCGTTGCCGAAGGCGTGGAGTCGGAAGCGGTCTTGCAACGGTTGACCGATCTCGAGTGCGACTTGGCGCAGGGTTTCCATTTGAGTCGACCGCTGCCGCCTGATCGGCTCGAAGCATGGCTCAACAGCTGGCATGAGGCCCGCTGTGTGACGGGGGTGCGGTAAAAAAGGGGGCCCCATTCGAGATCTCGTCACTCAGCGCGGAATGATCGGCGCGGCGGTCACGCTTTGGATTCAGCAAGCCAATGGAACGCATCGCCCGTCGTTGTCGCCGTCCTGTGACTGGCTCCCGGCCGTCTGCAGCAAACGAGGGATATCCCATTGACATCTACCGCCACTCCTCCCTATAATGGGATATACGCTCGACATATACGCAGGAGCTCTTCGTGGAACAAGGCGCCATCTTCAAAAGCAACCGCAGCCAAGCCGTCCGCTTGCCCAAATCTGTGGCGCTTCCTGACGATGTGAAGCGGGTCGACGTGGTGGCCATTGGCCGCACGCGCATACTTACCCCTGCAGGAGAGTCATGGGATAGCTGGTTTGATGGGGAAGGGGTGAGCCCGGACTTTATGTCCGCACGCGAGCAGCCGGATGATCAGGAGCGTGAGGGCTTTTGATGCTCAAATACATGCTCGATACGAATATCTGCATCTTTACCACCAAGAACAAGCCCCACGAAGTTCGCGACGCATTCAATCGCCATGAGGGCCAGCTCTGCATCAGCACAGTGACCTTGATGGAGCTGATCTACGGCGCAGAAAAGTCCGCGGCGCCGGAAAGAAATCTGGCGGTGGTGGAAGGCTTTGCGGCCCGGTTAGACGTCTTGGCGTATGACCGCCAAGCTGCCATGCATAGCGGTCAACTCAGAGCCGAGCTGCAAAAAATTGGCAAACCGATTGGCCCCTACGACCAGATGATCGCCGGTCATGCTCGATCGCAAGGCATGATCTTGGTAACGAATAACATTCGGGAATTCGAACGAGTGCCCGGTTTGCGGGTTGAAGACTGGGTATCCGCTACGCGGTAAGCGCGCGCCCGAATGGAAATGCGATGTAGCATGTTTGGCGCGCCCGGCTGGGATCGAACCAGCAACCCCTGCCTTCGGAGTTTTATGGACGCACCGTAGTCCCTTATAAATCAGTGCCTTGCGCAACTCGCACATTGCAAAACCAAGGCCAAACGGGTTCAATCCAGCGCGGTCCCGCCCACCATAGGTGTATTTCAGCTACCACCCCAAGCCGACCGCGCGACACTGGAGCGTCGACTCGGTCTAGAGGTTTGTCTACACGCCACGGCCCTTTATAAATCAATGCCTCGCGCGACTCGGAAACTGCAAAACCGAGGCTAATCAATGCCGTACAGGACCGTCCCCGCTTACTCAAGCTGCAATTTCACTGTAGTCGCCGCCAACCAAAGCTGACAGGTCAGCGATCGTCGGCCACGTGCTACATTCGTCAGCTGACTTTTTGACCGTTACGCTTGATGTCGATATAAAGCGCGCTGGCGATCGATGCCGGCGCCACAAAAACCGAGAGCAGGCCGACATGCCAATCAAATGCACTTTCATGCTGAACAATCAGCGGACCTCAGTCCTCAATTGCGCCGGCGTCGGCGCAATGCAGGCGTTCTCGGGGCGCGACAGCGGGAGGGACAACCCTGTTGACGCCGGCAAAAAAGACCTTGGCCCGATTCCGCCGGGCACCTACTACATCGTTGATCGGCGCTCCGGCGGCCGGCTCGGGGCGCTCCGCGACCTGTGGGACGCGCACGGCTATGGTACGACTGACCGCCGCAAGTGGTTCATGCTGTGGAATCCAAAGACGGGCGACTCGACGATCATCAACGGCGTTCGGCGAGGCTCGTTCCGACTCCATCCGATGGGACCCTTGCGATTGAGCGACGGCTGCATCGCCGTGGTCAATCCTAGCCAATTCGATCGGCTCGCAACCTATCTGCGTTCGAGCGCCCCGACGCTGTCGGTTCCTGGCGCTGAGTTCAAGGCTTACGGCACGGTCGAAGTTCGATGAAGAAAGCGCTCTTTATTTTTGCCAACGTGCTGGTTGCGCTGGTGGGTGGGTGGTGGCTAGCACAGTTCGTCGCGAGCCTGCCTTATGAAATGCCGTCCTGGCTCGACTCTGGCATCCGTGCGGGGATTCGCCTGACTGGCGCCAGCCAACTCGACAACACGGACGACATCGAGACGATCGCCATCATCCTCGCGATTTTGGCGTGCTCAGCGTTGGTTGGTGTCGTCTTAGCGATCGCGACTTGGCTTGGCTGCCGGCTGATCGCACGACGTCAGCGGGCGCGCTAGGCATCGTTCACGATCGAGGCGGCGACTCTCCAGCGTTGAATCGGGGTCACTCGTACCGCAATGTCGCCAACGAACCCGCCCGCTATGCCGTGATCATGTCGCACCCGAGCGGATGCTGCTTTGGAGATGGAAATTGAAAAAGTTCGTTATTCAGTCTGTCAAGGCCATCACCGAACAAGAACTCGGCGAGCGAGAGCATTCTTCCAGCTTTCTCGACCGCAAAATGCCACGACTGCCTCTCTTGTCGGATTGAAATTTTCCGGAGAGATCTTACAGACGAGCGACACAGACAGAGTTGTATAATTGGTGGCGTCTTAGGTGAGCGTGGTGCCTGTCATGGGCTGGTTTCTGTCGCCCCTATCCGAAGGCTCTGGCGTATGTGCAAAACAGCAAATAGAATCTGTGCACGCTCGGAGTGCACAATGCTGGAACAAATCAACCACATACCGTTCGCTATACCTTTGCTCATCACGGAAGTCCTTGCCAAGAGCAAAGACTGGACTGAAGCTCGGAAGCGACTGCGGGAAGTACTGCCCGACCTAAAGCAACAGTCCGCGGCGTACGCGGTTTCTGCTGGCGGCTATTCGAGCGAGCCTGCTGCGCCTGGTGGCCTTGCGATCTATCTCGATGGCGGACTGGACCTCTTCAACGAGGACAAGTCATGCCGCGCGCTTTCCTGCAGACAAGAGGCGGCTAGACGACTCACGCGCAGCATTGGCCTGCTCGCGGATACGATCTGGTTGACCGACTATATTTCGGAAAAATTCATAGACTTCGGGCGCGTGACGAACTCGAAACTCGACGCCGTATTGGCCGACACGCTGGTGCTGCTGGAACTCTATCCATTGATGGCAGCAGGGATCATAAAATTCCGTAGCCCTTGGGTAGCCACCTGCTCTAGTTGCTTGGAGCACTTCAACACGGAGGTCGATCGGATTTCCGAAGCACTCTTGCGCGAGCATTTGCAGGAGTTCTCTCTGACGCCGCACTTCGCCGATGGGCTGTCGTTCCACACCGGGAATCTTTACGACCCACCCTTGTATCTTAGAATCGTACCGCGCAAAGCCGACAACTCTGAGGCACCAAAGCTGGAAGATCTCGCATACGACGCCGTACACGCGGCGATAAGATCCGCCTTGTGGACAGGCCGGGATGCGATGGTGGGCTCTGGTGCAGTCTTCTCAAATTCCTCGATCGGCCTAGCGGGGCTTGCGTACAAAGAAGGCATTGCTCGGAGCCGAGCGGAGTTGCGGTTGCTCGATGAGCGACGCACCGTGAATGTTCCGTGGGTGAACGACCTTGACGCAAAACAAATCGTTCAGTTACGAGAAGAGGCGTCTTCTGCGCTGCCCGCGTTCCGCGAGATGCTCGCAAAGCAGTTATCAGTGCCAGTGCGCGAAAACGGCATATCATCCAAAGCGATCGTCGAGGATCTTCGCCAACAGACTGTAGAAGTTCGAAATGAACTTTCGGACGTGCAACGATCATCCGCGCGATTCTGGAAAGGAACTTTTGGGCTGTTGAGTTTTGGGCTGTCTGCATATGGCGCAGCGACGCACGAAGTCGCGGCAACTATTGGTGGCCTGCTTCCGGTAATCTCACTCATCGTAAGCCACAAGTCTGGCTCGGAGCGCGATGTTACAAAAGCGATGCGGCGACCCGGCTATGTGCTCGTAAAGGCACAAGACATACTCGCACATGATCACGAGAGTTGACGCCGGCCGTGAATAATCGAACCTGCTTTGGCCTCGCACATTGACTGTGCAGTCGCAAGAGCTGTAAACGATCTCATGTCAGCCACGCTGAATACTTGAATGGCGGCCGCATGACCCTCGGCAAGATCACTTAGGCAAAGAGGAGGTGATGGCCATCGATATCAACAAACGCCTCAGCCAATTGCGCGCGCGCCGCGATGGCACCGACCGCATGGCAATGGATGCGTCTGTTCGGGATGAAATCCTGACCAAAGCACTCTACCCAGGTCTAGAACCTTGGGAGAAGCGCGGAAGTGCCAACCAGCCTCACACCCGCTACGCCATCGGCGCAATGCAACCCGTTAGCGACACCTATACGCGCGTCAGTCACGAAACTGCAAACCGAGTCGCGAACCAGTTGAATGATCGGCTCGCCAAGGCTGGGATATCAGTCGAGTTCAGGCTTCAAGGTTCTGTTCCATTGGATGTCCACATTCGACGCGTTAGCGATGTCGACCTGCTCGCCATCGACACGAGTATCCTCGCCTACATGACATACGGCATCAAGGCACAGAGTGGCGGCTACGTCCCCACCGCCAGGACGTCCGCTGGCGTGCTAAGTCAGCTTCGCGACCAGATTGAAGTCGATCTCGAGGCCGCCTTTCCTGCGGCTGACCTAGACACGACTGGCTCAAAGGCAGTCAAGATTTCCGGTGGGTCGCTGCTGCGCTCCGTCGATGTTGTTCCTGCACACTGGCTCGACAGCGTGGAGTACCAGTCCAGCGGACGCGAAATCGATCGCGGCGTCAAGATCTATAACAAGGGTACAGGCCGGACCATCGAGAACTTTCCGTTTCTCCACATCGCACGAATCAAAGCGCGCTGCGACTTGGTCGGCGGGGGGCTGCGTAAGGCGATTCGTCTCTGCAAAAACGTGAAGGCTGATGCCGACCGAGACATCACGTTGCCAAGCTTCGACATCGCCGCAACGACGTACCACACCAATACTACTGCGCTCCAACTCGGCCAATATTTTGATCTGGCTGTTCTGGCGGAGACTCAGCGCTTCCTCGATATCTTAGCGTGCAACTTCGAGTTTGCGAAGACACTAACAGTTCCAGACGGTAGCCGAACCATCTTTGATTCCGAAGAAGAACTCATCGGATTGCTGAACCTATCCATTGAAATGGATGAGCTATTTCGCAACGTCTATGAGGAAAACGCACCGGAGTGGCCAGCCAACATCAAGTCGCACAGCGAGATGCGCGACACCATCCAAGTCTTGGATATCTAGGCGGCAATTGAAGTCATCAACGAAAAGCGCGGACACGACCAACACCAATTAGCCAAGAAAAGGGGATTCTAAGATGGTCGAGAGACAAGGCGAAGCCGGGTCACCGCTCTTACTGCGCGTGCTAACCCTGGATGGCGGTGGAGCGAAGGGCTTCTACACCTTGGGAGTGCTCAAGGAAATCGAGGCCATGGTCGGGTGTCCCCTGCATCAAAAGTTCGATCTGGTTTTCGGCACGAGCACGGGTGCCATCATAGCGTCGCTGATTGCACTGGGCCACGGCGTTGACGCCATCCTTGAGCTGTACCGTCAGCACGTGCCCGTCGTGATGTCGCACAAGACGGCTCCCACTAGGTCGGCGGCGTTGAAGAAGCTCGCGAGCGAGGTCTTCGGTGATGCGAACTTCAACGATGTGAAGACCGGAATCGGCATCATCACCGCCAAGTGGCTAACTGAGCGTCCGATGATCTTCAAGGGCAGTGTCGCGCAGGCGCACGGCCGGGTCGGCACCTTCGTACCCGGCTTCGGCGTGAGCATCGCCGATGCTGTCAAGGCGTCGTGCTCAGCCTATCCTTTCTTCGAACGCACGGTCGTCCGAACCGCCATGGGCGAGGACATCGAGCTAATCGACGGCGGCTACTGCGCAAACAACCCGACGCTGTACGCGATCGCAGATGCTGTCCGGGCACTCAAGCACGAGCACAAGGACATCCGGCTGGTAAGCGTCGGCGTAGGCGTCTACCCGGACCCGAAGCCCAGCTTGCTAATGTGGCTGGCAAAAAAGTACCTCATCAGTGTCCAGCTGCTGCAAAAGACCCTAGAGATCAACACGCAATCGATGGACCAGTTGCGCCAGATTCTGTTCCACGACGTGCCGACCATCCGGATTAGCGACTCCTACGTTACGCCCGAGATGGCAACCGATCTGCTGGAGCACGACCTCAAGAAGCTTGGCATTCTGTTCCAACGGGGTCGGGAGTCGTTTGCCTCACGGGAAAGTCAGCTTCGAGAGTATTTGATGTAGCCAAGGGGGATAGATGCCAATACCAGAATCGCAGCTCGAAACGTGGTCCCATCAAGGATCGATCACGCAATCGAGCAACACCTACAACACGATCAAGAACGTCTTGGAAGCCGGCACCACTCCGTACGCCAGCAAGGGTTTCAAGGTGTTCCTTCAAGGCTCGTACGGCAACGGCACGAACATCCTCTCCGAAAGTGACGTGGACATCATCATTCGGCTCGATGATTGCTTTATGAGCGGTCTGTCCGATTTGACCGAAGAGGAGAAGGCCGCGCACAAGTCAGCGTTTCGTGATGCCACCTACACGCACGTCGACTTCAAGCGGGATGTTCTGTCGGTGCTCACGCAGCAGTACGGAAAGGCGGTCAAAGCCGGCGACAAGGCCATTGCCATCGATGCCAGTGGCTCGCGCCGAAAGGCCGACGTGATCGTGGCAATCCAGTTTCGCCGCTACTTCAAGTTCCTCTCAGCGAACAACGCCGAATACGCCGAGGGGATCTGCTTCTGGAACGGCAAAGGTGAACGGATCGCGAACTATCCGAAGCAGCATTCGGCGAACCTGACGACGAAGCATCAAAACACTTCGAAGTGGTTCAAGCCAATGGCCCGTGTGTTCAAGAACATGCGAAGCCGAATGGTCGACGACGGACTGCTCAAGGCCGGCATCGCACCTTCGTACTACATCGAAGGTCTGCTGTACAACGTGCCGAACGAGAAGCTCGCGTCCAGCTATCAAGACTGCGTGGTCAACATTCTGAACTGGTACAGGGGAGACGCATCGAAGACCGATCTCGTGTGCGCCAACGAGCAATATTACTTGCTGCGCGACGGGTATCACACGTGCTGGACGCAGGAAAACTGTGATGCCTTCGTCGAGGCAGCAATCGAGCTCTGGAACGAGTGGTAAACCACTTTTAAGGAGCCTTCGGCATCCGAAAGGAATGAATGGCTGGATCGGGCTGCCCGAATTCGAATTCAAGTGCGTCGTCGTCGGCATCGCCACCCGGGATAACCGTTACCTTCGAAATCATCCGCCCGTGCTGAAGATACCTGAGAAAGTGATCCTGCCAGTCTGCCGGTGGAAGGGGCGCATTAGGAGAGCTTCCGAGAGGCGGAAGCCCATTGGACGGGATTCCAGCGAGAGTTTCGAGTATCTGCCTTGAAGAAATTCTCATCGTGTTTCCTGATATCGAATAACCGCCATGAGGCCCCATCAAAAAACCTTCCCTTTCGCACGAATTTACGGCGCTTGGTGCGTTGAGGCATGGCTTCGGCATGTTGGCAAGGAAGGTATCTAGGTGGGCCCGCAGCGCGATCTCGTTCCGCTCGGACATGACAACGCGCTCCCCTGCTCTCCTGGGATAGAAAGCTGGAGCGAGAGAAACCAAATTTTTTTGGATGCCGTGGTACGTCTCGACCACAGGGAGCAACAGAACAGCATCGACCGTCGAGGTTCGACGCAGAAAATCCTCTACGATGGCCCTCGTGCTGAAGTGGACACCCGTTGGTGATTCCGCCTTGAGCGTCGCACAGTCACCATCGCAGATTATGACGAGGCGAATGCTGTCGGAAGGAGACGCACGAAGTTGATCAGCCTTGTCCTTGAGGGCTGACCAAAGCGGGTTTCTGTCGATGGAATATGACACGTCGTAGCTCGGATGGCCCATGCTGAAGAACATCTGCTCTGGGTTGTAAGCTACAGTCAGGATGACATCCTGCTGCTCGATGTTTATCGAAGCGCTTTTCCCTGGGGCATTCTTTACGCTTTCGAGGAACGGGGTGATCTTTGTGCGGACGAATTCGGCGATGCTGCCTTTCGCGGGAAGGCTGAGCGTCATCTTCGCATCCCGATACGGACCGACGACCTCACCTTGGACCTGGATGCGAAGCTTTGCTGGATCGACGCGCTTCTTGCGCGCAACGCGAACGATCTCGCTGGACAAGCTTTGGATTGGGTTATGGTTATCCAATCCGCGATCGGAGACGCATCTGATGTCGCCGATGACGTCGATCGTCTGCCCTTCCACGAAAAGGGAAAATGCAAAATCTGGCTGCTGACCATCCAGCAATGGCTGCTCATGCCGTATCGGAGACACTCGGGAAAGGGCATCAAGCACCACGACCTCCCAAAGCTTAATGAGTCGGTTGCGGCCAGGGCGGTTGAGTGCGTCAACAAACTGGAGAAGGTCGTTTCGCGATACGACTTCCCCGAGGCGAAATATACATTGCTGGACGTACCTCCGCGAAAAGAGCATATTGTTCACGTTCTTAGATCCGTACGTGTACCTACTTGCCCAAGTAGACATAAATCGAATCGAGCGCAACCGCGAGGATCACCGCCGCAAGCGGCAAGCGGAACTGCGGCGCGAGTTGCGCGACTGAGTGCATGAAGCCGGTATGCAAGCGCGCCGGCGACACGAGAAAGGCCACGTACCAGACTGTCAGATTTAGGCAAAACGCAAACGCGAACATCAGACCCGCCGCCATGATGAACACGAAGGTGAGCTGCGAGGCGGAAAGGCAGATCCATTCGCCAAGCAGAAGCCCGAACATCAACGCGCCAAGCGAGTAGGTATTCTGCAGCACCTGATATGCGGCAACCGCGAGCCATCTCTGCCGAGGAGCCGCGATCAGCAAGCCGACAAGCATCACCCCGAGCATCGCGAAGACATTCCAGATATGCGGCCCAATGCCTTCCTGGATTGCCGTTTGCAGATACTTGACTGACCGGTGGCTGCCGAGCCAATCGGTCACAATGACCCCTGCTATCGCAGGCAGCGCCCAAGCCGCAGGGACAACGACGGCTTGCCACAGCATACGTCCGGGCCAAAAGTCCGAGCGCCTGAATGCACGCGTGTGATACTGCAGCCAGCTCCGGGTTCGATTCAGTAGCGCCCGCAAAACGGGCATGGTGGTCGTGTTTTCCATCGGGTAGGTGGGTCGAAGGAACGATGGCGCGCGCAACGGATTCACCAAAGCATAACCTCAATTCAATTACCGCGAACACGACCTCGCCCTACCGGCTCGACGGCAAAAACCGATCGCCGTTCGCCTGAACTGGGCGCCCAAAACCGGCGAAAGCCTATCCTGCCATACTCAATTTTCATGTTGTTTTTGGTGCCGAGTGTGACTTCGATCTGCACGATGTACATATCGTGTACAACAGCAATGCACTTCCGCGTAACGGTCGCGCGTTGCGTGTTCAAGGTTAGGCGTACACCGCCGGGGACATGCAAACGCCGGAATTTACGGGAATTCTCTGGCTTTCCGCGGACGCAAATCTCCCGCAATGCCTTATCTGGTGGGGCTTTTCAGGATTTCAGGGAGTTTCTGCGGAAAACCAGATGGCGCGCCCGGCTGGGATCGAACCAGCAACCCCTGCCTTCGGAGGGCCGGAAAGTGAGTCCAGCTGCATCCATTGAAGTTCAAGAAATTACTTCAAGCCGCTGATTTTTATATAAAAATCGTCCATTGATGTCCGGAGCCATCCAGTCTAAAATTTCCGTACCGTTTCCGTACGAAAATCATGGCTACTTCCATCGTCAGCAAAACCGCACGCGACAAGCTGCTCCCACGCCGGGAACCCTACTTTGCCCGGGTTCAATCCGGTCTCTACGTCGGGTTCCGTAAACTCGCCGAGGGCGACGGGACCTGGATTGCTCGCAGACGCAACGAGGCCGGCAAGCAAGAATACAAAGCGCTTGGCACGCTCCCGAGCTTCGACGATGCGGCGAGGGCCACCCTCGAATGGTCGAAGGCTGCGGACGCCGGGGTGTCCACCAAGACCACGACCGTCAAGGATGCCAGTGAGCACTACGTCAAGCATCTGGGGCTGCACAAAGGTGCAGCCAGCAAATCGGACGCCGAGGGCCGCTTCAAACGGCTGGTCTACGACAACAAGATCGGCCGCATCGATCTGGCAAAGCTACGAACCTCGCATGTGAAGGACTGGCTCGCCGAGCAGATTACTGAAATCGAAGAATCCGCCGAGGACGAAGACGACCTCCGACGCGCCAAGGACTCGGCGAATCGCAACCTCGCGTCTTTGAAAGCCGCCCTGAATCTTGCGCTACACGACCGCCTCGTAGCGACCGACGCAGGCTGGAAAACGGTCACGAAATTCAAAGATGTCGGGCGCCGCAGGCAATCGTTTCTTCCGGCGGATCAGCGAAGCGCACTGATTGAGGCCTGCCCCGACGACATCCGGCAACTAGTCAAAGCGATGCTGTTCACCGCAGCTCGCCCCGGAGAACTTGCACGCGCCTGCGTCAAACATTTTGACCCCAGGCAAGGCACGCTCGTCCTTGACGGGAAAACCGGGCATCGCATCGTTTCGCTGTCGTCGGCAGCAATGCGTTTTCTGGAGGAGCAAACCGGGAGCAAAATCGCCAATGCCCCCATCTTCTCAACAGAATACGGGCAACCTTGGAACAAGGACTCGTGGAAGAAGCCATTCAAAGACGCGGTCAAGGCAGCTCAACTCCCCGCCTCTGTCGTAATGTATTCGCTTCGCCACACGGCAATCAGCGAAATGATCGCAAACGGAATGGACAGCTTCGAGGTCGCCAAAATGGCCGGCACATCAACCGAGATGATCGACAAGCATTACGGCCATCTCCGGCATGACCGGATGCGAGCAAAACTTGATGCGATCGCCATTCTGGCGTGAGCCTATTTCGTTGACTCGATGAATTCACCCAGTTTATCGAGATCATGCGACCAGAACAGCGAGAGTCCCCGCGTCTGCGCCTGCTCAAGATTCCGAACCTTGAACACTCCCGCGAGAGCCGCCGCCGGAACAACCTGGGCCGTCCCAAACTGCTTGATCCAATATTCCGCCTTTGCTGCCGCATCGTTGTTTACGCGCTTCACGCTGTTGGTCGCGCTATTTGACACCTTGCACTCAATCGCTAGGAGCCTCGTGTCGTGCAAACGCACGACTACATCCGCCTTACGATCGCCAAGCTGGCACTCCGCGCAAAACTGCATGGCCTGCGGCCCCTTGACGATGGTGCTAATAGGCACGGTCGAGACTTCGGCAAAGCCAAGGCTGCGAAGGTAGTCTTTCACCTTGCCTTCTTGGTTGTCCTTGCCTTCATTGCGACGCTCGGTCGCAATGCGTTGTGCCGCCAAGAGAACGGAGGAGGCAAGCAAGGCGGCTTCGCGCTGCGATTCTGTCGGCGAAATACCCGCCTTAACCCACGGGAAGCGATGCGGATCAATGACTCGTTCGATAACCCCAAACACCTCACGTAATGCTTCAGGGTTCTTCGTTAGCACGCCCGGAGCGATCGAATCGACGTCGGCAATTACCTGTAAATCATCGTCCGAGATTGGCGGCCCGGCCAGATAGCGCAGCGCTTCGCCAAGTCCCGCACTGTAGGCATCGGCCAAATTCGCATCGGTAATCGCACTCGGATTGAGATCATTCAGTTTCGAGAAAAGCTGCTCAAACTTGCCTCGCGCCTGCTTGTAATGGATATCCCAAGAGTCAGAGACCGCCAATCGTTCCGCGCGAAACTGCGCGGAAGCCTTCGTTGCATCGTCGGTAAGTTCCTCGGTTGTCCATCGCGGTAGTGAGCTAGTCATGCAAGAAGAATTTCTAGGGTTGGGATGCGCAAGCGCTCAATTTCCTTCGGCTCGAACTTAGTCAAACCTCCGGCATACGTTCTGCCGCTCCCCGTGTTGATGTTTTTGTTAAGCCACGTTACCAACCGAGCCGTCACGTCGGCAGCCAGTGGCTCTCGCGGATACAGGCCGTGTGCGATATTGATGTGTCGCGCGTTGCATACGTTAAGCGTGAATTGAGGCGGGCGGCGAGCCATGTAAGTGCAAAGGATCGGAGCCGGAGCTTTGAGCCCCACCGACCACCAAGCTTTACGGTGCTGCGCGATATAACTCTGATCTGCGCCATGAAGTTTGGCCCACGAAAGGAAGGCGTTGATACGGCGACGCTCCTCCTTGGTGAAGTCGTCCAATTCGGCAGGAAGATCTATCACGCGCCGCAAAACCTCCGCAGACTGCAACTGCGCACCGGCCTGAATCAAATCTTTGGCCTTGGTAACGGACGGTAGCTTGACGCGCTCGGGCAAATCCCTGGCATGCTCGCCAGCAATCCAGATGTCGTTTGCGCCCGTGACCTGGCCTCGATGCACGCGGAACAATTCGCCAAGCTCAATATCGCCGCCCGCGGCAGGCACCGATGGACGAACGATGATCGACCATCGCGGAGCCGCTTGGAGCTGCTCGCGCGAAATCTCGATTCCCTTGGTCAACCCGTTAAGCTGCTTCAGTTCTCCAACGTCCCGAACACGTACCGGCTTGTTAGCCTCACCAACACGGAAGCACGTAATCGCAGCGGTCGTGGCCGTACCGGGAAATGCCTCAACGGTTGGCTCTAGTACATGAAGAGCAATACCGCCCAGTTCATTGAGCAATAGCCGACGCAGCGCTGAGCCATAGTTCACATCCATCCACTCGGCGGAGGTAATGAACGCCCCCACATCACCCGCTTTCGCGAGCAGCCGCGTTTGCAGGAAAAAGTGCAGGTGCAAACCCGCGAGCGCGCTAGCCTTGATGCCAAACCCCGCAAAATGCGAGGCATACCAAGCCTTCCAGTCTTCGCCGATGTCATGATGCCGCACGTAAGGCGGGTTGCCGATGAACGCTGTTACGCCCGCTCTACGAGCAAGCTTGATCTCGCGATAGTCCTTCACCAGCACAGTTGCCCTGTCAGCCCACCCGCGCACACTCAGATTGGCTCGCAGCATCAATGCCGCCAAGGGGTCCATCTCGACGGCAACAAGTTCAGCGTCGGGGAAAGCTTCGCCTGCTGCGAGAATGAAGCGCCCCGATCCCGCACCTGGATCGACGATACGAACCGGCGTGGATTGAGTCGTCAACCATGCCATCATTGATCGGACGATCGGTGCAGGCGTATAGACGGCACCTACTGCCCTCCGCTTGACCGCGGAGCGGATATACGTAAAGGCATCACCCAAGGGATCGTTCCCGGCCAGGATATCATCGCGCAAGGCATCCACGAACACGGGATCAATGACTTGCCGGGAGCGTTGCTTCTTGAGTGCCCGTTCGCCAGCAGAAAGCGTAACCGACGACCCAACAAGCGCCGCAGCGACGGCAATCAGATCGTTTTCTGTCTGGATGCTATTCATGACCGGGCAGAACGCTTACGGTCATCCCACAGCTCGGCAAAAAGCGTTTTCAGCGTAATGCCCCGCTTGGTCGCTTCCATCTTGACCTCCTGAGCGAGCGCCGGAGTCATGCGGATGCCGACAATCTGCGTTCCCGTATCATTTTTAGCGTTTTTGCGAACGGCCTTCGGCTCGGTCATAGCTTGCCCCATTTTGTCGACTTGTCGACAAGTATAGCCGATACGGTTATGTTCGTCGTCGCCATACTAGGCAACGGATGTGCGAATGCTCGAAGGGCACCTCGATCCTGACTACGCCCCGGCCCGTATTCGACAACGGCACGAGGATGAGCCATAGACGACATACAGTTCAGTTCAGACGGACTGTTGTTCATCTCAGCCCCGGTTACCGCGCGCGACTACGCCCGCAGTCCTTTGGTGCCGTCAGCACAATCGACGAAAGCCGGGAGTACCACCGCCGTTTCAGCGCCGGCGTCCAGATGCAGGATTATTTTCTCGAGCGCCACCAGAAACAGTCTTCTCGAAAGTAGCAATGAGAGACGGTACCAGACGCTCACTCGCGCCGGCCACGATACAGAAACACAGTAAAAGCGCCAGCTTGTTCCCAGGAAACGTCGTCCCGCCAAGTATTAAACCGGCCTTGATCGCTAGCGCGACAACCAACGCACCAATTACGCCAGCCCCAATCCGCGACAAGCCCTCAAGTCGATGAAGCCGCCGACCCGCATTGGCGTCGAGAATCAACCGGTCACTACGGGCCGTTGCAAAGAGCAATGCCCCGAAGCTACCGCAACTGCCCCCCAGAATGACTTCGAATGCTTCCGTACCAATCCCTGCCCTAATCCAGTCCCGCAATAGCCAAGCGGCTGCAAAGAGTATCGCGAATCCGAATGTCACGTAGTACGACGCCTGAAAGTACCAGTGCCAGGAAACTTCCTTGTTCCGGGTCTTCAGCTCTGCCCCAACCTCTTTAAGTACAGCAGTCGCGTCTTCCTTCCGGCCACCTTCCAGACAGCGCACAAGCCCCTCGCCGATACGTCTGCGAATATCGCGAAGCATCGGCTCCCCCGTGAGAAACCGGGATTGCGCTTCTAGGCTGGCTACCATGTTCAGCACTTCACCGCAGTAGTCGGTCCTCTCGTGATCGTCCGTGGTATGCCACTGAACCGCCATATCTTCGTCAACATAAACGATGAACAGCTCCGTGCAGAGCACGATCTCAAGAATGGTCTTACCCAGTTCCGGGTCCACGTCGCCGGCCTTCAGGCGGTAGTGCGGTGGCAGGGCGCGACGCGCCCCGTCTTCCGGTATTTCGGGGACGGCCGTAAGTACAGGGGTAGTTGAATCGACCACTTCCCGGACTCACTGGATCGAAAGGATCAACTGATGCTCCGGAAGTGCCTTAGGCAGGACAGCCTGGGGCGTCTGCCTGTTTCCGTCCCTAGCTGCTCGCGCGATCGTATTCGCCTTCGCCTGACTATGCGCTTCTTCGATCGTTTTCCATCGAGCGTTACCAACCGCCTTGGCCGAGGCAAGCAGGTTGCTCAGGTAAAGCGCCCCCTCCGGATAATCATAGGAAGACTCGCCGACCGAGCACGAATAAAGCTTTGCGTGTTGAGGTGCCGCTTGCATAATTCGCGCCTCATACCGCTGTCGGGTGGTATCGACGGAATCGAAAACCGCAGTAAGTGCCTCCATTGCCTTGCGTAGCTCGCGGGAAGACTCGACACGGCAGCAATCGAAGATACTCAACTGCCTGGCCGCCATGCCGTTCAGATCAGACTCGAGCAACGTCTCCCGGCGATCATTCAGATTCAGATGCGTTTGACCATAGTGGCTGCCGTGTCCCGTGAACAGGAAGAGGCTGTAATCGGTGCGCTCAGCGCGAATCCTGTTTATGGCTCGATCCACATCCACTTTCGAGGGATTCATGAAGGTTGTGATTTCCGAATCGTGCCACTGACCTCCTCGGGAGCTTTTCAGAAAACTGCGCATCTGCTCAACGTCAACGGCCACGCCTTCCAGACCACCCGTGTTACCGATCAACAACGCATTTCGCTTCACCGTTCCTCCTGTGGCCCCTGCCGGGATAAAGCCCTCATTATGGAGCAAGCCATCCCAACCAGGTAAGAAATACTTAACAGATAGGGCGGCGTCCAGTTAGCCGCAGATTGTTTCGGACATATATCACCGACTTGAGCATCCACCCGGAATGCCTGGGCGACCTGCTTGCCCTGAATCCTCACGAGGCTGATATGACCCATTCCCTTTCCTGTCCCCGTTGCGACTCGCAGCGCATCACAACTCGCGATACCGCCCGCAAGGCCGGCGGAGCCATCGGCACAGTTGCCGGGGCAACCGGTAGTGCCGCCGCCGCACTCGGCGGAGCCGAAACCGGTGCCGCGCTCGGCCTCATTGCTGGTCCTGTTGGCTCGATCGTCGGTGGACTGGCAGGAGCACTTCTCGGAGCACTAGTCGGTGGAGCGGCTGGTTGTGCCACTGGTTCTGCTGTTGGCGAACAGATCGACGCGCATGTACTCGACAACTATGCTTGCCTGGAGTGCGGCCATACCTTTAGCAAATCGCGCGCGTCCTGACGCACAACGCCCTTTTTGCGTTTTCTCCATCACGCTCAATGCCTACAGCCCTTCGGGGCTGTAGGCATTTTTGCTTTCTGTTTCCCGTTATCTATCAGGAGATTTTCAAATGCACCTCGTTTCCAGCATCGCCTACAGCGGCGAAACTCCGTGGCATCGCCTCGGCAATCCGCTCGCACCGAAGCAACCAATCGAAGTCTGGGCCAAACAGGCCGACATGGACTGGACGATCGAATCCGCCGACGTGCGCTACGTTTCTGGCAGCGCCGGTACGAACCTCGGTTCGATCCATGCGTTCCCCGAACAAAAGGTGCTGTACCGGTCGGACACGAAAGCACCTCTGTCTGTCGTGTCGGCACGCTATCAGGTCGTGCAACCACGATCCATTCTTGAGTTCTACCGCGATCTCGTCGAAGTCGGCGGGTACGAACTGGAAACCGCTGGCGTCCTCAAAGACGGCAAGAAGCTCTGGGCGTTAGCCCGTACCGGCCAGTCGGCGGCGCTCAAGGGCAAGGACACCGTGAACGGCTATCTGCTGCTGGCAACAGCATGCGATGGCACGCTGGCGACCACCGCACAGTTCACTTCCGTCCGCGTGGTCTGCAACAACACGCTCTCGATTGCACTCGGCGACAGCTCGGGCGCGATCAAAGTGCCGCACCGCTCGCAATTCGACGCGCAGGCCGTGAAGCGCCAGCTCGGCATCGCGATTTCGAGTTGGGATGGATTTATGGTCCGCATGAAAGCCCTGTCCGAATGCAAGGTCAACGATACCGCAGCCGAAACCTTCTTCCGTCGCGTGCTGACCTATCCGGTCGGCTCGGGCCAGCTCGTGCCGGCCACCAACGACTCCGCGATCAAGACCGTGCAGGCGCTCTATACCGGCAAAGGCATGGGCGCGACGCTCGCCTCGGCATCCGGCACCGCATGGGGTCTGGTGAATGCAATTACGGAATTTGCTGATCATCACCGCCGCGCGCGCAGTGACGATAACCGCCGTGACTCGGCTTGGTTCGGTGCAGGCGCTACCCTCAAGCAGAAAGCCTGGGACGAAGCTCTCCGATTGGTGGCATGACACGGAGGTCTCCATGAACGAAACCGGAATGCTTCCTCATGAGGACGACGCCATCGCTCATCTGCGCTCACGCGGATATGCCATCGTCGTGTGGACGCCGGACGAACTACGCGGCGCGCGAGCCAGCGTGGTCGAGGACATCGGCATCGAGCGCATGTCTGATGCGATCAACGCTCTCGCCACGGAACCGCTGAACGAAGAACAGGACTAGCCATGTCCGACTTTCATCCACTTACCGCATACGGCCCGGCCGGGATCTTACCCGCCGGGCCTTTCTTCTTTCTGGAGGTTGCAAATGGCTTTGCCTGAATCAGTCGGGCGCAGCCGGCATCGGCCTGCACTACGACTTGTCGAAACGAAATCCCTCTCGCGCGAGGACTGGCTTGAGGTGAGAAAAAACGGGATTGGCGGCTCCGATGCAGCCGCTGCCGTGGGACTCAACCCGTACAAATCGCAACTTGAACTCTGGATGGAAAAGACCAATCGAGACGCGAACCTACCGAAGCCCGATCCCGACGATACGACTTCTCCGACCTACTTCGGCACATTGCTCGAACCCATCGTTGCCGCGTCCTATACGAAACAAACGGGCCGTCGTGTCAGGCGGGTCAATGCCGTACTCCGTCATTCAACGATCCCGTGGATGCTCGCCAACCTCGACCGCGAGGTAGTCGGTGTGCCAGAAGTACAGCTCCTGGAGTGCAAGACCGCCGGTGAATTTGGTGCGCGGCTCTGGCGTGACGGCGTGCCCGAATACGTGCAGTTACAGGTTCAGCATCAGCTTGCGGTGTCGGGCAAGCAAGCTGCCGATGTGGCCGTGCTGTTATGCGGCCAGAAGCTCGACGTACATCGCATCGAGCGCGACGACGCGTTGATCGCGCGCCTGGTCGAACTTGAAGCGGCGTTCTGGCAGTACGTCGAAACCGATACACCACCGCCTGCCGATGGCTCGGAATCGGCGGATCGCGCGCTGCGCTGCCTGTATCCGGGTGCAGGCGGCACGGTCGATTTCACCGACGACCGGACGCTGTCGGCCACGTTTGCCGATCTGGTCGCCGTTCGAGCCGAAATCGAAACCCGCCAGGCCATCGAGACCCGGCTGAAACAAACCATCCAGCAAGCCATGCGGGAGGCTGACCGAGCACAGTTCGAGACGGGGTCGGTGTCGTTCAAATGCAGCAAGGACGGCACGGGCGTTGATCTCAAACAACTGCTGGCCGACCGCCCCGAGCTTGCCTCCCGGTACGCCATCACAAAACCCGGGTCGCGCCGGTTTCTCGTGTCCACCTGACCCGCTTTTCCATTCCCTCTACTTATCTACAGGAGCATGCTTATGTTGAAAGGACTGGCACTTACACCACCCGTGTGTGGGCGCATCAGTATCGGCCGCATGGTCGAGCGTAATGGCAAGCGCCTCCCCGAGAAGGACGATGCGTTTACGATCACAACTCAAGTGCAGCAGAAAGGGGAATGGCTGCTGCATCCGCTTAACGAGGAACTGCGCAAGGCCACCACCGGCAAGCTGCGCGCGATTCCCGTGCGTTTCCTGTTCAACGATCCCGATCTGAACCTGCGTGCCGAATACTCGTGCTTCGACCGCGACACGGGGCGGCCGGTTTGCGTCGGCAATGGCGAGACGTGCCGCCGTGCGACCGATGCCGGTATCGAGGAACTGCCGTGCCCGTCACCTGACGGCTGCGCATTCGGCCAGGGCGGAGCGTGCAAGCCGTATGGGCGGCTCAATGTACGGATTGGCGACGAGGACGAACTCGGCGCGTTCATCTTTCGTACCACCTCGTACAACTCGATCCGCACGCTCGCCGCGCGACTCCATTACTTTTCGGCAGCGTCTGGCCTTCTGCTGGCCTGCCTGCCGCTGGAATTGAAACTACGCGGCAAATCCACCACGCAAAGCTACCGGTCGGCGATCTACTACGTCGATCTCGGCGTGCGCACGGGCAGCACGCTCGAAGCGGCGATTACCGAAGCACGCGAGCTGGATGCACGACGCCGCGCAGTGGGTTTCGATCAGGCTGCACTCGATGTTGCCGCCCGCACCGGGTTTGCCAACGGTGCATTCGAGGAGGGTATCGAGGACAGCGGCGCCGTCGCGGACGAGTTTTATCCGGCCGGGTCGGGTGAAGGCGACAGTCACCATGACGATCACGACGCGCCCCGTGTGATTGCTGCTTCGTCCAGCCTCAAAGACCGGCTGGATCAGCGTGCCGCACTGCTCGGCGGGAAGGCCGCATGATCCGTCGGGTCGCACTCGCTCTGGCGGTCGCAGCGACCAGTACGGCCATCTGCATGTCGGTACTGGCCGGCTGGCAGCGCGGCGGATGGCTGTCGGAACGGCTCGTCTGGGTCGCGTTGGGCGTCGTGCTGGTGGCTGGCGCGCATCTGCTTCCCGCGCTATGCCGATCGGCACCGCTCGCCGTGCGTTGTGTCGGGATGCTGCTGTGGCTCGGCTGCATGGCGGCAGCATCGTGCGGACATGCGACATTCTTCCTGCTGTCGCAGTCACATGCGGGCGACGTCCGGATATCGGCATTGAGAAACGCCAATATTCCAGCTCACCGTAGCCTCACGGCCGTCATGGCTGATCGTGCATCGGTCACGGCGCAACTAGCCCAGGCCAATGCGCGTCGTTGTACCGGTGACTGCCCGGTACTGCGCGGGCGTCGTGCCGGACTGACCGCACGACTGGATGCGCTGGATGCCGAGGCCAGTGACATCCGGCGGGATCAGTCTAACGAGGATCGCGCCGAAACCCGTCACGATGCGGCCCGCGCCGATCCAGTCACGGCACGCCTCGCGGCGATCTTCGGCATGGCGGGCACGGAACTCGACCTGCTCGCCGGGTTGGCCTTCGCAGCGGTACTCGAAGGCACGGCCTGCCTGCTCTGGTGGCTCGCCTTACTGCCACGTGCTACTCCCATGACTGCCGTTGGTCACAAGCCTGTCGATCCGGTCGCATTGGAACCACTGGAGCCGGCGATTACTGTCACGCCCGTTGACCCGCCTGAATCATCGCCCTCGGCTCCCCCAGCGCCGGAACCCGAAACCGACCTCATGAAGCTCGTCCGCGACATTCAGGCGGGCATCGTGAAACCGACCGTTTCCGGCATCCGACGTCATCTGCACTGCTCGCAGGCCAGAGCCGCCGCACTGCGACGCCAACTCGGGCCGTAACGCGGCTAGTCCGCGCGGCATTCCACATTCTTTTCACGACCACGTTATCCGGCCCTGCCGGAGACCGGTGCTCGTCCTTTTTCTGGAGATGTTGAGCATGAACGAATCCACACGGCTCAAACCGCTTTTTCATCCGGGACGTCTGCTTGTCACGCCGGACGCACTTGCAGCACTGCGCGCGAACAGCATTCCCGTCATCAGCGTCATGCTGCGGCACATCGCCGGTGACTGGGGCTGCGTATCCGATGACGACAAACGCGAAAACGACCTGTCGATCGGGACCGGTCTGCGCCTGATCTCACTCTATCCGTTACCGGACGGCGCCCGCATTCTCGTCGTCACCGAATGGAATCGCTCGCAGACCACCATCGAACGGGTGAAAGAAGCCGTACCGGGCGGCATTTCCCGGCCGCAATCGGCCGCTCGTCGCAGCTATCCGGCGTGGCCCGCCGTGACCTATGGAACGAAGATCGCGGCATGAACAGATCCGCACACCATCGCGCCCGCTTCCCGATGGGTAAGACGGCCATCACGCCGGCCGCCCAAGTCAAGCTGGAACAGGCCGGACTGTCTCCCGTTATCCTGCTGGACTGGCATCGGCACGGCGACTGGGGAGAGCTTGAGGCCGAAGACATCGCCGGAAATGAACTGGCGCTGCTGACTGGCCGCCGCCTGCTGTCGAGTTACGCGATACCCGGCGGCGGCACGGTCTGGGTCATCACCGAGGCCGACCGCTCTGTCACAACGATCCTGCTGCCGGAGGATTACTGATGTCTGCGCTGATCCAGAAGCTGCACCCGGCGCTGTATCCGGGCGCGCGGCTGACGCTGGACGATACCCGTCGACCGCTTTTCAGCCGGCAGGGCGACTGGGATGCTGGGAGCGCCCTGCACTGCGCGGCAATGGCACTGGCCATGCTCGGCAGACTACCCGACCCGGTGAATGTGCGTGGTTACGCGAGCGGCCCCGTCCCGCATTTCTGGGATCGAGCCTGGCCGCATTACCTGCACGGCCTGACGCCTTCGGAACTGGCTGCTTTCGTCTGGGAACTCGATGCGGGCGTGCAGCCTGTTCCGCTCGAAGGCTCCGCCGATGAACTTGCGCGCCTCTGCGTACTGGAACTGGCGGCGGGATGGCCGGTGCTCGTCTGGATCGTCAACTGTCGAACCGACGAGAGGCATGCCGCGCTGGTCGTGGGAATCGAGGAGCACGATGCCATTCCGACCACGCTCCTGCTGCTCGATCCAGCCGGAGCCGCACCGGTACTGGCCGCGTGCAATGCGCGACTGGAATTCGGCGGGGCGAACGCCTCATACATCACGGCCGAAGCAACCGTGAAAGCGGGTGTGGACGGCGCGGTGTCGATCCGGTTGCTGGACGCCGAGGCTACCGGAGCCGACTGCGTTTGATCTCGGGCGGCGTCGCCGCATTGGCCCGGCGCTCTCCGGTCGGTGCGAGCGACACGCCGTCCAGCGGATCGAACAGGCCAGCCAGCGTGATGTTCAGCGCATGGCAGATGTTCGCCAGCGTCTCGACTGAGGGATTGGCGATGCCGCGCTCGATGGCCGAAATGTACGTCCGGTCAACGTGCGCCTCGAAGGCCAGCGTCTCCTGCGACTTGTCCACTTCGTGCCGGCGCTGCTTGATGCGCTTACCCAACGCCACCGTGATTGGTGCTGGCGTGCGGGTAGCAGGTTCAGGGCGTCGGGAAGTCATGCCAGGCAGGATGCCCGCCTGACGACTGATCCACGACGCTATAAATTCTTCAATTGATGTCGTGTTTACACTTCAACAATTCGTTTTTCTGCCGTTATAGGGAAGTAAGGCAGGCACGACTACATGCCAGTCGTGTGTCCGTTGTTGAAGAGTAAACACGACATAACGAGACCCGCCGTACCGGGCCGCCGATGTCCCGAAATCCATCCACCACCTCAACCAGAAAGGAAAACCCGTAGTGAAGAAAGCCGAATTCAACATGGGAATCACCAGTCTCGCGCTTGGCGCATCGCTGTGCGCGGCACTCGCCGCATGTGGAGGCGGTGGCGGCGACAATTCGTCGGCCAGCAATTCGGCCGGCAACACGCCGACCGTGACCACGAGCGGCACGGCCGCTATTGGCGCGCCGATCATCGGCGGATCGGTTTCGCTCAAGTGCGCGTCGGGCGCGACGGCCGCGGCCACGACGGGTTCGGACGGTAGCTGGTCTGTCTCGCTCAAGAGCACGGATTATCCGTGCGCCGTGCGCGTATCGGATGGACAGGCGAACGGGACGGCACTGGCCTCGCCGTTGCACTCGGTCGCCATCGCTTCGGGGACGACCAACATCACTCCGCTGACCGATCTCGAAGTCGGCGTGCTCGCCAAGGGCGATCCGGAAACGTGGTTCAACGGCGCGAAGAACGGCGACCTGTCCGGAGCGATCACGAGCGGCAATCTGGCTGATGCGCTGGCGAAGCTCACGACGGCGCTTTCGACTCTGCCGGGCAAACCGGCGCTCCCCGACAACTTTAATCCGCTCACGAGCGGTTTCACGGCCGAAAAGGGTGATGCGGGCGACAACCTGCTTGAGAGCTACGGCGCGGCGCTGACGGCGGCGGGGCTGTCGCAATCTGACGCGGCCGCGAAAACAGCCAGTGGCACGGCGCTGACGCAGGCCGCGTACGCCGCGACGGCCTATACAACTGGAGCCAGTTCCACGACCGATCCCGTCTCGATCCAGATGGGTTCGTCCGTGAATCTGGACGGCACCTTCGGTATTGCCATCGCCGATCCGAATCGCGGTCAATACACGGCCAAGGCCGAGATCGATGCGGACGGCAATGTGACTTCGTTCACGGATGCCGGGAAATTCACGGCAATCGTGTCCTTGCTCGGGAATCGGGTCGGCCAGGTCTGCACGGCCAATGGTGCGGGTGGTGTTGTCGCGGGCCAACCGGGACAGTACGCCTACGTGTCGAGCGACCTGACGGAAGTGATCGATCCAAACGAGCTGAACGGCCAGAAATTTTCCGAGTATGAAGACTGTATGCAGTCGGGAACGTCGGTGTTCTCCAATGGGGCAGTGACGTTCACGGACATGGATGGCAACCAGGACACGCCTATCAGCAATATCGCCCAGGCGTTCACGGCTGATGGCATCGCGGATACGAAAAACCATTCGGTCGAGCACGCGAAGGCGTACAAGTACACGGCCAACGGCGTCACGAAGTACGTCTACATCACCGTGAACAGCACGACCACGCCAAGCACGAACGACGATCCGCTCATGTTCGACGTCGATACCAAGTACATCACGATCGGCCTGTCGCAGTAAGCCTTCGGTTGGCCGCTCCGAAATTTCAGCGGGGCGCGGCGGCATCTTCCCGGCGCAGCGGCTGTCTGTTCGAGCCGGCTGCGCCTTTCTCTATCTGGCGGGCGCGGCCTAACAAGCCACGTCCGCCCCCTCATTTTTTCGATGAAAACGACATTCACTACTCTTGCGTCGGCGGCATGCCTGAGCGCGGCAATAACCGGCTGCGGCCATTCCGAAATCGATACGGTCAAGTCGGCAATCGTTCCGCAGGATTCGACCCATACCTACGAGACGACCCTCTCGAACCGGGCATCCTGCGAGAAGGATAGCTGGCGCACGTTCAAGGACGATACGAACCGCACGGTCGTGGAATACCGCTGCGATCTCAAGAACGGTGCCGCACTTCTTGCCGCGTTCCGGCAGCAGAAGATCGCCAATACGCAGCACGATTTCCAAGGCTATTCCAACGGCCTCGACCAGACCGCCGCGAATATCCAGAATCCCGAGCAACTGGAGAAGCAGCTCGCCGACGCCCAAAGCCAGCTCGCGCAGTTACAGGCCAATAGCGCGCCACCGGCAGATACGCCGGAAGCGCTGAAACAGGGCATCGTCAATCGCGATAGCGCGATGGAAGCGGCCCAATCGGCTGTCGAGCGAGCGCAACGGGAACTGGACGATGCGCGGAGCAACCAGAACGGCGTGCAGCAGGAGCGCGCCCGTTTCGAGGAGCAGGAGAAGGATGCGCTCGCGCAGATCGACAAGACATACCGCGGCGTGACTAACGCAAGCGAGGTATTCCAGTGGTACGTCCGGGATAACGATGTCGTGCCCGCATGGGTCGGTGTCGAACTGACGAAGCAGGACGGCAGCACCGTGCGCCAAGACAGAGGGTGGCAGCAGACCCTATGGGACTTGCTCAGTCACCGGGGCGACGATCACGTTCATGCAGTGCTCAATATCCCGGACAATATCGTCGCAGGCCAGCAGACCTCAGCATCCTGATTAGCTCTCGGTCAAGACAACCATGCCGTGCCAATACGGACGGCATCCAGTCCTTTCCACCGAGCTTACACACAGCGGATTGGAATGCGAAATTTCAGGGGAAACTCAAGGGGAGTTTATGCTGGTACGGACGCACAGGAGTCAGCTTGCGCGTACTCACGGCCACAATGGGTCTGCGGCTCGCCCTCAAATAGTCGAGCAACTGCGCTTTGTCATCGCCTGAAAGGGCGTCCTTGAAAGACCCTTTTTCGACATTAGCCAAATTCAACACATCCAAAAGGGCTTGAGGCGACATCCTGAGTTCGCCAGCAAAATTCTCTACGGTTGGTTTCATACATAAACTCCATTATTAGCAAATATTTAACTTCAAGCGCACGCCGGTAACTCATCACCGGAAATTCTTAAGCATCAAAAAATCTCAACCACCTATTTGCAGCCCCTCATAATTCATCAATTAACAAAGAGGACGCTGATTTGGCATAAGACGCTACTTCAAGACAATCCAGGCTTGCACGAGGCCAATTGAGATGGTTCCTCACACAAGGGAACCATCTCAATGCAGCCAAAATTTGCGAAAATGAATTCGCTACAGGACATCATTAATCGCCACAAACTCCTTGCTACGCGGGCGTCCAGCCGATCCAGGCACGCGCTCCTTCGGCATCGCTCCCGTGTTGAAGGTCTTGCCCTTGGCTGACTTCAGGCGAACAAGCTGCGTGTTCTTTGCCAAATAGTCCAGTGTCTTTATCAAATAGCCGATCTTCTCTGCATCGTGATACTCAACGATGCCACATGCAGGTCTGTCATACCGTTCCCGATTGCAATTGAACGCATAGCCGTGTCCCTTCGTTGTCTGCCTCCATAAATTGCACATTTCCTGCGCAAGCCATTCATGGCGATTACCATCGATTTTCGAGCCATCCAGCATAAAGCATCCGTGGATATGGTAATGGCCCGACACCGATAGCTCGGTAGCCCACAAATAGCCAACCAGATTTTTACCGTACTTGCGGCGCATTGCATTCAGGAATGTGTCTCGCTCATCCGCCATAAGCAAAAAACTCTTCATCGCATCCGCATCGAAGCCTTCATCCAAACTGACTCCATCCATATAGAGCCGATAGTCCGCCTCGCATTGCTCGACAATGCGCTGATACACCTCATCTGCCAGAACCGTACTGAGCATGCTCTCTTTGGCAAGGTGCAGATCGATACGCACGATGACTAAGCGAGCGTAGGTCAAGAATAGTGCCCGCAAGTATCGACGAATTTTTTTTCTATTCTCCACCGAATTACGCATCCACTGTCTGAGCCGGTATGTGAGTTTCGTTCGCTTCGCTTCCTCTCTCAACGTGGAGATAAAGTCATTAGCAATTTCAGCTCGCTCAATCTCATCTTCCGCTGGCTCGGTCGTCAACCTGCTTATTCGATGATTCCTGTAACACTCAAAGAACAAGCGTAAATCTGGAGAGTAGCCAAACTCATGGTTGTACAGTCTAGCAAATGCCGGAAGGAGCTTGATCCAGTGCTCCAGCTTGCCCTTTGATATTACCGCCCCATTCTTCGTTGCCCTGATGATGAATGCAGTACGTGTTCCGCTCAGCACATCCTTGTTAACAAACCTGATTAAGGAAGCCAGCAGCTTCAGGCTTCTTCCGATAACACGCTTCTTTCCTTCCTCAGATGAAACCGTATTGGTTTCATCAATGAATCGATGAACTGTTTCCATGCGATCATCGATCTCTTCGATCTTCAACTCGAATAGAGATTCATCCAAGTCAAGACTCTCTTCGTCTAGCGTATTTTCATCCATGATGCATTTACTATGAATTGGCTGTTTGATATGAGCAAGTAATTTACTGTCATTTATCTTATTAAAAACCAAAATCCAATCCAATCGATCCGTTGAATACTCAGCAATGAACCGTGCAGGCGAAACGGCCATTCAAGCCGTTCGCCGTCACTTTCACTGCGTGGAGATAGCTCTTAAAATGGTTCGGGCAAACGCAAGGAGTGCACCCCGCCGTGGCCGAGGCATCGATCCGCCCATCCAGCATCGCGCCTCAAGACCAACCCCACCTCTCCGGCATCCTCGAACCGAACCAGATTCAGTCGAAATAATTCGCTGATGGCCCGGTGCATGCGCCTGTTGGTCATGCCCAACTCCAGCTCAACATGCCGACTCCGCCTGTCAGGGAGCTTGTGGTTCGCCCGAAGCCAGTAATAAAGCGTCTCGGCATCGGTCTGTTCCAGAGGCCGGTCATCGGCCGGCGCGTACAGGTGGCGGAACACATCGAAGTGGTAATCGACGATGGCTTCGGCAAACTCCACATGCTCCAACCTGATTTCCCTGGCACTGGCATCGACAGCGGCAAGCACCGATGCCACGCGGCAGAGATGATCAAGCATCCGTCCCACGAAGTCCTTGTATGGCTCATGGCGCTCGTCCCGTTTCATCGACTCGTACCGCGACTTGATCGCAACGAAGCAGGCGGCCGCATCCCGTGAAAAATCGAAGATCGGCAGATCGCTCCATCCGTTACGGCTATTGGCGATGCTTTCCAGCAGTCTGGACTGGATCAGGTCTCGAAATTGACGGGTCGCAGAACCAATCTTGCCACTGTCCGCGATCGCCCCCCTGGGCATAAGCGAGTACAGCATCCGCGCGGCGGCACCACTGTCACGCCACCGCTTACCGCGAGGGCTGCTCCGATAGGCTTGCCAGCGATCGTTTTGTATCATCCAGAGCAAAGTCAGATGCGGGTCGATCTGCCTGACCTCACGGCCCGTCCGTGCCCAAGTCAACTGCTTGCCATCCCATATTTCGGCCAGCCGGTTCTCATCTCCAGAACGCATCTCGCCGAGAATCTGCATGGCTTCCGGGGCCACCCATCCGGCATACGGATACTCGTACAGGATTTCGGTCGTAATAGCCTTGCAGCTCGCATCGCCGGGCAGCATGTAATCGAGCCGACGAACCCGATGCGGCTCGGCCATCATGAGGTCGGCGAGTTCTTGTTCGAGAGTGGCAACTTCGCCCTCAGTAGATGCCTTTTTCAAGGCGCTCTGTTTGCCCTTGATGCGTAGTGTCCAGGAGATATGCGCGGCTTTTGATTGAGCCAGTTCTGGCTTCGCCTCGCGCTGGTATCGAGCGATGGCCTCCTTAGCCGGATCGCGAAGCAACGTGTCGAGAAAGAACGTCTTGCCTGTCACAGATGGCGAAATGCTCAGGCCGAAGATGGAATGGTCATAGATCAGGCCACCAGGCGTCCGGGCACGCCGGATGCCGGCAGTGGCAAACGATGCCGCCCCGAGCATGGCCGACAGGATGATCGGGAAAGCGTGGCCGCCGGGCGAGAGTTCGTCCGCCACCGCCTGAAAGGTCGGCGGCAGGTCTCTTTTATGCAGAATGGGGGGCGAGGGCGAGTGGTAAACCATTATTTGCCCTCCGGATCGCCGATGTCCCGCACGCGAGGACGCGACGCGATGTACGCCAGAACCTCGCTAAGTCGATAGCGCACCGATTTCCGCCCAAGCCGAACGCCTACCGGATGATCCGGGTCGTAGGCATCGGATTTCTGGTTCATCTTTTCGTATGCGCTGGTACGGCTGTCGCCGGTGAGCAGAATCAGTTCCTTGATGTCGATGAGACGATCAGAACAAAAATTTACAGTAGTACTTATCGAATCAATGCTGTGTTGTGTGCTCTGCTGTCGGTCAGCAGACGACCATGAAGATGGGCAAGCCACGCCTTCTCCCTTCCGCTTGCGCGGATCAATCGTTGAACAGTAGAAGTTTTAAGGTGAAGTTCGCGCTGGCAAGATGCGGCGCGATTGGCGAAGCGAAATCCCTGATGCATTGCTCGGATCAGGGGTGCTTCTAGTAGAAGTTTTTAGATTGCCCCGTGTGGGCTTATGGACGGAGCGTCGCTCGTGAGACGCTCACAACGCAGGTGCTGCGTTCTTTTGGAGAGTAGAGGGCGCGACATAAGCGATTGATTCGCGTCTGGAGCGTCATACCGAGTTGCCGCAGTGTGAGGGACATCACGTACCACGACGGACACTATTGGATCATTCCCGCCCTAAAAAAGCAACCGGATGCGCCAGGAAATTTCAATCATGCCGCTTCTTCCCGCAGCGCGGTAACGGACGCGCCTGTCACGATTGACCCAGATAGGCCGACCACCATTGCATCATCTCCGCGCGCGGCTTCAGATACAGCGCGTAGTTGTATGCAGCGCTTACGTCACCACGTTCCTGATGCGCCAGTTGCAGTTCGATGTACTCTACCGGGCGCAGTCATCAAACTCCCCACCATTCAAGGCGTTAGAGATCGGCGAATATCTGGTAACGGTGGTGGGAGGCGCATGGAGCGCCAAGAGAATTTCCGTATAATTTCCGTACGGAAACAAAACAAGGAAACCCAAACCCAAGGAGATTCTTGTTTTTATTGAGTTTCATTGGTGCGCCCGGCTGGGATCGAACCAGCAACCCCTGCCTTCGGAGGGCAGTACTCTATCCATTGAGCTACGGGCGCTTCGCTTGAACACGAAGGCGCCGCGACCGGGAGGGCGCAGCGCCGAGCGAGACCGAGAGCATACCCGGTTTCACGCGACACGTCCACCGCACGCCCCCGGGCGACTCCTTCCCCGTTAAGCGTCCCCGCCCGAAAAGCGTCCCTTCCCACCCCAATTACGGGTAAACGCGGCCGGCAGCATTCCTGCACGCGTCTGGCCGCCGCGAAAACCTTCCGTCTATAATCGCCGTGTTTGACTGAATGAATTAAGTTGTTGCCGTCAAGCCGTTGCCGTCACGCTGTACCGCTCACCAACAATACCCACCGGGAGACGAGTCAAGCATGAGCGAAGCACCACACGGAGCCCCGATCAAAACCCCCGGGCAACTGATTGCAGCAGTCATCGCCGCATTCGCCATTCCCATCGTCGTCATCTGGCTCCTGGCCTACAACGTCAACCAGACGGTGCGCACCGGCGCCGGCACCGACGAAGCCAAAGATTCCGCCGTAGCAAAACGCATCGCGCCCCTCGCACAAGTCACCGTGCGAGACGCCAACGCGCCCCACGTCTTCAAGACCGGCGAAGAAGTGTTCAAGGCCGTCTGCTCGACCTGTCACGCCACCGGCGCCGCAGGCGCACCGAAATTCGGCGACAGCAGCGCCTGGGCGCCCCGGATCGCCCAAGGCTTCGACACCCTGCTGCACACCGCCTTGACCGGCAAAGGCGCCATGCCCGCGCGCGGCGGCACGACGCCGGACGATTACAGCGATTACGAAATCGCACGCGCAGTCGTCTATATGGCCGATCACGGCGGCGCGAACTTCCCCGAGCCACCGGCACCCGCTCAGGGCGCAAGCTCGAGCGCAGCCGCAACGGCCGCCGCGCCGGCAAGCCCCACCGCAGCGGAATCGGCCAACCCGGCGGCAGCCGCCAGCGAACAAACTGCGGCAACGGCTGCCTCGATGCCGACCGCTCAAACGGGCGGAGTCCCCGCTTCGGCATCGACGAACGCCACGGCTCCCGCCGCCGCGCCTGCCGCGGCCACGGCAAGCGCGGACACCGCGCAGGCCGGCAAGGCGCTCTACGAAAAGGTTTGCCAGGCCTGCCACGCCGCGGGCGTGCTCAATGCGCCGAAGTTCGGCGACAAGGCGGCATGGGCGCCGCGCCTGAAAGATCCGATGGACACGATCTACAACTACGCACTTCACGGCAAAGGCGCGATGCCCCCGAAAGGCGGCTCGAACGCACCGGATGCCGAGGTCAAAGCGGCCGTCGACTATATGGTCAATGCCGCCAAATAGCCCGCTCATCCAGTAGGGAACCAGAGGCAATCAAGCGCATCGGTCGAAGCGAAATCGATCGATGCGCGCGCGAAGCCCGCCGCGCGGTTTCGCGCGCGTCACCCCTTCTGCAGCAGCGCCTTGAGGCTGGCCAAGCGATCCTTCGGCGACATCGGCGCCTCCTCGGCGGTCGGTGGTGGCGCCTCGTCGAGCCCCATTTCGGCGATGAATCGCGACAGCTCGCACACCACGGTCTCTCTCGCGCGCTTGCGCTTCTTGCACCAATTCAAATGCAGGCTGCGCTGCGCACGCGTGATGGCGACATACATGAGCCGCCGTTCTTCCTCGATGCGCGCGTCATCGATCTCATCGTCCTCGGCATTACCCCGGTGGGGCATGATTCCTTCCTCGACCCCGACGAGAAACACGTGCGGATACTCCAGCCCCTTCGACGCATGCACGGTCGACAAGCGCACGGCGTCCGGGTCTTCTTCCTTGCCGTCCAGCATCGACATCAGCGCGACGGTTTGAATCAAACCCAGCAGGTTCTTGCCCGTATCGGCAAGGCCATCGGCATTGTCGTAGCCGGTCGCGTCGCCGTCTTCCGGTTCCTCGACCTCCGGCTTCGTACCCTTGCGCTTGAGCCATTCGAGAAATTCAAGGACGTTTTGCCATTTCGATTGCGCCTGACGCTCGTCGAACGTGTCGTAGAGATACGCCTCGTAATGGATCGCCTCCATGAGGTCGTCGAGCAGGGTCGTGGCGGCATCGTGGGTCGCACGCTCGGCGATGCGCTGCATGAAATCGCAAAAAACGCGCAACGGCTCGACTTGCCGTGCCGATAAGCGCGCCTCGATTCCGCCCATATAAACAGCCTCGAACAACGACACCTTCGCTTGTCCTGCGAACGAGCCCAGCGCTTCCAAGGTGGTGTTGCCGATCCCGCGCCGCGGCGTCGTCACGGCGCGAATGAAGGCGGGGTCGTCGTCCGGATTGGCGATCAGGCGCAAGTAGGCGCAGATGTCCTTGATCTCGGCCTTGTCGAAAAACGATTGCCCGCCGGAGAGCACGTAAGGAATCCGCTCGCGCCGCAAAACCTGTTCGAAGATGCGCGCCTGGAAATTGCCGCGATAAAGAATGGCGTAATCGCGAAACTGCGCGCGCCGCTCGAACTTGTGGGCCGACAGCCGGAAGACGACCGATTCGGCCTCATGCTCCTCATCGTTGCAAGCCGTCACGGTGATGGAGTCGCCCATACCGTGCTCGGACCACAGCTTCTTCTCGAAGAGCTTCGGATTGTTCGCGATGACGTTGTTCGCCGCGGTCAGAATGCGCACCGTCGAACGATAGTTCTGCTCGAGCTTGATGACATGCAGCTTCGGAAAATCCTTGCCGAGCTGTGCGAGGTTCTCGAGCGTGGCGCCGCGCCAGCCGTAGATCGCCTGATCGTCGTCGCCCACGGCCGTGAACGCCGCGCGTGGCCCGGCCAGCAGCTTGAGCAGTTCGTACTGGCAGGCGTTGGTGTCCTGGTATTCGTCGATGAGCAGGTAACGCAGCTTGTTCTGCCAGCGCTCGCGCACGGCCTCGTTCTTCGCGAAGAGTTCGGCCGGCAGGCGAATCAGGTCGTCGAAATCGACGGCCTGATACGCATGCAACGTCGCGACATAGTTGCGATAGACGATCGCGGCCAGGTGCTCGTCTTCGTTCGACGCCGTGGCCATCGCCTCTTCCGGCGTCACGAGACCGTTTTTCCAGAGCGAGACGATCGTCTGGACTTTGCGAATGAAGCCTTTGTCGGTCGAGCCCACCTGCTCTTGAATCATCGCGAAACAATCGTCCGCATCCATGATCGAGAACTGCGGCTTCAGGCCGAGATGCTCGGCTTCCTGCCGCAGGATCTGCACGCCGAGCGAATGAAACGTGCAAACGGTCAACTGGTTCACGGGCACCTTGCGCCCTTCCTTGCCCGGCGCCGTGAGCGTCTTGCCTTCGAGCAGCTTGCCGACGCGCTCGCGCATCTCCGCGGCCGCCTTGTTCGTGAAGGTGACGGCGGCGATATGGCGCGGCTCGAAGCCCTTCGCCTCGATCAGGTGCGCGATCTTTTGCGTGATGACGCGGGTCTTCCCGCTACCGGCGCCGGCAAGCACGAGACACGGGCCGTCGAGATAGCGGACCGCCTCGCTTTGGGCGGGATTCAATCCTGCGGACATTTCTGGTGGATCTTACAGTTTGGCGGCTCGCGCGAAGGCGCACACGCGTGCGCTCCGGACGATGCCATCGAGGGCGAGTGCGCGATGTTAACACGAGCAGCACACGATCGCTTTGGCCCCGAGACGCTTGCGCATGGGCACTTGCAAAGCGGCGGGCGACGCGTGCCACAATGCACGCTTCATCGTCCCGAATTCCATGCGCCGCATGCCGCCTGTTGCGATGCGTGCGACGCGCACGAGCACGGGCATCCACGACAAATCAGAGGTCCCCTACGATGACGACATCCGTAAAGATCGGCTTGATGGGATACGGCTTCGCCGGCGCGACGTTTCACGCACCGGTCATCGCGCACTGCGGCGCGCCCGCGCAGCGACCGAACGAACCTTACGCCTGCCTCGCCGCCATCGCCACGAGCCAGCCCGCAAAGGCGCTCGCCGACTATCCGAAAGCGCGGGCCGTCCCGGACCTGGACGCGCTGCTCGCACTCGACGACATCGAATGTGTCGTCATCGCCACGCCCAACGATACGCACTTCGATATGGCGGCGAAGGTCCTTCGCGCGGGCAAGCATGTGGTCGTCGATAAACCCGTGACGCTGAGCGCCGCGGAGGCGGTCACGCTCGCCCGCCTCGCGCACGAGCGCAATCTCGTCTTTGCGCCTTTCCATAATCGCCGCTGGGACGGCGATTTCCTTACCGTGCGTCAGCTATTGGCGAAGGGCACGCTGGGCCGCGTCGCGCACTACGAATCGCATTTCGACCGGTTCCGCCCACAGGTGCGCGAACGCTGGCGCGAGCAGGCGTCGCGCGGCGGCGGCCTGCTCTTCGATCTCGGTCCGCATCTGATCGATCAGGCGCTCGTGCTGTTCGGGCCGCCTGAAACGGTTTATGCGACGGTCAAGGTGCATCGCGATGGCGCGGGCGCAGCCGATTACGTGCATCTGCTGCTCAGCTATCCGGACAAGGAAGCGGTCCTGCATGCGAGCGCGCTTTGCGCGATCGAGCCGCCCCGGTTCGCCATTCACGGCACGCTCGGCAGCTATGTGAAGTACGGTCTCGATACACAGGAAGACCAATTGAAAGCGGGTCTTCGCCCCGGCGACGCGGGCTTCGGCGCGGACAATCCGCCCGCCACGCTGCGCGTGCTCGAAGGCGAGCGTGAAATCGAGCGGCAATGGCCGACGCTCACCGGTGCATACCCCGAGTTCTATCGGGCGCTGGCCGCGTCCATTCGCGATGGCGAGCCATTCCCGGTCTCGCCGCAAGATGCAGTCGATGTCATGACGATCATCGAGCTCGCCGAGCGCAGCGCGCGCGAAGGGCGACGCCTGCGATTCGAGCGCATGGGGGCTTGACCCGCCGCGGCACCGCGCCGATCGTTGTCATCGCATTGGGCATCTGGCGCGTTTATCCCCCGGAGGGGAACGTCGACCGCGGCGCTCCCTGCCGTGCAAATCACAAGGGATAACGAAACGATGAAAACAATGGTTCGCGCGCTCGCTTGCAGCGCATTG
The DNA here is from genome assembly GCF_036503415.1 of Trinickia sp. Lineage (GTDB taxonomy): Bacteria > Pseudomonadota > Gammaproteobacteria > Burkholderiales > Burkholderiaceae > Trinickia. The sequence continues at coordinate 23,800 of NZ_DASXWY010000028.1, read as the reverse complement.
ATCGCGTCGCTGAGCGCCTGCGTCGTCAATCAGCCACCGCCGCCGCGCCAGGTCGTTGTACCGGCACCCGCACCGGTGCTGCGCCCGAACCCGCGCGAGGTCGCGCTGGAGCGCTTCGGTCAGGTCAACAGCCGCATCGACAATCTCGGCCGCCGCATCGACTGGCACGTGAACGGAGGCTATTACCCACCTCCCCAAGGCAACGCCCTGCACCATCGTCTTGACGTCATTCGCCAGGAAGCGCGCGATATGGCCGCGCAGCACGGCGGCGGCCTGTCCGATGAAGAGCAGCGCGTGCTCAATCACGAACTGGACGGTACGGCGCGCGCAATCGGCGAATGACGCCATCGCTCACGCCTGAGCGATCGAACCTTAGCCGTCTTCGTTGCGCGCGAGCGTAGTCAGCGCGGCGGCCAGTGCTCGTATCTTCCGCTGCTCGCCGCTTTGCGACGGGTAGACGAGAAAATAGGACGCGCCGTTCAGCGCGACTTCCTCGAACGGTGCGACGAGCACGCCTTCGCGCAGCCGTTCGCGGGCCATGCGCGGATCGCCGATGGCCACACCGTGGCCGTCGGCTGCCGCAGCCAGCGCGAGTTCGAGCGTATCCAACACAGGCCCCTTCGTGACATCGATATCCGCGCCGCCGATCGCATCGAGCCAACAACGCCACTCCGCGCGACTCGGCCCGGCATGCAGGAGCACCGTTCGTCTCAGGTCGTCAACGGAGCGAATCGATGCGGCGATCGCGGGAGCACACATCGGCGTCAGCGACTCGGGAAAAAGCTGGACCGCCTCCATGCCACTCCATGGGCCCCTGCCCCGCACGACCATCGCATCGATATCCTGTCGAGCGAAATCCGGGCGGTCGTCCGATGACGTGGCGATGCGCAGTTCAACGCCAGGCATCGCACGCTCGAGCTGTGCCATGCGCGGCAAGAGCCACCGCACGGCAAAAGTCGACGGCAATCTCAACGTCACGATCGAGATCTCGTCGATTCGCGTGCGCGCGTAATCGCTCAGTTCAGTGAGCACGCGCAACGCGACTTCGAGCAAGCGCTCGCCTTCGCGCGTCAGCGTCAGCCCCCCTGCATGGCGAACGAACAGTGCACATCCATAGTGCGCCTCGACCTGCTGGACTTGCCGGCTCACGGCGCCTTGCGTGCGGCACAGATGAACCGCGGCTTTCGTGAGGCTGCCGAGGCTCGCCACGGCGACGAAAACCTGCAGGCCCGCGAGCGTCGGAAACGGACGCGTCAGTTCGGCGAGCGGGTATGCAAGCGGCTCATGGCCCGTTTGCGAATTTTTCGATTGTTGGTTCATCTGGGCGTCGATATCGTCTGTCCCGAAGCCGCCCCACGTGTAGCCACATAGAGATCGCGCGTGCGGTATTTGATAACGGATGAATGGAGGAATTCGCAATGACATCCGCGCAATCACTTTATACCAGCCGGATACGCGAGTACCTGAGCCAACTCGAACGCGGCGATGCGGCGGCGATTTGCGCGCTCTTCGCGTCTGATGCGCAGGTGTATTCGCCCTTGCTGGGCTGGGTGTCGCCTCGCCCGTTTTTCGAGAAACTGTCGGCGGCGTCGGGGCAAAGCAGCATTACGCCGATCGATGTCTGCGTCAGCACGACGGGCGCCGCACGTGCCACGGGATATTTCGTCTATGAATGGGCGCTCAAGGACGGGCCGACCGTGCGCTTTGAATGTGTCGATGTATTCGAGTTCGACGAGGCGGGTCGCATCGCGCGGCTGCTGATCATCTACGACACTTATCCGATTCGCGCATCGCTCGGCGGCAGCTTTTCGTAAGCGCCACCAGCCTCGTGTGACGAGCGGGCGCGAAAAATGCAAACACGGAAAACTCATGGCGATGTGTCGATTCTGGCGAGGCTCGTTCGTCGTCGAAAAGGGGGGAGCCGATGCCGAGGCGAGTCATCGATACCGGCGCTCCGCCCCCGTTCGTTCGGCACTCCTGAGGAGACGCTCCATGAATCAAGCAGACACATCCACACCCGCATTGAAGCCCGCCACACTCCTTGCTCAATCGAAGTACCGCTTTCCCGGCGAAAGCGAGGCATACCGCAAAGCCCGCAATGCACTGCTCGAACAGGAAATCGAATTGCGGCGCCAGATCGAGCGCGTCGCGGCGATGCGCCGCGCGTTGCCGCTCGGCGGCGCCGTGCCGCAGGACTATCGCTTTCAAGGCGAGCACGGCTCGACAACGCTGTCCGACATGTTCGGCAAGCACGATACGCTCATCATCTATAACTGGATGTTCGGCCCACGGCGCGAGCGTCCGTGTCCGATGTGCACCTCATTTCTGAGCGCGCTCGACGGCGAGGCGCGCGACATCGAGCAGCGAGTCGCGTTGACCGTCGTCGCGCGATCGCCGATAGACCGGCTCATCGCATTCAAGAAGGAAAGAGGTTGGCGCTACCTGCGGCTATTCTCGTCCGGCGAGAATACCTTCAATCTCGACTACGCACATGAAGACCCGGAAACGGGCGACAATCCCGCGATCAATGTGTTCGTTCGCCGCAACGGCACGGTTCATCACTTCTATGCGGGTGAAATGGGGCCCGAGACGGCCGATCCCGGGCAAGATCCGCGCGGCGCGCCCGATCTGATGCCGCTTTGGACCATTCTCGATCTGACGCCGGGCGGGCGCGGCACCGACTGGTATCCGAAGCTCGATTATCCGGATGCGAATCAGGCGACGCTTCGTTGAACGTGATACCGGGTGGTTCCCGGCGCGAACCGGCAGCCCGGCACGTCTTAATCGTCAAGGCCGCTCGAGGCTGTCGTGCGCTGCTCCGGAGTCAGCTCTTCATCTTCGACCGCATGCCGCAATGCGGCGAGCGCGGCCTCCCGTTCGACGCGAATGGCATGGGAATTCAGCGAAAGACTCGCGAGGATGTGGACGTATTCGCCCGAGCCGATCTCGCTCTTGCTCTCGGGCGCTGCCTTATGCTCCTCCCAGAGCCCTTGGGCCGCCCGCAACACCGCTCGATATACATCGGTTCGCTCGGCGTCATCCTCCACCGATGACGTCGCTTCGGCCATTTCGGCTAATGGCTCAACGCGGTGAGGCTTGAATTCCACTGCGCCGATAGCGTTCAGAACGAGCATCGATGCTTGGAAGCGCTCGTCAGCGGGAAACTCGTCCGCCGATATTCGCATCGCTAAAGTGGAAAGCGGTTTCGGGCGCTCGCGTCCCGGGATCTCTCGACCGCCGGTCACGCGTGGCATCACGTTGCGAAGGTTAACCTCAGGTAGCGGCGGTGGTCCTCCCACTCCCTCTAGCGCCAGTACCGCTTTCACCTCAGCCAGATTGCGGACGCCGCGGGCACGCGCGTCGACTTGCTCGCTTTGCTCGTATGCGATCCGTAGCCGATCCGGTAGCCAATCGTTGTTCAGCACTCGCAAAGTGGTGATTTTGCCCGCTCGGTCGAGGAACGAGGCCAAGTCGGCCCTAAACTCGTCGCCCGGGTCCTCGGACGACGATGCCGGCGGTGTCGAAGCGCTTGCTGCCGCACCCGGTAAGCCGCTAAGGCGCGGATCGATAGACCCTCTCGGCTTGGCAGCATGCGGAGGCTGCGCGGCATCGCCCCCCGCTTTGTCAGCGCCCTCGCCGCCTTCACCATCGATCGGCTCCGGCAGCCCGCCGCCTATTTTCCCAGGACCTTCAACCATATCGCTCACCATTCAAAACGAGTACGGTCGAAGTCTAGGGTGACACAGCGTGCGCTACAGCCGCCGTCCGAAGCGGCATGCCATGAAACGCATTTTCGAGCGATTCCCCCTTCAGCGCCGCGCTTCCGTCGCCATTCTGACCGCGAGCCCCGCCAGTACCGTGCCCATGAGCCACCGCTGAGCGACGAGCCAGAGGGGCCTTCCGGCCAAAAAGCGAGCAATGGTGCCAGCAGATAGAGCGACGACCGAGTTGACAGTCAGGCTCGCCACGATCTGGAGGGAGCCAAGCGCGAGCGACTGCGCGAGGAAGTGGCCGTGTTGCGGATCGATGAATTGCGGCAGCAACGACAGGTAGAGCACCGCAATCTTCGGATTGAGCATGTTGGTCAAAAAGCCCATGACGAAGAGCTTGCGCGGACTATCGGCCGGCAGATCGCGGACTTGGAACGGCGAGCGGCCGCCCGGCTTGAGCGCCTGCCATGCAAGGTAGCCCAGATAAAGCGCGCCGCCGAAGCGCAGCAGATCGTAGGCAAGCGGCACCGCGATCAGCAAGGCCGTAATGCCGCATGCCGTGGCAACCATATACAAGACGAAGCCAAGTGCGACGCCGCCCAGTGAGACCAGGCCGGCGGCGCTGCCCTGACAGATGGAACGGGAGACGATATAGACCATATTCGGGCCGGGCGTCAGCGCCATGCCGAGCGCGACGAGGCCAAAAGCGAGCAACGAACTGGACGTGGGCATTGCATCACTCCTCGGAGAAGGAAAGAAGGACGACGCCCAGGCGCGCGGCAATGCACCCGCTTCACGGGCACTGTCCGCGTTTCCCGATGGTGGTCCATCTCCAGGCGCCAGTCGCGCGGACTCGGCGATTATTTCACGATCGAGCGGTACTCGCTTGCCCGCCAACACGGCCACCGATGCGCGCTTCGATCGTGCCGATGAGCCGTTCCGCCCAAGCGTTCAAGGTCCGTGTCGACATGACGACCATGCTCGATTTCGCAACGATGCCGTACACGCGCGAACGGCCGATCTTCGAGACGCATGCCGGATCGAGCCATCGGTCGTTGTCGACAAGCAGCGCAAGCGTCTCGAGGCCGATCAGAATCGGCCAGATGCAGGCCAGACGCAAACGGACCGAGCGCGCAGGAATCGCGAACGTATAGGCCAGCGCATCGCGGTACAGTTCGAGCGTCTTGCCGACCAGTTCGAACAGGAGCGGCCGGGCGCGCGACGAGGCATCGGGGGCGAGCAAGTCTTGCGGCGTCAATGCGAAACGCTCGAGCATCCGCTCAGGCAGGTAGCAGCGCCCGATACGCACATCCTTCGCGCAATCGCGCAGCACGTTCGTCATCTGCAACGCCTTGCCGAATCGGACGCCGTGCTCGATCATCGTCGCGGCCGCCTCTTTGAGCGTGCCGGGTAGATGCGAGTAGGTCATTTTGGTCCAGAATTCGCCGACGCAGCCCGCCACGAGATAGGTGTAGCGGTCCAGATCGTCGAGCGTCGCGAGCGCGCCGAGCTGGCCCGAACGTTCGTCAGGGAAGGTGCGCAGATCGAACTCCATGCCCATCGTCAGCGTAGTCACGATCTCGCGCACCGCGTCCCGGTCTGCCGTATCCAACTGCGTCAAGGCGTCGAATGCGCCACCGAGCGATTCGAGCAGCAATTTTTCGTCGGCATGCCCTTGCTGGCTCGCCACGTCATCCCTGAGGCGACGCACGAGCGAGCCATCGTCGGGCGGCGCGCCATTCACGCTGGCACGCAATGCAAGCAAGAGCTCGAGCCGCTGCGCCGGGTCGATCAGCGATGTATCCGCGATCGTATCGGCCGCGCGCGCGAGCAGATAGGCGAGCGCAATGGGGTCGCGCATACCGGCGGGCAAAATGCGCAGCGTCAGGTAAAACGAGCGTGAAACGCTCTTCAATAGCGGACCGAGTAAAAAGGCCCGGACGGATTCGGACATAGAGGGAATCGGATGTATTCGGATCGATGCAACGCTGCCGCATTGTATCCGGCCACCCGATTCCGCCCGCTTGCGCTGAACCGGTTCAACCCACGAGACACTAGCCGCGCGGCTCACGCGTCATCTCGCGAGGCGCGCTGTGCACCTTCTCCTTGTTGCGAAGCGTCAGGGCCAGCCCGGTGAGAATCAAGATCATTCCGATGACGTCTCTCGGCTGCAGCGCGTGGCCGAAGCACAGGTAGTCCATCAGCGCCGTAATGACGGGCACGAGATAGAAAAGGCTGGTCACATTGACCAGATTGCCGCGGCGCACGAGCCGATAGAACAGCAATTGGGCAAGCACCGAGATGACAATCCCGAGCCAGAGTACGGAGACGGCGAGCGGTGCGTCCAGCCGTAACCCGTTCCATTCGGCAACCCCGAGAGGCAGCGAAAGCAGCAAGCCTACGAAGTTCTGCAAGGGCAGCACGTCCATCGGTTCCTGCACGATGCGCTTTTGCATGATCGCCCCCGCCGTAATGCTCGCAAGTGCGGCGAGGGCGAGCGCGAGTCCTTCGGTCGTCGAAGGATTCAACGCCGATGCGCCGCGAAACACGATCGACGCAAGGCCCAGCATCGCCATGAAAAGACCGGCCATCCGCATCGCCGAAAAACGTCGCTCGGTGACAACGAGCGTGGCAATCGGCTGTGCGCCGAGAATGGCCGCCAATAGCCCGGGCGTCAGTCCTCGCTCGAGCGAAAGGAAGTAGCAGATCGAATAGCCGCCCATCATCAGCGCGCCGGTGGCGGCGACATGGACGCGCGTGCCGCGCGCCGGCAACCAACGATGCCGCCATGCACCGATGAGCGCAAGCATGATCGTCGCAAGCGCAAAGCGCATCGTCAGAAACGTCGAGGCGCTCGCATGCGTCACCCCGATTTCCGCAAAAATGGCGCCACTGCTCCACAGCAGAATAAAAAGCGCAGTCGCACCATAGGCCGCCAAAGCGGTTTTGAACCAAGCCATGAGTTCACCTGCCAGTCGAATTCGTTGAACTGGCAGACCGGCACACGTCGACGGACACGCGCACGCATCCGCACGCGCGTACTCGCGCACCCGCATGTGCGCCCTTTGGCGCAGCTACGCGGGCCGAACGGCCGGTCTGCAGGAGAAAACGAAGTGTCGGCGCTTAGCCGAGCACCGCCGTGTGTGGCGGTGCAAGCGCTGCGACGACCCGCCCGAACGGGGGCGGCGAGGCGACAGGAGGAGGAAACGCAATGAGACAGCAGCGGCGCGCAGCATCGAGCGATGTCTCGATGCCGCCAACGGCGAAACGCGAACGCGCTGCACTTTTCATGAGGAAAACGGGTTGTGGGGCTGCCGTTGAATGAATGACGCAGGTTTGAAGGCTACTCGCAATGGCCCGGGCGTGCAATCGGAGCACCGGCGTCGGCTTGCGGGGACCTGAGCAGCCATCCGATACACCGATTGATATATTGACCGAATAGTCATAATATCAAGCAAGGTATCGACGCGTGATCGTCGGCGACGCAGGCAAAGCTCGGGTCCGCCACTATTACCGGCTGATACGCTATTCAGCTTTTCGCGCTCGATGCACATCGCGACTCGCTGCAGCGCCGCCATTTATTGACCATTCATTCATAAATAAGCACCCGCCGAATCAGGAGATACCGCATGACCTCATCGACCATCGCGCAACCCTGGGCATTGGACGCACGGCAAGCTGTCCAAGCGATACGATCGGGGCGGCTGAAAGCCGTCGACTATGTAATGGCGCTGCTCGCGCGTGCCGACACTTACAGCTCGCTTCACGCGTTCATCACCCTCGAAACGGAAAGCGCCATTGCGGCCGCTTCGCGAATCGATGCCCTCACCGGCAACGAGCGCGCGCGCTACCCGCTCGCCGGCTTGCCGATTGCCGTCAAAGCCAACATCAACGTCAAGGGCGCGCGGACTTGCGCCGGCACACCGGCGCTCGCAGGTTTTGTCGCACCCACCACCGCGCCGACCGTGACACGGCTCGTCGAGGCCGGCGCCATCGTGCTCGGAAAAACGAATATGCACGAGCTGGCTGTCGGCATCACGAGCACGAACCTCGCTGCGCACGCCGGGCCGGTTCGCAACCCCTACGATCGCTCGAAGATACCCGGCGGCTCATCCGGCGGCACCGCCGCGGCGCTCGCCGCGCGCATCGCGCCCGCCGGGCTAGGGACGGACACAGGCGGCTCGACGCGCATTCCCGCGGCACTCACCGGTACAGCCGGCTTGCGGCCCTCGGTCGGAAACGGCGGGGCCGAGCGTCGCTACCGCAACGAACACGATGTCGTGCCGATCAGCCATACGCGCGATACGGTCGGCCCGATGGCGCGCACGGCAGCGGACCTCGCCTTCATCGACGGCATCGCGACCGGCGATACCGCGCTGCCCGCGATCGAACTCGCGCGTTTGCGTATCGGCCTGCCGCGCGATTGCTGGCGGCAACTCGACAGTGCAGTCGAAGCGATTGCCCATGCGGCGCTCGAACGCCTCGAAAAAGCTGGTGTGACGTTCGTCGATGTCGAGCTGACAGAAATCATGTCGATTTGCGAGCGCATCAGCCTGCCCATCGCGTTTGCCGAGCTCGGCGACGATGTGCCCGCGTGGCTCGCCGCAAATGGCGCCCCGGTGCAAACGCTCGGCGCGTTGGCCGAGCGCATTGCGAGCCCCGATGTCAGGCGCATCTACGAGGCGACGCTTGCCGGCACCTACGCCGAGGCGTACCCGCATGCGATTCAAGTCTTGCGCCCCGAGCTGCAACGACGCTACGCATCGATATTCGATACGGCGGGCCTCGATGCGCTGCTCTTTCCGACTACGCCGCTACCCGCAGTCGACATCGACGACATCGAAGGCTCCGCCGTCGTCACGATCGGCAACGGCGAGCCCATCGACGAAATGGCCGCCTACTTGCGCCATACCGATCCGGCGAGCATCGCCGGCATTCCCGGTCTGTCGATTCCCGCAGGCCTGACACCGTCGGGCCTGCCTGTCGGCATCGAGATCGACGGTCCGCTCGGTAGCGATCGCAGGCTGCTCGCCATCGGCATTGCATTCGAATCGGTGCTGGGCGCGCTGCCACCCCCCTTTTGACTCGAGCGGCGCGACAAGCGACGAATGGCGAACGGCGAACGCGCGCAACGCGTCTCATGTGTCCTTCGATGCGAGCGTTCGCCTCTTTTTTGAGGCCTCGTACCATGATCAGATCCGACTCCCTTCGCACGACGACTCGTTCGACGCCACCTTCGGCAGGAAAGGAGGCAGCCGCCCAAATCGATTCCCGTGGCGACACGGCCTATGGCACGCGATCGAGCGCCGCTGCGTTGGTCGTGCTGCTGACGGGCGCGTTTCTCTCGCCGCTCGATTACTTCATCGTCAATCTTGCATTGCCCGCTATTCGCAGCGGCCTGGGCGCAAGCAGTGCCGAGCTTCAATTGATCGTCTCGGCCTACACCTCCGCCTTTGCGGTGCTGCTCGTCACAGGTGGGCGGCTTGGCGATCGCTTCGGCCGCAAACGCCTCTTCATGGGCGGCATGACAGGTTTTCTCGTTGCTTCGCTGTTATGCGCCCTGGCACCGAGCGGCGCGTTTCTCGTCTCGGCGCGCATCATGCAGGGCGCCTCGGCGGCCATGCTCGTGCCGCAAATCCTCGCGACCATCCGCAGCGCCTTTCCGAAAGAGCAGCAGACGGCGGTCATGAGTCTCTATGGCTTCGTCTATGGCTTCGCATCGGTCGCCGGACAGATCGGTGGCGGACTGCTCGTCACGCTGCACCCGTTCGGGCTCGGATGGCAATCGATCTTTCTCATCAATCTTCCGGTAGGCGTGCTCGCACTGGCAGGCGCATGGCGCTTCGTTCCCGAAAGCCGTGCCGCACGCACGGAGGGCAACGATTGGCTGGGTCTCACGCTGCTATCGGCGTTCTTCGCCCTCGTCATTTATCCGCTGACTCAGGGACGCGAAGCGGGCTGGCCGCTCTGGGCGTGGACGATGCTCGCCGCCAGCGTGCCGGCGCTCGCCGCTTTCGTGCTGGCGGAGTATCGCGCGCATCGCGCCGGGCGCGACCCGCTCGTCGAGCTCGCTTTGTTCGGCAATCCTGTGTTTTCCGTCGGGCTCGTGCTGGCGTTCTGCTTCTATTGCGATAGCGCCTTTTTCCTCACCTACGGCATCTATCTGCAGTCGGGCCTGGGATGGTCCGCGCTCGCCGCCGGCGCGGCGGTCTTTCCGTTCGGCGCAGGCTCGATTCTCGGTCCGCTGTGCTCACCCGCCATCGTGCGCCGCATCGGCAATCATGTCCTCACTGCCGGCTTCGCGGCGCTTGCGCTCGGGTTCGCCGCGACAGCGGCCGCCTCGCTGCGGGTCGTGCCGGGCGGCCTGTTTTACGCGGGCCTGGTCGTTGCGGGCGCCGGGCACGGTCTGGTGCTGCCGAACGTGGTGCGCATCGTCATCGGCGAAATTCCGCCGGGCAAAGCGGGGCTCGCGGGCAGCATCGTCACATCGATGCTGCAAATCGGCTCGGCCTTCGGCGCGACGGCGATCGGCGGCCTGTTCTTCTCCGTCGCGGCCGAGGGGGCGAATGCAGCACGCCACGCGCAGGCTTATCGCGATAGCATCGCCGTCGTGGCAACGCTCTTCGCCGCTTGCATCGTTATTGCTGCACTGATGTCGGGAAGCGCGCACCGGCGTCGCTGAAACCGGGCGCGTTGCGGTCCGTGCGCCAAACATGTCCATGACTACAGTGCTCGCCGATACGGTTTTGATCGTGCACGCGTGCGTCGTGCTCTTCATCGTGGGCGGCTTCGCGGCGATCTGGTGCGGTGCCGCACGCCATTGGCGCTGGGTGCGCGAACCGCGCTTTCGCTTCGTTCACCTCGCATCGATCGGCATCGTCGCAGCGCTCGCCCTCCTCGGCGTGCCGTGCCCGCTGACCACGCTGGAAGCGTGGCTGCGCGAGAGCGGCCCGAGTTCGCAAGGCTTCATCGCCTACTGGGTCGGGAGGCTTCTTTATTACGATCTCCCCGGCTGGTTTTTCACCGTGGTCTATGCCGGTTTCGCGTTCATCGTGCTGCTGACGTGGCGATTCGTTCCGCCGCGGCCGCGTTCATAACGCATGCCTGCCGGGCTGCAATAGTCGACAAGATTCAGTCGAATGTTAAACAGCGAACATCCGCCGGCCATTGGCAATTGATCTCGCACTGAGGCGAGCCCATAGTTCTGACTAAAGTGACAGAAGGCGAACCGCCGCGCCCCATGCGAGCCCCGCGTTCGCTCGCCGGTACATCGGCAATCTCAGCAAACATGCGCGTTCGCGCGGGCGCGCCGCCATCGAAAGCTTATGCAGACGGAAGCCACCTCACAGTCGGCCGCTCCGGCGCCTTGCGTCAGATGCGGCGCAGCCGTGGGCTCCGACGCCCTGCACTGCCCGCGTTGCGGGCAGCCCGTCTTGCGGCAAACGCGCGTGCGAAAGGCCACGCGTCCGGCTCCTCCGGCTCCTCCGGCGTCGCCGGCGCCACCCGCGCGCCCCGCGCTCGGCACCACCGCACCGATGCGCCGGCGCCTGCTTGCCGCGCTGCCGCACCGCCTCACCTCGGGCGATTCGAACGGGGCGCGGCGCTGGGGAGTGTCGGCGAGCGTGGCATGGATACTGTTCGGCTTCGCGGCCATCTTTGGCGCTGTCGTGGCCATCGACGAGCACGATAACGCTCAAATGCTTTGGCCCACCCCGGCGGACCCGCCCTCGCGCGGCACCCAGGAAACGCAGGAAGACCGGCCGCAGGCAGACCGCCCACCCCCTCAACAGGACGCCCCCGCAACGCACGCCGCGTCACGCTCGGCTCTGCAGGCGCTCTCTTCGGCGGCGCTCGTCGATTTGCTTCGACAACAACTCGATACCGTACGCCACGAGAATGCCGCCGACGCCCAACGCACCATCGGCGGCCCGCCTGCGCATAACCGCCCTGCGGCCGTTGCGCCAGGCGGCGAACCGGCAAACAGGACCGCGGCGATGCCCGATGCGAAGCGCGCCGCGGCAAGCGCTGCGGCTGCGCCGCGCAAGCCGGTATCGCCCACGCTCGCGAAAAAGGCTGCGCCGCAGCCATCGGTCTCGGCTCATCGGCTGTCCGCTCAAGTCGCAGCACCGGTACGCCCTCCGGCAAGTCCCGCGCCGTCGACACCGCAATCGGAAGCGCTCGCCTCGACACAGCCGACCGCCTCCGACCCGTTGCGCGCAACAGCCTCACCGGCTACGCGGCCGACCGCCGGGACGGCCGAGGCCCCCGCTACACAAGCGCAAGCTCGGACACTGCCGCCCAGCCCGGCCTCCGCCGCACAGGCGCCCCGTATCGCCGAACAGCGGGTCGCACCGGACGCCGAGACGTCGCCCGTGCCGGCAGGGCCATCGCCGGCATCCCTGACATCCGCGGCACCCGCCCCGCTCGCCACGCCGGCAGTCATCCCGGCGCCAGCCGAGCGTGGTGACGAAGCGCATCCTCGTCTGCGCCCCGGCTGCGCGGCAGGCGGCGATAGTGCGGACTGCAAGGAGACCGCATCGCCTACCGATACGAGCGGCTCCCACGCACCGCCCGCGGGGCAATCGAATGAAGTCTGGTCGGGTGCGGTGAAGCGGACTCCGGCGGCCTCGGCAGCAGCGGCGTCCAGCGCGGATCATGGCCAAGCCGCGCAGGCACAGTCGCAGGCGCAGACACCGGCGAAGCGAGTGGCGAAGAACCATACGCCCAAACAGCACTTGGCCTCGGCGGTATCGACCCGAGCCGTTCGACGCGCAACGGAGCGCACGGCCGACCGTACTGAAGAACATGGAGCCGCCTCGTCGCCATTGGCGATGGCCAAGCAGACCTGGCACACGGTGCTATCCGAGATCGAGCCCCGCGAGCGGCTCAAGCCGGCGCGGACCACCGAGGTGTCGGAGTCGCATACCGAAATCTACCGTGGCCATTGACTGACCTCTGAGCCGGATGCCCCGCGCGGCGCAGCGCGGACGGCGACGGCCCGCGCAAACCGCGGCATCATGCTCCGGCGCGTGCCTTGCGTCCCTGTTCCCGAATCTGTTCGAGCGTGGCGGACGGCGTGCTGACCTCCTTCGGCACGCGGATTTCGATCAACGCCGGCAAGCCGCTGGCGATCGAACGCTCGAGCGCGGGCAAAAATTCGGCCGTCTTGACGACCGTCTCGCCATGCGCGCCGAACGAACGCGCATAAGCAGCGAAGTCTGGGTTGGTCAGCGCCGTGCCATGCGGCCGGTCAGGATAGTGGCGCTCCTGATGCATACGGATGGTGCCGTAATGACCGTTGTTGACGACGATGAAGATCGCATTCAGGCCGTACTGCATGGCCGTTGCCAACTCGTGGCCCGCCATCATGAAGCACCCGTCGCCGGCAAGGGCCACCGCGATCCGCTCGGGATAAAGCGCTTTGGCTGCCAGCGCCGCGGGTACCCCATATCCCATCGCCCCGCTCGTCGGTGCCAGTTGCGTCTTGAAGCGCCGATAGGCGAAGTGCCGGTGCAGCCAGATCGCGTAGTTGCCCGCGCCGTTCGAAACGAAAGCGTCTTCCGGCAGCCGCTCGCGCAGTTGCACCATGATTTCGCCCAGCTGCACGTCGCCCTGCATCGGGCGTGGCCGGTGCCATTCGAGGTAGGCGCGATGCGCGTCCTCCGCGCTGCCGGCCCACGCGGGCGCCGCGCCCGGCTCGAGTGCCGCGAGCGCCGCCGCGATCTCGGGCATGCCCGAAACGATCGGCAGATCGGCCGCATAAACGCGCCCGAGTTCCTCCGCCCCCTGATGCACATGGACTAGGGTCTGCTTCGTTTTCGGAATGTCGAGCAGCGTATAGCCGCCCGTCGTCGCTTCGCCGAGGCGCGGGCCGATCGCGAGCAGGAGGTCCGCCTCGCCGATGCGCCGCCCGAGCGCCGGATTGATACCGAGCCCCACGTCGCCTGCATAGTTCGCATGCGCATTATCGAAGAGGTCCTGATAGCGGAAAGCGCATCCCACCGGCAATTGCCAGTTTTCCGCGAAGCGGCGTATGTCGTCGCAGGCGCCCGCCGTCCATCCGCTGCCGCCGAGAATCAGCATGGGCTGGCGCGCGTTCTCGAGCAGTGCGCGCACGCGCTCGATTTGCGCCGGCGCCGGCGACGCGGCGACACGCTGAAACCGGGGCGCCGCCGGCACGGCCGGGCAAGGGTCCGAGAGCATGTCCTCGGGCAGCGCCAACACGACCGGCCCCGGTCGCCCCGAACACGCAACATGAAACGCGTGACTCAGATACTCGGGAATGCGCCGCGCGTCGTCGATTTGCGCGACCCACTTCGCCATTTGACCGAACATGCGTCGATAGTCGATCTCCTGGAACGCTTCGCGATCGAGATGCTCGCGCGCGCATTGGCCGATGAAGAGAATCATCGGCGTCGAATCCTGAAACGCCGTATGCACGCCGATCGATGCATGGGTGGCGCCCGGACCGCGCGTCACGAAAGCCACGCCGGGCCGCCCCGTCATTTTGCCGGTCGCCTCGGCCATGTTGGCGGCCGCCGCCTCGTGCCGGCAAACGAACGTGCGGATATGCGCATCCTCGTCATGAAGTACATCGAGCACAGCGAGAAAGCTCTCGCCCGGTACGCAGAAAACGCGATCGACACCCTGCGCGAGCAAGGCATCGACGATGAGACGTGCACCCGTCGTGGAAACGGCGTCAGCGGCGTTGACCATGATGCTGCGACCTCCTGATTGGTTGGACGTCCTTCGAGAAAACATCGGCACGCCATACGGCGGATCCGGCGAAAGCGCCGCGCCTCAGCACTCGACGATATTGACCGCGAGCCCGCCGCGCGATGTCTCCTTGTACTTCGTTTTCATGTCGGCGCCGGTCTCGCGCATCGTCTTGATGACCGAATCGAGCGAGACGTAGTGGCTGCCGTCGCCGCGCAAGGCCATGCGCGCCGCGTTGACAGCCTTCACCGAAGCCATGGCATTCCGTTCGATACAGGGAATCTGCACCATCCCGCCCACCGGATCGCAGGTGAGCCCGAGGTTGTGCTCCATGCCGATTTCCGCGGCGTTTTCGACCTGTTTCGGGCTGCCGCCCATGACCGCCGCGAGCGCGCCGGCCGCCATCGAACAGGCCACGCCGACTTCCCCCTGGCATCCGACTTCCGCGCCCGAAATCGACGCATTGAGTTTGTAGAGAATGCCGATGGCCGCCGCCGTCATCAAAAAGTCGATCACGCCTTGTTCGTTGGCGCCGGGCGTAAAGCGCGTGTAATAGTGCAGCACGGCGGGGATGATGCCCGCGGCTCCGTTCGTCGGCGCGGTCACGACACGGCCGCCCGCCGCGTTCTCTTCGTTGACCGCGATCGCATAAAGGTTGATCCAGTCGATCATCGAGAGCGGATCGCGCAAACCTTGCTCCGGATTGCCGGACAGGTCGCGATAAAGCTGCGGCGCGCGGCGCTTGACGTTGAAAGGACCGGGCAGCGTACCGTCGGCGTCGGGGTTGCCTACGCCGCAACCGCGCGCGACGCACGCCTGCATGACCTCCCAGATTTTCAGCAACCCGCTTCGCGTCTCGTCGTCGGTATGCCAGACGCGCTCGTTCTCCCACATCAGTTGCGCAATGCTCTTGCCCGTGGCGGTGCACCGCGCGAGCAATTCGTTGCCGCTGCGAAACGGATGGGGGAGCTGGTCGACAGCGGCGAGCACCTTCGTGTTCGGCGCGCCGGCTGTCACGACGAAGCCGCCGCCCACCGAGAGGTACGTGGATTCGCGCAGGGTCGTGCCCGCCGAATCGGCCGCGCGCAGCTTGAGCCCGTTCGGATGCTCGGACAGCGCCTGACGATAAAACGCGATGTGATCCTTCGGTGTGAAGTCGATTTCGTGCTTGCCGAGCAGCGCGAGACGCCGCGTGCTGCGCACCGTATCGAGACGCGCCGCGATCGTGGTCGGATCGACCGTGTCGGGGGCCTCGCCCAGCAGCCCCAGCATCACGCCGCGGTCGGTGCCGTGGCCTTTGCCCGTCGCGCCCAGCGAGCCATAGAGCTCAACCTTGAGCGCCGCGGTGGCGCCGAGGAGTCCGTCGCGCTCGAGTCCCTGCACGAACATCAAGGCCGCGCGCATCGGCCCGACCGTGTGGGAACTCGACGGACCGATGCCGATTTTGAAGAGATCGAAAACGCTGACTGCCATTGTTGCTCCAGAAAAGGAAGACCGATGCTCCGCTCATCGCGCCGCAAGCGGCAGACAGACGGCCACCCAGGCCGGCGGCGTCGGCGAAAGCAGCAGCGCGACGCTGGTATAGCGCCCCGACAGACGCGCCGCGAGGTGAAAAAGCGGCGCCGCGCGCTTGGGGTCCCATGGACCCGAAAAG
This sequence comes from Trinickia sp., assembly GCF_036503415.1. Lineage (GTDB taxonomy): Bacteria > Pseudomonadota > Gammaproteobacteria > Burkholderiales > Burkholderiaceae > Trinickia. Next base: position 7,720 of record NZ_DASXWY010000028.1, on the reverse strand, counting down.
CCCGCCACGCCGGCCGCGCGCCGTTTCGCGTCGAACGGCACGCTCGAATGCACGAATTCGTCATGCGTCTTTTGGCCGAGCGCATAAGGCACGAGCCAATTGAGCGCGAGCGCAAGCGAGGCGCCATTGCCCGCCTTGAGCGTGAGCCAGTTGCGGTTGTGACGCCGCGCGGCAAGCGCCGCGGCAACGAGCGGCTCGAGATCGTAGGCGACGTAATGCAGCGCGTCGCGTTCGGCGAAATCGACGGTCGAACCGTCCGGCGCAATGTTGTTGCCGATCTGCTCGACGAAGATGCGTTGCGCGGCATCGATGAGCTTGCGATCGTCGAGCGTGAAAGCCGCCATCGCAACGAGCTTCACGCGATGGCTTTCCCAGTTGTTCCGATAGGTGCCGGTCAGGGGACGCGCTGCGCTGTCGATGCGTGCGACGTAGCCATTGCCCAGCGTCGCGATGAAGGCCGCTGTCGCATTGCGCGTCTTGACCGAGAGTGCACTCGCCGTCATGTCGTAAGCGAGGATCAGCGAGTCGAAATGGGTTTCGTCGATCGGATCGAAACTGGGCCGATACGTGCCCACCCAGGCCGCGAGAAACCGGTCGACGAGCTTCAGGTAGCGGTCATCGCCGGTCGCACGCCAAACGAGCGCGGCGTCGCGCATCAGCTCGAGCTCTTTTTCGGCTTCGATGCTTTCGTCGTAAATCCCCTCGTGCGGCAGCGTACCCTCGGTGTGCAGCCGCGGGAGCGGCTTGGGCTCGGCGCCGAGTTGCCCACCGACACGCTTCATCAACGCCTGAACATCCGGCGCCGCGTTGGCGCGTTCGCTCGTTTGCAATCCTGGAGCGGCGCAGAAGTTCATCGCCGCATGAGCCAGTACGGGCGGCATCGTGCACGCCGTCGCGCAGGCGAGCAGCCGCGGCCAGCGCAACGCTCGCGCGCCCTGTTCGTGCCATGTCCGCAGCCGCGTTGCGCGCCCGCTCGTCGTGGCCCCCATTCGCACCATGCGTCGCTCCTTCGTTTGCTTGATCGCGGTGTGAGATGTTAGCCGGTATTCGTGTCGAGCGACGCGCGGCGACGTGCTCCGCGCCGAAGCCGCGCAATGCGGCGTAGCGGGCGCGCGCACGGTCCGCCCGTTACGCGTAATCGGCCACGGGCACGCAGGAGCAAAAGAGGTTGCGGTCGCCATAAGCGTTGTCCGCGCGGCCGACAGGCGGCCAATATTTACGGGTGACGAGCGACGGCAACGGATAAGCCGCTTGCTGGCGCGAATAGGCATGCTCCCACTCGTTCGCCGTCACGGCGGCCGCCGTATGCGGCGCGTGCCTGAGCGGATTGTCCTCGCGGTCGGCGCGGCCTTCCTCGACTGCGCGGATTTCTTCGCGAATGGCGATCATCGCTTCGATGAATCGATCGAGTTCCTCCCTCGATTCCGATTCGGTCGGCTCGACCATCAGCGTGCCGGGCACCGGGAAACTCATCGTCGGCGCGTGAAAGCCGTAATCGGCGAGGCGCTTGGCGACGTCGTCGACGGTGATGCCGCACGCGTCCTTGATCGGCCGCAGATCGAGAATGCACTCGTGCGCCACGAGGCCGCCCGGCCCGGAGTAGAGCACCGGATAATGCGGCGCGAGCTTCTTGGCCACGTAGTTCGCGTTGAGGATCGCGACCTCGGTTGCGGCGGTGAGGTTTTTCGCGCCCATCATCGCGATGTACATCCACGAAATCGGCAGAATCGATGCGGATCCATACGGAGCAGCCGAAACCGCGCCAATGCCGCTTTCGGCGCGCCGGTAGCCCGACGACGTCTGATTCGGCAGAAACTGCGCCAGATGCGCGCCGACGGCGACCGGGCCCACACCGGGGCCGCCGCCGCCATGCGGAATGCAGAACGTCTTGTGCAGGTTCAGGTGCGAGACGTCGCCACCGAACTGGCCCGGCGCAGTCAGACCCACCATCGCATTCATATTGGCGCCGTCGACATAGACCTGACCGCCGTGCGCGTGCACGATCTCGCAGATCTCGCGCACGTTGCGCTCGAACACACCATGCGTCGACGGGTAGGTGATCATGATCGCCGCGAGCTTGTCGGCATGCGCGGCCGCCTTCGCACGCAGATCTTCCGTATCGACGTTGCCTTGCGCGTCGCAGTTCACGACCACCACCTTCAGGCCCGCCATATGCGCCGATGCGGGGTTCGTACCGTGCGCCGAGGCGGGAATGAGGCAGATGTCGCGATGGGACTCGCCGCGCGATGCGTGATAGGCGCGAATGATCAGCAGTCCTGCGTATTCGCCCTGCGATCCGGCATTGGGCTGCAGCGAGACGGCGGCGTAACCGGTGGCCGCCACGAGCATCTGCTCGAGCTGATCGATCATTTCGCGATATCCGACCGTTTGCTCCGCCGGCGCGAACGGATGGATCGCGCCGAACTCCGGCCATGTGACGGGCAGCATCTCCGAGGTGGCGTTGAGCTTCATCGTGCACGAGCCCAGCGGAATCATCGAGCGGTCGAGCGCGAGGTCCTTGTCGGCCAAGCTGCGCAAATAGCGCAGCATCTCCGTCTCCGAATGGTGCCGGTTGAAGACGTGGTGGGTCAGATAGGCGCTCGTGCGCACGAGCGCCTCGGGAAGCGCCGTCGCATCGCCGGGCGCGCCGCCGCCGGCCGCGCGCGTGAGGGCAGCGTCGAGCGTGTCGACGTGCGGCACGTCAATGGCACCGGCCGCATGGGCGAATACCGCGAGCAGATCGGCCAGATCGCGACGCGTCGTCGTTTCGTCGATGGAGACGCCCACGCGCGTGTCGTCGATGCGCCGCAGATTGATCCGCGCGCGCTTGGCCGCCTCGTGTACGGCCGCGGTCCGGCTACCCGTTTCGATCGTCAGCGTGTCGAAGAACGTTTCGTTGGCCAACGCATAGCCGAGCTGCTTGGCGCCGGCCGCGAGCAACGCGGCAATGCGGTGGACCCGAAGCGCGATCGTCTTCAGGCCATGCGGTCCGTGGTAGACGGCGTACATGCTCGCCATAATCGCCAGCAGCGCCTGCGCCGTGCAGACGTTCGAAGTCGCTTTCTCGCGACGGATGTGCTGCTCGCGCGTTTGCAGCGCGAGACGCAGCGCTGCGTTGCCCTGGGCGTCGACGGTCACACCGACGAGCCGCCCCGGCATCTGCCGTTTGAATTCGTCGCGCACGGCGAGGTAAGCCGCATGCGGGCCGCCGAAGCCGACCGGCACGCCGAAGCGCTGCGAGCTACCGATGGCCACGTCCGCACCCCATTCGCCCGGCGGCGCGAGCAGTGTCAGCGCAAGCAGATCGGCCGCAACGACCACGTGGCCTCCGGCCGCATGCACCGCCTCGGTGAGCGCCCGGTAGTCGCGCACATCGCCGTTCGCACCGGGGTATTGCAGCAGCACGCCGAAGGCATTCGACGCGGCGGCGTCGGCCGCGGGGCCGACCTTGACCTCGATGCCGATCGGCCGGGCACGCGTGCAGATGACCTCGATCGTTTGCGGCAGCACATCGTCGGCCACATAGAAGACGTTCGACTTCGGCTTGCCGACACGCTGCAGCAGCGTCATCGCTTCGGCCGCGGCCGTGGCCTCGTCGAGCAGCGAGGCGTTGGCCATCGACAGCCCGGTGAGGTCCGTGATCATCTGCTGAAAATTGAGCAGCGCCTCGAGCCGGCCTTGCGAAATTTCCGGCTGGTAAGGCGTGTAGGCCGTGTACCAGGCGGGATTCTCGAGCACGTTGCGCAGGATGACGGCCGGCGTGTGCGTGTTGTAGTAGCCCTGCCCGATATACGAGCGGAACACCTGGTTCTTGTTCGCGAGCTCGCGCAGGGCCGCGAGCGCTTCGGCTTCGCCCAACGGCTGCGCGAAGGGCCCGAGCGGCAGCGGCTCGGTGCGGCGGATCGTCTCCGGGATGACCGCATCGATCAGCGTGGCGCGCGTCGCGAATCCGAGCGCATCGAGCATCTTTTGCTGATCGGCTGCGTCCGGGCCGATGTGCCGCTCCGCGAAGGCGTCATGCACTTCGAGTGCGGCAAGCGAGGAAGGAGTGCGGTTCATCAGGCGATCCGGGTGTTCGAGCTTCATGATGGGCGGGCGGTGCGAGTGGCGCGGAGTGGGCGGCGGCTTCGACGAACCACGGCGAAGCGCGCCGCGCGAGATAGCGAAAGTATTCAGTCGATCAGCTTGGAGTAAGCCGCGGCGTCGAGCAGCTTGTCGGTCGACGCGCTGTCGGCCAACTTGATCTTGAAGAGCCAGCTGTCGTAGGCATCGCTGTTCACCGCGTCGGGCGTATCGACGATGGCCGAGTTCACGTCGACGATTTCACCCGAGACCGGCGAGTAGATGTCCGAGGCTGCCTTCACCGATTCGACCACGCCGACCGCGTCACCAGCGGTCACGTGTTTTCCGACTTCGGGCAGTTCGAGAAAGACGATGTCGCCGAGTGTGCTTTGCGCGTGATCGGTAATGCCGATCGTCAGCGTACCGTCCGCTTCGGTGCGCAGCCATTCGTGCTCTTCGGTGTACTTGAGATCGGCCGGAACGTTGCTCATCGGATGCTCCTGATAAATGGAAAAATTCGGATAACGCGAAACGCGTGCGCCGCGCGCCCGGCGTCAGGCGGCGAGCACCTTGCCGTTGCGCACGAACGGCAGTTTTACCACGGTTGCGTTCAACGCTTTGTCGCGAATCTGGACCTGTACCGTGTCGCCGGGCTGCACGCCTTTGGGCACGCGCGCGAAGGCGATCGATTCGAGCATCGTCGGCGAAAACGTGCCGCTCGTGATCTCGCCCTCGCCCAACGGCGTCAGCACCTTCTGATGCGCACGCAGCACGCCCGCCGCCTTGCCCCCTTCCTTACGCAGGATGAGACCGACGAATGCGCGCGTCGCACCGTGCGCTTCGAGCGCGGAGCGTCCGACGAACGGGCGGGGCGAACTCAGATCGACCGTCCACGCGAGGCCTGCGTCGAGTGGCGAGACCGTCTCGTCCATGTCCTGTCCGTAAAGATTCATGCCCGCTTCGAGGCGCAGCGTGTCGCGCGCGCCCAGGCCGCACGGCATGACGCCCTGCGCCTGCAGCGCGTCCCAAAGCGCCACGGCATGCGCGGCCGGGACAATGATCTCGAAGCCGTCCTCGCCCGTATAGCCCGTGCGCGCGATGGTCAGCTCGCCGAACGGCGTTGCGCCGACGCGCGCGGCATTGAACGGCTTGAGCGGCTCGCTAGCCTCGCGTGCGGCGGGAACCGCTTGCCAGAGCTTGGCGCGCGCATTCGGGCCCTGAACGGCGATGATGGCGAAATCGCGGCGCGGCGTGATGGTGAGGCCGAACGCGTGTTCGGTGTTCAGACGCGAGAACCAGGCGATGTCCTTGTCGGCCGTGCCTGCATTGACGACCACGCGAAACCATTCGTCCGAGAAGTAATAGACGATGAGATCGTCGACGACGCCGCCCGCTTCATTGAGCAGACACGAGTAGAGCGCGCGGCCGGGCGTTTGCAGCTTGGCGACGTTGTTCGCAATCGCGAATTCGAAAAACGCGCGGGCGCGCGCTCCTGTGAAATCCACGGCGCACATGTGCGAGACGTCGAACATGCCGGCATCGCGCCGGACCGCCTGGTGTTCGTCGATCTGAGAGCCGTAGTTGACGGGCATGTCCCATCCGCCGAAGTCGACCATGCGTGCGCCCTGCGCGCGATGGGTGGCGTGAAGCGGGGTACGTTTCAGTTCGGTCATGGAATGGAGCCTCGGCACGCTACAGGGTTCGCGAAAACAAAAAAGGGCCATGCCGATCGCGCTGCGCCGCGGTGGCCGCTGGCGTGTGCGATGGATGACCCCTCTGTCCTCGGTACCTGAGAGATTGCGCAGTCGGGGACGAATCCCTGTTCCGGATTTCGTTTCCCGGCCAAACGCGCGCCCCTTCGGTGGGCAGCTTGCCGGGCTTCGCGCTGAAACGCGCGCCGCTGGCCGGCTACTGCCGCTCTCCAGAGTTCGAAAACCGTCTGACAGTTGAGAAGCAGGCCGTCAGATGCGGGTTTTCGACGCGGTCGGTCCTTTTGCCTGAGAGTTTGTGGGTATGCCCCTTCGGCGGCGTGGCAGCATGAATGGATGAAGAAACATGCTGTCGACGCACTCTCCCGACGCGTGCGCGAAATTTACGCGACCGTAAGTGGCTTGTCAAATCGCGACAGGATTTGTCCAATTGCGTCGATATGGTTCGTTGTTCGAACGATGGGAATGCATCGCGCGGCACCCGGAACCGCGCGGTTGCGGACCCTCGTGTCCTCGTGTTCCGCTCGTGTGAGCGCCGATTGCGCTATAGGCTGCAGTTGATGGTGCCATCCGGACCGGACACACAAGTCCAGTCCACTTTGCGCAGCGTTTCGACCGTCTTTTTCAATTCATTGCGCCGCGTAGCCGTTCGAGGCGGGGATTCGCCATTTTCCGGACGAAGTCTCAGGAGGGCGACCTGCGCGCGAAGCCGGCGGCTGCGCGCCGAATCTGCCTGGCTGGGAACGGTGCTCCAGTAGTGATCGAGCGCAGTGAGCAGTTTTTGTGCGTCCTGTTTCTTAGCGCGCTCGAGAACTCCGATCTCACGCGATCCGGGCGAAGACGCCCGCAAACTGGCGATGATTTCGTCAGCCTCCTTTTGTGCGGCTTCGGAGACAGCGTTTCGCGCAGCGGCAATCTTTGCGGCCGACGCCTCGACGTCGTCCGGAACGGCGAGCGGCGGCGGCTCGAGCAGACGCGCGACTTCGTGACAAGCCTCCAGGCCGGCTGCGCCGAGCAACACTACTCCAGCGCCGCGCAGGACCATCCGGCGGTCGATACCGATGAAGCGTCCGCCATCCGCTACGGCGCCGCCCGCAGCACCCAATGCACGCACCGTCGCCCGCACCGTACGCCCCGTCCCCGTCCACGCTTTGCCCGCGGTCACCCTCGCCGCCGCGGCGCGTGAGCGAGTCTCCGACGCACCGAGTTGCGCGGCACCTGCAAGCGGCCCACTAACGTCCGTTCGGGTCGGCGGATGAGATGGCCGCGGCACATTTTCTGCGCTCCGCGCACCACCGCCGCCCCCCTCGCTCGCTCGTGCGCTGTCATCGCGGCCACGCGGGCCGATCGCTGAAGGAGTCATATCCTTGCCTTTCTTGATCGGGTCGGTAGATTTCGTGACCGTAGGTATAGCAGTGCTGCCTACGGCACATCGCCCGCAGAACGAAGCCCTTTCAGCCATTACGAAGAGCGCTGGGAACGGTGCGATACGGGCACAAGCAACCGCTATCGAGGCATTTCGTAACTCGTGCTACGGCCGCTCGCTGCCGACTTTCGCAAGGCCCCTGCATCGATCAGTTCGTTTATATCGCGCAGTGCAGTATCGGCCGAGCACTTGGCAATAGCCGCCCATTTGCTGCTCGTCAGCTTGCCCTCGAAACCATCGAGCAGTTTGTTCAATAACTTGATTTGCCGAGCGTTCATCGGCACGCCCGCAAAGCGCTGCCAGAACCGCGCTTTGGCCAGCACCGAATCCAGCGTCCGATGAGCGCGCTCGACGGCGTCCTTCAAGGTGCTCAGAAACCAGTTCAACCACTCGGTGACGTCGAGGCTTCCTCTTTGCGTGCGCTCGAGCACGTCGTAATAGGCTTTGCGTTCGCGCTGAATCTGCGCGGAGAGGCTATAAAAACGCTGAGGACTGCCGTCCGCACGCGCAAGAAGGAGATCGC
>NZ_DASXWY010000027.1:0-80359 GCF_036503415.1 Trinickia sp. | reverse complement strand
CGCGCGCAACTTCAAGCAGTGGATGAGCAAGGGGCTCTATCTCGGCACGCTGATGGTCGGCATCGAGCAAAAGCTGTTCGGCGGCAACGTGCCGTGGACGCTCCATCACAAGCACCGCGATCACGAGATGCTCAAGCCCGCCGCGCAGTGCGCGCCGATCGCTTATCCGAGGCCCGATGGCAAACTCACGTTCGATCGGCTTTCGTCGGTCTTCCTGTCGAACACGAACCACGAAGAGAATCAGCCGGCGCATTTGACGCTGAAAGATCCGTCCGTGCCAGTGAACGTTAATCTGCATACCTACGCGGGGCCGGAGGGACGGTACTGCCCCGCCGCGGTGTACGAGTTCGTCAAAAACGACGACGGGAGCGACCGGCTCGTCATCAACGCCCAGAACTGCGTGCATTGCAAGACGTGCGATATAAAGGATCCGACGCAAAACATCGTCTGGGTCACGCCCGAAGGCGGCGGCGGGCCCAACTACGCGAATATGTGACGCGGTAAGGCGGCACGGACGATGTTCGTGCCGCACAGATGAAAACGGGCGCGGGTCCATCGAGACCCGCGCCCGTTTCTTTTGTCACGGCCGAATCGCGCCGAGAACAGCCTGCAGACGATCAGGGTGCGCTTGCCGCAATCTTCGGTGTGGCGACGCTCACGTCGCCACACTGCGCGCGATGACGCAGCGCGTGATCGATCAGCACGAGCGCGAGCATCGCCTCGGCGATTGGCGTGGCGCGAATACCGACACAGGGGTCGTGCCGGCCGAAAGTCTCGACAACAGCCGGCTGCCCTGCTTTATCGATCGAGCGGCGCGGCGTGCGGATGCTCGACGTCGGCTTGATCGCGATCGACACCGTAATATCCTGGCCCGTCGAAATGCCGCCGAGAATGCCGCCGGCGCGATTGCCGACAAATCCCGCCGGCGTCAATTCGTCGCCATGCTCGGAACCGCGCTGCGCAACACTGGCGAAGCCCGCTCCGATCTCGACGCCCTTCACGGCATTGATGCCCATCATCGCATGCGCGATATCGGCATCGAGCCTGTCGAAGAGCGGTTCGCCGAGACCCACGGGAACGCCGCTCGCCACGACATTGATGCGTGCGCCGATCGAATCGCCCTCTTTGCGCAGCGCATCCATGTATTCCTCGAGCCTCGGTACGATGTCGGCATTGGGGACGAAGAACGGATTCTCGCGCACATGCGACCAATCGACGAACGGTACGTCGATTTCGCCCAGCGCGCTCATGTACCCGCGCACTTCGACGCCGAGCCGCTCGCTCAGCCATTTCTTCGCCACCGCGCCGGCCGCGACGGTCGGCGCGGTCAAACGGGCCGAGGAGCGGCCACCGCCGCGGTAGTCGCGCACGCCATACTTGTGCCAGTAGGTGTAATCGGCATGCCCGGGACGGAACGTCTCGGCGATGTTGCCGTAGTCCTTGCTGCGCTGATCGGTATTGCGGATCAGCAGGGCGATCGGTGCGCCCGTCGTCACGCCCTCGAACACGCCGGACAGAATCTCGACCTTGTCCTCTTCATGGCGTTGCGTCACATGCCGCGACGTGCCGGGCTTGCGGCGATCGAGCTCCAATTGGATATCGGCCTCGGTCAGCGCCATGCCGGGCGGACAGCCATCGACGACGCAGCCGATGGCCGGGCCATGCGATTCGCCGAACGTCGTAACGGTGAAGAGCGTGCCAAGAGTGTTGCCGGACATGGACGTGGCCTTACGAAAAATGCGGGAAAGACCGATATTATGCCCTGCCCGCGGCGCAAGCTTGGCACCGCATGCGGCGGCGCCATCGCGCGCGTGCCCCGACGTTTTATTTGCGCGGTCCCCGCAGGCCTGTCACGATGGTCTGCAGCGCCTCGGGCGTCGCGGCTGACGGCTCCATCGGCTCGCCAACGGCCAGGCTCAGGCGGCTCGTCATCCCCTTGCGCAGCGGCCGGGGCCAGCGCGCATCGGCGTGCCGCGAGAACACGCTGCCCCACAACCCACGCAGGGCCATGGGAATGACCGGCACGGGCGTACGCTCGACGATGCGCGTCACACCGTGGCGAAAAGCGTTGATCTCCCCCGTGGCCGTCAGCTTGCCTTCGGGAAAGATGCATACGAGGTCTCCCTGCGCGAGCGCCTCCGCACAAGCGTCGTATGCGCGCTCGAGCAGCGCCGCGTTCTCATGGGTCGGAGCGATCGGAATGGCCTTCGCATGACGAAAGACCCAGCCCGCGAACGGCGTTTCGAAAATGCGGTGATCCATGACGAAGCGGATCGGCCGCGGGCTGCCGGCCATGATGACGAGCGCATCGACATAGCTCACATGATTGCAGACGAGCACCGCCGGCCCTGTCTCCGGAATACGCTCCGCGTGCACGAGGCGAATCCGGTAGAAGGTATGCACGAGCACCCACGCGACGAAGCGCAGCAGGAACTCGGGCACGAGCGAATAGATGTAAATGGCCACCACGGCGTTGAGCAATGCCGTCGTCAGAAAGATACCGGGGATGCGCACGCCCAACGATGTCAACGCGATAGCCATCAGCGCCGATACCACCATGAAGAGCGCATTGAGAATGTTGTTGGCCGCGATGATCCGCGCGCGACGCGTGGGCTGGCTGCGGCTTTGAATCAGCGCATAGAGCGGTACGCTGTAAAAGCCGCCGAACATGGCGAGCAGGAACAGGTCCGCGAGGATACGCCAGTGCGCCGGGCGGCTCAGAAACTGGGCGACGTCGAGCAGATGTCCGGCGCTCGGCAAGGCGTGGCTCGCAAAATAAAGGTCGATGGCGAAAACGCTCATGCCGATCGAGCCGAGCGGCACGAGACCGACTTCGACGCGCCGGTTCGAGAGCCGCTCGCAAAGCAGCGAGCCGCCGCCGATACCGAGCGAAAACGTTGCGAGCAAAACGGTGACGACATCGGGATTGGCCGATAACACGTCCTTCGCGAAGCTGAAGAACGATGTCAGAAACGTTGCGCCGACAAACCAGAGCCATGAAATACCCAGCAGGCTCAGGAATACCGTTCGATTCTCGCGGGCCAGTGCGAGATTGCGCAGCGTCTCCGTGACCGGGTTCCAATTGATGCGCAGATCGGGCTGAGGCGCCGGTGTTGCCGGAACCGCACTCGATATGGCCCGCCCGGCACAGGCGACGGCCACGCAGACGACGGCGAGCACGAGCGCGCCGTGCGTGGCGAAAGCTGCGGCAACGCCTCCCACGATCGTGCCGATGAGAATGGCCACGAACGTACCCATCTCGACGAGCCCGTTTCCGCCGACGAGTTCCCGCTGATCGAGATGCTGGGGTAAATACGCATATTTGACGGGGCCGAACAACGTCGAATGCACGCCCATCAGAAACGTACACAGGTACAGCAGCACCGCATGATGAAGCGCGAATCCGGCGGCGCCCACCAGCATCACCGCGATTTCGAACGTTTTGACGAAGCGCGTCAGCGTCGCTTTATCGTATTTATCAGCGATTTGCCCCGACGTTGCGGAAAAAAGGACGAACGGCAAAATGAAGATCGCCGAAATCAGAAAAGCGGCCGTTTTTGCATCGACACCCGAAAACTGGGCCGTCTCGTACGTCACGAGCGACGTAAAGCCGACTTTGAATACGTTGTCATTCAGCGCCCCGAGAAACTGCGTCCAGAAAAACGGGGCGAAACGGCGCTCTTTGAGCAAACCGAACTGAGAATGTTCGTGACGCGGGGCTCGGCGCGCATCGGTCGCCATGGTCAACGGGCGTTCGCTCATGGATCGGGCTGCAGGGCGAGGCGATGTCGCGAAAATCGGACGATGGCTCGCATCGATTCGAAAAAAAAGCCGCGTTCAAAGAACGCAGCCGGCTCGTTGTGCGACGCAACAAGACCGGGGCGCGTCTTGTTGCCGTCTAGGCGTACGGGAAGCGGGAAGCGGGCGAACGGGCGCCGAAGCGCCTTAGCGCAATTCGCGCGACTCGCCCTCTTCCGGCCAATCCCGGATGTATGCCTTCAGCATACGATTTTCGAAGCTCTGTTCTTCGACAACCGCCTTGGCGACGTCGTAAAACGAAATGACCCCCATCAACGTGCGGTTCTCGAGCACCGGCAGGTAGCGCACGTGATGCTCGAGCATCATCCGGCGCACCTCGTCGACATCCGTTTCGGGGGTGCACGTGAGCGGGTGGTCGTCCATCACCTTGCGGATCATGCCGGAGCCTACGGTGCCGCCATTCTTGTTCAACGTGACGATGATTTCGCGAAACGTCAACATACCGACCAGATCGCCATGCTCCATGATCACGAGCGAACCGATGTCGTGCTCCGCCATCGTGGTCACCGCGGCTGTGAGCGGCGTATCGGGCGAAACGGTATAGAGCGTATTGCCCTTCACCTTCAAGATATCGCTGACCTTCATGGTTTGCCCCCTCCGGTTAAAGCCTCGTTTGATCGGTCGATCCTAGCGGAAAGCCCCTTAAAAGGAAAGCCGCACGCGCCGATTTCAGCCACCGGCGCGTGCGGACGGTCGCGCTCGCCGCCTCTTGAACGGGCGCGCCGCGATGGTACGATGGCCGTCACGCCACCCTTGCCGGACGAGCGTCCGGTCGCCGCCGATGTCCGCCAACCGATTCGACACACTCGCCGTTCATGCCGGCGCCGCGCCCGATGCGACAACCGGCGCGCGCGTCACGCCCATCCATCAAAGCGCGGCGTTCGTATTCCGCGACACGGATCACGCAGCGGCGCTGTTCGATATGGAACGCGCCGGGCACGTCTATTCGCGCATCTCCAACCCGACCGTCGCCGTTTTCGAAGAGCGTGTCGCCGCGCTCGAAAACGGCGCGGGCGCGATCGGCACGGCCAGCGGGCAAGCCGCCCTGCATCTGGCCATCGCCACGTTGATGGGCGCCGGCGCCCATATCGTCGCCTCGAACGCGCTTTACGGCGGCTCGCACAATCTGCTGCACTACACGCTGCCGCGCTTCGGCATCGAAACGACGTTCGTCGAGCCGCGCGATATCGATGCCTGGCGCGCCGCGCTGCGGCCCAACACCCGCCTCCTCTTCGGCGAGACACTGGGCAATCCGGGCCTCGACGTGCTCGACATTGCCACGCTGGCGCATCTCGCGCACGAGCACCGGGTGCCGCTGCTGGTGGACTCCACGTTCACGACGCCCTACCTGCTCAAACCGTTCGAGCATGGCGCCGATTTCGTCTATCACTCGGCGACCAAATTCCTGGGCGGACACGGCACGACGATCGGCGGGGTACTCGTCGACAGCGGCGCCTTCGACTTCGTCGCATCGGGCCGCTTTCCCGAATTCACCGAGCCGTACGAGGGCTTCCATGGCATGGTCTTCGCCGAAGAGAGCACCGTCGCGCCGTTTTTGCTGCGCGCGCGCCGCGAAGGCCTGCGCGACTTCGGCGCCACGCTGCACCCGCAAGCCGCGTGGCAACTGCTGCAGGGCATCGAAACGCTGCCGCTGCGGATGGACAGGCACGTGGCCAATACGCGCAAGGTCGTCGAATTCCTGGCCTCGCATGCGGGCGTTGCATCGATTGCCTATCCGGAGCTGCCCTCGCATCCGGACTACGCGCTCGCGCAGCGCCTGCTGCCGCGCGGCGCGGGCGCCGTGGTCAGCTTCGATCTGCGCGGCGATCGCGCCGCCGGCCGGCGCTTCATCGAAGCCCTCACACTGTTTTCCCACCTCGCGAATGTCGGCGACGTGCGCTCGCTCGTGATTCATCCGGCTTCGACGACGCACTTTCGCATGGACGCCGCGGCGCTCGCGGCAGCGGGCATCCGGGAAGGCACCATTCGCCTGTCGATCGGGCTGGAAGATCCGGACGATCTCATCGACGATCTCAAACGTGCGCTCAAGGCAGCCGGCAAGTCCGGCTCGGGACCCGATGCGGGCCGTGGCGCGTCAAAAAAGGAGTCGGCATGATCGTCGACGTCCTGGGCAAACGGGCTTATGCCTATACCGGCGGCAGGCCGTTCGATCCAGCACTGCCGAGCGCCGTCTTCGTTCATGGCGCCCAGCACGACCACAGCGTCTGGGCGCTACAGAGCCGGTACTTTGCGCACCACGGCTTCAATGCGCTCGCCGTCGATCTGCCGGGCCACTGCCGCAGCGCCGGGCCGGCGGCCAAGAGCATCGGCGCGCTCGCCGATTGGCTCGCGGCGTTCCTCGACACGCTGGGCGTGACATCGGCGTTCGTGGCTGGGCACAGCATGGGTTCGCTCGTGGCATTGGACTTCGCCGGCCGTTATCCGACCCGCGCCGCGCGCGTGGCGCTCGTCGCCACAGCCGTGCCGATGACCGTTTCCGACGCGTTGCTGGACGCCGCGCTCCACCGCGAAGCCGAAGCGATCGCGCTCGTCAATCGCTGGTCGCATTCGACGATTGCCGCCAAGCCGTCCTGCCCGGGCCCTGGTTTTTGGCTGCACGGGGTGAACCAGCGCCTGATGGAGCGCGTGGCCGCGGCCGGCGAGCCGGGGCTCTTCCACACCGATTTTTCCGCCTGCAACGGCTACGCGGAAGGGCTGGAGCGCGCTGGGCAACTGCGCTGCCCGGTACGGCTCGTGCTCGGTTCGAAGGACGCGATGACGCCACCGAAGGCCGCGCGCGGACTGGTCGAAGCGCTTGCCGCGGCCGGTGCGCAGTTCGAAGCGGTCACGCTCGATGCCGGCCATGCATTGATGTCCGAGGCACCCGATGCGACCCTGGAAGCGCTCTTCGCGTTTGCGCGGCCGCTCCAGGCATCACCACCGTCCTGATCGTTGCGGAGGTAGCTACCATGGTTCACGGCACGCATGCGACTCGTTTTACGAGCTTCGCGCAGTTCTACCCGTTCTACCTCGGCGAGCATCGCAACACGACTTGCCGAAGGCTGCATTTCATCGGCTCTCTAGGGGTAATCGGCTGCGTCGCCATGGCCATCGCGACGGGAAGCTGGTTCTGGCTGCCGGGCGCACTCGTGTGCGGATATGGGTTCGCCTGGGTCGGCCACTTTTTCTTCGAAAAGAACCGGCCCGCCACCTTCAGTCATCCGCTCTACAGCCTGATGGGCGACTGGGTGATGTTCAAGGACATTTGCACAGGCAAGATCCGGCTCTAGCTTTGCGTCAATCGGAAGGACGCTCCGCGTCCTGGCGCCCAGTGGGCGGCGCGAGGATCAACTCTGCGTCGTCGATGACGTAGCTGACATGACGGTAATCGCGTATGAAGCTGATCCGGCCGTCGAGCCATTCCAGCCACATGAAATAGTCGGGCGCGACGCTCGTCCGGGTTGAAAAGACAGCAACGACTTCCCGTCCGCCAAGCCACGCCGGCACGAGCCACAAGCCTTCGATCGTCGCATAGATGCTGAAAAACCTTCCGACGTCAGCCGATCCGACGCGAACCGGATAACTGGACTGATGCAGTTTCACGTCGTCGGCGAGGAGCGCGCGCAGACCGTCCCAATCGCGCCCATTGAACAGCGAGACGTAACGCGCCAACGCCTCCGATACCGGCTTGGCGGCCACCGGCTCGTCTGCTGCAGCACTCGCATTGATCTCGCGAAGTCGAGCGCGGCCGCGCGACAGATGTGCCTTCACAGAGTCGATCGTCAGATCGAGCAAAGCAGCGATATCGGCCAGCGGCTCATCGAGGACATCCTTGAGGATGATCACGCTACGCTGGGCGACAGGCAGTTCCGTGAATCGCGAAACCGCCGAACCGATCGCCTGCTGCAGCATAAGTCTCTCCACGGGATCCTCGATGGTGTCGTCCGCGACTTCATCGGCAGCATCTATCGGCTCCGTCGCTCGCAGCGCACGGCTGCGCAGCAGGTCCAATGCCCGGTTATGCGCGACGCGAAAAAGCCAGGCGCGCAACGTCCTGACGTCCTGCTGCTTTTCGTCGATGGCGATCAATGCGCTCGTCAGGGCGTCCTGTACGACGTCCTCGCCCTCGATGACCGAGCCCATCAGGCGCGCGCAGTATCGATGAAGCTCCGGGCGCCACTCCTCCGCCGCTGCGAGCAACTCGGACCGCAGCGCGCTTTGTGCCGGGCTCTGGCCTTCCTTCAACCTGTCGCTCCTTCCATCACGGTGACACCGTCATCGCCGTTGAGGCCGAATACGATGTCCTCGGCGTACCGAGGATCCTCCAGCACCGATACGACACGGTCTCCAAAGACCCTGGGCGGCATCGGCGCTCCGAAGCGGGCAACGAACTCCTCGGGCGTGATTCCCATTGAACTTGCATAGACACCTGCAGCCGCGTCCCCAATGCCGGTGCCAAGGACCATCTGGCGCGGAAGGATCGCCTGGAACTGAATTCCGAGATTCTTCTCCTTTGAGACCCCGTTCGCGTATTTCGCCATGAACCATAGCATGCGCTTGGAACCGCCGTAGCCGCCCGACATCTGGGAACCGCTGACGGCCGCGCCGCTCGATCCGACCAGCACGCGGCTGCCAGGATTCAGCGGAGCATTGAGTGCCGCCTGAAGCCAGAATAGGCCGCCCTTGACGTCCGTTTCCCAGGCCACGGAGAAGTCCTTCCAGCTCAGCTGGTCCAGCCGCCCCATGCGCGGGAGGGCACCAGCGTTCAGGACGAGGACATCGGGGCGCACGTCCCCGACGATCCGATGTGCCGCCGCCTCGTCGGTAATGTCGGCCGCGATCGTTGCCACGCCAAGACGCGTTGCGACAGCATCGAGGCCATCCCTACCGCGCGCCACGACCGTCACCTTCGCCTGTCGCTCGACGAGCGCTTCGACCAGACCCAGGCCAAGACCCCGGCTTCCACCGGTGACGACGACGCTCTTGTTTCTCAGGTTCATCACGGTCCTCCATCGTTTAGATACTGATAAGACGATGGAGCGACACGAAAAGAGTCAGCTAGCGGCGCAGCGCGCAAACACGCACGCAGTACGCCCCGCCTCAAGTGGCGTGGCGAGGCGAACCCGACAAGACACGCGAGCGGCCAGCCTGGAAGGCCTCGCGGGCCTCGCGCGCCGCAAGCAGCGTGGCGAGCGAAATCTCGAGTCTGTCGTTGCCGAGCGCCGCGAGTAAAGCGTCGCCATCGACGCGCGTCGACTCGAGCCGCAACTGATATTCGAGCTCGGTGCGATCGATCACGAAAACGTCGAATAGCCGCGCCACGGTGATATGCGCCGGGTTGACGAGCAACGCGTAGCGTGGCTGACCATCCGCGCCTTCGTCGGCCAGCCGCGTGATCCATTGATGGCGGCTCAGCTTGCCGACGATCCGCGTGGCCGTATCCAGATCGCACCGCAGCATGCGCGCCAGTTCCATCACGGTCAGCCCCGCAGCGCCATGGTCGCGTGCATCGCTCAGGCGCGCGAGAATCTCGAGCGCATCGAGCAGGTCTCCGCCCGCGTAGTCGCGCCGGTGGAACTGGCCGGCGCGGATAGCGGGCAGCGCCGAGACGATCGTCGCACCCGCGAGCGTGATGAACCAGCTCAGATAAACCCATATCAGGAACATGGGCACCGTCGCGAAAGCGCCATAGACCGCCGTATAGGTCGGGATGCGCCGGACGTAGAAGCCGAAGCCGCGCTTCGCGAGTTCGAACGCGATGGCGGCGCATAATCCGCCCACCACGGCATCGCGCCACTGCACACTGCAGTTGGGCAGGTACACGTAGAGCATGGTGAAGGCCAGCCCGGTCAGCGGCAGCGCGGCCCCCGAAAGCGCCCATTCGATCAGCGGCGAGACGTAGCCGTTCGCCAACGAGTTCGATTGCGTGAAAAGGTGCGAGGTAATCGACAAGCTCACACCGATCAGCAACGGTCCCAGCGTGATGATCGCCCAGTAGACGAGCACGCGCTGTGCGAACGGACGCGGTTTGGGCACGCGCCATATGAGGTTGAAGGCCGATTCGACGGTCATCATCGTCATGACGGACGTGACGAACAGCACGATCATCCCCGCCGTCGTCAGTCCCTTCGCTTTCGAGGCGAACTGATTCAGGTAGCGAAAGATCTGGCTGTTGATCTGGTCCGGCATCAAGTGCTGGGCAAGGAACGTCTGCAGCGAAGCCTGAAACGTCGAAAAAATGGGAAACGCCGTAAAAAGCGCGAACGCTACCGTGGCGAGCGGAACGATCGCCAGCATCGTCGTGAACGTCAAGCTGCCGGCCACCTGCGCAATGCGGTCCTCGCTGCTGCGCTTGGCGGCAAATCGCGCGAGGCGTTTGACGGTATTCAGATCGACACTCAATTTTTTCGGCAAGAAATTCTCCGTCGTGGGGGGCGCATCGTGGGGCGCCGGCACGGGCTGTCCGTCCGCCACCGGCCGCTCGAATACTCTCATGCCCCTATAATAGGCCGCTCATAAAAGCGTCCCATGAAAGACATCCTCGTACTTTATTACAGCCGGCACGGCGCCACCCGCGAATTGGCGCTCGCGATCGCGCAAGGCGTCGACAGCGTCGCGGGCATGCAGGCTCGCATTCGCACCGTGCCAAGCGTTTCGCCCCTCAGCGAAGCCACCGAACCGCCGATACCTGCGGATGGCCCGCCTTACGCCGAGCCGCGGGATCTCGAAGAATGCGTGGGTCTCGCACTCGGCTCGCCGACCCGCTTCGGCAATATGGCCGCCTCGCTCAAGTATTTTCTCGACGGCACCACGCCCCAATGGCTGAGCGGCGCGCTGGCCGGCAAACCGGCTTGCGTCTTCACGTCGACGGGGAGTCTGCACGGCGGGCAGGAAACGACGCTGCTTTCGATGATGCTGCCGCTTTTACATCACGGCATGCTGCTCGTGGGCATTCCTTATACCGAAAGCGCGCTGTCCGCGACGCAAAGCGGCGGTACGCCCTATGGCGCCTCGCACGTGTCCGGCGCGGGCGCCCGCGAATCGTCGCTTTCGCCGCACGAGAAAACGCTGGCCACCGCACTTGGCGCGCGCGTCGCGCGAACGGCGGCCCTGCTCGGCGGCCGTCCATGACCGGCACTCCGACTTCCGACGAGAAATCGGCTCGAGCTGCGGCTAGCCCGGCGGGTGCGCACGGCGCATACGCCGTCGGGGCGGCGGTGGCGCTCGTCGCGCTGATCGCGCTGACGCTCGCCTGGGAGCGCTGGCTCGCGCCGTTGCGGCCCGGCGGCTCGGCCCTCGTACTCAAGGCGCTGCCGCTCGCTGCCGCGCTGCCCGGCGTGCTGCGCCGGCGTCTTTACACGTTGCAGTGGGCGTCGATGCTGATCCTGCTCTATTTCGCAGAAGGCATCGTGCGAGGCATGAGCGATGCGGGACGTTCAGCGATGCTGGGCTGGCTCGAAACGGCATTGTCGGTCGTGTTTCTCGCTTGCGCGCTCGCTTACGTCGCGCCGTTCAAGCGGGCAGCGCGCCAATCCAGGCAAAGGTCATCATGAGCGATTCCACTTCTTCATCCGACTTCGTCGCCGCTTGCCGGCAAGCCATCGGCGAGGCTTACGTCCTTACCGACCCGCACGACACCGCCGCTTACCTGACCGATTGGCGCCGGCGCTATTCGGGCGCGAGTTGCGCGGTGCTGCGCCCGGGCACGACCGAAGAAGTGGCGGCGCTCGTGCGCCTTGCGGCCTCGCACCGCATCGCGCTCGTGCCGCAAGGCGGCAATACGGGACTTGCGGGCGGTGCAACGCCGGATACGAGCGGCAAGCAGGCCGTCATCAGCCTCACTCGTCTCACGCGTGTGCGCGCGATCGATACGCAAAACGACACGATCACGGTCGAAGCCGGCGTCATTCTGGCCGACGTACAGGCCCGCGCGCGCGAAGCCGGCCGGCTGTTCTCGCTGAGTCTCGCGGCCGAGGGCAGTTGCACGATCGGCGGAAATCTGTCGACCAATGCCGGCGGCACGGGCGTGCTGCGGTACGGCAATGCGCGCGAGCTATGCCTGGGATTGGAGGTCGTCACGCCCCAAGGCGAGATATGGAACGGCCTGCGGGGCCTGCGCAAGGACAACACCGGCTACGACTTGCGCGACCTCTACATCGGCTCGGAGGGGACGCTCGGGATCATCACCGCGGCCGTCATGAAGCTGCATCCGCTGCCCGCCGCGCAAGTGACCGCGCTCGCGGCGGTGGCGTCGCCGGACGCCGCGCTCGAATTCCTCTCGCTCGCGCGACGTACCGCCGGTGCGTTGCTGACAGGCTTCGAGCTGATGTCGGATTTCTGCCTTCGGCTCGTGGGCAAGCACTTTCCGCAGCTTCGCTATCCGTTCGACGCGTCGCACCCGCAAACGGTCTTGCTCGAACTCTCCGACGGCGAAAGCGAAGCGCACGCACGCGGACTCTTCGAGCAGATGATGGAAACGGCGCTCGATGCCGGGCTAGTGGAAGATGCGGTGGTCGCGGAGAATCTCACGCAGTCGCGCGCGTTCTGGGCATTGCGCGAACACATCCCGCTCGCACAGGCCGAAGAAGGACTGAACATCAAGCACGACATCGCGGTGCCGATCTCGCGCATCGGCACGTTCATCGCCGAAACCGACGCCGCGATTGCGGCTGCCATTCCCGGCGCGAGGATGGTGACGTTCGGGCACCTCGGCGACGGCAACCTGCATTACAACGTCCAGGCGCCCGAAGGCGGAGATGCGAAGGCCTTTCTCGCCCGGTATCAAGCGGCAATCAACCGGCTTGTCTACGATAGCGTGGCTCGCCATCATGGCAGTATCAGCGCCGAACACGGTCTCGGGCAGCTCAAAGTGGAAGAAGCCGCGCACTACAAGTCGCCGGTCGAACTCTCGCTCATGCGGGCGGTGAAACATGCGCTCGATCCGCTCGGCCTGATGAATCCCGGCAAGGTGCTACGCTAGCGTAGAACGCAAGAGGCATCCCGTGAAAATCCGCGTACTGTCAGATCTGCACCTCGAATGCGACGAGCCGGAGGCGATCCCGCACGCCGACGCGGACCTCGTCGTGCTTGCCGGCGACATTCACAATCACGCCGAAGGGATACGCTGGGCCGCGCAGACGTTCGATCCCGATACGCCCATCATCTACGTGCCGGGCAATCACGAGTACTACGACGGCGAATTCGGCGCCCTGGAGACGGCCATGCGCGACGCGGCCGCGAGCGTCGACAACCTCCACTATCTCAACAATGCAGTGTGGGTTGCCCCCTCCGGCCGCTGGCGCGTGCTCGGCACGACCTTGTGGACCGATTTCGAACTTTTCGGCGCAAGCGAAGCGGCGCTCGCCGCCTCGTTCGCCGCCTGCGAAAAAGTGTTGCTCGATTTTCGTGGGCCGATACAGGTGGCCTGGTCGACCGATACTGCCGCGAACGATGGCCCTGCACGCTTGTTCACGGTGGACGATGCGCTGGCGCTGCACCGGCACGCACGCGCCTGGCTCGAGCAGGAGCTTGCCGAGCCGTTCGACGGTACGACGATCGTCGTAACCCATCACGCACCGCATCGCGCGAGCCTCGCTGAGCGTTATGCCACCGATCTCGCATCGGCCGGGTTCATCAACCATCTGCCCATGCTCGTGCGCGAGCCGGTGGCGCTGTGGATTCATGGCCACACGCACACGGCGTTCGACTACGTGACCGACGGCACGCGAGTCGTCTGCAATCCGCGCGGCTATCTCGACCGGCGCACACGCGGGCTCGAAAACCCGCACTTCGCGTGGGACAAGATCGTCGAGATTCCTACGCTCGCTTGAGATGCCGCGGAGTGCGCAGCGGCGCACGCGCCGCTCAAGTTTCGGCACGCACTTGCGTCACCGGCATCGGAATGCGCACTTCGATCGTTGTGCCCTGCCCCGGCGCGCTTTCGATACGGAGCTTGCCATCGACGAGATAGGCTCGCTCGCGTAACCCTGCGAGGCCGAACGAAGTGGGCTTGCGCCGCGCCAGCGGCTCGAAGCCGACACCGTTGTCCCGGACCCGCAACACTACCTGCCCGTTCTCGCGAAGAAGACTGACCCACGCACGCGTCGCCTGTGCGTGCCGCGCGACATTGGTCAGCGACTCCTGCACGATCCGATACGCTGTCGACGCATACGGTTCGTCGAGGTCGAAATCGACAGGCTCGACAATGAGCTCGCAATCGATACCGTGCCGTTGCTCGAACGCCTCGGTCAGCCATTGCACGGCGGCGGCCAAACCCAGATCGTCCAACATCGCCGGTCGGAGATCCGAGGCGATGCGACGCGTCGAAGTCACCGCCTCGTCGACGAGCGAGCGCATGTCGGCAAGCTTGGGCAGCGGCAAACCGCTGGCGGTCGTTTGTTGTTCGCCGAGTCGATCCATCTCGAGGCGCAGGGTGGCGAGCGTTTGCGCCAGCTCATCGTGAAGCTCGCGCGCGATGCGGCGCTTTTCCTGCTCGCGTGCCGATGAGCTGATCGCCGCAAGCTCTCGCAACTCCGCCTGCGACCGCCTGAGCGCGTGCTCGGCACGCTTGCGGTCGGAGACCTCGCGCATGAGATCGCGATTCGATGCGGCGAGTGCCGACGTGCGCGCCGCAACCCGCTTTTCAAGCAACGCCTTGGCCTCGTTCAGCTCCGCTGTGCGCTGCTGCACGAGGCGCCGTTCGGCGCGTTCGCGGTCGAAGGCGCGTACGACGCGCGCGTACAGCTTGACGTTCTCGAAGGTGAGCGCCACGAGCACGAAGCTCGCGGCAAGCAGCCCATAGATGCGACCGGCGTAGAACCCGAGGTCGAAGCGGCGATGATTGAGTGCCGCCGATAGCGCGATGTCGAAGAGCCAGGCGCATAGGACGACCATGAGCCACAGGTCGAGCACCGAGCGCGGCCGGCGGCGAATAACGGTGACGAGCGCGGCGAGCGTCAACGCGCCGACCGTGGCGATCGCGCTGATATAGGCGGACGTGTACAACTCGTGATCGAGAATCGGCGGCAGCCGCTCATGACCTGCCGTGGTCAAGACGACCACCGCGCCCACGGCAAACAGAATCACGAGGCAGCATTTGGCGACGGGCGCGAACAACCCGCCTGTCGTGTCGCGCACCGGCGATGGCTCAGGCGGCGCTTGCCGCGCATAGATGATGACCGCCGTCGGAAAACCGGCGTGCCAGAACATGTAAAGCCATGCTGTAGTTTGCGGACCGGCGCCGAGCAGTCCGTCGGGCGCAAAAAGCCCGGGAAACGTCAGCATGTGCGCAACCGCAGCCAACGACGTCAGCAAGTAGCCGCTCGCCAGCACCAACAGCGAGCGCGAGCGAAGAATCTTGTACTGGCCGATCAAAAGCGCCGCGGTCAGCCAATCGCTGATGATCAGTGCGGACTCGTAGATGGGGATGAATGGCCAAACCTTCGCGAGCTGGACCTTTGCAAACGGTACGGCGGCGAGGAAAAACGCGGCCGAGACCAGAACCACGGCGAGAGCGACCTGTCTGTCGCGCGGTTCCGGCCGCAAGGTCGAGAGAAACACCTGTGCTTCGTCCGGCGATTCGCCCACGCTCGTCTCCCGCGTTGGATGGCGCGGCGCCGCCTCGACGCGCGCGTATTCGTATTATGGGATGGGATCGGCGAGTCGCAAAGGGAACATCAGGGAGGAGGCGGAAAAATCGCCGCGCGACGATGCGCCGATCTGGGCTCATGCGAGAGTCGCAAGCTTGGATCCTCGAGCAGTCTGAGATAAGGGCGGTATGAATCTGCTGATAGAAAAATGGGGTAATAGCCTTTGGCTGCGTCTTCCTGCCGACTATGTGCATCGGATGGGCTTCAAGGAAGGCGACCAGGTGGAGGCGAGCCCCGCGCGCGCACGGCAACGCGGATGCCGCTCAGTTCGAGGCACGCGCGTGCTGGGTCAGCTTCAGCGCCGAGCGTTCTTCAAATAGAAATCCAAATATTTCTTCGAAAATCCTTCGAAGGCTCGCCGTGCTCCGATCACATATGCCTTGCCGAACCATTCCGATGCCGCATCTATGTCGCCCAGCTCGTAATTTGCTGCTCCGAGTTGCATCATGGACGCAGTATCGTCTTCCATAGGGCGGCCCAGGTAAGAGATTTTGGCCCAATCCCTGGCTTCGGCATAGTCGCGCGACTTCATACTATTGTTGAACAAGCAAGTTGGTATCCACTGGCCGAACAGGCTCCATTCGTGCTTCGGGGCAGGCAAACGGCTCCATGCGTCGATATAGATGCGGCGCGCCTCGACGGCCTCGCCGCGTTCATCAAGTGCATTCGCACGTTCGACCGTCCTGATCAAGTCCTGTGCCAGTTCGGGGTTTTCCGTCATCAGATCTCGCATCTTTATATCCTTGGGTAATCACAGTCGGCCACCTCGAAGGGACTATGGATAGTCGGGCGGCTCAGAGGGACCTATGAAATGAAGTGGGTTCTTGTAATTGAGAGGCAGCAACGCGCCGGCAGACCGGTTGAGCGAGAAATGGTCCAACACGTAGTTGTCCGGGTCCAGCATCCACGCCCGTACTTCCGCGGACTTCGCCCCAAAGAACCCACCTCGCCTGTTCCAGTACTCTACGGCGTCGTGCTTGTGTGCCATGTCTGCGGTACTTATCGGATGCCACAGGCCATTCGATGCCTGGTACATCATGTTCGGCCCCGTGCCGATAATTTTCCCCTTGCTGCGCATCTTCGCTATCACCGCACGTCCTGTCTTGCTGCCCTTGCCCGGCGTTCTTCCCACACATTTCAGACGAGCAGACTTCCTACGCAATCCGAATGGATCGATCCAATCGAATATATTCGGCGCGAACTTGTACAGATTTTCGCCACCGGCCAAGCCGATAGGGTCCTGGCTGATGAACGATGCGATGTCCGGATCATAGTACCTGTACCGGTTGTAGTGCAGTCCAGTTTCTTCGTCACAATACTGCCCCTGCAAGCGGAGCGGTTGATGGATCCGTGAAGCCGCGGAACGTTCAATCCTGCCTGTGGAACCGTAACACGACTCCCACATGACGAGCCCCATTGCGTCATGCATCCGCAAGGGTGCTCCATTTACATCGCATTGGTAGAAAGACACCGTCGCCGGTACGAGCGCCCGTTGTCCAGCGGACTGGGGCACCGCAGTTTCCGTCAGTTTGCCATGCACCGCGCAAAACGGCCGGAATGTCTCCGGGTAATAGATCCACTCCCATGTATGCGTCGCGGCGAAGCCGGCACCGCTACCCGCGTTTCGCAGTGGGGCTGCGACGTCGATGCCTCCGTTCTCACCGATATGCTCGCCCACCAGCGTGTCGCCATCCCAGAAGAACCTGCTCATGCGCGAAGGCGCTTCCCCGCCGGCAGAATCATGAAGAATCTTTCGCACCCGACGTTGGAGCGGGTCGTATTCGTACAGTGCCCGAATGCGAACCGGCTGGTGAGCTTGTGTCGCAGTTGGCCGAGTCGCCACGGTTTCCATGAGTTGCCCAAGCGCATTCCACTTGAGCGTCAGATTCTGCTCAGCCTGTTGCCGGCGGACCAGATTCCCGGTACGGTCGTATGCGTAATAGCAATCCGCATATTCCCCGTCACGCACCCACGTGTCACCCGATTGGGCATCGGCGGCGCCTACCGTGCGGCGCTCGCGGGTATGCGTCTTCAGCAGATCCCCAGCGGGATCGTATAGGAACCTATGGACCTGGCCAGCTGGATCGATGTGCGCAGTGATTCGCCCCACGGGATCATACGCATAGCGCTCGAGACCTCCGCGTGAATCCTGCTTTGCAATCAATTCGCCGTTTGCGCCATATGCATATTCGGTCGAGAACAAAGCGCCGGTACCAGCCAATAGCGTCCGCTGCGAGGTCAGTCGTCCTGCCGACTCATACGATAGTTCGCGCCGCAAGTCCGCAGTAAGTTGCTCGGCCGTGATCTGCCCGAGCGCATCACGTTCGATGACAAAGGGCATCGCGTCGTCGACCTGGATCGACGTGACCGCGTCCAATGCGTCGTACGCATAGCGCACCGTATGTCCGACCACACGGCCGCCCGACACAAAAGTTGTTTTTCGCTCCGTTCGGTTGCCGGCCGCGTCGTAAACGCTGGCAATCGTAAAATCGTCACCCTGCCGCTCTCCGATCACTCGGCCATCAGCGTCGTATTGAAACTCAACTCGGCAAGAGGGGTTCTCCGCAAGCACCAGATCGCCGTGACGGTCATATGCGAAGCGCTCCACCCACACCTCCCGCTCATAGTGCGGCGAGCGTTTCTCGATCATGCGACCAAGTCGGTCATAGCGATACTCGATAACCTGTCCCAGCGGGTCCGTACTGTCCAGCAATTCACCCGCCATGCCATACCGATAGCGCCGCGTCTGCCCCCAATAGTCCGTCTCTGCGATGATCCGCCCCAATGCGTCGCGCTGCACCGCATAGAGCTCGCCGCGTTCATTGACGACGCCGACCAGTTCCTCTTCCGTGTCGTACCTGTATTCGACGGCAGTGCCGTCTGCAGCAACGCGTCGCTTGACCTGTCCCAGTGCCGAATACTCCATCTCCGTCACTTGGCCTGCCGCATCGCGATAGCGAATCAGGTTCCCGTCTGTGTCATAGACGCAATGCATCTCGCGCCCATCCGGTTCGATCGCGCGCGTCAAATTGCCATTGCGGTCGTATTCGCAACGGCTCGCCTTCCCGAGCGCGTCAATCATCTCGATGAGGTTTCCCCGCGCATCGCTGCGATACTGCGTGCGATGGCCAAGCGCATCCGTCAGCGCAGCGAGACTGCCGTCGCGGCCATATTCGAACCGCGTGATGGCCCCACGTGCCCCGGTATGCGCAATCGGCTGTCCAAAGGGGTCATACGCGTAGCGCGAGGTCGCACCCGATGGCGTGGTTTGCGCGATCAGATTGCCCCTTTCATCCCACTCGTAGTGCCACTGACGCCCGCCGGGCAACGCCACACACAACGGGCGATGGTCCGTATCGTATTCGGTGCGAATTGCGCTTCCGTCAGGCCGCCTCTGCGCAACGAGATTGCCGTATCGATCGTATTCCCATGCGGTCGTGTGGCCAGCCGGATCGATCCGCGTAGTCGTGCGCCCCTGAGCATCATATCGATAACAAGTCACTCCACCGAGAGGATCGGTCTCGGCCACGGGCATGCCGCGCTCGTTCAATTGCAGTACCGACGTATGGCCACGCGAATCGGTAATCCTCGTTTCCATCCGTACACGATCGTACGTGAACCGGTAATCGAACAAGCCGTCGTCACCCCACGCGCGGTCGACACGCCACACGCCATCCTCGCCGGCGCAGTAACGGTAGTAAAACGACACGCCCCGTGCGCTCGTGTGACTGACCATTCGATGATTATCCGCATAGTCGAAGCGATGCGGATGTGCCATCGCATCGACCGCTGCACTCAAATTGCCATCGCGATCATGCTCATAGGTAACAAGCAGGTGTGCGCCCCCATCAGCGTCGATAAGAGTCAATCCCGTTATCCCGGCTGCGTGCTTGACGCCGCTCAACCGGTCATGCCCTGAATCTCGTCTATCGCATTCGATCGTGCGAGCCGTCGCCCCGTCGCAGGTCCACTCGGCAACACGCACAACATGTCCGCGCTCGTCGCGTTCGAAGACCCACGCGTTGCCGTTGAGATCGGCGATACGCTCGACGGGCAGCGTCAGCCGCGCGCCGCCTTCAAGCATGGGCACGATTTGCTGCCATCGCGGTGGCAAATCGAACCTGTATTCGATGCCGCCCCGGGTACGCAGGGTAAGCCGATCGCCGCACCGGTATAGCGCATGCCCGTGCTGCCAGTCATAGACACGCTCGGACCAGCCTTCGGCCACGGGCAACGCATCGAACGCTGTCGCATGATCCGGAAAATACGCAGCGGCACCGATCCCGCTTTCATGCGACATCAGTTCGAGCCGGATATCGGCCGGTGTCTGCCATCCCAACCCGACCGCACCAGGATACGTGTCGTGACTGGCGTAATACCGATCCCATACAAGCGGCAATCGCCCCGGCACGGTGAAATCCCGCTGCTGAACGACAACTTCGCCGGTTGTCACGTCCACCGGTTCCGCGCGCAACACGTTGCATCGCAGGAACCCCGGCTTCAAATGCAGCTTGTCGGCCAGCGCATAGGCCCATTTGGATCCTCGAAACGCCTTGAACAGCCCCGCCGCGGCCGCGGCCATATTCATCACCGGCGGGCCGCCGACCAACACAGGCCTGCCGACCGGAATCGGCAGCATCACCGACGACGGCATCGAGGGGTACTCTCGCTGCGTATGCGCGCCGTTGTGGGCAATCGGCTCCTCGCCGATCGACCAGCAGCTCATCGCCGGCAGTGCCATGAACGACATCGGATCGTTGTTCGCGAGCACCGTCCTGCTGCCCATGTAGGCTTCCGAGTCGTTCGACGGCTCGGGGGGTGCGGGCGGCACGGGTGCAAACGATTCGCCCAACGGAAAATGCAGTCCCGGTACGTGAAACGAATGCGTCCCCGCAGTCGTGCGCATGAAGCCGTTGACGAAGATCGGCCCGCCGCCACCGCCGGCACCCACGCCAGCCCCCGATGCGTTCGCAACCGCGCCTTCCATGCGAGCGATATCCGCGTCGAGCTTCAATCCATCCGCAACGATTGCGTTGCTTTCGATGTCGTTGAGCTTGTCGCCCACCACGTTCGTCGCCTGGTCGATCTGTTGAGCGACGTCTGGATGGTCCTGCAGATATTCGATCGCTTTCTCTTGCACGATCGTCGTCGCAATACTGCCTACCACGCCCATTGCGGCGGAAACGTATTCCCTTAAATCGAGCACGAAACCGACGTGCGGGTGAGGAAGAAATACCGGCGTCGGGCTCGGCGCTACGATAACGGCGTGCACGTCCACGCCGACGACAGGATCCATATGCTTGACAGCGAGCAATCCCATAGCGCGCTCACCGTCCTACGCTCAAAGCCGCGACTTTCTCGGTCAACTCGCCGCGACGCCGATCGAACGCTCCGACTTTCGACACCATCCATTCGACGACGAGCCGCAAATTGCTGTTCACGCGCATCGATTCATCGATCGACAGGCCGGCATCGAGCGCGTTGAAACCGGCCTCGAGCGCATGCTCGCGCTCGCCCGCCCTCTCCCAGCACACTGCGCTCATGCGCCATGCTTCGACCGTCATCAGCGCGTCCTTCGCTGCGCTCATCGAAGCTGCGGCGCGCTCATAGCAATACGCTGCCAATGCGAACGCCTTCTGCGTCAAATGCACACTCGCCTCGCCGAACAATCCGTGGGCGACGAGCTTGTGGCCCGCCGGATGCCCGGCTTCCACGGCCTGCTCGCCGCTTCGAGCCGCACTCCGATAAGCATCGATCGCTCGCGCATGGTCGCGCCACTTGAGATACGCAGCACCCGAGATCAAATGCACGACCGTACATTGATCGAACCACCGTTCACGCTCGGAGATCTCGAGCGCCTGTGTGCGCAGCCGCTCGAGCGTCGCCGGATCGCCTGATCCGACCGTTTCGCCAAGCTCCACGAAAAGGCGCCGAAACTGGCCGCTCGCTCCGCGTTCGCCCGATTCCGCGAGCAACTCGCGTGGCACGCTCGCCATCGTGTACTGTCCGCGCGCCAGGCACACCACGTTTCTATGTCGCTCGGCAAGAGGCGCCAACGACTCGACACCCGTGCGCGGCAAAACGAATCGCACGCGCTCGCCAAGCCGCGGCGCCGTCTTCAAGACCGAAAGCAGTTTCCCGAGCCAACCCGAAAACGCCGATTCGTCATGAATCTGCGCCGGCTCCAGCACGAAGATCAGTGCCGGGAAAATGTCCGGATGACGCTGCATGAGGCTATCGGACACGCTCAGCAAATGCAGGATCGGATCCGTGCCCCGATAAGGGGGAGCTTGCCAGTCGGCTCGCATCCCCTGTGCGTTCGATGCATCTCGTCGACTGTCGTAGAACCGGACGATCTCGTTCGTCAGCGCATGCGCATAGCGCGCTTCATCGAGATACTCCGAGCGCAAGCGAATGACCGCGCACGACAGCTCCTCTTGCGCCCGAAAATAAAGCCGCACGAGCTGCGCATCGGCTTCGTTCGTTTGCCAGATCATCAGCCGCGCATCGCGATCGTTCGCAAAGCGCAGCCAATCGGCGTGCGCAATCATGAACCTGCGTTCGACCGGATTCGTGGGTTGCCAATTCTGCATGGGCGCCGGTCTCTCAGGGATTCAGCTTCAACACGACGCCCTCGACCGTGTGCTCGCCCGTTGCAGACGACGTGACCGTCGTGCCGCGAATGCTGTGGCTGCTCGATCCGACCGATTCGACGGTCACACCGATGATCTGGATCGTGCCATCGTTCTTCAGCGTAATGCTCGCGCTGCCGCAAACGAGCGCGAGTTCGTCGCCCGCACTCACGAGTACCCGTTTGCCCACGGTCATCGTGTGATTGCTGCCCACGTTGACCGACTGTGCCGCACCCACGTTGACCACATGCGCATGTGCGATCGACGATGTCCGCTCGCCGATCTCCTCGATATGCGAGGCCGCGACAGTCGTCTTCATCTGCCGAGTGGTGGTGTGATAAAGCTGGCCGATCGTCGCGGTCTTGTTGTGCACGACGTGCTCCGTATGACTGCCGCCGATCGTCGCTTGCCGGTCCGCCCCGATCTTGACGGTTTCGGCCTGTCCGACTTCACGCTGGCGGCTGCCTGCCACCGTATGCGTCTCGTTGCCACCGATCGTGGCCATGCGATGCTGCCCGATGCTCACCGTCTCGTTCTGACCGACACTTCGCTTCCGATTGTTGGTCACCTGCATCGTCTCGTCGTTTCCGACCGAATGCGTATGGTTGTGTCCGATCGATAACGTGTGGTCCTGCTCGGTCTCCGCATCGAAGTTGCGTTCGGCATGCATCCACAACTGCTCGGCACCCTTGCGGTCCTCGAAACGCAGTGCATTCGCATGTGCGACCGTTCCGCCGGGCGTCGAACGCGACAGCAACCCGCTTTGCGTCGCGCTGGCCGGCAAGCCCCACGGCGGCATTCGCTCGGCGTTGTAGACGCGCCCCGTCACCATCGGATGATCGGGATCGCCGTTGAGGAAATCGACGACGACTTCGTCGCCGACCCGCGGAATTTGTATTCCCCCAAAGCCGCCGCCCGCCCAGGGGTTCGATACGCGCACCCAACAGGACGAGTTTTCGTCGCGCCGGCCATAGCGGTCCCAGTGGAACTGCAGCTTCACTCGTCCGTATTGGTCGGTCCAAATCTCCTCGCCGGCGGGCCCGGTCACCACAGCCGTTTGAGGGCCGTTCGTGCGCGGTCTCGGCGTGAGGCGCGGTGCGCGATACGGCAAACTCGACGGCTGCGCGATGAACTGGGTCTCGTGCGTCACCTCGCTATCGCCGCTTTTTGTCGCGTAGGCGTTTTCCTGAAACAGGTAGCGGCACCGCACGACGAGGTACTCGCGATTCTGATCGGCCCGCGGACACCGCGTTAAATTGAATAAATAGCCCGGCGCCATCGCGCGCGCATTCGTGTAGCCGCTCGCGCGGTCATGCTCCGCTTGCAGTTCTTCCAGACGAACACGGCTGTAGCGCTCACCTTGTGCGCCGTCGACATAGCCGCCCGGCCACTCGAACACGGGAAGATCGTCATGGCGGTAGCCGAGCGGATCGGCCCGGCGCGCAAGCAGATCCGCGCGCGGCTTCTTGAAGTCATAGTCGTTCAGTTCGTGCCGGCCCGAATGGATTTCCTGCGCGGGCCACCATCCGGCGATATGCTCCTCATCGGCGATCGCGATCCGGTCGGGCCCGATGAATGGAATCGACTCGTACCCTGGCAGCGGGCGATGCGCGCTCGGCGCATCGCTCAGCACCAATGTATGGCGGCCGGATGCATGTTCGAAGTAATAGTAGATGCCCTCGAACTCCATCAGCCGTGAGACGAACGCCGCATCGGTTTCGTTGTACTGCACGCAGTACTCGCGCGGCGGATAGCTGCACGCCAGCCGGTTTTCGAGCGGAAACCCGTACGGTGCGAGCACCTCCTGCACGATTTGCGGCGTGCTCTTGAGCTGGAATATCCGACAGTCGGCACGGCGCGTGGCGAGCCACAGCCACGGACGCAGCGTAAGCTCGTACCGGTAGTGACGGTCGGCCTCGCGGCCGCCCATCAGTGCACGAGCAACCAATCCGTTCAGATAGCGCCGCTGTCCGCCTTGCTCCTCGATCTCGATCGTGACAGGCTTGCCGAGCAGCGACTGCAACGGCAGGCTATGGCTTTCCGCCAACGCATCGAGCGTCAATTCGAACGGCTCGCTCAGGCCTTCGTTGCCCGTCAGACGGCGAAAGATCAACTGATCGCCGAACGGGCTATCGAGCGTGAAAATCCGAGACATGCAGACTCTCTCGTTGCGCAATGAAGTCCGTGCCAATCATCGAGCACCATTTCGTAGCGTCATGGCGTTCAATTGAATCTGCAAAAGAAGAAAAGCCCGTTTTGCAGATCGTAGTGCTGGCCGCAATAATTGACGAAGGCGTTCAAATCGGGCATTTCCTGAATCGGCTGTACACCGCGCTGGGCGACCAGGTTGTCCAGGGACACAGTTCCGTTCGGCCCTCGTCCGAAACGCAGAAAGGTGCCGCCCATGCCGGGCCGGTGCGCCTGATTGGCGTCCGTTTGCGTCAACGTCTGACCTGTGATCCTTGCGTAATGAAATGCACCGGTCGCCTTGTTCAGATAGGCGACGGCCTGTGCATGTGGCGGTATCGGAACAATCCTGAACAAGCCGTCCGGGAGGCCGTGCGCGTCGCGATCGAAAGTGCTGGGCGTACGATATGCCAACGGCTGATCGGCGCCGCCGAAAGGATCGATCGATCCGACCATGTAGCCGCCTGCCACGCCGCCGGCGGCATGCTGACCGCAATCGGCGTTGCCGCCCGGCAGCTTGCCCAGGCCGCGCTGATTGCCGAAGCTCCATGTTCCGTTCATTGCTACCTCCCAATTTAAAAAGAAGCGTCGTCGAAGCGATAGACGAACTGGCCGTCTTCCGCATCGACCTCGATCGCCGCGAGCACGCGGCCGTCGATCGTCGCCCGCAGCAGTGCCTGGCTGATGCGGGGCAAGAGCGTGTGAGTCAAGATCGCATCGACCATTCGGCCGCCCGATTCGATCTCGCGGCAGCGTTCGGCGATCAGCGCCGTAACCGACGGCGCGCACGTCAGGAGAATGCGATGCTGAGTCTCGACGCGGCGCTCGATGCGTCGAAGCTGCAGCTCGACGATCCGCGAGAGCATCGCGTCGGCGAGCGGGTAGTACGGCACGACGGTCAGGCGGCCCAGCAGCGCCGCGGGGAAAACGTCGAGCAGCGGCGCACGCAGTGCGTCGGTCAGTGCTTGCGGATCCGGCAACCGCTCGGGGTCGCGGCACAGCTGCATGACCCGTTCCGAGCCGACATTCGAGGTAAGGATCAGCACTGTGTTGCGGAAGTCGATGAAACGACCCTCGCCGTCTTCCATCCGGCCCTTGTCGAAGACCTGAAAGAAAATTTCGTGGACATCGCGATGCGCCTTTTCCACTTCGTCGAGCAACACCACGCTGTGCGGCCGGCGCCGAACGGCCTCGGTCAGCACGCCGCCCTCGCCATAGCCGACATAACCGGGCGGCGCGCCCTTGAGCGTCGAGACGGTGTGCGCCTCCTGGAACTCGCTCATGTTGATCGTGACGAGGTTGTGCTCGCCGCCATAGAGCGTGTCCGCGAGCGCGAGCGCCGTCTCGGTCTTGCCGACTCCCGACGGTCCGCACAGCAGAAAGACGCCATGCGGCTTGACTGGATCGTCGAGGCGCGCGCGCGCGGTCTGGATGCGCCGCGCGATGGTTTCCAATGCGTGAGCCTGCCCGATGACGCGCTCGTTGAGCGTATCGCCCAGCTTCAGTACCGCTTCCGTTTCATTCTTGACCATGCGGCCAACCGGAATCCCGGTCCAGTCCGCCACCACGGAAGCGACCGCATGCGTGTCGACCGACGCAAGCACGAGGGGACTCTCGCCTTGCAACTGAGCCAGGTCGCGCAGCGCGGACGAGAGTCGTCGCTGTTGGTCGGCCAGATCGGACGCGTCGGACCCACCCGCCGCAGCCGCCGCACCTTCGGCATCCTGGCTCAGCAGCTCGGCCCGCAAACCGACGACTCGCTCGATCGCCGCTCGCTCGGCCGACCAGCGCTCCTCCAACTGCGCGAGCGTTTCGGCCTCGCGAGCGAGCGACGCCTCGATCTCGTCGAGGCGGACCGCGTCCGCCATGCCCAGCGTGCGCTCGCGCTCGAGCAGCCCCCGCTCGGCGCGCAGACCGTCGATGCGCGACCGTGCGTCTTCCAGCGGCGCCGGCACACCGTGCTGACTGACCGACACACGTGCACATGCGGTGTCGAGCAGGCTGATCGCTTTGTCGGGCAACTGTCGCGCGGGAATGTAGCGGTGCGACAACGTCACGGCGGCATCGAGCGCTTCGTCGAGCACGAGCACGCGATGGTGCGCCTCCATCCGCTGCGCGAGCCCGCGCAGCATCCGCAATGCGGCCGCCTCGTTCGGCTCGTGCACCTGCACGACCTGGAAACGACGCGACAGCGCGGGGTCGGCTTCGATGTATTTCTTGTACTCCGACCAGGTCGTCGCGCCGATCGTGCGCAGATGTCCGCGCGCGAGTGCGGGCTTCAGCAAATTCGCCGCATCGCCGGTGCCGGCCGTACCGCCCGCACCGATCAGCGTATGCACTTCGTCGATGAAGAGAATGATGGGTCGCGCGCTCGACATGACTTCGTCGATCACCTCGCGCAGCCGGCGTTCGAATTCGCCTTTGACGCTGGCGCCAGCCTGCAACAGGCCGATGTCGAGCATATACAGCGTCACGTCGCGCAGCGGCGGGGGCACTTCACCGGCGACGATGCGCAATGCGAACCCCTCCGCGACCGCGGTCTTGCCGACTCCGGCCTCGCCTGCGAGCAAGGGGTTGTTCTGACGCCTGCGCAACAGAATGTCGACGACCTGCCGGATCTCGCTGTCGCGCCCGACGACAGGGTCGATCTCGCCCGCTTTCGCCCGAGCAGTCAGATCGATCGCAAAGCGGCTCAATGCGGTGCCTTCGCTTCGCTTTTGTGCCTCGACGTCGGGCGCCGCGGCATAGTCCTCGCCGGCCGTCTCGGGCGAGCCCGCGACGATCTGCTCCAGCTTGTCGGCCAGGACGTCGGGTGCGATCCGCCCGAACTCGCGGGCGACCGCAAAAAGCACGTTGGCGAGACCTGGCGTCTTCAGCATGCCGAGCAGCAGGACCGCGCCGCGAATGCGCGTCGCGTCGTAGCGAAGCGTCGCATACACCCACGCGCGCTCAACCGCTTCGTCGACATGCCCTGAGAAGTCCGAAACGGAGCCGGCGCCGCGCGGCAAGCGATCGAGCGCAGCCATGAGCCCTTGCTCGATGCGGACCGGCTCGATGTCGAAACGCTGCAGCACGCGGTGCAGATCGCTGTTTGGCTGCTGCACGATCTGATGCAGCCAATGGACGAGCTCGACATACGGATTGCCCCGTAGCCGGCAGAATGCGGTGGCCTGCTCCAGCGCTCGATAGAGGAATGGGTTCAGTTTGCCGAACAGGGCGACACGACCGATTTCAGACAATGGCGTCTCCATCAAGACTGTGGTGGGAGGAAAAGGCCTCTGCGGCGGGGCGGGCGCCGCCGGGCGCAGGCCGCGGCGCCTGACGGGCCCCGGAGCTGGCGCCACCGGGCCGGCCGCGCCGCGCAGCCGGATCGAGCACGAGGTCGCGCGCCGGACTCGTCGTCATCCTGCGGCCGACCCAGGCGCTTCGGCCGAGTCCATGCGCATCGCCCAGAGCCAGCGCCGGGACTTCGTCGTGAGCGAGCTCGAGCTGCACATCCCAGGCGAATTCGATCCCGACGTACTCGCGCACCCACTCGGCGAGCCGATGCGCCCACTCGCCGCCGGGCAGGAACAGCCGGTACTGGGCAAGCGAAAGCGGGCCGAGCACCAACCGAAAGTGCGACTGGCCGTCGCGCACCGCCCGGCCGAGCACCGCTGCGCCGAGCGGCTGAGTGCGGGCCGTCGCGCGAATCGCGCAGCATTGCTCCGGCGCCAGCCGCACCCAGCGCGGCACATGCTCGACGATGCGCACGGGCACGCCGAAATATCGCCGCAGGATCTGTATCAGGCCTTCGGGGTTGCGGGTATGCCGCACCAGATGTCCGGCCTGGAAATACTGCGCGTGAAGCGCGGGGCGATACGGGTTCGTATGCGGGCTCGCACCTCGACCGATCAGACTGCCGACATGCCCATCGAACCGCGCTTGTGCCGGCCGGTCGAGACTGACGGCAGGCTGCGCATCGGCCCACGCGCGGTAGAAGAGGACGATGAGCCGATGATGAAAGAGATCAGCAAAGGCAGCGAAAGCCGGATCGTCGAACGCCGTGGCGCGCTCGCGCGCGTACTCGGTCAGGTGCAACGGCAGGGGCCCGTTCGGGCCGAAGAGCCCGAATCCGTGAATGGCAACGCGCGGCACGGTTTCATCGCACTCATGCACGGAGGCCACCATCGCCGGTGCAAAGGCAAGCGAAGGTTGCTGGCCGAATCGCACCGGTTCGTCCCGCAGGCGCACCGCGCGACCGAGAGGCAACTCGCTGCCCGATGCCGCATCGAGCCAGCGCATCAGATGATAGAGATCGTATGCGTGCGGCGCGACGCGCATACGCTGCCACCATGCGGCATGTCGCCCATCGTCGGACGCGGGCATGGCAGGAAGCGGTGCACTGTTCATATCGTGGGCCGCCTGCCCACGCGTGCGGGCCAGCGCGCGAGCGTGCCGCGCTGAACGCTTCGAAGCACCGCTGCGCTATAGGTATTGATGGAGACGTGCCGCGCGAAGAACTGCTCGATCACCGCGCCGAGGAGATACGGGCTCTCGCCCGAGAACGCGTGGTCGTCCACCGTCACTGCAACTTCCACCCCGCGCCCGAACATGAGCGGGCCGGCGCCCGGCAGGCGATGAAACACGGGCGTGTATGCGACACCGCGGATACCGTCGATCTGCATGCGCGCCGACGCATCCGCCGCGTCCGTGTGAAGCGTCAGCAGTTCACGCAAGCGATGCGCCCCCTCCTCTTCGTCGAGATCGGTGAGCGCCTGGTAGGCCAACCCTAGATGGCTGATGAGACGCCAGGCAGCGGCGCCTTGCGCGATCGGTGCTCGGGGGCGCGAGGGGCCGGCCAGCACTTCGATGCGTTCCACGGGCGCCGAAACCTTGAGCGTGAACCCGGCCTCGCTGCCCGACGGCAGCAGCAACGCGAGATCGCGGTTGGTGCACAGCGTATCGACGGACAGATAGCGAATCCGCTCGTCGAACGGTGCGCATTGCCCATCGACGAGTGTGATGAAAGTCTCGCTGCCGATATAGCCTGTGCGGCTTCCGTTTGCACGTGCCTGCGCCGAAACGAGGCGCGGCTCGCGATGCGCCGACCAATATGCGCCGAAGTTTCCGCCGTCGGCGGCATATGACGCATGGAACGGACGAAACGCTTGCGCTTGCTCGCCCGCATCCAGATGGCCGACGACACGCTCCACGGTATGCACTTCGTAGTCGAGCGGGCAGCCGCGGTCCACCACGACATGGTGCTCGCGTGTGCGCGGCGCGACGGGTATGCGATCCGCCCGCCGCGCGAACAGATTGACGGCGGGCGTGCAGTTGAGCGCGAGATGCTCCGTGCCGACCGCGCTTTCGAGCGCGGCTTCCTGCTTGTCGAGCAGAATCGTCAGTTCGAGTTCGTCGCCGGCCGCACGTCGAAGTGCCGGCTGCAACCCATTGATGCTGAAAAACAGAAATCGTGCCGGGAAGGCAAAGTATTCCCGCATCAGCCGATAGCCCTGAAACGTACGACCGTCGTCAGGCAACAGCGCCTGCTCCGCGCCGAAGCCTTCATGAACGATCGCGTCGGAGCCGAGCGGGTACTGCCAACGCGGCGAACTTCCCGCTTCGTGGCAAACGACGCCCAGCGCATGCGCCCCGACCAACTCGAGCAATTGCAGCGCGATGCGTTCCGGGCCCGCCAAATAAAACATCAATCGATCCAGCGGCAACTGGGAGAATGTGGCCCCGCCGCGCAACTTCAAGCGGATGCGCAAGGCACCGCGCACCTCGCGCGCGATGCCCGGATGCGCGAGCGACAGGTCCGTCGGCGCACCGGTGAGCGCAACCCGCGCGAGTTCGAGCGGCCACAGCGTCACATCGTGCGCGGTACGGAACTCGCATGCGGTCTGCTCCCCGTCTGTCGGCCGCGCCTTGAGGGCCGTACCGGCCGGCAAAAGGACGCCGCGTGCGAGACTGCCTTCATTGATCATCGGCGCGAAGCGTACGACCGCCATCGAAGGCAGCGGTGCCAGATAGCCGGGACATACACTTTCGAGCAAGCCCTCGGTGAAACGCGGAAACTCCGCATCCATCTTGAGCCGCACCCTGGCGGTCAAAAAGCTGAAGCCTTCGAGCAGCCGTTCGACGTACGGATCGGGCGGCTCGCCTTCCGGCAAGCGCAGATGCGCCGCCACCTTGGGAAACTGCTGTGCGAACTCCGCGCCCATCTCACGCAGATAGGCGAGTTCCTGGTTGTAGTATTCGAGCAGGCGCGTGTCCATCGCATCAGATCCGCTGGATGGGTTGCAGCGACATCGCGCCCGTCTCGAGATCGAGTTCGGAGCGCAACAGCAAATCGACGGGTCGGGGCACCGACCAGAGTCGACCGCGGATTTCGAACGCCAGCAGGTTCTGCGGGCTCGCCTCGCCGCTCTCACCCGTTTCGCCGGGCACGCCCTTGCCGATGCAGCGCACGTCGAGGCTATCGGCCGCGATCCGAGGCTCGAAGCGAAGAATCGCTTCGCGGATCGACGCTTCGACATCGGACGGCTCCAGCCCCGACATCTGCACGCCTGCCAACGGCCGCATCCCGTAGTTGAGCACCGACGAAAGCACATAGGGAAACGACACGCCGTCGATCCCATCCGCGGCGTTGCTCGTATTGAGCAGCCACGCAAGGTCGCGCAGAACGGCCGAGCGCAGACGCTCGTCGCCGATCGATTCGGCGTAGGAAGGCTCCGTGCCTCGACGCTGCGCCGTATCGGTCAAGCGATCGAGCAGCGCAGGCTGCAAACGGTCCCGCGCCCGGCGAGCGGTGCGCGTGCCGCGCATCGAGGAGAAGTCGTGCTCAGCGTCGTTCATGGTCGCGCCCCTCACCCGTCACATTTCCTTGTTTTCCTTGACGTTCCAGCCAACCGATACCTCGGCGCCCTTGCCGCCGGTATCGGTCTGCTCCCAGTACTGCTTCTTCACGCGCGCGGCCTGAAAGCCGTAGTTCATGAGCAGCCGATCGGCCGCATCGCCCGGATCGACACCCGTCACATGCGCCGAAGTGACGAGCACCTCCTCCAACGTGACTCGCATGAACTCGATTTGGGTGCCGCCCGTTTTGCAGGCCGAGATTTCAAGTTTGGTCAGATGCTTGCCGTTCGCGCAATTCTTGATGATCGCAGCCGAGCTCTTGTCCATATAGGCCACGACGGAAAGGTCGTTGAAGCTCGCGCGGCCGGCGTTGCCGCCACCGCCGGTTGCCATTGCCCCCCTCTGGTTCGCCCCCCAGGAGAACGACTGGATGTCCGTCCATTGCTTGTGCTGGGAATCCTCGGATTCGCCGGTGACGCCATCGACCTTCATAAACATTGCCACGCCCATTTCTTTACTCCGTCAGGAAAGTCAGTTGATGTTCAGTGTTGGCCCGTCTTCGCGGAGGGCAGCTTGGACACGAGTCGAAGCGACACCGTGAGCCCCTCCAGTTGGTAGTGCGGGCGCAGGAAAAACTTGGAGGTGTAGTAGCCGGGGTTGTCCTCGATTTCCTCGACGACGACTTCGGCGGCCGCCAGCGGCTTGCGTGCCTTGGTTTCCTGCGACGAGTTCGCGGGATCGCCGTCCACGTAATTCATGATCCAATCGTTGAGCCAGCGCTCCATGTCGTCGCGCTCGTGAAACGAGCCGATCTTGTCGCGCACGATGCACTTGAGGTAGTGCGCGAACCGGCAGCACGCGAACAGGTAGGGCAAGCGCCCTGACAGACGCGCATTGGCCGTGGCGTCAGGGTCGTGATACTCGGCCGGCTGCAATAGCGACTGCGCACCGATGAATGCGGCGAAATCCGAGTTCTTCCGGTGCACGAGCGGCATGAATCCGTTCTTCGCAAGCTCCGCTTCGCGCCGGTCGCTGATTGCGATCTCGGTCGGACATTTCAGGTCGACTCCGCCGTCGTCGGTCGGAAAGGTGTGACACGGCAGGCCGTCGACGGCCCCGCCCGACT
The DNA here is from genome assembly GCF_036503415.1 of Trinickia sp. Taxonomy (GTDB): domain Bacteria; phylum Pseudomonadota; class Gammaproteobacteria; order Burkholderiales; family Burkholderiaceae; genus Trinickia. The sequence continues at coordinate 48,107 of NZ_DASXWY010000027.1, read as the reverse complement.
CGATGCCGCGAATCGACGAACACCAACCGTAGTGCTTGAACGAGCGGTTGACGTTGACCGCCATCGCATAGGCGGAATTGGCCCACGTGTATCGGTCGTGATTCGCCGCTTCCGTCTCCTCTTCGAAATCGAACTCGTCGACGGGATTCGTACGCGCGCCGTAGGGCAAACGCGCGAGAAAGCGCGGCATCGCAAGCCCCAGATAGCGCGAGTCATCCGATTCGCGCAATCCTCGCCAGGCGGCGTATTCCGTGTTCTGGAAGATCTTGGTGAGGTCGCGCGGATTGGCGAGCTCCTGCCACGAATCCATCTGCATCAGTTCCGGCGCTGCGCCGCCGATGAAAGGCGCATGCGCGGCGGCCGCGATCTTCGCGAGTTCGCCGAGCATCTCGACGTCGGGCGGACTATGGTCGAAGTAATAGTCGCCCACGAGGCATCCGAACGGCTCGCCGCCGAACTGGCCGTATTCCTCCTCGTAGACCTTCTTGAAGAGGGGACTCTGGTCCCAGCCGATGCCCTTGTGGCGCTTGAGCGTGCGTGCCACCTCGGTCTTCGCGGCCGGCAAGACCTTGATCTTCAGCAACTCGTCCGTTTCCGTGTTGTTGACGAGATGATGCAAGCCGCGCCACGCGCCTTCCAGCGCCTGAAATTCGCGATGATGCAAGATCAGGTTGATCTGCTCGCTCAGCTTACGGTCGATCTCCGCAATGATCTGCTTCAGTGTTCCATAGGCATCTCCGCTCGTGACGACGGCATGCTCGAGGGCCTGCTGCGCGAGCGTACGCACTGCCCGCTCGACCGATTCGCGTGCCTGTTGGGTCTTCGGCTTGAATTCCTTTTGCAACAACGCAGCGAATTCGTCGTGCGCCACGGCGGGTGCATCGGATACCGCTCCGGCATCGAGGCTGACGGCGGCTTTATTCATGGCCGACCTCCTGTTGCGAGGCGTCGAGGGGTACGCTCGCGTCGGTGTTCGCCTCTTTTCCGCGTACGAGCGACTCGAGCAGCGCCGGATCCCGCATTGCCCGCTCGATCAGTTGCTCCGCGCCCTGCTTGCCGTCCATGTAGGAAAGCAGGTTGGCCAGCTCGGTGCGCGCATCGAGCAGCCGGCGCAGCGCTTCGACGTTGCGTGCGATCGCGCCCGGAGAAAAATCGTCCATGCTCTCGAACGTGACGTCGACGTTCAGCATGCCCTCGCCTGTCAGCGTGTTGGGCACCTGCAGCGCGACGCGAGGCGCGATGGACTTCATGCGTTCGTCGAAATTGTCGATATCGACTTCGAGGAACTTGCGTTCCGCGAGATCGGGCAACGGTTCGCGACGCTTGCCTGCAAGATCCGCCATGACGCCCATGACGAATGGCAATTGCACCTTGCGCTGCGCGCCGTATACCTCGACGTCGTATTCGATCTGCACTCGCGGCGCGCGATTGCGCGCGATGAACTTCTGGCCGCTGGCCATGGTTTTGTGTTTTGCCATTCCGATGCTCCTCGTAAGGTCCTGAAGTGACATTGATGACCGTCGATCGCCGCCAGGGTGGCGTTACTCGGTGCGCTGCTGTCCGCCCAGCGCGTCGAGGTGCGCCAGGCTCTCCGGCACGAGATCGCGGATGATTTCGTAGAAGTCGAGACCCAGCAGGCGCTGCGCGCGGCGCAGCAAAATCGGCGCTGGATGACTCGGCTCATGGACTTCGAAATATCGGCACATCTTCTCCAGGCCGAGCCGTACGTCGTCGCGGCTTGCGAGCTCGGCTTCTCGCCACGTCGCCCCGCCGGCTGCCGTCGCTGCGATAGCGCCGGCATCTGCGTCGTCGGCGGACACAGGTCCGCTCGGCTCGCTCGCCGACGGAGCGAGCACGTCGCGTCTGATTCGGTGCAGGGCCCTTTCGAAGTCGCTCGTATCGAATGTCCATTCGGTGCCGAGCTTGTCGGCCACTCGCGCACGAATCGCTTCGAGCCTGTCGAGCGCCGCAAGCGCCGCGCGCAATTCGGAACGCGATTCAGCCTGTGCGCGCAGCAAGTCGCCGCGCAGGCGTTCGGGGCCGCCCGGGTAGTGCGCGACATCCTTTTCCGCGCCGTCGAGCAGGCGCTCGGCGTCGCGCACCGTGAGGCTCCCGAAGCTGCCCACGACGATCGCCTGCTGGCGCGCAACCCCCGCGCAGCCGAGCGGCCCGGCCACCTCGGCAAGTGCGTTCATCCGCTGCGTCGGGTCGTATTCGCCGTCTTCGGTGAGCGGTGGATAAACGTTGTCCCAATACTTTTCGATGAGCTCGCTCACGACTTGCAGGCCATCGGCGTAACCGGGAATACCGCTCAACTCCGTCCAGCTTCGCGTGAGCAGCGCGGCAACCCGCAGATCCTTGGTCCGCTCAAAAAGCGCGCTCGCGTGCCGCTCCACCGCCAGCCAGTCCGGCGGCTCGGCCGCGATCACCGTTTCGCCGTACTGCTGCTCGGGTTTGCCGGTCGCCACTTGCCGCAGTCTCAAGTAGTCGTCGTCGTACTCGAGATTCGGTCCGCAGGGAGCATCGGCGGAGATTTCGGCAAGCATCGATTCAATCAGTTCGGGGGACTGCATGGCGAATCCTTGTCGAGCGGTCATGAACGCTTTTTTTGCAACGTCGAGCGAGATGGATGGGTTTTCATTCGAAGGCATAGTCGATGCTGACCGGCCGATCGCCCGCTTCGATCTTCAGCGTGCGCCGCAGCGGCTTCAGATTTCCGTTGCGGATCTCGATCTGATACACGCCCGGCGCAAGCGACAGCGTTCTGAGCGGCGGGCTGACTCCGCGTTTCGCGCCGCCGACGTACACCTCGCCCCAAGGGCGGATCTTGAAACGCACGGGTACCGTGTCCGGCGGCTTCGGTGCAGCCGGCGGCTCTTCGACGGGAGCGGCCGTCGCGCCGCTCGCCGTTGCAATGGCGACGACCGTCTCTGAAGGGCCGAGGCTCGCCGCCGGCACGGTGGCAGCCGATGCGGCCATGCTGTCGGAAGCCGAACGGCCGGCGTACTCGGGCATACCGGCCGCGGCGCTCGCGGCTGGCGGAAGCATCGTTGCAGCAGACGTCGGCGCGGACGCGGCAAAGGCCGTTGCCGATTTCGTCTGCGCCTGCGGAACCGGCGCCCCTTTTATTGCCGGCGTTGCGCCCGCTTTTCCGGCGATCGTCGAAACAGCTTGCGGCGATACCCGCTGGGAAATCCGCGACGTCCACGCCGCGACGATGCCGGCGACGAGCAGCACGGCCAACGCGCTCGCTCCTTAGAGTGCGAACCGGCTGCCGCCGAAGCGGTGAACGCCGGCAGCCGCACGTTCTTGGGTCGTCGCTCCGTCGGCCGAGCGAGGGCTCGACGATTCATGCTCCGGTTGCGAGGCGGTGCCCATCGCGGCACTCTTCTGTTGCGGGCCGACTGCCGGGTCCGGCGTTGCCGGCGCTTCGACGCTCGCATCCAGCGGCTGCGACTTCGCATCGGAGGCTTTCGCATCCGCTTCCGTATGGGCCGGTGCCGGTGCCGGTGCCGGTGCCGGTGCCGCCGCCGCTGCGAGCGCAGACGGAGGAGTGGTCGATGCCTCTGTCGAAGGCGCGTTTAGATCACGCTGCAACGGCACCTGCGGCGCGCGCTCGAATCCCGCTATGCCGAGCTCGACCGCGAATGTAGCCACCGATTCGGGCCGGTCCGGAATGCGCACGGCGAGTGCGTGGTCGATCGCCGCGAGAAACCGATCGCTGTACCTTTCGCGATCGGGCAATGGGCGCGCGACGAGCGGCCGATACTTGTCTTCGATGCTGCGCACGACAGCCGGCGGCGGCAACTCGCCGGTCACGACGGCGTGCACGACCGCACCGAGTCCGTAGATGTCGGTCCAGGGACCCTGCGTGAAGGCCGGATCGTCGGTGTATTGCTCGATCGGCGCGTAGCCCGGTTTCAACATGACGGCTCGATCGTCGACAAGATCGCCGATCAGCTTGCGTGCCGCGCCGAAGTCCAGCAGCACCGGCTTGCCGTCGGGCTTGACGAGGATGTTGTCGAGCGAGATATCGCGGTGAAAGCACTGCGCGCGATGCAGCGTATCGAGCGCGCCCAGCACGCCGGCAAGCATCTCGCGCAACTGCGCTTCGCCGAAGCGTTCACCGCGCGCCACGCGCTGCTTGAGCGTCTCGCCCTCGTAAAACGGCATCGTCATATACGCCGTTCCGTGCGCTTCCCAGAAATGCAGCACCTTGACGAGGCCCGGATCGTCGAATTGCGCGAGCAGCCTTGCTTCGTTGACGAACGCAGCGCGCCCGGCGTCGAACGCTTGGCCGAAGCGTTCGGAGCGAAGCATGACCGTGTGATCGCCCCCGCGCGTGGCGAGCATGGAAGGCATGTATTCCTTGACCGCCACGACGCGCTGCAGAGCACGATCGAACGCACGATATACGATGCCGAAGCCGCCTACGCCCAGCACGGCATCCAGTTGAAGCTCGCCGAAACGATGCCCGACGGGAAGCGGCCTGACCCGTGCGTCGTCTTCGCCCGTGCGAGAGGCGGTATCGATACCGCGTGGATGGTCCATGGTGTCTCGGGATAGCTGATCCATCATCTGCAACCTCTCCGATGCGGGCCGCGCCGGATTCGGCGCGGCCCCGGGTTCGCCCTCATTGATCGCGTCACGGCTCGCGGTTTTGCTGCGCGCCGAAAAGCCTGATGAACAGTTCGTCATCGGGCGTGCCGGTGTGCGAACACGTCGAAAGCGGCGCGCCGTTCAGCGCGTGTGTCCACCAAAAGCTCGTCGCGCCGTGTGGGTCGAAGTAATGCGCAAGTCCGGGCCAGCCGGCGGGCGCGTCGGCTGGCGACGCCGTATCCGGCACGTCGACATACGTCAGGCGAACCGCCGACAGCGCCGACTCGAATTGCTCGGGCGCCCGGCCATGACGGACCGCGTCGAGCAGCACGGTGCCAAGCTGCCGATAAAAGCCTCCGGCTCGCGCGGTCAGTGCGCTCGAGTAGTCGCCCGCCTCGATCGCGAGCATCGCCACGATGGGGTAGTAGCGCCCTACCCGGTCGCAGCTCGGCGCAATGCAGCCGAGCTGCACGTATCGCGCACCGGTGCCTGCCGGCATGGCGAAGTTCCAAAGCGGTGCGACGGCGTAGTGCCGTTCGAGCGCTCCGGGCCCGCGCTGCCGCATCGCCGCCATACCGTGCTGGAGCCAGCGCTCCCACCACCCGGCCAGTGCGTGCGGCAGATGCCGGCTGACGAAGTCGCCCGCGCCAGGCAGCTTTCCGTACCAGGCAGGCGGCGTATCGAAGCCACGTGGAATCGGCACAGCGATCATGATGTGGAGGCCGGACAGGAAAACGATTCGAGCTGCGGCAGCCGGAACGGATTGCGAACGCTGCTTGCCGTGACCTGCAGCGTGAGCGGCTTCCCATCGATCGTGAACCGCGCAACCATCTGCTCCGGCGCTCGCCCCGCCGACACGGCTGCGCGGTCGAACAACCGATGCAGCGCCCACGAGCCTTCGGTGACGATCCCGCCCGTCGCACCGGAGCTCTCGACGATCTGCAAGCGCACCTGAGCGCTGCCGCGCGTGCCGGGCCAGCGAACGGTCGCCGGCACTTGCGGACCGTGCGCATACCGCACGATCTGGCCATCGACGTCGAGCACCATCTCCGAGATCGACGCATCCATGTCGAGCGGCTTGATCTCGACCGTCGTCTCAGGCACATGCGAGCCTCCCGGGAAGTACGCATCCCGGATGACGGCCGCCTTCTCGAACGAAGAGAGAACCGGCGCGGCAAGCGGCTGTGCGCCTTGTCCGGCATTGTTGAAGCGCCAGGGCCGTGCCGCTGTATCGACGAGCGGCTGAAGATTCTTCTGGAAGAAGCTGTCCATCAAACCACCCGGTGCGAAAAGCTGCGCGAAATCCGCAGGCGTCACGTCGCGCGACGATCCGCGCGCAAACGGATAGCGTCCGCCGATCGCCTGCCTGCAAAACTCGCCGACATTGACGGCCGCATCGTGCGTGACGTTGCGTTCCTGTGCACTCGCCACGCTACCGTTCGCGGCATTGGACAGTTGGTCGAGCATTTCGCGAAATGGCGTGGGCAGCCGGCCCGCCTGGGCGCGTATTCTGTCGGGGACGTCGGAGGGCGGCGGCATGCCGCCGCTGCGCAGCGCGTGGTCGGTCGCCGTGAGGTAGCTATAAAGCTCGTCGATCGTCTTGCGAACCCCATCGAGCGGCTCGGCCGACGATGCCCCCTGGCCGTTCGGACCGATCGCACGGAAACCCGCGAAGTGGCTGTCGACGATGAATTCGGGCCTTGCCGCCGCGCCCGTTCCCGTATTCCCGCTCGAGCCGCTCTCGAACATCTGCGCGAGCGAACTGCGCGCTTCGTCCACCTTGTCCCGCGTCTTCGCACCCGCGGCGAGCGGGCCTTCTGCCGCCTCCTTCCCAAGGGTGGTTTCGCGTGCCACGGCGGCGAAGAGCCGCGTCAACGGAGAATCCGGCGACGACAATATTCGCGCCTCCTGAATGCTTTGCGCGAGCGATGCACCGCCGCGCAGACGTAGGTCGGCCAGATAATCGTCCCACGTCTTGATGTAGTCGTTCAGGTAGAGCTGCCGGACACCGCGCGAGCGCGCCGCCGCTTCATCCGCCGACGCCACCTCCATGCGGTCGAGGTTCAGCACCCAGACTTCCTCGCGTCCGAACGCGCTCACCGCGTCGTCGACGCGCTTATCGAACACATTCCAGTAACCGCGTGGCGTGTAGAGACCCGGCAGGCTTTCGCCGAGTCCCTTGCCGCTTCGCCGCTCGAACACGAGCGAGGCATCGGGCCCCGCCGCGTCCGAGAAGTCGAAATCGTACGGCGCCGTACTCGCGCGCAGCGTATGGATAAGTTGCCCATAGAGCCGCTGTGCGAATGGCACGCGCCGCAACTGATCGCGCTTGTCGGCAACGAGACGTTCGTCCATCGGTATCGGCGACGTGACCACGCGATCGTCGAACAGCGACGCGAGATGGGCACGCAGGGCGCGGCGTTCCGACGACGGCACATCCGCAGGCAGCGACCTCTCGATCACGAGATCCAGCACCGCCTGAACGAACACCGGGTCGTAGTGCCCGCTGTCGTACAGCATCAGATACGCCTTCAACACGGCATACGCATACGCACCGTCATCGGCACGCGCGTCTCTCAGGGCCGTTTCCAACCGCCGGGCAGCGAGCGGGAGCAGCGCTGCCTCGAGCTCGCGACGATAGGCGGCATCCGCTGCCGCCATCATCCGGTCGCCCTGGAAGAGGCCCCATCGATACGACAGCGGCGGATGTCCGGGCTCGATGCCGCCGGACGCCGGCCATTCGCGCAGTGCGTCCAACACGGGCAGCAGCTGCGCGATATCGCTGCCATCGCCGATCTTCGCGCGACGCATCTGATCGTTTACGGCCGGCACGCGCGCCGCGAGTGCGTCCAGATACGCGCTGTTGTGCAGATAACTGCGCGTCCAGCCGATACCGACTATGCAGAAGACGATCGCGAGCGCGACGTAGGCCGCGGTCGCGCGAACCTTTCGCCGTCGATGCCAGGAGAGATCGCTGCCCGCGAGCGACGCCTCGTTGAAGATATGCTCTTGCAACAGCGTCTTCAGGAAGAAGCTGCGGCCGCCGAGCGCGGGCTGCGCCATGGGCGGCGTGCCCTCGATCTTCAAGAAGCGCTTGATGCCTCCCATCACGCGGTCGAACGCCGTGCCCTCCTGCGTGCCGCTCGTCAAATAGATGCCGCGCAACATCGGCATCGGTTCGAATTTCGATGCGGAAAATACCTCCGCGACGAACTGCCCGAGCATGTCTCGCAGATTCGCGAATTGCTGAGGGAGCAGATACGTCAGCTCGCGCTGACGCGCGTCGAGCTGCTCCGCGAGCAATTCCGGCAGCGCATCGTTGAGCCTTCGATGAAGCAGATCGAATTCGCGGTCGAATGCCGCGCGCAGCTGGAAATCGGCGGCCGCCTGCTCGCGCAGCGTGAAGGTAAAACCCCACACCTGCTCACGCTCCGCGCGCCCGAACGCGCTGAAGTACTCGGTAAAACCGGCGAGCAGGTCCGCCTTGGTCACGATCAGGTAGACGGGAAACTGGATTCCCAACTGCGCTCGCAGCTCCTGAAGCCGCTTGCGCAATACCATGGCGTGCTGAGTACGCTCGTTCTCGGATGCACTCACCAGATCGGCCACGCTGATCGTCAGCATCGCGCCGTTCAGCGGCTGGCGCGTACGGTACTTCTTCAGCAGTTCGACGAAGCCCTTCCACTCGCCTTCATCGAGCGCGCGGTTGCTTTCGTGCGTCGTGTAGCGTCCCGCGGTATCGATCAACACCGCGTCGTTCGTGAACCACCAATCGCAATGCCGCGTACCGCCTACGCCACGAATGGCCGCGCGACCGAACTGCTCCGCCAGCGGAAACGTGAGCCCCGAGTTCACGAGCGCCGTTGTCTTGCCCGAGCCCGGTGCACCGATGAACACATACCAGGGCAACTGATACAGATACTGCTGCGAGAAGCGTTCGACCCAGCGCGCAAGGCCGCGGCGCGGCCGATTCGCGGCACTGAAGCGGACTTTTTTCAACAGCGCGACGGCCTCGCCGAATCGTGTGCGCAACTCGTCGAGGTCCGGCTGAGGAGGCTCGCCGGCGGGCTGCGCACGAGCGGAGTCGCTACGCAACTGCGCGAGCAACTCGGCATTGAGTCGAGCGGCGTGCCAGCTTCGCCACGCCACACGGGCGCCCCATATCGCCAGCAACACGACGATCGCAAGCATTCTGGCCGCCGCGGTTTCGAGCGGACGGTGGCCGTCGAACGCGACGAGCGGCCCAGCAAACCAGATCAAGGCAGCGAGTGCGAGCACACCCGCGAACGTCCAGGTCTCGCGGCGGTTCAGCACGCGACCGACCCTCGGCAACGAATGGCTTGTCGTCATGGTGTTCCCGCTGCCGGTTGTGCCGAGCCGGCCGTCGGCGCCAGCATCAACGTAATTTCGACGCGCCGGTTGCGCGCGCGCCCCGATGCCGAATCGTTCGGCGCGACGGGATCCATCTCGCCTCGGCCCTGTGCGCTCAGCCGGCCCCGATCGGCGAGGCGCGTGGCGAGCAATCGCTTGACCGCTTCCGCGCGCTCTTGAGACAAGTCCCAGTTCGACGCGAAACGCAGCGTGTGCACGGGTACGTTGTCGGTATAGCCGGCCACCGTCACGCTGCCCGCGGTGCCGTTCAGTGCGTCCGCGATGCGCATGAGGACAGGGAGGTAGCGATCGATGACCGCGGTCGAACCCGACGCGAACAGCCCGTCGCCGCGCAGCACGACGACGCTGCGATCGGCCTCGTCCCGTACGGAGACGAGACCGGCGTCGATCTCCGGCTGCAGAAAGTGCGCTAGCCGAGGCGGTGCGGGCGCCACGGGTCGCGGCGCGGCGCTTGCCTGCAGCCGCGGCAGGTGCAATTCGTCGATGGCCGTGAAAAGGCGATCCGCGTGCATCGCCAGCGCAAACCGCAAGCCGGCGAACAGGCCGAGCGCAAGCAGCACGGCGAGCACCGCACACACCCATAGCGGTACCGCGAAGCCGCGCGCTTCGTCGCGCGCCACCGCATCGCGCCAGTGCGGCGACAGACTGGGGTCGTAGTCGCCGCGCGCGGTGCGGATCGTCCGAGCCAACTGACGCCTCAACGCATCGAGCTGTGCGCGACCGTTATCGACGACGCGATATCGACCCTCGAAGCCGAGCGCCAGGCAAAACTGCAGCAGTTCGAGCAGATCGATGTGCTGCCCCGGCTGCTGCGAGAGTCTCGCGAGTACCTCGAAGAACTTTTCGCCACCCCAGGTCTCGTTATGAAACGACACGAGCAAACTGTGGGAGGACCAAACGCCGCTTCCCCATGGAGTCAGCGCCGCCGCTTCGTCGAGCGCGGTGCACAGACAATAGCGCGCGGCCATGATCGTTTCCGGCGGCACGCCCGCTTGCTGCGCACGCGATTCGAACGCGCGGATTTCGACGACGAGATGTTCGCGCAACCAGGCCGGATTCGGATGATGCACGGTCGAGCGAATTTGCGGCACCAGATTGAGTAACGGATTGGCCGCGGCAACGAGCGGGTTGCTGCCGGTTGGCGTGCACTGCCCTGCTACCGCGGATTCCGCCGCAGCGGCGCCGCCAGCCTGGGCGCCGCCGGGATTCGGCGGCACGAAGCCGCCGGCCCCGGCCCCGAAAGAATCGACCGAAAGGTTCATGATGCAGGCCTCTTGCTAACCCCGAATAGCCCAAAGCTCGAGCGAGAGCCCGGGAAACTCTCCTGCGAGATGCAGAGCGAGCGCTCCCGAGCGGTCAAATTGCTTCCACAGCTCGTTGCCCTTCTCCAGCTCGAAATAGGCGTGATCCGCGTGATACGGAATCTGTCGCGGCGCGACGGGCAGCAGACGCACGCCGATGCCCGGCAACTGAAGATGCACGAGGTCGCTGATGCGCTCGACAGGGCCGAGCTTCGCTTGCGCCGGAAATCGCAAGCGCAGGCTGTCCGAAGGCATGTCGCTGCGAACGGCCAGCACGAAGCCCGCATCGCGGCGCAACGTCGGATCCGCCACCGTTGCCACGCGCACTCCGCCACCCGCGTCGCGCAGATCGATACGGATGGCGTTCTGCTCGAGCACTGTCGAGAGCGAACGCCGCAGCTCCGTCATCAGCGCGGCGAACGTCGCACGCAGATCGCCGTGCTCGTACGCCGGCAAGACTTGCGGCAAGCGGTTGGCGGTCGTGAACGTGCTCAAATCGCAAGCGAGCTTGAGCCAGTCGCGAAAGAGCGTTTCGGGGTGAATCTCGACATCCTGCTGCGCGTGCCACGTGAGCCCGAGATACCGGTTGATGAGCTGCAGCAGAAGAAAATCCGCCACCTCGGAGATGCCGCCCTTGCCCGGCTGCGTCAAGCGTTCCGCGAGCGCCTCTGCGCGTTGCGCGAGCATGCCGTGCAGCTCGCACAGGTAAGTGCGCAGTATCGGGTCGCGCTGCACGGCGAGCCGCGGCGGTATGAAGTCGGCTTCGATCGCCAATTGACCGTTCGCGCGGCGCTCGACGATGTGCATCACGCCGAGCGCTTGCCAGTCGCCGGTCAATTCGGACTCGAGGGCGAGGCGCAGATTCAAACGGCCGATCTGCAACAGCGCGGGCTCGAGCGCAATCGGATTGACATCCGCGATCTCGCGTTCCTCCACGAGGTAGCGGGCCAGCGTACAGGCATCGCCACCGAACGAGACGTCTTCCGCCGACCCGCGCCATAAGGGCAAGGCCAGCACGATTCGCTCGTCCTCGACGTGCGTACCGATATCGAGCGGCTCCGGCCCATCGTGCAGCTGCGAAAAAGCGAACGGGGTGCCGTCCGGCATGACGCCCGAAGCCGCGAGCAAGCGTACCTTGCCGAGCATGAGTGCTTCGCGATCGATCTCCAGCTCGTCAAAGCCCCAGAAGAGCCGTTGCAGCGGCAAACAGCGCGTCTGCACAAGGCGTTCGAAATGACGCTCGAGCTGTTGAAAATGCTGAGGGCGCAAGAACATGCCTTCGGACCAGATCACGCGCTCGCGCAGCCCCGCAACGGACATCGGCGACATCACCGCATCGTTCATTGCGCCCCCCGGGCATCAGAACTCCGATCGATGCCGCCATTTCTGACCGCGATCGCGAATTTCGCCTCGCGCGGCGACCCCTGCCAGAATCGCAACGCACTGGGCTGCTTGCCTTCCGGCAGGGCCAGAGTGAGCCTCCACCGATTCGTTTCGAGCGATCGGTATTCGGCGACGATGCCAATGGCGCGTGCTTCGGCATTGCCCGTATAACGGACAGTCCGAACCTCGCCGGGCCGCAGGATCATCCTGTCGACGCTCAGCAATTGAGCGCCCAGCGCGTTGTCGGGCTTGTCCTGGAGCGCGAAAAACTCCGCGCTCTCGAAGGCGGACGCTGATTTCAGCTGGAATACCTTGAGAACGATCGGAGACGGACGTCCCCGGATGTCCGGATTAACGTCGGCCGCCACATCGAATGTCACCGCGTAAGGTAACGGCACGTGGCGGTCGACCGAGCCACATGCGCTCAAAATAAATAAGCACCCGAATAAAATACCCACCCTCGCCCCATATAGCGCTTTCATCTCCCACTACCTTCCATTATCGATTCAACGTTCGCATAACGAATCAATCGTTTCGCGCGGCATAGCCGCACACTAATGAAAATTCGAATTCATTCACTGCCGGACGGATCGCCCCTCGAATAGCGCGCGCAAAACGGCTGACACCCCTACCGTTTTTCGGGGTGTCGCCCATACCGCCTTGGATTTTCGGGCGCGCGCCGATAGACGGCGCGCTCGGCCCCACAGCGGAACGCACGAGTTCGCGAAAGCCCCGATACGCAAGGCCTCCGGATAAAAAAAGTTTATACGACACCTAAATAAACTATATACCCCACCATCTCCGCGAAAGAAAAACGAAAGGTGAAAACTATGGCAAGCCGTAAAGTGGGGCGAACTATAGTGGAAAAAATATCGGCATACAAGCGAGCGAGCATTCAATTACCGACCGCGCCCACCACTCTTAAATGGACAAATTGAAACAAACAGTAACAAAAGCGAGCGCCCATAATCGCCCAGCCTAAAATCCACGACCGAAATCTCGATTTATCTTTCGAGGCGAAGCGGATTACCCTGAATGAAGCATTATTTTCGTGCCAGATTTTTCCCGATCGCCATCGCTGCAGCCCTGGTTGCGTGCAGCACCGTTTCGCCCGAACAGCGCACGGCTCAGGCGACCGTGGACCGAGCTCGTGCCGCCTACGATGCGGGCGATTACCAACGAACGATCGCGCTGCTTTCGCATGCGCATGAAATCGGCGACGCCGATCGCGATACCCAGGTCAGCGCACACAAGCTGATGGCATTCAGTTACTGCGTGACCAATCGGATCGCTTCATGTCGCGCCGAGTTCTCGAAGATCCTGGATATCGATCCGCACTTCGAGCTATCGCCCGCGGAAAAAGGACATCCTGTGTGGGGGCCAGCGTTCGAGGCGGCAAAACGCAAGCGCACGCCATCCTAGCGATCGCGTCGCAGCCGATATCTGAAGCATTTTTCACGGAACAACTGCAGCGACCATGCAATTGATCGTTATCGAACACGCCGGTCGACCGCTCGACCGCGACCGTCGAACCTCGGTCGTGTTTCGTCCGCCGGGCGGCACGATCGGGCGAGACCACGACAACCACCTCGTGCTCAGGGACGAAACGCGGCAGATCTCGCGTTTGCAAGCACTGCTGCAGGTGGGCGAGACATCGTGCTCGCTGAAGAATCTCAGCAGCGTCTCGACGATCGAGGTCAACCGTACGTCGATCGGCTATGCCCAAGTGCAGCTGCTGCAAGCGGGCGACACCATTCGTATCGGCGCTTATCTGCTGCGCGCCGATTTCGACGGAAGCGCAACAGCGACAGCGTCGGCACCCGCTGCTTCGGCGCAGCCGCATACGGCGATCGACGTGCCTGTAGCGCGGGTGGATGCCCCGCCCCGCGAGGCGAAATCGCCATCGCCGGCGTCCGGTGGACTTCAAGCATTGCACGCGCTCCCCACCGACCCGCTGCGACTCTTTGCATCGCCGTCCGATGGCGACGCCGGCAAGTTCGCCGGTCCGACTGCGGCCGCCGACGCACCGGTTATGGCTTCGGATCGGGTGCCCGAATGGGCGGCGCCGTTTCGTTTGCAGCCGGCGCCGGCTGCGCCAAAAAACGAAATGCCCGCGAGCGAAACGGCCAGCGCAGACAATAGTGCGACCGGCGGCGAGGAGCGCCATGAGTTGATGACAGACCGGCAGCGGGTTGCGCCCGACGTACTGCTGCGCGCATTTTTCGAGGGCGCCGGCCTCGATGCGACGGCACCGGTAGACCGCTGGTCGGCGGAGCAATTGTTCGTCGCGGGCCAGTTGCTGGCGCTCTTCGCCAACGGCACGGTGGAGTTGCTATCGGCACGAAGCATCTTGAAGCGCGAAGTGCGCGCGGACATGACGATGCTCCTCGATCGGGAAAACAACCCGCTCAAGTTGCTGCCCGATGGCGGTGCGGCGCTGCGGCAGATGTTCGGTCTACCGTTCCCGGGCTTCATGTCGCCGCCAAGCGCTGTGAGCGATGCGTTCCAGGATCTCCATGCGCATCAGATCGGCATGGTGGCGGGCATGCGCGCGGCGCTGACCGATTTGCTCGCGCGATTTTCGCCTCAGCGCCTGCTCGATCGCGATGCCGAACCGCGATGGTACGAGCGGATGTGGCCGATGCTGCGCAAGGCTAGGATATGGGAGCGCTATGTCGCGCTGCACCGGGACGTGGTCGTTGCCGTCGAGGACGATTTCTCGTCCGTCTTCGGCAAGTCCTTTCTCGGCGCCTACGATGCGGAGGTGGAACGCTACCGCGGCCGCCGTCGCGGCTGAGCATGCTGGCGAATGAAAATATCGCATGCTCAGTACTCCCATGTCGGCAGCAGAACGGTCAATCAGGATGCGATCGGCTGTGACGTGCGGGGCAATCGCGGATGTTTCGTAGTAAGCGATGGCATTGCCGGACGTCCCGGCGGTGACACGGCATCGCAGTTGGCCGTGTCCGCGGCGCTTGCGAAGAGCGCGGCCACGCCATACGGCACCGATGAACTCTTGCGCGCATGCATCGCCGAGGCGAACGGCGCAATCGTTGCCAGGCAGCGGCACGATCCCGCACTTCGGGAGATGGCGGCAACGATCGTCGCGTTGCTGGTCGATAGCGAATTGCGCACGGCACAGTGGGCGCACGTTGGCGACAGCCGCCTTTATCGGTTTCGCCGCGGCCAGCTCGTCGAGCGCACGCGCGACCATAGCCTCGTCCAGCAGCTGGCCGACGCCGGGCTGCCGTGCGACGGCCTCAGTCCCGGTCTCCTGCTCCATGCTCTCGGCATGACCGGCGAGGTGCTGCCGGACTTGAGTTCCGCGATATCCGTCGAAGATGGGGATGCTTTTCTATTGTGTACGGACGGTTTCTGGCAATTGCTGCCTGACGAACTGATCGAGTACTGCCTGCGCGCCGTGCATACGGTGAGCGATTGGTTGACGCTGCTCGCCGATGCAATCAGGCAACGTTCGGAGCTGTCGGGTAGTGTGGACAATTGCTCAGCGCTTGCGGTGTGGATCGGCAACCCGGAATCCGTGACGCTCGTGGCAATGCGCTAGCACACCTGTGCTTCGTCCCGCGATTCGCTCACTCTCGTCTCCCGCGTTCGATGGCGCCGCGCCAGTTCGACGCGCGCATTCGTATCATGGGACGCGATCGGCGAGTCGCAAAGAAAACAGGTAGCGAGGCGTAAAAATCGACGTGCTGCGGTGCTCCGGGCGTGGCCTGTGAGACAGTCGAAGGCTCTGATGCTCTGGCTCGTCGCGTTCAATCGACGAGAAGAAAACGTCGAAACTGTCAATTGTCAGGATTACCGCTAGGAAGCATCATGCGCATGCATAACCCGCCGCATCCCGGCGAAACGCTCAAGGAGGATGTCTTGCCCGAGTTGGGCTTGAGCGTGACCGAGGCCGCCGAACAACTGGGTGTGTCCCGCGTTGCGCTGTCCCGCGTCCTGAACGGCCGGGCTGCCATCAGTGCCGAAATGGCGATCCGGCTGGCGCAATGGCTGCAAGGAAGTCCGGAAATCTGGCTGCGTGCCCAGTTGCAATACGACTTGTGGCAAGCCGAGCAGAAAAGCACCGCAAAGATAAAGCCAGCAAAACGGCTGGCTGTATAAGCTTGCCTCAAAAAGCACGAAGCCCAGCCGAAATGGCTGGGCTTCGTTGCTTGATACTGGTGGTCGGAGCGAAAGGATTCGAACCTTCGACCCTCTGATCCCAAATCAGATGCGCTACCAGGCTGCGCTACGCTCCGACGAATCCGTGATTCTAGCCTGCCCTCCTGCCAGCGGTCAATCAGATTGCGTTCCGAGAATTTCCACAGCATCGCATCGCAACCATGTCGAACCCGGCACCCGGTTTGCGGGTCAACAAGGTCAGCAGAATCGAATCGATCGGGTTCAACGAAAAAGGAGACGCTCATGAATCTCATCCTCTGGCGTCACGCCGAAGCCGAAGACATCGCGTCGACAGATCTCGCCCGTCAACTGACCTCCCGTGGCCGCAAGCAAGCGCAGACGACGGCCAAATGGCTCAAATACCGTCTGCCGCCCGAGGCTCTGATTCTCGCGAGCCCCGCCGCGCGGACCGTCCAGACCGTCGAAGCCTTGACCGATCAATACCGGATCGTCAAAGAGATTGCGCCCGGCGCGCGCGCCGAAGCAGTCCTCACGGCCGCCGGCTGGCCGGAAGGCGCGGCCGAAACGGTCGTGATCGTCGGTCATCAGCCGACGCTCGGCCTCGTGGTCTCGCAACTCGTAGCGGGAAAAGCCACTGAGTGGTCCGTCAAGAAGTCCGGCGTCTGGTGGCTGGAAAGCCGAGCGCGCGACGGTCAGGCGCCGGTGCTGATCCGCGCCGTGATTTCGCCCGATCTCGCCTAGAATCGTCTGACAGTCGAATCGTGAAACATGCGTGTCGCTGATGCGACATGTCATCGCATTTACACGGGTTTGCCATGCGAGCGTCATCGGCGGTTACTACATTGGCAAACACACCGCATTCCTACATCTGATCAGGAACCTTTATGCGAGACCTGCCGACGCCCACCCTGCCCCTCGCTTTCATTCTTCCGCTCGATTCGCGCCGCCGACTTCCCCGCGCGGAGGAAACGATCACCGCGCAGCATCGGCTCCAGGTCGCCTGGGCACGCACGGACGAAGAATTGCGCGAAGCACAACGGCTGCGCTATCGCGTATTCGCCGAAGAAATGGGTGCACGCGTCGTCGGTCCAGCCGGTCTGGACGTGGACCCGTTCGATCCCTACTGCGATCACCTGCTCGTGCGCGATCTCGATACGCTGAAGGTCGTGGGCACATACCGTGTGCTGCCACCGCATCAGGCCGCCCGCGTCGGGCGTCTTTATGCCGAAGGCGAGTTCGATCTTTCGCGGCTCACCCACCTGCGCTCGAAGATGGTCGAAGTCGGTCGCTCATGCGTCCATCCGGACTACCGCAGCGGCTCGGTCATCATGTCGCTATGGGGCGGCTTGGGCGCCTATATGATGCAAAACGGCTATGAAACGATGCTCGGCTGCGCGAGCGTGCCGATGGCCGACGGCGGGCATTTCGCGGTGAACCTCTACGAATCGCTGCGCGAAAGCGCGTTGACGGCCCCGGAATATCGGGCGTTCGCGCATACACCGCTACCCGTCGAAGAGCTGCGTACGGGCGCAAAGGTGGCGCCGCCTCCGCTCGTGAAAGGTTATCTGCGGCTCGGCGCGAAAATTTGCGGCGCGCCCGCCTGGGATCCCGACTTCAATTGCGCGGATTTCCTGACGTTGTTCAGGCTCGCCGACATCAACGCGCGTTACGCGCGCCATTTCCTCGGCGAAACGTCCGCCCGCTGAGCGCACCGCCCCGCGGCTCAGTCGTCCGTATAAACGACGCGGTAGCGAATGCCGACCTTCTCCCATTCCGCAGCCTCTTGAACGAGGCTGTAGTCGGTCAATGGATTATTGGCCACCCACTCGTTGGGCAACCTGACTTCATAGCCGTTGCCCTTCTTTCCGACACGAATGCCCGGCAGCCCGACATCGGCTCGGCGCCGGCACAACAACGCGGCAAGCCGCAGGCAAAACAGCAGCGGCCATTCGACGTCGCGCGTCTGCGCCAGTTTTCCGAGCTTGCCGGCATGGCCGAGCACCAGCGCCGCAAGCCGCGCCTGGTCCGTACGCGAGAACCCGGGCATATCGGCATTGCTCGCGATATAGGCCGAATGCTTGTGATAAGCGCTGTGCGAAATCGACAATCCGATCTCGTGCAGCGCCGCCGCCCATGCGAGGAACATGCGGTCTTCGTCCGCATCGTCGGCGTTGTTCCTATCCGCCCCGCCGAGCTGATCGTAAAAACCGACCGCCAGATCGCGAATACGCTGCGCCTGCGCGCGGTCGACGCCATAGCGGCGCGTGAAGCCTTCGACCGTCACCGCACGCATGTCCTCGTGTTGCGTCCGCCCCAGCAGATCGTAGAGCACGCCGAGACGCAAGGCGCCGTCGGTCGTATCGACGTAATCGACGCCGAGTTCCTCGAACACAGCGAGCATGATCGACAGCCCGCCTGCAAGCACCGGCACGCGATCGGCCTTGAGCGCGATGAGCTTGAGCCGGTTCACGTTCTCGGCTTTGATCAGCGCGCGCTTGAGCCGCTCGAGCCCGCCGCGCGAAATGCCGTGCGAGATGCCGGCATCGTTGAAGCCGTTCGCCTCGACGAGTTCGGCGAGCGCGCGCGCCGTGCCCGACGAGCCGATCGCCTGATCCCAGCCCGCCTTCTTGTACTCGTGCGAAATGATTTGTATCTCGCGTTTCGCCGCGAGCTCGGCCTGCCGCATCGTGTACTCGTCCACGTTGCCGGCGGGGAAGAACTGCCGGCTATGACTCACGCAGCCGATGTAAAGGCTTTCCATGACGAGCGGGGTGTAATGCGAACCGATGATGAACTCGGTCGAGCCACCGCCGATATCGACCACGAGCCGCTTGCCCGAACTCGCGGGCACGGAATGCGCCGCTCCCGCATAGATGAGCCGCGCTTCCTCCCGCCCGGCGATGACTTCGATCGGAAAGCCGAGCGCCTTCTCGGCCTCGACGAGGAACTCGGGTGCGTTTTTAGCGACCCGCAGCGTGTTCGTCGCGACCGCGCGCACATGATCGGGATGAAAGTCCCGCAGGCGCTCGCCGAAACGTTTGAGCGCATTCCACGCCCGCTCCTGCGACGCGCTGTCGAGCATCTTGTCGGCGGACAGTCCAGCCGCGAGCCGCACGGGTTCGCGCAGCGCATCGACCTGATAAATCTGACTGCCGGCCGGCGTTTCCTCGACGCGACCCACAATGAGGCGGAAGCTGTTCGAGCCGAGATCGACCGAGGCAAGCAAATGCGGGGTGGTAGGCATGAGCGGAAACGTTTCCAGTCGCGCGAGAGGCGCCGCTCCGCGATTTCGAGCGGATGACGGCGCAACGCGGTTCAAAGTCGCCATTTTACGCACATAGGAGGGCACTCCGGTCATTCGCAGGGCACGCCTATTCCTCATTGCGCGCCCGCGCCGAGCAGCCGTCTCAAATTAGATCAATTACCCGTAGAATTGATGACATCGACGTTCATCTAAAAGACATTGGACTGTGAGACTTTCCGAGCAACCGTTCGCTTTTCCATCCGACCCTTCTCACTCACTACTACCGATGTCGGTGCGTTACCCTCTGCTCAATCGGGAATTGGGCATCCTCGGCTTCAACGAGCGCGTGCTCGCCCAGGCCGCTGACCCGGCGATACCGCTGCTGGAACGGCTGCGCTTCATCTGTATCACGAGCAGCAACCTCGACGAATTCTTCGAAATCCGCATGGCCGGATTGCAGGAACAGATGCGCGACAATCCGGGAGCGCTCGCGCCGGACGGCATGTCGCTGCAGCATGTCTACGATCTGGTCGTCGAGCGCGCGCAAAAACTCGTGCATCGCCAATACAGCATGCTGCACGAAACGATACTGCCGGCGCTCGAGGAGCAAGGCATCTACTTTCACGGCAGCGAAGCGTGGACGGCAGCCCAGACGCAGTGGGCGCACCGCTATTTCAACGACGAGCTGCTGCCCGTGCTCACCCCGATCGGGCTCGATCCCGCTCACCCTTTCCCCCGCGTGCTCAACAAGAGCCTGAACTTCGTCATCGAACTCGAGGGCAAGGACGCATTCGGTCGGCAAGCGGTCATGGGCATCGTGCAGGCGCCGCGTGCATTGCCGCGGCTCGTGCGCATGCCGCAGGAGCTCTCGGGGTTCACTCACGGGTTCGTGTTATTGAGTTCGTTCATGCAGCGTTTCGTGGGCGAGCTTTTTCCGAATCTCGTCGTGCGCAGCTGCAACCAATTCCGGATCACGCGCAACAGCGAGCTATTCGTCGACGAGGACGAAATCACCAATCTGCGCGTCGCCTTGCAAGGCGAGCTGCCGGCGCGCCATCTCGGCAATGCGGTACGGCTCGAAGTCTCGGCCGATACGCCGCCTCATCTCCTGCAGCGCCTGCTCGACGAAAGCGGCCTGAGCGAAAAGGACTGTTACCGGGTCGAGGGCCCCGTGAACCTCGTCCGTCTCATGCAGTTGCCGGAGATGGTCGACCGCCCCGACCTCAAGTTCGTGCCGCACGTGCCGGCCACATCGGAGCGGCTTGCCAATTCGGCGAATCATTTCGAAACGATCGATCAGGGCGATGTCCTGCTGCACCATCCGTACGAGAGCTTCCAGCCCGTGCTCGAGTTGCTCGTGCAAGCGGCGCAGGATCCGAACGTCATGGCGATCAAGCAGACGATCTATCGCACCGGCACCGACTCGCCGCTGATGGACGCGCTGATGCAGGCGGCGCGCAATGGCAAGGAAGTGACCGTCGTCGTCGAGCTGCTCGCACGCTTCGACGAAGAAACGAATATCAATTGGGCATCGCAGCTCGAGGCGGTGGGCGCGCACGTGGTCTATGGCGTCGTGGGCCATAAATGCCACGCGAAAATGATGCTGATCGTGCGCCGCGTGACGGAAAACGGCCGGTCCATGCTCAAGCGCTACGCGCACCTCGGTACGGGTAATTACCATCCGCGCACGGCAAGGCTCTACAGCGATTTCGGTTTGATGACTTCGGATCAGATGATCTGCGAAGACGTACACCATGTCTTCCAGCAATTGACGGGCATTGGCGGCGAGTTGAAGCTGCACGAGCTTTGGCAGTCTCCGTTCACGCTGCACCCGCGGCTCGTGGAAGCCATTCGCGCTGAGGCGGAAAACGCACGAGCCGGCAAAAAGGCGCGCATCGTCGCAAAGATGAACGCGCTGCTCGAGCCGACCGTGATCGCGGAGCTGTACGAGGCCTCCCAAGCGGGCGTCAAGATCGACCTGATCATACGCGGCGTCTGCTCGTTGCAGCCGGGAGTGGCTGGCCTCTCCGAGAACATCACCGTGCGATCGATCGTGGGCCGGTTTCTCGAGCATCATCGCATCTTTTACTTCTTCTCCAACGGCGACGAACGTGTCTACCTCTCGAGCGCGGACTGGATGGATCGCAACTTCTTCCGCCGCGTCGAAGTCGCATTCCCGATCCGGGACCGGCGCCTGAAGCGGCGCGTCATCGCCGAAGGGCTTTCCGGCTTCCTCGGCGACAATCAATCCGCCTGGGTCATGCAAAGCGATGGCCACTATCGGCGTTCACGTCCGGGCAAATCCTCGCGTAACGCGCAAGCGAGCCTGCTGACGAAGTTCGGTTGTTAGCCCCTGGGTTGCAGGCCCACCGCTCAGGCGTGCTGAGGTTGGCGGCGTACGGTTCGCTGCGCGGGAAACCGCACCGTGAAGACGCTGCCCCGCCCCTCTTCGCTTTTGACGTCGAGCACGGAATCGTGCCGCTGCAGCACATGCTTGACGATCGCGAGGCCGAGACCGGTGCCGCCTGTGTCGCGCGAACGGCTCCGATCGACGCGATAAAAGCGCTCGGTCAGGCGCGGAATGTCGTCTGCGGGAATGCCGAAGCCCGTGTCGGTCACCGAAAACGCCGCCGCGCCGCCAACGAGGTGCCATTCCACGCGGATGGACCCACCATCGGGCGTATAGCGGATCGCATTCGTGACGAGATTGCCGAGCGCACTGAGGATTTCCGTTTCCGTGCCGGTGACGGTCAAGGTGTCATCGCTATCGAACGCGATCTGATGGCGTCCACCCGACAGCGTGACCGCATCCTCCCGAAGGTGACGCAATACGGCGACCATGTCGATGGCGTGGTCGCTCGGCGGCTTGGCATCGCCTTCGAGCTTCGCCAGCACGAGCAGATCATCGACGATATGACGCATGCGCGACGCTTGCTGCTCCATCAGTTCGAGATAGCGCGCACGGTCGGCTTCGTCGAGCGGGAGCTCGCGCATCGTCTCCAGAAAGCCCGATAGGACCGTCAGCGGCGTCTTCAACTCGTGCGAGACATTGGCGACGAAATCGCGTCGCATCGAGTCGGTCCGCTCGAGCTCGGTGATGTCCGCCGAGAGAACGAGCTTGCGGTTCTCGCCGTAGGGAAACACCTGCACCGACAAGACGTTTTGCCGCTTATCGCCCATGCCGCGCATGATGAGCATCTGCTCGTACCGGTGCGAATTCAGATATCGCACGAACTCGGGATGCCGCACGAGGTGAGTGATGTGCTGGCGCAGATCGCGCCTGGCATCGAGTCCGAAATGCTCTTCGGCAATGGCATTGCACCATTCGATCTGATCGTGATCGTCGAGCATCGCGACGCCGTTCGGCGACGCCTGGATGGCCTGAATGAAGCGCGAATGTTGCTGCTCGACCTGACGGACCTGCGCGTGCCAGCGCTTCGCGAGCTTATGCAGCCGATAGTAGATCTCGCCCCAGACGCCCGGTGCGCTCGGGACCTGTCCGTAGACGGGCGCATCGAGCAGGCGCCAGAGCCTTTCCGTGTGATACGTGCCGAAGAAGCTTTGCACGACGAGCACGAGGAGTGCGAACGCGAGCGCCCATTTGACGCCGGCGAACGCACCGATGGCGGCGCTCGCGATTGCCAGCAGCACCAGCGATACGAGCGAGCGCGCCCAGATGATATTCATGCCTGCACGTGTTCGAAGAGCGAAAAATGGAACGCCGGTGCCCGGATCATGCGCTCTTGGCGAGCCGGTAGCCGCTGCCGCGCACCGTTTCGATCATAGCATCGCAGCCGGCCGGCTTGAGCGCGGCGCGCAAGCGCTTGATATGCACGTCGACCGTCCGCTCTTCGACGAATACGTGATCGCCCCAGACCTGGTCGAGCAGTTGCGTACGGCTATGTACACGCTCCGGATGTGTCATGAAAAAATGCAGCAGCCGGAATTCAGTCGGACCGAGATCGAGCTTGATCTCGCTGCCATCGGCATGTGCCGCGACGCGGTGCGTGGCCGGGTCGAGCTTGAGTCCGTTGATGGCCACGATGTCTTCCGTCAGTTGCGGAGCGCGCCGACGCAACACAGCCTTGATGCGGGCCATCAATTCCTTCGGCGAAAACGGCTTCGTGACGTAATCGTCCGCACCGATTTCAAGACCCAGCACCTTGTCCTGCTCGTCGCCACGCGCGGTCAGCATGATGATCGGAATATGTTTCGTGCGCTCGTTGTTGCGCAGGTCGCGCGCAAACGCGATACCCGACTTGCCCGGCAACATCCAGTCGAGCAAGACGAGATCGGGCAGCACGTCGCTGATCAGCGACTGCGCCTGTTCCGCGTTGTAGGCGCGGATCGGACAATGGCCCGCATGCTGCAGGTTGATCGAGATCAGCTCCGAAATGGCGGGCTCATCTTCGATGATGAGAATGCTGCTCGGCATCGTCACCTCTTGAGACGTTAACTAAGCGCTTCGCGTTCGAGCGCGTCGCGCGACTTGTGCCGCACGTCCGTGCCCTTCACGATGTAAATGATGAATTCGGCGATGTTCTTCGCGTGGTCGCCGATCCGCTCGATCGCCTTCGCGATGAACAGGTACTCGAGGCCCGCCGAGATCGTGCGCGGGTCTTCCATCATGTACGTGACGAGCTTGCGCACGAATGCGCGAAACTCCTCGTCGATCGCCTTGTCGTCCCGCACGATCTGCGCCGCCGCAACGGTATCGAGACGCGCGAACGCATCCAATGCGCGGCGCAGGATCGTCACGGCCATATCGCCCGAGACCTTGATCTCGGCGATGTTGACGGTGCGCGCCGCACCGTCTTCCATGAGCCGCTTCACACGCTTGGCAATTTTCTCGGCCTCGTCGCCCGCGCGCTCGAGGTTCGTGATCGTCTTCGAGATCGCGAGCAGCAAGCGCAGGTCCCGCGCCGCCGGCTGACGGCGCGCGATGATGTTGCTGCACTCCTCGTCGATCGCGACTTCCATCGTATTGACGGTTTCCTCAGCGGCGATCACCTGGTCGGCAATCTCCGCGTCGAATGCATTGAGCGCCTGCATCGCGCGCGTGATCTGCGCTTCGATCAGACCGCCCATTTCGAGCACTTTCGACGAAAGAAGGTTGAGATCCGCGTCGAACTGGCTGGACAGGTGCTTATCGGACATGGTGAACTCCCTCTCGATTCATCAGCCGAATCGGCCGGTGATGTAGTCCTCGGTTTCCTTGCGGACCGGCTTGATGAAAATCTTCTCGGTGTCGCCGAACTCGATCAGTTCGCCGAGATACATGTACCCGGTGTAATCGGAACAGCGCGCCGCCTGCTGCATGTTGTGCGTGACGATGACGACCGTGTAATCGTTCTTGAGCTCGGCGATGAGCTCCTCGACGCGCCCTGTCGAAATAGGGTCCAGCGCCGAGCAGGGCTCGTCGAGCAACAGCACTTCCGGCCGAATCGCGATGCCGCGCGCGATGCAAAGCCGCTGCTGCTGTCCGCCCGACAGGCCGTAGCCGCTCTGATTGAGCTTGTCCTTGACCTCGTTCCAGAGCGCCGCTTTCGTCAGCGCCCATTCGACGCGATCGTCCATTTCCGAGCGCGACAACGACTCGAACATTTTGACGCCGAATGCGATGTTGTCATAGATCGACATCGGAAACGGCGTCGGCTTCTGGAACACCATGCCGACGCGCGCGCGCAGCAGCGAAATGTCGCGCTTGCTCGTCAGCAGATCCTCGCCGTCCATGATGATGGCGCCCTCGGCGCGCTGCTCCGGATAAAGCGCGAACATCTTGTTGAACGTGCGCAGCAGCGTCGACTTTCCGCAACCCGACGGTCCGATGAACGCCGTCACCTTGCCCTCGGGAATCTGCATGTTGATGTTCTTGAGCGCGTGGTACTTGCCGTAATAGAAGTTCAGGTTCTTGACTTCGATCTTCGGAGCCGCCGGCGCGAGCGCCGAATCGCCGTGCGCGGGATCGAAGCCGGCCGGCGCCGCTGGGCGCTCGATGGGGTTCAAATGAGACTCTGCCATATTCATAGGGTCGCTCCGCCGTCACTTCTTGTGGAACATCGCGCGCGCGAGGATATTGAGTCCGAGCACACCGAGCGTAATCAGAAACACCCCGGCCCAGGCAAGCGATTGCCACTGCGGGAACGGGCTCATTGCGAACTTGTAGATGGTCACCGGCAGGTTCGCGATCGGTTGCCCCATATCGGTCGAGAAGAACTGGTTCGACAACGCGGTAAAGAGCAGCGGCGCGGTCTCGCCGGCGATACGCGCCACGGCGAGCAGCACGCCGGTCACGACGCCGGCGAGCGATGCCTTCAGCGTCACCGATAGAATCATGCGCCACTTCGGCACACCGAGCGCGACTGCCGCTTCGCGCAATGCGTTCGGCACGAGCAGCAGCATGTTTTCGGTCGTACGGATCACGATCGGAACCTGCAGCAAGGCGAGCGCGAGGGCGCCGGCCCAGCCGGAGAAGTGGCCCACCTTGGCGACCACGACCGCATAGACGAACAGCCCGATGACGATCGATGGCGCCGACAACAGGATGTCGTTGATGAAGCGCGTGGTATTCGCAAACCAGCCCTTCTTCCCGTACTCGGCCAGATAGACGCCGGCGAGCACGCCGATCGGCGTACCGATGACCGTCGCAACGAGGACGAGAACCAGACTGCCGACGATGGCATTCGCCAGACCGCCGCCGTCCGTATTGGGCGGCGGCGTGGACTGCGTGAACAGTTGAACCGAAAGACCGCCCACGCCGAGACTCAGCGTCGTATAGAGAATCCACACGAGCCAGAGCAGCCCGAACGCCATCGCTGCGAGCGACAACGCCAGCGCGAACGCATTGATGCGGCGGCGGTGGCGCTGCAGGCGGTCGCGCGTTGCCGCGAAGACTTCGGGGCTCGCCGAACCGGGTATATGTTGAGCGGGACGGTTCATTTGGTGCCCTCGCCTTGCTCGAGCCTCAGCAGCATGAATTTGGAAAACGCGAGCACGATGAACGTAATCACGAACAGGATCAGGCCCAGCTCCATCAATGCGGACGTGTGCAAACCCGGCGACGCTTCGGCGAACTCGTTCGCGAGCGCGGAAGTGATGCTGTTGCCCGGCGCAAAGAGCGACACGCTGCTCAAGAGATTCGTATTACCGATGACGAACGTGACGGCCATCGTTTCGCCGAGCGCGCGTCCGAGCCCGAGCATGATGCCGCCGATGACGCCGTTTTTCGTGAACGGCAGCACGATCCTCCACATGACCTCCCAGGTCGTGCAACCGATCCCATAAGCCGACTCCTTGAGCAGTACGGGCGTCACTTCGAAGACGTCCCGCATGACCGAGGCGATGTACGGAATGATCATGATGGCGAGGATCACCCCCGCGCACAAAATGCCGATACCGATCGGCGGCCCCTGGAAGAGCGCGCCGACTAACGGAATCGAACCGAGTACCTCGCCGATGGGCTTTTGGAAAAAGCGCGCGAAGATCGGCGCGAACACGAGCAAGCCCCACATACCGTAGACGATCGACGGAATGGCAGCCAGCAATTCGATGGCGATGCCGAGCGGCCGGCGCAACCACGTCGGCGAGAGCTCGGTCAGGAACAGCGCGATGCCGAAGCTGACGGGCACCGCGATGACGAGTGCGATGAGCGACGTGGCGATCGTGCCGTAGATCGGGACCAGCGCGCCGAAAGTGTCGTTGGGCGGATCCCAATCGGCGGTCCACAGAAAGCTCAGACCGAACTTGTGGATCGTCGGCAACGAGGCGACGAAAAGCGAGACGATGATCCCGCCAAGCGAAAGGAGCGTGACGATCGCGGCAAGCCGGGCGAGGCCGCCGAAGACGATATCGCCCAACCGGCTGGGCTCTTTTTGCGCCTGACTGGCCGGCGGCGATGCGACGTTGATCTCGGACATGTCTGCGTAATCCTTTGCCGCACTGTTCGCCATGCGGCCGGTAGCGTTACCCGGGGAGAAGGCGCTGTGGCCCTCCCCCGGGCGTCCTCTGGACCGGCTTACTCAGCCAGCGCCTTGCCCGAACCGTCCTTCACCTTCGCTTTCCACTGCGTACGGATTTCCGAAACGACCGACTGCGGCAGCGAGATGTAGTCGAGGCTGTCCGCCGCCGGCGTCCCGTTCTTGAACGCCCAGTCGAAGAACTTCAGCGTTTCCTTGCCCTGCTCGGGCTTGTCCTGCGCAGTATGCAGCAGCACGAACGTCGCGCCGACGACCGGCCATGCGTCCTTGCCCGGCTCGTTCGTGAGGATCTGGTAGAACGACTTCTTCCAGTCCGCGCCCGCCGCCGCGGCCTTGAACGTCTCCGTCTTCGGCTCGACAACCGTACCCGCGCTGTTCTTGAGCGACGTGTAGGTCATGTGGTTCTGCTTCGCGTAGGCCCACTCGACATAGCCGATCGCGCCCGGCAGACGTTGCACGAATGCGGCGACGCCATCGTTGCCCTTGCCGCCCGTACCGGTCGGCCAGTTGACCGTCGTGCCTTCGCCGATCTTCGACTTCCACTCGGGGTTGACCTGCGAGAGGTAATGCGTCCAGATGAACGACGTGCCCGAGCCGTCGGCGCGGCGGACCACGGCGATATCGGTATCGGGCAGCTTGGCTTTCGGGTTCAACGCAACGATCGCCGGATCGTTCCACTTCTTGATCTTGCCGAGATAGATGTCGCCGAGTACTTCGCCCGACAAAACGAGTTCGCCTGCCTTCACGCCCGGCACGTTGACGACGGGCACCACGCCGCCGACCACCGTCGGGAACTGAAAGAGACCGTCCTTGGCCAGAGCGTCATCCTTCAGCGGAGCGTCCGAGCCCGCGAAATCGACGGTCTTGGCAATGATCTGCTTGATGCCACCCGACGAGCCGATGCCTTGGTAGTTGACCTTGGCGCCACCGCTCTTCTGATAGGCGTCGGCCCATTTGGTGTAGATCGGTGCGGCAAACGTGCTGCCCGCGCCGGTAATGTCAGCGGCCTGCGCGGAGAGCGCGAAAAGCGCCGCGGCAACGCCGGCGAACGCAGTCTGCATCAATTTCATGGATTACCCCCAGTGGTGTGGTCGTGTGGATCGACACCGGGGAGATTAGGTAGTTATTGTGACAGTAATATGACCGGAAGTTGACGCCCTGTCATGGTCGCAATGGAGCAATGAAGCAACTTTGTCGGAAATTGACCGACGATAGATCCAATTTTTGGGACGAAGTCAACAAAACTTCGCACCCGGAATATGACGGTCGGTCAGCAAAAACTACATGAACGAAACGCCGCGGATCGCGGCGTTTTTTCCGTTCCGGCGCCCTACGCCGTCTCGCGCTCCGCCACCTGGGCAATGTTTTCGGCGCAACGCACGGCGAGTTCGCGTTCGCGCGCTTCGACCATGACACGCAACACCGGCTCCGTGCCGGAGGCCCGAATCAGCACGCGGCCATTGCCGGCCAGCAAACGTTCGGCTTCCGCAACTGCACGCCCCAGCGCCGCGCTCTCCTTCCACTTGGCGCCCGCGCGCATCCGTACATTGATGAGCTTTTGCGGGAACAGCGTCAAATCGGCCAGATGCTCCGCCAATGTGCGGCCGCTGCGCTTGAGCGCAGCCAGCACGAGCAGCGCCGATACGATGCCATCGCCGGTGCTGTGGCGATCGAGCGAGAGGATATGGCCCGAGCCCTCCGCGCCAAGCTGCCATCCATGTTCGTGCAACTGCTCGAGCACGTAGCGGTCGCCCACCGCCGCCCGGACGAATTGCACCCCTTCGCGGACCAGGGCCACTTCCACCGCCATGTTGGTCATCAGCGTTCCGACGGCGCCGGCTACCCGGCCTTCGGTCGCGATCCGATCCTTCACGAGCAGATAAAGCAATTCGTCGCCGTTATAGAGCCGCCCCTCGCCGTCGACGATCTGCAGGCGATCCGCATCCCCGTCGAGCGCAATACCGAGATCGGCACGATTCGCGAGTACGGCGCGCACGAGCGCATCGGGCGCCGTCGCGCCGACGCCGTCGTTGATATTGAATCCATTCGGCGCGACGCCGATCGAGATGACCTCGGCTCCGAGTTCGTGGAATACGTGCGGCGCGATGTGATAGGCCGCACCGTGCGCACAATCGAGAACGATCTTCAATCCGTGCAGATCGAAGGCGGCCGGGAATGTGCTCTTGCAGAATTCGATGTAGCGCCCCGCCGCGTCGTCGAGCCGCCGCGCCTTGCCGAGCCGCTCGGACGGCGCGCATTCCAATGGCTCGTCGAGTGCGCTTTCGATCATCGCTTCGACCTCGTCGGGAAGCTTGTTGCCGTCCGCGCTGAAAAACTTGATGCCGTTATCGTAGTAAGGGTTGTGCGATGCGCTGATCACAACGCCCGCCGAGAGCCGCAGCGCCCGCGTCAGATAGGCGACGGCCGGCGTCGGCATCGGCCCGGCCAGCATCACATCCACTCCCGCAGCCGAGAACCCGGCTTCGAGGGCGGCTTCCAGCATGTAGCCGGATACGCGCGTGTCCTTGCCGATCAGCACCGTGGGCCGCGAGCCAGGCTTGGCCACCCGGCGGTCGGCGCCCGCCAGCACCTTTCCCGCAGCGTAGCCGAGCCGCAATACGAAATCGGGCGTAATGGGCGCCTCACCGACTTTGCCCCGCACTCCATCGGTACCGAAATAGCGTCGTGCCATTCTCTTTTTTCCTTATCCAGTTCAGTCAATTAGATTGGGCCGCACTTCTCGTGGCGTCCCGCACCGCGGCCCATACCTTGATGGCATCGACGGTCTCCGCCACGTCGTGCACTCGCACGATCGCTGCACCGCGCTCAGCCGCGCAGACCGCCCCCGCTACGCTGGCCGCGACCCGCTCGGCCGGCGTAGCACGACCCGTGACGACGCCGAACATCGATTTACGCGACATCCCCGCCAGGATCGGGAAGGGCCTTGCTCCCGGCGCAACCCGCGGTGCGGTATCCCGTAGGTGCGCCAACAGCGCGTAGTTATCTTCGAACGTCGATTTCCCAAAGCCGAATCCCGGATCGACGCTCAACCGTTCGCGCGCGATGCCTTCGCGCATCAGCGTATCGACACGCTCCGTCAGGAACGTACGAACATCCGCCACCACATCGGCATACTCGGGCTTGCCGCGCTGCATTGTCTGCGGTTCTCCGTGCATATGCATCGCGCACAAACCGCAGGCGCTATCGCGCACGGCCTCGATGGCGCCCGGAAGACGGAAACCCCAGACGTCGTTGATCAGGTCCGCACCGGCCGCCAGTGCGGCCCGCATCACTTCGGGCTTGTAGGTGTCGACGGACAGCGGCACCCCGACTCCCGCCAACGCCTCGACGATCGGCATCACGCGGGCCAGCTCTTCATCGAGCGGTACCGGCGGCGCGCCGGGGCGCGTCGATTCGCCGCCGATATCGATGATCTCGACGCCCTCGTGAATCATGCGTTCCGCCTGGCGCAGCGCGTCGTCGCGGGCCGCGTAACGCCCGCCATCGGAAAACGAATCGGGGGTGACGTTGAGAATTCCCATTACGCGGGGCCGCTCGAACGTCAACGTGAACCGGCCGCATTGCAGCGGCTCGGGAAGGGATGCCGGGGAAAGATCAGTGTGCGTCACGAATCGTTGTGCGAGGAAAAAACACCCAGGGGCGCGTGCGCGACGCAACGAAAAAGGCCGGTGCGTCAACCGCACCGGCCCTGTCACGCATCGCAACCTTCGTCAGGCCGGCGCGGTGGCGCTGCCCGGCTTGACCTCAGCGCCCGGCGGCGTCCCACTACTGCCGGACGAGGCATCGGCCGGCGAAGCGCTCTTCGGCGAACGCGGCGGGCGACCGGCCATGATGTCGTTGATCTGGTCCGCATCGATGGTTTCCCATTCCATCAGCGCGGCAGTCATAGCCTCGACCTTGTCGCGGTTGGCTTCGAGCAGGCTCCGTGCAAGGTTGTACTGGTCATCGAGCACGTGGCGAATCTCGGCATCGACCTTCTGCTGCGTCGCCTCCGAAATGGCGCGTGTAAAGCCCCGGCCGAACGGCGAACTTTCGTTTTCGTCATCGGCGTAGACCATCGGACCGAGCGCATCCGTCATACCGAAGCGCGTCACCATCGCGCGAGCAGTCTGCGTGGCCTTGTTGAAATCGTCCGAGGCGCCGGTGCTGATCAGATTCAGGAACAGCTCCTCCGCAACGCGGCCGCCAAACAGGATCGCGAGCCGATCGAGCAGATAATCCTTGGAATACGTCTCGTTATCGTGCTCGGGCAATTGCCAGGTCACCCCAAGCGCGCGGCCGCGCGGAATGATCGTGACCTTGTGAACCGGATCGGCCTTCGGCAACAACTTCGCCACGACGGCGTGACCGGCTTCGTGATACGCCGTGGCGCGCTTCGCTTCCTCGCGAATCACGGCCGACTTGCGCTCGGGGCCCATGAAGATCTTGTCCTTGGCATCCTCGAAGTCCTGCATCTCGACGATGCGCTTGCCCCGGCGCGCCGCGAAAAGTGCGGCTTCGTTGACGAGGTTCGCGAGGTCCGCACCCGAAAAACCCGGTGTGCCGCGCGCGATGACGGCAGCGTCGACATCGTTGGCGATCGGAACCTTGCGCAGGTGCACTTTCAAAATCTGCTCGCGGCCGCGAATGTCGGGCAAGCCGACATAGACCTGACGGTCGAAACGGCCGGGACGCAGCAATGCTTTGTCGAGCACGTCCGAACGGTTCGTCGCGGCGATGACGATGACGCCCGAATTGGCTTCGAAGCCATCCATCTCGACGAGCATCTGGTTCAGGGTCTGCTCGCGCTCGTCGTTGCCGCCCCCCATGCCGGCGCCGCGGTGGCGGCCGACGGCATCGATTTCGTCGATGAAGACGATGCACGGGGCATGTTTTTTCGCTTGCTCGAACATATCGCGAACGCGCGCGGCACCCACGCCGACGAACATTTCAACGAAATCCGAACCGGAGATACTGAAAAACGGCACCTTGGCTTCGCCGGCGATGGCGCGCGCAAGCAGCGTCTTGCCGGTACCGGGTGGCCCGACGAGCAGCACGCCACGCGGAATGCGTCCACCGAGCTTCTGAAATTTTTGCGGGTCGCGCAGGAAATCGACGAGTTCGGACACTTCCTCCTTCGCTTCGTCACAACCGGCGACATCCGTGAAATTGATTGCGTTGTTGTTCTCGTCGATCAGACGCGCGCGCGATTTGCCGAACGAGAACGCTCCGCCTTTGCCGCCGCCCTGCATCTGCCTCATCATGTAAAACCAGAATCCGATGATGAGAATCGTCGGTCCGAGGTAGTAAAGCGCCGATACGAGCGCGCTCGGCTCTTCATCGGCCTTGCCGCTCACCTGAACGCCATACTTCATCAGATCGCCGACCATCCAGATGTCGCCCGGCGATACGATCTGGTACTTTTGACCGTCGGCAGGAGTGACCGTGAGATTACGCCCTTGAACGACGACACTCTTGACCTTGCCGTCCTTCGCATCCGTCATGAACTGGGAGTACGAGACACCTTCCTGGACGCGGGGCTTGTCGAACTGCTTGAACACAGTAAACAGCACCAGTGCGATCACCAGCCACACTGCTGCCTTCGAAAACATATTGTTGTTCAAAGCACCACTCCTTCCTTATAGACGGGCGCCTACATTTACCTTGCGGCACCACGAAAGCATTCTAATCCAGTCCGTAGACCCCTGCCATAACGTTTCGTTACCGCGCAAATAGGGTTTTCCGATCCGTCAACGTGTCGTTTTCGCACAGTGCGGGCACCGCGCGGCGCAGCGCTGGCACCGGCGCCCTTGACACGCTCCTTATCCCGGACGCTTCAAATTCCTGCCCAGAATGAACGTCTCGGACGATTTGTCGCGGGACGCCTTGGGCTTGCGCGCCGCGACCGTCTTGAATTGGCGCTTGAATTTCTCGACGATCTGACTGTAGCCGCTCCCGTGGAAACATTTGACGAGCAAAGCACCTTCCGGCTTCAGGTGGTTCTGCGCGAATTCGAGGGCGAGATCACAAATATGCTCGATACGCGCCGCGTCCGCCACGGCCACACCGGACAGATTGGGCGCCATATCGGAAATTACAAGGTCCACGCGCCGATCGCCCACTTTCTCTTCGAGCTGCGCCGCCACGGCCTCTTCGCGAAAGTCACCCTGAATGAAATGAACGTCGGCGATGGGCTCCATCGGCAGGAGATCGAGCGCAATGATCGTCCCGTCGATGCCGCCCTCTCGGCTTTCATCGCGGCGCGCGCCGTGCGCGAGCTTGTTGCGCACGTACTGACTCCAGCTGCCCGGCGCCGAGCCGAGATCGACGATCACCTGCCCCGGGCGAATCAGCTTGTCCTGCTCGTCGATTTCCTTGAGTTTGTAGGCCGCGCGGGCGCGGTAACCTTCGCGCTGCGCCAGCTTGACGTAAGGATCGTTGATATGGTCGTGCAGCCACGACTGATTGAAGCGATTTTTTGCCATCGAAAGGTTTACAACTGTTGCTGCGTCGCCGCACTTTTGGCGGATAATACGCGTTTTGCCGATGCGGCCGCCGCGCGCTCGCGGTTTGTCACATTCCTCACGCCTTCGTAACGTATTTGCAAGCTGCCTCGCGTATTCGCAAGCCGCCCACATTCTAGTCGAGTTGCCGATCCCCCATGCCCGCCCTAAAAGTCTCTCCCGCTCAACGCGCCGAATTGCGCGCCCAGGCTCATGCGCTCAAACCGGTCGTGCTGATCGGAGGCGATGGGCTGACCGATGCCGTGCTGGCCGAGATAAAGGTCCACCTCGCCGCGCATGAGCTCATCAAGATTCGCGTATTCGGCGACGAACGCGAGGCGCGCGCGGCCATCTACGAACAGATCTGCGATACGCTGCGCGCCGCTCCCATCCAGCACATCGGCAAATTGCTCGTGGTCTGGAAGCCGCAGGAGAACGCCCGCGCCGCGGTGACCAAACCCGCGGGCCGCACCGCCACCGCGAAAAGCCCCGCCAGCGCCAAGACCGCAGGCCGTGCCGGCGGCGCTAGCGCAGCGCGCAGCCGCGCCATGCCGAGTGTGCAGCAAGCCGCCGGCGAAAAAGCCGGGCGCGGTGCCGCACCCCGCCTGGTAACAGTCGTCAAGCCGAGCGACAACCCCAAGCGCAGGCCGAAACCGCAAACCGTGGTCGTGCGCGGCAACGAACGTGTCACCGCGGGTGGCACGGTCAAGCGTGCGAAGAAACGTCAGACCAGCGCCAAGCGCCAGCATCAAACAGTGAAGTAACCGGGACTTCAGGGCCCGTCCGATTATCGGGGGCCACTCTCGAGCGGCATGTCAGGTTCGGCTGCTCGCACCGCCGATAGTATCGACGGGCAGCTTCCAGACGAGTACGACGCCCAGCAGGCTCTCGATCAGATAAATCAGGCTCGAGACGCCATGAAGCATCCCGAATCGGGCGGCATACGCCGAATGCGCCAGATCCACGCCGGCGTCGAGTGCCGCGGTGCGCATCGCTTCCATGAACGGCTGCAGCGCGAAATATCCGACCAGCACGCAAATCAGCATACCGGCCAACAACCCTCTGAGCGGCCGGTACGCGAGCGAACCGCGCCGCACGAGTACGTTGCCGAGCGCGAGCGCGAGAATCCCACACAACACGCCGATCATCGCTTCGATCCGAAAAAGCCGCGCGGCGACAGCGCCCGCCGCGACACGGTCCAGCGTCGCAAACAGCGTGGGCGCGGCAGCGTAGCCGATCGTCAGCAAAGAGCCGACCCAAACGACGACGAGCAATCTGAAAATGCGATGCGGAGCCAGGGACACGTGGCCGCCTGTCAGACGTAGCTCACGGCGATGATTTCGTACTCGCGCACGCCGCCGGGCGCCTGCACCGCAGCGACGTCGCCTTCCGATTTACCGATCAGCGCGCGTGCGATCGGCGAGCTGACGGAGATCAGACCGTGATCGATATCGGCCTCGTCGTCGCCGACGATCTGATACGTCACGACGTTGCCCGAACCGAGATCCTCGAGCTCGACGGTGGCCGCGAACACCACGCGGCCGTCGGCATCCAGCGCGGACGGGTCGATCACCTGGGCCGCGGCCAGCTTCGATTCGATCTCCGCAATCCGGCCCTCGATGAATCCCTGCTTTTCCTTTGCCGCATCGTATTCGGCGTTTTCGGACAGATCGCCTTGCGCACGCGCCTCGGCGATCGAGTTGATGACAGAGGGACGCTCGATGGATTTCAATCGCTGCAGTTCGTCGCGCAGCTTGTTGGCGCCCCGTTTTGTCAATGGAATAGTGCTCATAGACAGATCAGTAAGCAAAAAAGACGGCTATAAAAAAGTACCGCGGTTAAGTGCATCCCGTCAGGCGTTGTGGCCACCGGAGGGGACGCCGCTTAACCGCGGCATCTGGGGTCGAAGCCGACCCCGACTAGTAATCAGAAGCCTAGTTTAGGCGAGCGTGAAGGCCTTGTAAATCATAGACTTCCAAGTCGCGCAGGTAACGCAGGCCCTCGACGGCCGCGCGCGCGCCGGACATCGTCGTGTAGTACGTGACCTTATTTGCCTGGGCGCTCATGCGAATCGAGCGCGAATCGGCGATTGCGGCGCGCGTTTCGTCGACCGTCGTGAAGACGAGGGCGATCTCGCCGTTTTTGATCATGTCGACGATGTGGGGGCGCCCGTCCTTCACCTTGTTGACGACCTTCACGGGCACACCGGCTGCGGCAATCGCCGCGGCTGTGCCTTTCGTCGCGACGATCGGGTAGCCGAGTTCATGCAGCATGCCGGCCACTTCGACCGCTTTCGCCTTGTCCGCATCCATCACCGTGATCAGCACGGTGCCCGACTCCGGCAGTCGCGAGCCGGCGGCGAGTTGCGACTTGAACAGCGCTTCGCCGAACGTCTGGCCGACACCCATCACTTCGCCCGTCGAACGCATCTCCGGCCCCAGGACCGGATCGACGGTCGGGAATTTGACGAACGGGAAGACGGCTTCCTTCACGCTGAAGTAAGGCGGCTCGACCTCCTTTTCGACGCCCTGCTGAGCGAGCGTTTGTCCGACCATTGCGCGCGCGGCGATCTTGGCGAGCGGGAGGCCCGTCGCCTTGGAGACGTACGGCACGGTACGCGAAGCGCGAGGATTGACTTCCAGCACGTAGATGACGTCCTTCAGCGTTCCGTCGTCCTGCTTCACCTGCTGAATCGCGAACTGGACGTTCATCAGGCCCACGACGTTCAGGGCGCGCGCCATGGCGCCGGTCTGGCGCTTGAGTTCGGCTACCGTCTCCTTCGAAAGCGAATAAGGCGGCAACGAACAGGCC
The DNA here is from genome assembly GCF_036503415.1 of Trinickia sp. Lineage (GTDB taxonomy): Bacteria > Pseudomonadota > Gammaproteobacteria > Burkholderiales > Burkholderiaceae > Trinickia. Next base: position 11,752 of record NZ_DASXWY010000027.1, on the reverse strand, counting down.
GAATCGCCCGAATGCACGCCGGCCTGTTCGATGTGCTCCATCACGCCGCCGATGAAGACGGCCTGGCCGTCCGAGATGCAATCGACATCGCATTCGATCGCATCGTTCAGGAAACGGTCGAGCAGCACCGGCGAATCGTTGGACACCTTCACGGCCTCGCGCATATAGCGCTCGAGATCGCGCGGCTCATGGACGATTTCCATCGCGCGCCCACCGAGCACATACGACGGGCGCACGACGAGCGGGTAACCGATCTCGTCGGCAAGCGTGAGCGCGTCCGCTTCGGTGCGCGCCGTGCGGTTCGGCGGCTGACGCAACTGCAGGTCCTGCAGCAGCTTCTGGAAGCGCTCGCGATCTTCCGCGGCATCGATCATGTCAGGCGACGTACCGATGATCGGCACGCCGTTGGCTTCCAGATCGAGCGCCAGCTTCAGCGGCGTCTGACCGCCATACTGGACGATCACGCCGAGCGGCTTTTCCTTGTCGACGACCTCGAGGACGTCTTCGAGCGTGAGCGGCTCGAAATAAAGGCGATCGGACGTGTCGTAATCGGTCGACACGGTCTCGGGGTTGCAATTGACCATGATCGTTTCATAGCCATCCTCGCGCATGGCGAGCGCGGCGTGAACGCAGCAGTAGTCGAATTCGATGCCCTGGCCGATGCGGTTCGGGCCGCCGCCGAGCACCATGATCTTCTTGTTCGATGTCGGCATGGCCTCGCACTCTTCCTCGTAGGTCGAGTACATATAGGCCGTCTTCGTGGCGAATTCAGCGGCGCACGTATCGACCCGCTTGTAGACCGGACGCACGTTCAGCTCGATACGGCGGAGGCGCACGTCGGCCGGTGCGGCCGCAAGCAGCTTCGCAAGCCGGCGGTCCGAGAAACCGCTTTGCTTCAGGAAGCGAAGCTCGTCCCTGCTGAGGCTCTCGAGCGTACGGCCGGCGAGCGCTTTTTCCCTGGCGACGATTTCTTCGATTTGCGCGAGGAACCACGGATCGATCGACGTCTCTTCGAACACCTCGTCGAGCGACATGCCGAGGCGGAACGCGTCGCCCACGTACCAGATGCGATCCGGACCGGGCTCGCCGATCTCGCGCACGATCTCGTCGCGGTGCGTGGATTTCTCGTCGAGCCCGTCCACGCCGACTTCGAGTCCGCGCAGCGCCTTCTGGAACGATTCCTGGAACGTGCGGCCGATCGCCATGACCTCGCCCACGGATTTCATCTGCGTCGTCAGATGCGAATCGGCCTCGCGGAATTTCTCGAACGCAAAGCGCGGAATCTTCGTGACGACATAATCGATCGTCGGCTCGAACGATGCGGGCGTCTGACCGCCCGTGATTTCGTTCTTGAGCTCGTCGAGCGTATAGCCGACGGCCAGCTTGGCGGCGACCTTCGCAATCGGAAAGCCCGTAGCCTTCGAAGCGAGCGCCGACGAACGCGACACGCGCGGATTCATTTCGATGACGATCACGCGGCCGTCATCCGGATTGATGGCGAACTGAACGTTCGAGCCACCCGTATCGACGCCGATTTCACGCAGAACCGCCAGCGACGCGTTGCGCAGTAGCTGGTATTCCTTGTCTGTCAACGTCTGCGCCGGTGCCACGGTGATCGAATCGCCGGTATGGATGCCCATCGGATCGAGGTTTTCGATCGAGCAGACGATGATGCAGTTGTCCGCACGGTCGCGCACCACTTCCATCTCGTACTCTTTCCACCCGAGCAGCGATTCTTCGATGAGCAATTCATGCGTCGGCGAAAGGTCGAGGCCGCGCCGGCAGATTTCTTCGAATTCCTGGCGGTTGTAGGCGATACCGCCGCCCGAGCCGCCGAGCGTGAAGGACGGCCGGATCACGACCGGGTAGCCGGGGCCGCCCGTTTGCACGGCGATTTCAACCTGCACCTTCAGCGCTTCTTCCATCGAATGCGCGACGCCCGACTTCGCCGAGCCGAGGCCGATCTTCGTCATCGCATCCTTGAACTTCTGACGGTCCTCCGCCTTGTCGATCGCTTCCGGCGATGCGCCGATGAGTTCGACGCCGTACTTGGCCAGCACACCGTGATGGAAAAGATCGAGCGCGCAGTTGAGCGCCGTTTGGCCGCCCATCGTGGGCAGGATCGCATCGGGACGCTCTTTCGCGATGATGCGCTCGACCACCTCCCAGGTGATGGGCTCGATGTAGGTCACGTCCGCCGTGTTCGGGTCGGTCATGATCGTGGCCGGGTTGCTGTTGACGAGAATGACCTTGTAGCCTTCCTCGCGCAGCGCCTTGCAAGCCTGTGCGCCCGAGTAATCGAACTCGCACGCCTGGCCGATGATGATCGGACCCGCGCCGATGATGAGAATGCTCTTGATGTCTGTCCGCTTGGGCATAACGCTCTCGCTAATGTATTTCTGGTATCTCTGACGAAAGGCGGCGCGAGCTCTCGCGCCGCGGCACGAATCACGCGGCCGCGCTACCGCGCTTCGCGTCCATCAACGCGGTGAAGCGGTCGAACAGATAGCCGATATCGTGCGGACCCGGCGATGCCTCGGGATGACCCTGGAAGCAGAACGCGGGCTTGTCCGTCAATTCGAAACCCTGCAAGGTGCCGTCGAAAAGCGAGATGTGCGTGACGCGCGCATTGGGCGGCAGCGTCGCCGCATCGACAGCGAAACCATGGTTCTGCGATGTGATGACGACCCGGCCGTCCCCCAGATCTTTCACAGGATGATTCGCGCCATGGTGGCCCGTTTTCATCTTCATCGTCTTTGCGCCGACGGCGAGGCCCATGATCTGATGACCGAGACAGATGCCGAAAGTCGGAACGCCGCGGTCGATAAACTCCTTCGTCGCGGCGATCGCGTAATCGCAAGGCTCCGGGTCGCCGGGGCCGTTCGACAGGAACACGCCGTCCGGATTGAGCCCGAGCGCATCGGCCGCGCTCGATTGCGCGGGCAGCACCGTGACTTGGCAGCCGCGCTCGGCAAGCATGCGCAAGATGTTGTGCTTGACGCCGTAATCGAAGGCGACCACGCGGTAGCGCGGGGAGCGCTGCGCCCCGAAACCGCTGCCGAGCCGCCATTCGGTCTGCGCCCACTCGTAGGGCTTGGCAGTGGAAACGACCTTGGCGAGGTCCATGCCCGCGAGCCCTGGGAACGAGCGCGCAAGCTCCACGGCACGCGCTTCGTCGTCGGTACCCGCGAGAATGCAGCCGTTTTGCGCACCCTTGTCGCGCAAAATGCGGGTGAGCCGGCGCGTATCGATTCCGGCGATGGCCACGACGCCTTCGTCGCGCAGATAGTCGGCGAGCGTGCGCTGCATCCGGAAGTTCGACGCCCGCACCGGCAGATCGCGCACGATCAGGCCCGCGGCATGAACTTTCATCGATTCGACGTCTTCACCGTTGACCCCGACGTTACCGATATGGGGATAGGTGAGCGTCACGATCTGGCGCGCGTAGCTCGGATCGGTCAGGATTTCCTGATAACCGGTGATGGCCGTGTTGAAGACCACCTCGCCGATCGTATGGCCGGCCGCGCCGATCGCGTAACCGCGAAAGACCGTGCCGTCAGCGAGTGCAAGCAGAGCGGGAGGAAAAGACGGCAACACGGGAAGCTCCTTGGGGAGCACCCTGTTGCCGACCTGTCATCCGCCCGGAGGCTGCCACGGCGCCGATGTTTCGGCGGCAAGCGCGGCGCTCGACGTTCCTCGTTGCGCGTGAAGCCTGGCTGGCGCGTCCGGACGCTCGATGGCCCGGAATCGAAGGCTTTTGCCAAACTACGCCACGGTGCATTGAGCGGCGGATGAACGGGATGGGGAAGGTAGGCGCTAGGGTGCGGGTTGAATAGCGAAACTTTCGAATTATAGCGTGAAAGCCCTATTCCCTACAATGGACGTACGGGGATGCGGTGGTATGGGCGGGCGTCCGCCGTACCGAAGGACGGCGAACGTATCACATCGGATCACGCGCGGATCACGCGCGGATCAAGCACGGACCAAGGACGTAGCAAGCCGTATCAAACGCTCACTGCTGCTTGGTTTGTCCGCGCGACGACGCAACGGTCGTGCTCTGCTGCCGGCCTTGCACCGGCTTCGCACTGCTCTTCCTGGCCGACTTCGAGGCCGTTTCGACGCTCTTTCGAGCCGGCGCGTCAGCCTTGCTTTCGCCTTTGCCGGCGGCGGCACGGGCCGCAACCTTCACGGACTTTGTCCGCGCCCCGCCGCGTGCGGCGCTCCGACTCGAATGCGCTTTCGGTTTCACTTCGGCCGCGCGTGCTTCGATCTTCTCGGCGCGCGCATCGGCCGGCACTTCCGTGGCGATTTTCTGCGGCCCCGGCTCCGCCGGCATCGTCTTGCCCACCGGCACGTGCAGCACGATCACCTGACCCGGCATGAGCGTTTCGCGCCGGGTCCTCTTGTTCCACGCCCTCAGTTGCGCGATCGAGACCTGGTAGCGCGCCGCAACCGCCGCGAGCGATTGCTTGCGACGCACGCGGATCAGCATCTTGCGAGTGTCCGGAACGTCGGGCTCCATCGCGAGCACCGCGCTTTCGGCAACGTCGGCGCTGATGTCCTCGTCGTCGCCGTCACGCGGTACGAGTAGCGTCGAACCGGGCTTCAGGCGCATGCCGGCCGGAATCTTGTTGACCTCCATCAGCGTGTCGGCGTCGACCCCGAGCTTTTCAGCGAGGGCCGCAGGCCGCGCGCGCTCCGTCACCGTATAGGTGGTCCAGGACGACAATTGGCCGCCGTACGACTTGAGATTGCGTTCGAAAGCGCTTGCGTTGTCGAACGGCAGCAGGATTTGCGGCTGCGTCGCGCCGAGGATCACCGGCCGCTTGAACGACGGGTTCAGCGAACGGAACTCGTCGAGCGACATGTCGGCGAGCTTCGCGGCCGTTGCGACGTCGATATCGTGCGACGTCGTGACCGACACGAAATAGGGGTGGTTCGGAATCGACGGCAACGCCAACCCATACATCTGCGGGTTGACCACGATGTTCTTGACCGCCTGAAGCTTCGGCACGTAGTTGCGCGTCTCGTTCGGCATGCGCAGGCTTTGATAGTCCGTCGGCAAACCGGCCGCCTGATTGCGCGCGATCGCACGCTGCACGTTGCCTTCGCCCCAGTTGTAGGCGGCCAGCGCGAGGTACCAGTCGCCGAACATGTCATGCAGGCGCGACAGATAGTCGAGCGCGGCGCCTGTCGAAGCCAGCACGTCGCGGCGCTCGTCTTGCCACATGTTCTGCTTGAGGTTATAGGTGCGCCCGGTGCCGGGCACGAACTGCCACATGCCCGCCGCCTTCGCGACCGACAGCGCCTGCGGATTGTACGCCGATTCGATGAACGGCAGCAGCGCGAGCTCCGTGGGCATGTGCCGCGCCTCGAGCTCTTCGACGATGTAATAGAGGTACTTCTGCGAACGCTCCGTCATGCGCTGGACGTAGTCCGGGCGCTGCGCATACCAATTGACCTGCATATCGACCAGGTCGCCCTGCAAGTCCGGAAGCTGAAAGCCGCGGCGGATGCGGCCCCACAGGTCGCTGTCCGCGGTCGTCAGTTGATCGACGGAGCCGGTATCGACGTCGATCGTTTGTTTCGCGGTGGCGGTGCGCAGGGAGTCGGGAGCGGCTTGCGGAGTGGAAGCGTCGTTGGAGGAGTTCGCCGTCGGTCCGCTGCTCGCGCAGGCGGCGAGCGTCAGAACCAATAGCGCACTGAGGATGAATCGCATGAACGTCTCGGCTTCCAAAACTGGAAATTTGCAGGCGATAGTACGAAAGCATGCCGGCCGCGTCAACTGAAAAGCCAAAAAAATGCTGACAAATCCGAGGCTTGGCGCACGTTTTCGATTCGTTTTCCGAGCCGAGTACCCGCTTTCACCGCAGGGGCCTGCTCGTGTCGCGCCATGCCACGCCTAGCGGAAGCGGTTTTTCCACTCGCGCATCAGCGTGAACGACGTCAACTTATCGGGCACCGTCTCATGGAGTTGTTCGGCGAGCGTGGCGCGAATCTCGTCGCGCTGCGCGCGCAGAAACGGGTTCACGGCGCGCTCGTGCGCGATCGTGGTGGGCAGCGTCGGCTCCTCGCGCGCGCGGCGTGCCGCCGCCTCCTCCTGCCACGCCCGCAGTTCGGCATTGCCGGGCTCACAGGCCAGCGCGAAGCGGATATTGGCCAGCGTATATTCGTGCGCGCAATGCACTTGCGTTTCACCGGGCAATGCCGCGAGCGCGTCGAGCGAGGCAAGCATTTGCGCCGGCGTGCCTTCGAAGAGCCGCCCGCAACCGCAGGCGAAGAGCGTATCGCCGCAGAACACATGGGGCGCCGCGCCGGCGCGGCCGTCCTGGAAGTACGCGATATGCCCGCGTGTATGGCCGGGCACGTCGAGAACCGCCAAATCCATCGCGGGCGATTCGAGGCGCACGCGATCTCCGCCCGACAGCGGGTACGTGACCTCGGCGATGGCTTCCGCCGCCGGCCCATAGACGGGGATCGATGCGTGACCGCAAAGATCGGCAACACCGCCGACATGGTCGGCATGGTGGTGCGTGAGTAAAATAGCGCTCAGTCGCAAGCGTCGTTGCGCGAGAAATGCGCGCACCGGAGCGGCTTCGCCCGGGTCGACCACGACCGCATCGCGCCCGTTCGACACGAGCCAGATGTAGTTGTCCGTAAAGGCCGGCACCGGCACGTATTCGAGCGTATTCATAGGCGACGCACCACACGATGTCTGATCGACCGATTATAGACTGGCCCGCCTGGACCGACTCTCCGCCCGGCCGTTACGTCCTGGCGTGGGAGCAGGCGCAGCTCGACCGCGTCGTATCCAACGTATTCGGTTATCACGCGCTGCAACTCGGCCTGCCGCAACTCGATGCGCTGCGGGAAAACCGTATGCCGTGCCGAGCGCTCGTGCTGGACGCTGCCAGCGGCGCAAGCTCGCCCTATCGTTTTCCGCCGGCCGCGCCTGACCCGCTTGCGCCGCCTATATCGCCCATACCGCCGCTGCCGCCCGATGTGCCGCTCGCGGCAAGCGACCGCTTCGCGCCCGACGGTCGCACCACGGTCTGGTGCGATCTGCTGGATTTGCCGTTCGAAGCGCAAAGCGTCGATCTGATCGTGATGCCCCATACGCTCGAATTCACGCGCGATCCGCACCGCCTGCTGCGCGAGGCCGAGCGCGTGCTGATGCCCGAGGGGCAACTGATCATTCTTGGCTTCAATTCGCTCAGCTTGTGGGGCGTGCGGCAATCGGTGGGCAAAATGACCGGACGCCCTTTCGTGCCGGCCGCACAAGACCTCATCGCATTCACGCGCATCAAGGACTGGATCAAGTTGCTCGGCTTCGAACTTGAACGCGGACGCTTCGGCTGCTATCGTCCGCCCCTCGTCGGCGAAAAGTGGCTCACGCGCTTTTCGTTCATGGAAGATGCCGGCGACCGATGGTGGCCCATTTTCGGTGCTGCCTACATGGTGACGGCGGTCAAGCGCGTGCGCGGCATGCGGCTCATCGGCCCCGTCAGGACGAAAAAGCCGGTGCTCGCACCGGGGCTCACGCCCGCAGCGACTCACAAGACACACAACCCGAGAATATGACGTGACGCCCGAGTTCATCGAAATCTATACGGACGGCGCGTGCAAGGGCAATCCGGGCCCCGGCGGATGGGGCGCGCTGTTGCGCTACGGCACGCAAGAGAAGGAACTCTTCGGCGGCGAGGCCTGCACGACGAACAACCGCATGGAACTGATGGCAGTCATCGCCGCGCTCGAAGCTTTGAAGCGTCCGTGCAAGGCCGTCATCCATACCGATTCGCAATACGTGCAAAAAGGCATCAGCGAGTGGATTCACGGCTGGAAGAAAAAGAATTGGATGACGGCCGCGAGGACGCCCGTGAAAAACGCCGACCTCTGGAGGCGGCTCGACGCACTGGCGGCTATGCATGAAATCGAGTGGCGCTGGGTGAAAGGCCATGCCGGGCATCCCGAGAACGAGCGGGCCGATGCGCTGGCGAACCGCGGCGTCGCCGCGCTCGCCGTTGGCTGAGTGCGTGGCCGTTGCGCCGCGCGTGCCTCGAAACAACCGTTTTTAAGCTACCTTGTCGACTATGCGCCAGATCGTCCTCGATACCGAAACCACAGGCCTCAATGCACGCACAGGCGACCGCATCATCGAAATCGGCGGCGTCGAACTGATCAACCGCCGACTGACCGGCAACAACCTGCATTTTTATATCAACCCGGAACGCGACAGCGATCCAGGCGCGCTGGCCGTTCACGGGCTGACCACCGAGTTTTTGAGCGATAAGCCGAAGTTCGCCGAAATCGTCGATGAACTGCGCGACTATCTGCGCGGCGCCGAGCTCGTCATCCACAACGCGGCATTCGATCTGGCCTTTCTCGAGGCCGAGTTCGCGTTGCTTGGATTGCCACCGTTCTCGGAACACTATGCGAGCGTGATCGATACGCTCGTTCAGGCGAAGTCGATGTTCCCGGGCAAGCGCAATTCGCTCGATGCCCTGTGCGATCGCTTCGGTATCAGCAATGCGCACCGCACGCTGCACGGCGCGTTGCTCGACTCGGAACTGCTGGCCGAGGTCTATCTCGCGATGACGCGTGGCCAGGAAAGCCTCGTCATCGATATGTTGGGCGACGCGCCGGCGCAGGCGGATGTCGCCGCACCGCGCGCCGGTGCGGTGCTCGAGTCGGTGGTGCTGCCCGTCCTGGCGGCGCAGGCCGAGGAACTCGCGGCGCACCAGGCTGTGCTCGACGATATCGAAAAGGCGACCAAGGGGACAAGTGTCTGGCGACGGGAGCCGGCGGGCGACGACGGCGATGCCGCCGTTGCGCAAGCCGCTTAAAAAGCGCTTTACCTGCCGTGCGGCGTCTGCCATAATCCGAGGCTCTTCGGGTGGTTAGCTCAGCGGTAGAGCACTGCCTTCACACGGCAGGGGTCACAGGTTCAATCCCTGTACCACCCACCAGAATCGGAAGGGCCGGCAAATGCCGGCCCTTCTTATTTTCTGGCGTTGCGGTGTCAAACAATCGCCCGCGCTAACGACTATGCATGCACGGCTTTGGGCGGCGTCTGGACAGTGTTGGCCACTCGGTTAGCCGTCGGCGGCTGCGCAGGGCGTGCCATCTGAGGAAGCGCCATAGGTGGCAGAGTCAGCGCACTCGATGTCACAACCGGTCCCGGTTTTTTCTTATCGCTACACCCGCAATCACAGCCGGCGTTAGCTCCTGCACCAGGGCAGCAGGCATCCATCGCCTTGTTGAGCGCGCAAGCCAGCAAATTGATCGTGCAGAGAATCGAGGAAAACTCGTCGCAAACGCTGCTGCACGAGCCGGTACCGCCTGTTTGGGTACTCGTGGCAGGGGCGAGCGCGCAGGTTATCGTTTGCAACATCTTCGTGATGCCGTCCTGCACTCCATTCGAATTGGCCGAACTGAGATCGGTAAAGGTGCCGCCGTTTTGCGTCGCAAGCGCCGTATATTCGCTTGCCACGCCCGGGGCCAGCGTCATACCAGTGGGCGGCGCGGTCAAGCACGTATAGATAAGCACGGGCTGATCCGGGTCGGTCCCAGCCGCTGTTTTCACCGCATCGGCGAGGCTCGTTCCTACCGTTGCGCCGCCGCCATTCGGCCACTCATTGGCAAACAGGAGAATCGCCCTGCTTGCGCCCTTGCGCCAATCGAAGAGCGCGCAGGCGTCCAGGATCGCGTTCTCCATGTCGTAGTTGTTGTCAGGCGGCGGCGTTCCGGGATCATGTTCTTTCAGCTGCACCGCCGGAATTCCGAGCCCATTCGGAGCAGGATCCGTCAGATATTTCTTGAGCGTCGGCGTCGGGAGCTTCGTGGGGAAGGCGTCGGTACCTACACAGAAGATGGCCGTCCTGACGTCCAATGGGCAAGTTTGAACGCCGTTGGAAATCGCATTCGCCGTAACGTCGCCAAGTGCGTCGGCGACCGGCGCCATCGAGACATCGCCGGCAACGAGCACGACGATATCGGCCAGCGGGCTGCCAGGGTAAGCCTGAGTCACGCTGCTCATAACTCCTCCTATATACATCAAAGCGGTGGGAAAACTAATTTTCGAGCGATTTCCAGAATCGCCTGTTCGGACATGCAAAACTTAATTCAGTGTGACTTCCAAGCCATAGCAAGTGCACCAATCATTCTTTGGATAACATCCGAAATCCGAGTGTCGAGCGACGACGGCACAGTCAGATCCGTGTAGGTGCCGCCGCTCAACGCCAAATTCCGATATTCGGTCGCCACATCTTTACTCAAGGTCTTATTAGTGGGTGGCGGCGTTAACCCCGTAAAAACAAGCACCGGATTCTTATCCTTATACCGCGCCGCTGTTTTGACGTCGGCAAGAATGCTGGTTCCTGCCGCTTGCCCGCCGCCATTCGGCCACTCGTTGGCCAACAAGAGAATCGCCTGCTTTGTGCCATTGCGCCAGTCGAAAAGCGCGCATGCGTCTATGATTGCGTTCTCCATGTCGTAATTGTAGTCAGGCGGCGGGGTCACGGGATCATGTTCTTTCACCTGCCCCGCCGGTGCCCCAACCCCCATCGGAGGCGGATTAACCAGGTAATTTTTGAGTGTCGGACTCGGGAGTTTCCCCGGAAAAGCGTCGGTACCCACGCTGAAGATGGACATGCTGACGTCCAACGGGAAAGCTTGAACGCCTTTCGAAATCGCACCCACTGCAACGTCGCCAAGTGCGTCGACGACGGGCGCCATCGAGACATCGCCGGCCACTAGTACAATAATATCGCCCGGTGGGCTCCCGGGGTAAGGATGAGTCAGTGCGCTCATGATCCCTCCTACAAAGATGATAAAAGTTAACTTCGAACAGTCTCGCTAAAAACGAAAGTTCACTTTCCAGCTATATGACGAGCTCTCGAAAGATCATTACGATGGTTACTGTGCAACAACAGCGGGATCGTTTCGGTAATACCCACGAATCTTGCCCATGTGATCGACGATCGCCAGATAAAAGAAATACGCCACATAGCCCGGCCTGAGCACGGTAGACTCCCAAAAAGGGTCGACTACTTCTTGCGCGATCAGCTGGTCAGGGTTCGATTTATCCGGCAAAAACGATTTTGTCCGGATCTCGCGGCACTCTGGCTGAGTAATGACATCAACCCCGTCGTAAAGAGTGAAATTCGTCAAAAACGCTTTATATCCCATTCCCATCGAAATAGATTCCATGCGCCATCGAATACTGGTGGCGGAAAGATCATCCTCTTCGCTCACCTTCAAATAGAGATATGGCGATTTGTTGTAGTCCGCACCATTCCATACCAAATCATTCCCATTACGAATAACCATATAAATATGTTCGTACTCCATCATCGGTGGGTTGGTCGGCGCATTATTCTCGCCGTATTGCGCAAGCACCGATTCACAATCAACCGCAATAAGGACATCGACGATATTTGGCATCTTGACCCCGACGTGTTCTGCGCAGCCATCAGGCACGGCAATTCACCCAAAGCATCCGCATAGAGATATTGATTACACAAGAGAAACCGGTCAGCTAATGGCAATCGCGGATTTCAGGTGATAGAATCCCTGCAACACCCCGTGATAATCGATCACCTTCACGGCCAGGTCGTAATTGACGCTACCGGGAGTTTTGACTTCGGACGCCCAAACAACCTCCTGGCGCACCTCGATCTGCGGTTGCACCGCAGCGCCGACCAACTTGGCCACCGGCACCGATGGTTCGATCCAAAGGGCCTTCGGTGCGTTG
>NZ_DASXWY010000026.1:0-77890 GCF_036503415.1 Trinickia sp. | reverse complement strand
CTGAAGCGCTGCATCGAGAATGCCGGTTTCGATGACGTGCGAACGCTTCTTTCGAGCGGCAACGTCGTTTTCACGAGCCGCGCGACCTCCGAGTCGCGGCTCGAACAAAAGCTCGAGGCGGCGATGGCGGACGGATTGGGGCACGCCTTTTATACGATCGTCCGTCGCGTCGACGAACTCAACGAGATGCTGACTGCGGATCCTTATGCGGCATTCGAACTGATGCCCGGCGCGAAACGGGTCGTGACATTCATGCGCACACCGCATTCGGTGGACATCGAGTTGCCGGTCGAATTCGACGATGCGCGCATTCTTGCCGTGGCCGAGCGAGAGGTTTTCAGCGTCTACGTGCCGAGTCCGCGTGGCCCAGCCTTCATGGCCCTGATCGAAAAGACATTCGGCAAGAACGTGACGACGCGCACCTGGGACACCGTCAAAAAATGCGCCGCGGCATAAGGGCGCGCTCAGTCCGTGCTGCGTGGTTCACCGGCATGCGGCTTACGGCCACGCCGACGATAGCCATGCGTGGCGCGCAGCAGGCCGCGCGTATAGTCGCTTGCCACCCGCCCGGCACGAACATCGTCAACGCCCAACTGCTCGACGATCTCGCCGTTGTGCATGACGGCCACGCGCTGACAAAGAAAACCGACGACAGCGAGGTTATGACTGACGAGGATCATCGTCAGCTCGCGTTGCCGATGCAGCCGGTGCAGCAAGTTGAGAATTTCCGCCTGAACCGATACATCGAGCGCAGATGTAGGCTCATCGAGCAACAGCACGCGAGGCTCGAGAATCAGCGCACGCGCGATGGCGACGCGCTGACGCTGCCCACCCGAAAGCTGATGTGGGTACCGAAAGCGAAAGGCGGGCCCGAGGCCGACTTCGGCCAGCGCCCGAGCGATCCGCTGATCGGCGTCCGATATCCGATGGATGGCGAGCGGTTCCCGCAGCGTTTCATCGACGGTAAAACGCGGATGTAGCGAAGCGTACGGGTCCTGAAACACCATCTGCACGTCGCGCCGAAACGCGCGGTCGACGTTGCCGGCGCAGACGATCCGCGTATCGATCGACATGCTCCCGCTCGCAAGCGGCACGAGACCGGTCAGCGCACGCAGCAGCGTCGATTTTCCCGAGCCCGATTCACCGACGAGCCCGAACGCTTCACCGCGCGGGACCGAGAAGCTTGCCCCGCGCACGGCATCGACGTGGCCGGTGCGTGTGGGAAAACGAATGGATACGTCGCGGAGCTCGATCATTGTCCGCTCTCCGTGAGCCAGGCCGGATCGCGTTGCAGCACCGGCAATTCTCCGACAGGATGGGCGAGCGTCGGGCTGGCCGCAAGCAAGCCGCGCGTGTACGGATGCGTGGCATGAACGAGTTCCGACGCGGCACAAGTCTCGACCACGCGCCCGGCGTACATAACGGCAACGCGGTCGCAAAACGACATGACGAGCGGCAGATCGTGGCTGATGAACAGAAGCCCGGTGCCATGGCGCGCGATTGTTTCGTCGAGCACGGCGAGCACCTGCATCGAGACGGCCACATCGAGCGCGGAGGTCGGTTCGTCGGCAATCAAGAGCCGCGGGCCGGTCGAAATCATCATGGCGATCATCACACGCTGCCCCATGCCGCCCGAAAGCTCGTGCGGATAACAGGCCGCGACGCGTGCGGGATCGCGAATATCGACGGCATGCAGCGCATCGAGAATGCGCGCGCGCAAAGCGCGTCGTCCGAGCCCGCGCTCGCGCAGCCGAAACGTCTCGGCCATCTGACTCGCTACCGTCATCGTCGGATTCAGCGAATATTTCGGGTCCTGGAGCACCATGCCCATGGCAGCGCCCGCGAGCCGTCGCCGCTCGCGTGCGGACATCGCCAGCAGATCGTGCCCCTCGAAACGCATGCTGCGCGCAGTGCATTGGGCGCTCGCGGGCAGCAGCCCGAGCAGCGCGCGTCCCGTCAGCGACTTGCCCGAACCCGATTCGCCGACGATGCCGAGCCGCTCGCCCGCGGCAAGCGTCAGCGAGACATCGCGCACGGCATCGACGAGGCTGCCGTCATGGCCGCGAAACGCAATCCGCAATCCGTCGATTTCGCAAAGCGGAGGCCGCGAAGCGTTCGCGATATCGGCCATCTCAGTCTCCATGGCGAGGATCGAAGACATCGCGCAGCCCGTCGCCGAGTAGATTGAATGCGAGGCTCACCAGGAGAATGGCCCCGCCCGGCAGCGTAGCGACCCACCATGCATCGAGCAGCACGTTGCGTCCCGAAGCGACCATGAATCCCCACTCGGGGCTAGGCGGTTGCGCACCGAGGCCCAGGAAGCCGAGCCCGGCGACAGCGAGTACGACGCCAGCCATATCGAGCGTCGCGCGCACGATGACGGACGACATGCAAAGCGGCACGATGTAGCGCAGCACGATGCGCGGCTCGGAAGCACCTTGCAATCGCGCTGCATAGATGAAATCGGCGTGGGCAATGCGCAGCGTTTCGGCGCGCGCGAGGCGCGCATAAGCGGGCCACGCCGTGATCGAAAGAGCGACGACGGCATTGACGACACCGGGCCCGAGCGCGGCCGCAAAGGCGAGCGCCAGCACGATCTTCGGAAACGCGAGCGCCATATCGGTGATTCGCATGAGGACGCCATCGACGAAACCGCCGCAAAAGCCCGCAGCGGTGCCGATCAGCAGGCCGATGGGCACGACGATCGATACGACGAGGACGGCGATGCCGAGCGTCAGACGCGAACCTGCGATGAGCCGCGAAAGAATGTCGCGTCCGAGCTGATCGGTGCCGAGCCAATGCGAGGCGCTGCCGGGCGGCAGCAGGCGATCGGAGAGGACTTGCCGCAACGGATCGTGCGGCACGATGAATGGGCTTGCCACTGCGACGATGCCGAGGGCGACGAGGATCACGAGCCCGATCATGTTCAGCGGATTCGCCGCGAAGCGCCGCCAGCGCCGATACGCGAGCCCGAGCGAGGCTTGCGCGCGCGATTGCGGCGTATCGACGAGCAACCATTCGCGCACCGACCGTGGGGCGGCGGGTAGAGTCGGTCGATCGGGAGAAGAAGCCATATCGAATAGAAGGCCAAATAAAAACGAAAAACAGCGGTGGCGCGTCAACGGGCACGCGGATCGAACACACGATAGAGCGCATCGGTCAGCAAATTGACGAAGATGAACATGACGCCGATGACGAGCGTGCAGCCGAGGACGGCGTTCATGTCCGCATTGAGCAGCGCACCGGTTAGATACGAGCCGATACCGGGCCACGCGAAGACGATCTCGGTCAGCACGGACCCTTCGAGCAGATTGCTGTAGGTGAGCGCGATGACGGTCAAAAGCGGCACGGCGATGTTGCCGAAAGCGTGACGCCAGATCACGCGGCTTTCCGGCAGGCCTTTCGCGCGCGCGGTGACGATGTATTCCTGATTCAATTGATCGAGCATGAACGAGCGGGTCATGCGGCTCAGATAGGCGACCGAGTAGTAGCCGAGAAGGGCGGCCGGCAAGGCAATATGCGAGATCGCATTGCGCAGGACGTCCCATTCGCCCGCCAGCGCGGCATCGATCAGCAACGAGCCGGTACGCGGGTCGACCATGCCGTCGTAGAGCGGGTCGAGCCGCCCCGGTCCGCTCACCCAGTGCAGCCGCGCATAAAAGAGCAGCAGCCCCATGAGACCGAGCCAGAATATCGGCACCGAACTGCCGATGAGCCCGATGAAGCGCGCGAGATGATCGATCGGCCGGTTGTGCCGGACCGCAGCAGCGACCCCGAGCGGCACGCCGAGCGCGATGCCGAGCAACGTCGCGAGCGTGGCCAGTTCCAGCGTTGCGGGGAATACGCGCTTGATGTCGTCGAGTACCGGGTTGGCCGTCAGCAGCGATATGCCCAGGTTGCCGTGAAGCACGTCGCGCGCGTAGAGGAACAATTGCGTGGCGAGCGGTTTGTCGAGTCCGAGTGCGATGCGCTCGGCTGCGTAGGCGTCGGCCGACGCGCGATCGCCGAGCACGGCGAGCACCGGATCGATCGGCACCTTGCGGCCGATCACGAAGGTCAGCACGATGAGGCCCGCACAGGTGACGGCGAGCGTGATCGCCCAGCGCGCGATGCGCAATGCCCAGCGCACGGCTGGCCTTCGCGCAGTCAGTGTGCGCAGCGCTTCGAATCGGGCGTGCGACGAAAGCGGTGTCGACATGATGGGCTCGGTCGAACGTGGGGTTATTTCTTCAATGTCCGATAAGACGTCAGGTCGTTGATGGGGCCGACTTCCGGCCCGGTGACGCCGGGGCGTGTAGCCACCTGAACGACTTTTTCGAACATGATGATAAACGGCGAATGGTCGAGTACCTGCCGCTGCAGAGCGACGTAGCGCTTCGCACGCTGCGCGGAGACGGGTTCGACGAGCGCGGCCTCCGTGTCGGCGGTGAGCTGCGGAATGCTCCAGCTGTTGCGCCACGCCAGCATTTTGTATTTCGATTGATCGGAGTTGTCCGGATTCCAGGCGAAGCCGCGCGCGTTGCTGTTCGGATCCATGTAATCGGACGACCATTCGCCGATGAAGATGTCGTGCTGGCGCGCACGGTATTTGCCGATCGCCTGCTTGGCGTCGCCAGGGATCAACTTCACCTTGATGCCGCCTTGCGCAAAGTTTGCTTGCAGCGCTTGCGCGATTTCCACGAACGGGTAGTCGTTCGGCATGTCCATCGTCACTTCAAAGCCGTTCGGCAGGCCGGCTTTTGCGAGCAGCGCCTTCGCCTTGGCTACATCCAGACGGTAGGGGTTCGCATCGAGCACGCCGAGAAAACCGTCGGGCACGAAGGTTTGATGCACTTTGTAAGTCGTACTGACGATGTTGCGTTGAATGCCGTCGTAATCGACGAGCCATTTCATCGCCTGCTGCACTTCAGGCTTTGCCAGATTCGGATTTTTCGTGTTCAGGCTCAGATAGAGCAATGCCGAGGCGGGCCACGATGCCACGTGGATCTTGCCCGCTTTCGAAAGTGCCGCGAGGCTGTCGGGGCTCAGATTGCGCGCGGCGTCGGCATCGCCGTTTTCGAGCAGCAGCCGCTGCGCCGAGGCTTCGGGCACGTGACGTAGCACGATGCGCTTCATGGGATACGGGGTGCGGTAATCGTCGAATCGTTGCAGCACGAGGCTTTCGTTCGGCGTCCACTTGACGAGCTGGTAGGGCCCGGAGCCGGCGTCATGGGTCCTGAGCCACGCGCTGCCGGCGTCGCCGTTCTGTTCGTGCGAAAGCAGCAGCTTCTTGTCGAGAATCGAGCCGGGGCCCGCGCTCAATACGTTCAGGACGAAGCTCGGCGCATATTTGCGATCGGTCTGCAGTGTCACCGTCTGTTCGTCAATCTTTCGAACCTGCTGCGTGACGCTTTCTTTCGTGAGGCCAAGATCGGCCAATACGCCGGCCGGACCTTTGCCGAGCAATACGGTGCGCTGGAGCGACCAGGCGACGTCGTCGGCCGTGACGGGATTGCCCGAATGGAATTTGACACCGGGGCGAAGCTTGAACGTGTAAGTAGTGCCGTCGGCACCGACGCTCCACGACTGCGCGAGCTTGGCTTCGAACTTGGAGGGGTCGTGCAGATCGATCTGCACGAGGCGCTCATAGACGTTCGCTACGTATTCGGACGGTACGAGCTCGTAGATTTCGCTCGGGTCCAGTGTCGTGAACTCGCCGATTTGCGTGGCGATCACGAAGATGCCGGGCGGCGTGGCGGCATAAAGCGTGGTGAGGGGCGTCAGTGCGGCGATCGCCGCGGTGACGACGAATTTCGACAGCAGATGCTTCATGCGGGCTCCATCGGAAAAGGGCGATGGGCTCCGCGGCGGTGGGGGGTGGTGACAGCCGCGCGCGGAGCGCAAGACCGCAATCGTACCGCGTGACGACTGTATGTAATCAATATGTGTGGCGGTCTCTGGCCAATGCCGTCATCGGTGGCAATCGACCCACGCGCGTGCCCATTCGATGCCCGCCGCGCGCGCTTCCTCTTCGGTAGCGAAAAAAGCGAGGATACCGGAGCCTTGAATCAGCTCGTTGTTCCGCATGACGGTGCCGCTCGCCGCAAAGCGCTCGTCTTGCGCGATGACGTGGCCCCAGATTTCATAGCCTTGGTATCGTTCGGGTTCCATTGAAATAGGACGCTGCAGTATCGAGCCAGTTCGTGATGAATGATGCCGCGGCCGGTGACGGAAGGACGCTCGGGGACGCGGTGATGAGAGATGCCGACGCATGCGCCATTCCAGCCGGCCAATAGTGGAGGGCCAGCGAGGAATCGTCCACCTCCCAGATTTACGGGGTGCGTTGCCGGCGCCCCTTTCTTCATTTTCCTGCCGTCATCCCAAAAAGTACCTATTCGGGACACTCCGAATACGTGTAGCATACTGTACATCCATACAGGTTATTGCGCAATTGTCCGATGTTTGCCGCTCTTTCCCATCCCGAAGACGTTCATCCTTCGCTCTGGCGCGGGTCGCAGCTCGCGCGGGGCAGCCTGCGTACAGTGGATACGGGTTATGCGGCATTGTCGGCCGAGCTGCCGGGCGGCGGCTGGCCCCTCGGAGCACTCGTGGATCTGCTGATTCAGCAGCCGGGGGTAGGCGAAATGCGGCTGTTGCGGCCGGTGCTCGCGGCACAGGGCCGGCGTCCCATTGCGCTCGTGCAGCCCCCGCATGTGCCCAATGGGCCGGCCTTCGCCTATCTGGATGTGCCCCTCGAACAATTGATTCAGGTGCGCGCGGCCAAAATGCCCGATGCCCTCTGGTCTGCCGAGCAGATGCTCCGGGCTGGCACGTGCGGGGTGGTGCTCTTTTGGGCGCAGCAGGTGCAAACGGCCTCGTTGCGGCGGTTGCATCTTGCTGCCCAGTCGTCGGACACGCTTTTTGTCATGGTGAGGCCGCTCGCAGCCGCTCAGCAGGCCTCACCGGCGTTGCTGCGGCTGGCGGTGCGCCCGGCGGACGACGGCATCAGCGTCGATATCGTGAAGCGACGAGGGCCGACACGCGCCGAAGCCTTGTCGATTCCTCTGCATCCCAGTCCTATTTTGTTCAGCCGTCATGCGCGTATTTCTCGCCGTCAAACTGTACCGACTCCAGCTGGAGGTATTCCAGCCGAAGTGGTGGCCTGAAGCGGCACAAGGCGCGGTCGTACTCGAAAAAGACAGCGTCATCGTGGCCGATGATGCCGCGCGCGCAGCGGGCGTGCAGCTGGGCATGCGCCGCGGGGGCGTGCTGACGCTGGCGCCGGGTGCCACTATTTACGAGTGCGACCTGACCAAGGAAGAGGCCGCGCAGCGCGAAGTCGCCATGGCGCTGATGCAGTTTTCGCCGGAAGTGAGCAGGGTGGATGGAACAACCCTGCTTGTCGATGTCAGTGCGAGCCTGCGTCTGTTCGGCGGGATGCTGCGATTGTGCCGGCAGGTGCGAATCGTCTTGCGCGATATGGGCCTGAGCGCGCGCGTCAGTGCGGCGCCTACGGGGCAGGGAGCCTGGCTCCTCGTTCAGAACGCTCAGCGCCGTTTTCTCGCGATGCGTTCGCTCGCGCGCGAACTCGACAGGCTGCCGTTCGGCACGGTGCCGGATCTCCAACCGTTCGCCGATTGGTTGACCGGTCTCGGCTGCAAGACGATTGCCGATATTCGCCGGTTGCCGCGCGCGGGTTTGCAAAGACGCTGCGGTGCCGAAGTGCTCGCATCGCTCGATCAGGCTTTCGGCGGGACGCCCGAGCTTTTCGACTGGCTGGAGCCGCCGCCCGTCTTTGCGGCCCGCATCGAACTGCCCGACCGCATCGAGCATGCGGAAGGCATGCTGTTCGCCGCGCGCCGGCTCATCGTGCAATTGTGCGGCTGGCTCGTGGCCCACCAGCTGTCGCTCGCGGCGGCAACGTTTTTTCTCGAACACGAGCGCGGCCGCGAAGCGACGGAGCCCACGGCACTCGCGATCGCGCTCGGCGAGCCGACCTGGCGCGAAGATCATCTCGTCAAGCTGCTCAAAGAGCGTTTGGGACGTCTGACGCTGCCGGGCTCGGTCATCGCGCTTCGGCTCGAAGCGACGAACGTGGCGCCGGCGGTGCCGGCCTCGGAAACGCTCTTTCCCGAGCCCGGTGGCTCGGCACAGGATCATGCGCGGCTCATCGAGTTGCTCGTCGCGCGTTTGGGAGAAGAAAACGTGCTGCGCGCGGCGCCGGCGGCCGACTATCGTCCCGAGATCGCGAACCGTTGGGTGCCGGTGCATGCCAGGATCCAAGCGGCGAGCGCGCCCGCGGTCCTGCCGCGTCCCACCTGGTTGCTCGAGACGCCCGTGCGTTTGCTGATGCGTCAGCATCGTCCGTTCTACGGCTCGCCGCTCAAGATCGTTTCGACCGGCGAGCGGATCGAGGCCGGCTGGTTCGACGGCGAACTCGTGACGCGCGATTACTTCGTGGCTCAGGCGCAAGACCGAAGCTGCTACTGGATCTATCGCGAGCGCGTAAGCAGCCGCGATATCGAAAAAGAGCCGAGCTGGTTTCTTCACGGGCTTTTCGGTTGAGGCGCGACGATGACTGTTCCGACCGCGCTGCCGGCTTATGCCGAGCTTTTTTGCCTATCGAATTTCACGTTCCTGCAAGGCGCATCGCATGCCGAGGAGTTGGCCGAGCGCGCCGCGCAATTGGGTTACGCCGGCCTGGCGATCACCGATGAGTGCTCGCTTGCCGGTATCGTGCGCGCGCATGTGGCGGCCAGGCAAGCGCAACTGCCGCTCGTCGTCGGCTCGTATTTCAAGCTGGTCAACGCCGACGGCTCGCCGGCTTTCGGGCTGATTCTGCTCGCACAGAACCGGGACGGTTATGGCAATTTATGCGAGCTCATCACGCTGGGGAGAATGCGTGCGCCAAAGGGCGAATACCGGCTGACACCGCAGGATCTCGCTCGGCCGGAAAAACCGTACACACATCTGCGCGGCATGCCCGGGTGCCTGGCGATCCTCGTACCCGATTTCCCCGCCAAGGAGGCGCTGCTTGGCGAGCGCCTGCAATGGCTCGACGCGACGTTTCCCGCCAGAGCCTGGTGTGGTCTCGTTTTGCATCAGCGCGCGATGGACGACATTCATCGCGGCACGATCGAATATGTCGCGCAGCAATGCGCGCTACCGGTCGTCGCGCTCGGGCATGTGGTCATGCATGTGCGCTCGCGCAAACCTTTGCAGGACACCATGACGGCGATCCGGGTGGGCAAACCGGTGCACGAATGCGGTTACGAGCTTGCGCCCAACGCCGAGCAGCACCTGCGCCCGCGGCTGCGGCTCGCCAATCTCTATCCCGAGCATGCGCTGAAGGAAACGACGAACATCCTCGCGCGCTGTACGTTCTCGCTCGATTCGCTGCGCTACGAATATCCGGACGAACTCGTGCCGCCCGGAACGACGCCGACCGATTACTTGCGTCAGGAAACCTATATCGGCGCTCACCGGCGCTTTGCGAGCGGTATTCCGCACGATGTTCAAACCCAGATCGAATACGAACTCGATCTCATACGCGAGCTCGAATACGAGCCTTATTTCCTGACTGTCTATGACATCGTCCGCTTTGCCCGCAGCCGCGGCATTCTCTGCCAGGGGCGCGGCTCGGCTGCCAATTCGGCGGTTTGCTACTGCCTGGGCATTACCGAAGTGGATCCAGCCCGCGGCAATATGCTGTTCGAGCGCTTCATCAGCAAAGAGCGCGGCGAGCCCCCCGATATCGATGTCGATTTCGAGCATCAGCGCCGGGAAGAGGTCGTTCAGTACATTTATTCGAAATACGGCCGGGACCGGGCAGCCATTGCCGCCGCAGTGTCGACATACCGCCCGCGCGGTGCACTGCGCGAAACGGGCAAGGCGCTCGGTGTCGACCCGCAAATCGTCGATCGGGTGGCCAAATCGCACCAGTGGTTCGATGGCAGACGCGACTTGCTCAAGCGTTTCCAGGACTGCGGGCTCGATCCCGAAGCGCCGCTGATACAGGCGTGGGCATCGCTCGCCACGCAACTGCTCGGTTTTCCTCGCCATCTATCGCAGCATTCGGGGGGCTTCGTCATCAGTCGCGGCAAGCTGTCGCGGCTCGTACCGATCGAAAATGCGGCGATGCCGGAACGTTCCGTCATCGAATGGGACAAGGACGATCTCGAATCGTTAGGATTGCTGAAAGTCGACGTGCTTGCCCTGGGTATGCTCTCGGCCATTCGCCGCACGCTCGATTTCGTTTCGCAACTGCGAGGCGAACGTTTTGAAATGCAGGACATTCCGCCGGAGGATACTGCGACGTACGAAATGATTTCGCGCGCCGATACGGTCGGCGTGTTTCAGATCGAATCGCGCGCGCAGATGTCGATGCTGCCGCGTCTGAAGCCGCGGACGTTCTACGATCTCGTGATCGAGGTTGCGATCGTGCGGCCGGGGCCGATTCAAGGCGGCGCCGTTCATCCTTATTTGCGGCGTCGCCAGAAGCTAGAGCCCGTCACGTACCCCGGCAAGGCGCTGGAAATTGCGTTGTCGCGCACGCTCGGCGTGCCGATCTTCCAGGAGCAGGTCATGCAGGTCGCAATGCTCGCCGCGGGCTTTACGGCGGGCGAGGCCGATCAACTGCGGCGGGCGATGGCTTCATGGAAACGCAAAGGCGGGCTCGAGCAATACTACGATCGCATCGTAGGCGGCATGACCGCGCGCGGCTACGAGAAATCGTTCGCCGACGGTATTTTCGAGCAGATCAAGGGATTCGCCGAGTATGGCTTCCCGGAAAGTCATGCGGCAAGCTTTGCACTGCTCGTCTATGCAAGCAGCTGGCTCAAGCGTCATGAGCCGGAAGCTTTCCTCGCGGCGATGCTCAATAGCCAGCCGATGGGATTTTATTCACCGTCGCAGCTCGTGCAGGATGCGCGGCGCCACGGTGTCGAGGTATTGCCTGTCGATATTGCCATCAGTCAGTGGGATGCGACGCTCGAACAGGTGGCGCACAGGGAACGGCCCGCGGTTCGTCTTGGCCTGTCGCAGCTCAAGGGCATGCGCGATGGCGCGGCCGAACGCATCGCCCTCGCGCGAGCGGCGCGGCCGTTCGAGAGCGTACGCGACATGGCGTGCCGGGCCGAACTCGATCGCCACGACTTGCAAGTACTCGCCGCGGCCAATGCACTCGCATCGCTCGCCGGTAATCGCCGCGAAGCGTTGTGGCAATCGGCGGCCGCCGTGCCGGACAAGGACATGCTCGCGCGCGCGGTCCTGGAGGACGAAACGCCGGCGCTTGGTATGCCGTCGGAAGCGGAGGATATCGTAGGGGATTACCGGACGATGGGCCTGACGCTCGGACGTCATCCCGTGGCGCTCTTGCGCTCGCAATTGGACAAGAAACGGCTGATGCCGGCTGCGGTATTGCAGCATTATCCGAACGGCCGGCTGGCCCGAGCTTGCGGGATCGTGACGGTGCGCCAGCGGCCCGATACGGCGAAGGGCGTGATCTTCGTCACGATCGAAGACGAGACCGGTAACGTCAATGTCATCGTCTGGCCGAAGATGCTCGAACGGCAGAGAAAAGAGGCGCTCGGCGCGACGCTCCTCGCAGTGTTCGGCGTTTGGCAATGCGAAGGAGAGGTACGGCATCTGGTTGCGCACCGTTTCGTCGACCTGTCGCATTTGCTCGGCGAGTTGTCGACTTCCAGTAGGAATTTTCACTGAGCGTTCAGCGACGAGCCCGAGGCGTCGCTCGCTCTCGCGGTACCGGGCCGGCTTCGCTTTGATCCCCGCTTCGCTCTGACGTCGTTCGCTTCGCGTATCGAAAGTATCGTAAGGATGCCTTTGCTATGTTCTTCGTAGTGCCGGCCCAAATCGCATAGTCGACGGGCTACCCATTGTCATCGGAGATGGCTGTGATCGATACCGCTGGATTACGAGGATTGAATACGCTGCAAAGCGAGCCGACGGGCACTGGCGGCGCTGCTTGGAACCCCGCACTGTATCAAGCCGGCATCGTCAAGGAAATCGAGCAACTGTTGGCGTTGCTTTCATCTGCGCTCGGAGACGGCGAGTCCTCGACGGATTCGCTGCTGGCGGCCTTGATATCCGGCGGCTCTTCAACCCCGGGTGGCACTTCGCGCGCAGGTAGCGCCCGCGTCGCTTCGTACTCGGGCGCAAGCGGGGGCGGCAAGCCGGTGGCCAGCTACTTCATGACCCATTTGCAGAAGGATTTCAATCTGACGCCTAACCAGGCGGCCGGGATCGTCGCCAACCTCTGGTACGAAAGCGGCGGCATGCATCCCAACATGAACGAAGGCGGGCATGCCGGGGCGCCCAGCTCGAACATGGGACAAGGCTACGGTGTGGCGCAATGGACGGGTTCGCGCAAACGGGAGTTCCTCGATTTCGCGGCACGCAACCATATGAACCCGTCGAGCGTGGAGGCGAACTACGCGTTTTTGAAGCACGAGTTGCAGACCACGCATTCGGATGCCATCCGCGCCGTAAAGTCGACGAGCACGGCGAAAGAGGCGACGCTGAAGTTTTGCAACGTGTTCGAGCGCCCGGGTGTCCTTGCCCTCAATGCGCGATACGATGCGCTCGCACAGGTGATGCCATCCGGAAGCTCGGTGATGGTTTGACGGACTCGCGGTGCGCCGGCATTGCCGGCGCATCCGCCCTGTTGCG
This sequence comes from Trinickia sp., assembly GCF_036503415.1. Classification (GTDB taxonomy): domain Bacteria; phylum Pseudomonadota; class Gammaproteobacteria; order Burkholderiales; family Burkholderiaceae; genus Trinickia. Next base: position 65,224 of record NZ_DASXWY010000026.1, on the reverse strand, counting down.
CGCTACCCGCGTTTCAAAGCAGCCTAGTAGCGAGAGACCTGGTTGCCGTCGATGCGCACGCGGTCGCCCGGCCGCAAATCGCCCGGCGTTTGCATATCGAACGAACGCATGCTGCCGTCGCTCAACTGAATGTCGACGCGATAGCCCGACGGCTGCCCCATGTTCTGACCGATCTGATTGCCGGCGACGGCACCGCCGAGTGCCCCAATGACCGTGGCGGCATCGCGCCCATGTCCGCGGCCGAACTGGTTGCCGATAACTCCGCCTACCACCGCGCCGACGAGCGTGCCCGCGACGCCGGAGGGACTCGTCGCGCCGCCGATCGGCCGAATGCCCGCGACGCTGCCGTACTGCGTGCCGTATTCGCCGGGCTGAGTGTAGGCAGGCTGTGGCGGCGGCGTATAAGCGGGTTGCGCGTAGCTCGGCTGGGCATATGCCGGCTGCGCGTACTGCGGTTGCGCGTACTGCGGCTGCGCACCGTATGCTCCGTACGGGTTCGGCGCGACACATGCGGTAAGGGACAAGCCGGCGACCGCTATGAGCGCAGTCAGAAGAGTGGTCTTGATCAGCGTGGGGCGTTTCATGATTTGACTCGGTATCGATTGAGCGCTCGCAATGCGCAAGTAAGTCAGTTGCGGATCGGAGTATAGGGAAAGCCGAATCGGCTGTACGCGGGCCCCGGGTAACAGACTGTAAAGTCTGTTGCCGCACGGCCGATAGGCCCAAAGCGCCGCTGAAGCGGATCGTTCGCAAGAAGTGGGATCGCTGCGTTTCGGCGCTCGGTGCGCGGTATGCGCGCACCTGGCTCACGTCTGCTTGCTACGCCTTTGGACGCTCGTTCAACGCACGCCGTAACCGCGGCTTTGCATGCAGTCGCCGTATGCTTGCCAGTAGCGCGTCATAGGGGGCTCGGGCGGAGGAAGAGGAGGCAGGTTGACGCTGCTTGCGCCCGATGCCGCATTGAGCGCGGCAGTTTGGCTCGCACCCGATGCGCCCACGCTCGTTGCCGACGATGCCGGTGTCGCCTGGGAGGCCACAGTCGCGGGGGAGGCTGCCGACGCCGCGGCTGCGCCCGCGCCCCCGCTTGCCGCCTTCGCGCGGTCCGCGCCTGGCGGCAGCGGCGGCACCGACGTGCCGCGCCCCGCGTCCGGCGTAAACTCGATCGCTTTGGTACGCAACGGGCGTTGCGGTTCGCGCGCGATATCGACGTTCGTCTGTTGCTTGGCTTGCCAATAGCAAAACGCGTTGTCGACACTTTGCGCGCCGGGCGACTGGCTGCGCAACGGATAGACGAGTGGCCGTTGCGCCCACACGAGTCCGCTCGTCGTCGCTATCAGAACTGCGCCGGCCCATGCTCGAATGCTCATCGCTCGCAATCGTCCCTCGGTTCTCGTATTTCTTCGGATACCCCTGTTCGCGCCTTGCGCGCGTAGGGAAGCAACGCCAAGCATAGGCTTCGGCCCGCGGCTGCGGACGAGAGACTATCGGCGCAATCCGCCAATGGACCGGCCGGGATGTCGTATCGGTGCGATGACGCTCATTGCCCATGATCAGCGCGGGCCAGTGTGTGGTGGATTCGCAACTAGCGGGGCGTTCGCTTGCTTGCGTCCTGAAATGAACGCGCTTCTAAACCACGAAAAAAATCCAACCAAAACAAGGGAATGCACTAATAGCTGCACCCTATCGTTTCTGTTTTAGCAATAACGTATTACAGAATCCGCGTTTACCCGGACACCCCCTCCCCGTAGACTCGCCCCTCGCTGAACAGCTCATTCATCTGACATAAGTCATCGCCGTCGAGAGCCGCGGTGACGAGAGCCGTTCTTCCGAAGTCTGGCCACGGGGCCAGTTTGACCAGAAAGGGATTTCCTCCAATGAAAAAGACCCTCATCGTTGCTGCGGTTTCGGCTTCGTTTGCCGTCGCGGCACACGCGCAAAGCAGCGTCACGCTCTACGGCGTTTTGGACGCAGGCATCAATTACACGAGCAATGTCGGCGGCCATTCGGATTGGCAGCAGACGAGCGGCGGGATCGATCAAAGCCGTTTCGGCCTGAAAGGCTCGGAAGACCTGGGTAACGGCCTGAAGGCGATCTTCACGCTCGAAAGCGGTTTCAACGTGAATAGCGGCCGCTTCGCCAACGGCAGCAGCATGTTCACGCGCCAGTCGTTCGTCGGTCTGTCGAGCAACTATGGCACCGTAACGCTCGGCCGCCAGTACGACGCCGAGCAAGACTACCTCGCGCCGCTGAGCGCAACGGGTAGCTGGGGCGGCACGTCGTTCGCGCACTTCGGCAACTTCGACAACCTGAATACGAACTACGGTGTCGCGGTCAACAACTCGATCAAGTTCACGAGCGCGAACTACGCGGGCTTCACGTTCGGTGCGACCTACGGCTTCTCCAACCAGACCAACTTCGCGAACAACCGCGAATACAGCGTTGGCGCGGCCTATCAGTTCCAGGGCCTGCGTGTCGCGGCTTCGTACGCGCAGCAGAACAACCCGCTTGCCGCGAACAACGGCGCGTCGGATACGTCGGCTTTCTCAGTCTTCGGTGTGCCGGGCAACTTCCGCCAGCGCACTTACGGCGCCGGCGCTTCGTATGCGTTCGGTCCCGCGCAAGTCGGTTTCGTCTGGACGCAGGCTCGCGTCGACAACTTCGCTGTGGCGCCGCTGTCGCTCAACCAGAACAACTACGAAATCAACGGCAAGTACAACCTGACGCCGGCGTTGGGTCTGGGTGTCGCTTACACGTACACGCAGCAAAAAGCATCGCTGCTGGGCGTGAGCGCACGTCAGCACTTCAACCAGATCGGCGCGCAAGCCGACTATGCGCTCTCCAAGCGCACGGACGTCTACGCGCAGGTCGTGTACCAGCACGCTTCGGGTGCCGGTGCTGTGGCATGGGTCTACAACGCCAATAACGGCGGCATCTCGAGCTCGAACAACCAGACGTCCGCAACGGTCGGTTTGCGTCACCGTTTCTAAAGCGGGTTTCAGCGTCTGATTGCTGTCTGAAAAGGCGCCGCATTGCGGCGCCTTTTTTCCATGGGCTTCTCCCTACTGGAGAGCGGGCCACTGCATTGCGGGGCCGGCGCCGCCCCTATACTCGATGCCATTGAAACCGGCGCGGGCCGACGAACCTCGCTTCGAGGGCCGCCGCCCTCATCGAGAGGATTCGAACGTGAGCAGCACGTCATCGCCAGAGAACGCCACCATTCGTACCGATGTCCTCATCGTCGGCGCGGGACCCGTTGGTCTTTTTGCGGCGTTCGAGGCCGGCGTGATCGGTTTGACCTGTCACCTCGTCGACGCGCTCGAGGTGCAGGGCGGTCAATGCATCGAGCTGTATCCCGACAAACCGATTTTCGATATTCCCGCGATACCCGTATGCACCGCGCGCGAACTCGTCGAGCGGCTGACCGAACAATGCCGTCCGTTCGATCCGCCTCAACACTTGGGGCATCGCGTGACGACGCTCGAATCGCATGGCGATGACAAGCGCTGGCGCGTGAGTACCGACAAGGGACTCGTGTTCGATACCGCGGCGGTGCTGCTGGCCGCCGGCAACGGTGCGTTCGTGCCTCAGCGTATCGCACTCGAATCGGCCGCAGCGCTCGAAGGCCGGCACATCCACTATGCCGTGCGTGAAACTGCCGCATTTGCGGGGCAGCGCGTCATCGTGGCAGGGGGCGGCGACTCGGCGCTCGACTGGGCCCTTGCGCTGCGCAACATCGCAAAGCGCGTGACGCTCGTGCATCGGCGCGAGACGTTTCGCGCGGCGAACGCATCAGTGGAAGAAGCGAAGCGCGCGGCAGCCGATGATGAGCTCGATATCGTGATCGGTACGATTGCCGCGCTCAACGCCGATGGCGGGGTGCTGAAGTCGGTCGATATCAAGCAGATTGGTGGCGAGGTGGTCATCGACGCGGATCATGTCATCGCGCTTTACGGCCTCGTTGCCGAGCTCGGACCGATCGCGCATTGGGGGATCGAGACGCTCGCGGGTCGTGTGGCTGTCGATACGTCGAATTACGAATCGTCGCGTCCGGGCATCTTCGCGGTGGGCGATATTGCCGTTTATCCGAACAAGCAAAAGCTGATTCTTTCGGGTTTTCACGAGGCCTCGCTTGCGTTGCGCAAGGCCTATACCTACGCCTTTCCCGAGAAAAAGCGTACACATATCCATTCGAGTTACGATCAGAAACTTTCCGAGCGTATTCTCGGTGCCGATGCAAAAAAGGATCTGGCGGCCGACGAATGAACTGAACCACGTCCCGTTCGCCCGACGATTCCCCGCTTCGTTATTCGCCGTTGAGGTTTCGCTCATCCGCCTATAGTGGCTTCGAAGTCACTTTCATCGATCAGCGGGAGGGAGTCTCAAATGACGAATGTCGGACGAGCGACACAAGGCACGGGAGGCGCGGATCAGCCAGCCCCCACAGACGGAGCCGCGCATTCGGAACGCGTCGAAGCGGGTTCGCATGCAACGCCGCAAGGTGAGAGCCCGGCATTGCAAGACGCGCCTCAAAAAGGTGCCCGCCGGGACGTTACTTTTTCCGTCTCGACGCCCGCCGACAATGACGATGCCAAGGCGCATCTCACGAATTTCCGCTACACCGCGAAGCAACTGGCCCGCGTGGAAGCGAAACACGGTTCAGCAGGGCTCGAAGCGCTTCGCCGAGCCCACGGCAATTTGGCGGCGGCCTTAGTGCCCTCGGAGCAGGCTGCACGTCGCGAGCAGTTGACTAAAATCGCATGTGGGAACGATGGCGTAAAGGTGTTGCGCGCGTTGTCTCAGCATTGGGAAACGCTGTTCCACGGTGCATCGCTTCCCAATGTCTTGAAACTCGCCGCGGAACAGAACGGCGCAACGAAGCTGGCATCGCTGGCAGACCTCGTGGATTCGGGCTACAGCTACACAGAGCTAGCAGGTGCGATGAAGGAGCACAGCTCGGCAATACTTGAGCAGCTTAGCGCTGCCCACGGCAAACTGCCGGCCGGCTCGAGCTCGGAGGAGGCTCTCGCCCTTAGGGAGCGGTTGCTCGCGATCGCATGCAGAAAAGATGGCATGACCGTGCTGAATGCGCTTTCTGAACACGGTCAAATGCTGTCCAAGGTTGCAACGGCGGAGCGAATCCTTGACGTCGCGGAGCGGCCGCAGGGCGCAACAGACCTCGTTACGCTGGCCGGAACGCATCGTGCTCTCGCTGACGATATCAGGCAGAAGGTGCGCGACGCGGCACGACCGCACTGATCCATCGTGCGGAACCCCGCCGTGGCGTCGACTGCCGGAAGCATCGCAGTACCAGAGAGCGGACGCGTCGTCTGCGTGCCGCGGCACAACGCAGCCTGGACGAGTTGACGCCCGCTTTCGGCCACGAGGCGTGGAGCACTTCAGCCCGCGTCGCGGCGGCGACCGCATCGGCAAAACGCTGCAGCGATGCGATCGAGCCGCTCACACTATGGTAGGTCTCGTTGCCGATGCGCGCATCGAGCAGTACCTGCAGGCCGGCCCGTGCGGCCATATCGAGCATATTCATTTTCGGTCTCCTCGCACGCCAGATCGGCATCTGCGATTGCGGCCTATTGTCATACCTTCGGTCGTATCGGACTGTGCGAGGCCGAACGAACCGGATGACCCGCTTCATGCTCAAGACGAGCCCATCGCACCTTATCCGTTAGGTTGTTCATCCTTGTCTGAATCGCCCCGGGTTTCGTAGAGGCCGGTTAGTTTGAGTCAGGCCGTGACGGCCCGCTCGGTGAGTTGCTGGTAATACGTTGCTTCAGCTTCGGCCGGCGGCACATAGCCAATTGAACCGAGTAGCCGGTGATGGTCGAACGAGCGGTCCCAAACGCACTTGCACAAGCGCGGCGAGTTCGACGCGTGACGGGCGTCCTGTATCATAGCCGTCTCTCCGCGATTCAATCCCAGATAGTTCCCCAATCCCGCCTTATCGGCGGCGCTGTCTATGCTCTGGTCCCCCAAGAAAAAGCAAACTCACGTTTCTCAGCAGTATCGCCCCGATGTCGATGGCCTTAGAGCGGTAGCCGTACTTTCGGTGATGCTTTGCCATGCTGGCTACTCACGTTTCGCGGGCGGCTTTACCGGCGTCGACGTGTTTTTCACAATCTCGGGCTTCGTTGTTGCGACATCGATTCTTGGCGACCTGTCACACGACGCGTTTTCGTTCAAGGGTTTCTACGCACGCCGAGCCAAGAGGCTCGCGCCTGCGCTGTATCTTGTGTTGGCGGCGACGCTGGCTTTCAGCCTCCTGTTCTCGTTCCCTGACGACAGTTTCCACCTGGCGAAGAATATCCTTGCGGTTGCCACGATGACATCGAACATCTACCTGTCAAAACAGACGGGGTACTTCGATGCAAAGGCGGCCGATCAACCGCTGTTGCACACCTGGTCATTGTCCGTCGAAGAACAGTTCTACGTTGTTCTGCCACTTCTTTTGTTCTTGCTGCACAGGAAGGCAAGGCGCTGGCTTGTGCCGGCGTTTGCGTTGCTCACGGCTGGGTCATTTGCATGGGCGATCGCAGCGGCGCACAAAGGGTCAACGGGTGCGTATTACTTCGCGCAGTATCGCGCCTTTGAATTTCTCGTCGGTACGCTGTTGGCGTTCGCAGAGTTCAAGCGAGAGCCCACACGCTCGCGACTTTTCGATGCGTTGTTCGTCGCTGGCCTGTGTATTGTGCTGTTCGGTGTGTTTGGTTTCAGCGCAACGGCACAATTTCCAGGCGTTGGCGCAATCGTTCCATGCGGCGGGGCGTTACTGATCATCTACGCCGGTCGGCGGTCGGTTGGGCTGGAGAGGATTCTCGCAAACCCGGCAGCAGTGTTCCTAGGGCGGATTTCTTACCCCTTGTACCTGTGGCACTGGCCCGTGTATTTTGCGTTTCGCAGGCTGGAGCTGGCGTCATCGACGGGCTACGCGATTGCGATCGGCGTTGCCTTTGTCCTCTCGGTGTTGACCTATCTTTACGTCGAGGGCGCGTCGCGTCGATTGGCGATGCCAGCTGGCCGTGCGCTTGTGGCGTTCCTGCTCGTGCCGCTTTTGGTGTCGGGTCTTCTTGCGGGCACGGCGAAGGTGAGTGATGGATTCCTCTTCGCGTATCCGGCAAAGATCCGCGCGGACGTGCGTGGATCTGGCGACGCTCTTTTCGACATGCCACGCGGGAAGAAATGCTGGTCACAGGTTGCTGTTACCGACGAAGCGGTCTGTACGCTTGGCGATTCCAGTGCGAAGAACAAGGCGATCCTCTGGGGGGACTCGCACGCCTATCACCTGATCCTATTCTTCGATCGGATGGGGAAGGACAAGGGAGTAGCGATTCATGATGTTGCGCTGACTCTTTGCCCGCCCATTGAAAACGAGCCACCGAAGCCAGGCAACATGGCTTGGTTGGACGATCATCTGAAATGTGTTGACCACGATAGGGCGGTGATGGCTTTCGCGTTATCGCGCCCTGAAATTCGCACGGTTTTCATGGCCGCGGCGTGGCAAAACTACCTGAATCAGTCCACCGACCCGAACGCGGGTCCGAGTGGTCACGGCTTCTTGCCGGGCCAACTGGAGCGCGAGCTGGGCAACACGATCGCGAAGCTGTCGGCCGCGGGCAAGCATGTTGTTTTGATGGACGACGTGCCGATGATTCCAATGGACCTGGTGAACTGCAACTTCAACAACGATCTGTTGTTTCCTGTACGCCGTCACGTGTGCCAGTTCGATGTCTCAATTGCTCGCGAGCAACACGCGCCGATACAGGCGATGTTGCAGCGACTGAAGGACAAGTATCCGCAGGTCGACATCATGCATACCTATGACGTTCCCTGTACCGACAAGGTGTGCAAACTCGATTTCGATGGATTGCCGATCTACCGATTCGATGACTACCATCATCTGAGCGCGGCTGGCAGTTCATTGCTGTACGAGAAATACGTTCGGAGGCATCCGGGCGAGGTAGACACTATTCTCGGACGACAGCCGCGTTAACCGGAAAAGTATTGATCGGACCCAATCGAAACGTTGATGTTAAGGCTCTTGAGCGTCAGCGAGGCGAGGTCGAGCGTTGCCGTTGCGGAGTTCGGCGTACCGTGTCACCTTCCTTGTTCCCGGGAAGCGGCCGCTCAGTGGGCGCTGGATGCGGGCCGATCGACGAACTGTTCAGCCGCACCGATGGTCTCGGTGTGAGAAGCTTTACGCAACTTTTTGACCTGGATTTCAGTCACACTCACGGTGGGCTTGCCCCTCATATTCATGTTTGGCGAAATGGGACGCGAGGCGAGGGCGAGCCACTCTTCTAAGCGGCTTGCATCGCTGTTATTGAGTCACGGGTGGGGCTCCACTCGCTGCGGAGGAAATTGTGAATGTTTTTTTTGCAAAGACGAGGGGTGGTGTCGATGAGTTCGTAAATATGAAGGCCAGCCTTCCTGATTGCAAGCTTTGGGTGAGTGGTGGGGTTGATTTGGTTGGTGTTGATTTGCACAGGTATGAAATTACTCAGTTTAATGTGTTATTTGATTTATTAAAAAAAGACGAATTCGAAGCCGCTGTTGGGACAATAGAAGATCACTATGCGGGCTGCATAGTGTGGGTTGAAGCTTGACTCAATAATATTGATCCAACGTGGCGCTTCCGGGGTAGGCGACGTTGACCTTGCCCGCGGCGATGACGAGCGCGACGTACGATGCCGGCAATCGGCTGACGAACTGGGCGGGTGCGTCGTTGACCTATGATGCTAACGTCAACCTGACGGGCGATGGCGCGCGGCACGCCTACGGCGAACTTGCTGACGGGGCTTGGCATCGACGAAGTATTCAGCCGTACGGACGGCCTCGGCACGAGACAGGTTGTGACGGACGCGGTGGGCAGCACGTGGCGCTTACTGATGGCGGCGGGGCGGTCACGACCAGCGCTACGCCTACGAGCCGTATGGCGACACGACGGCGAACGGCGAGGCGAATGCCAGTGCGGTGCAGTACGTCGGACGGGAGAACGATGGTATAGGTCTGTATACTATCGAGCACACTACTATCGCCCGGGATTCGGCCGCTTCGTCGGCCAAGACCCCATCGAGTTGGCGCGCGGGGCCAATCTTTACGCCTATGTTAATGGCGATCCGATTGATCTGACTGATCCGTTAGGGCTATGTCCACCTCCGAAACCCCCTGTAGTCCCTTGCCCCGGAGTCGGTGGTCAATCTTGTAGCGCTCCCGTTCAGTATGGTGGTGTCAATCCTCTCTATCCGAATGTGTGTAGCCAGTGTTTAATGGAGGATCGGAGCTTGGCTATATGGAGGAGCTCCTGTGCCGAAGGAGCCAGATAAATGAATGCTGCGCCGCATATGGGTAAAGAACTGGAGATGATGATCTCTGAAGAAAAGCCATTATCTATGTTTTGCTGCTCGGTAATGAACGGATTGACGTATGAATATATTCAGGAAGATAAATTTGACGTATATGTTGAAAATGGACTGCTAGTCAAGGATGTTCTTGAGTTTCAATCGTCGGGTAGTCCGGTGGTAGTTACGAGATATGTGATGTATGCTCTTAAAGATGAGGTTTGGCGAATTCCTGCGATGAAGTTGACGCTGCAGACGATGAATAGAGTTGGGCGAGCTGATGAGAGCGTCGATAGAATAATTGGAGGTTTGTTGGGTTATTCGGAAGAGGGAATAGATGAATATATTGATGCGGGGCGTCATAATATTTACTGTAAAAAATGAATATGACTTAAAAGATTGGTGGGTTTATTTCTCAATAATATCGCCCACTCTCCTTTATGGCTGTGTAGCGATCCACTCAACGGTATCAATCCTTTTTGTTTAGTTAAGCCAACCAGGCTTACACTAAGGTCCGTCAGTGATACTGACAGAAGAAAGCAGTGCAACAGACGCCGTCATTGCTAGCTCAGATCGCCCGAGCTGATCGCGCCATAGCAATCACTTGCCGCATTGCATCTACCCGCGAGCCGAAAGTATCCGCCGCGATCCGCAAAGACCGCGCGAGCGCCGCACCCTCCCACGGCGCAGCGCATGAGACGCTTTACGTCACATCCCCGTGCGCCGCTTCCCCACTCGCAGCGGTGCGAAGCGGCGGAACCGTTCTTTCTTGTGTTCTTCGTCGAAATGCAGTTGCGCCGGTTTGACGAGATCGCTACGCGCCACGATCCCGATGAGGCGCAGCGACTCGCGATCGGCCACGACCGGTAAGCGCTCGAGACCGTGAACGGCGAGGCGGGTTGCGACGAGGCGGCAGGTCTCGTTGGCAAGCGCGACAGGTGGGGTAGTGCGCGCGATCGCATCGCCGACCGAAGTGCCCCTCTTGACGGCCGCCTCGCCTTCGACGAGCGCCATCAGCGCCATGCGATCGACGACACTCACGAGACGTTCGCCGCGCACGACCGGATAGGCACGATGCGTCTGGCTCGCGCCGAAAAATGTCTCCAATGCATCGTGCACGGGCATCGCGGCATCGATCGTCTTGACGGTCCGCGTCATCACCTCATCGACGAAATGACGCTCGAGCGGATCGACACCGTACTCGCGATAAATGTGATAGCCGCGCCTTGCGATCTTCTCGGTCATGATCGAACGTCGCATGACGACCGTCGTGAATCCATGCGCAAACAGGGTCGCCGTGAGGAGCGGCAAAAACGCGTTGCTGTCGTGCGTGAGGCCGAATGCGAAAACGACGGCGGTCAGCGGCGCGCCGAGGGTTGCCCCGAGCGTCGCTGCCATTGCCACGAGCGGCCATAACGCCGGTTCGTTGCCCGGCAGCACCTGACCGAACACGATGCCCAGGCCGGCACCCAGCATGAGCAGCGGCGCAAGCACCCCGCCCGACGTGCCCGAGCCCAGCGCAACGACCCAGGCGATCGCTTTGACGACGAGAATGGCAAGCGCGACCTTCACTGCCAACTGCTGATGCAGAAGGTCTCCGATCACGTCGTAACCGACGCCAAGCACGCGAGGCTCGATGAAGCCGCCGATGCCGACGACGAGCCCGCCGAGTGCGGGCCACCACATCCAGTGCAGCGGCAGCTTGCCGAAGAGATCCTCGGTCTTGTAGAGCGCCATCGAGAGCCCGCAGGCCAGCGCACCGCAGGCAATGCCGAGAATCGCACACGATAGAAGCGAAATCGCATTCGGCTGCGCCGTTTCGAGCGGGAAGAGCGGACCAGAACCGAGCCACGCTGCGCGCATGAAACCCGCGACCGCGCAGGCGAGCGCGACAGGCAGGAAGCTGCGGGGGCGCCACTCGAACAACAAGAGTTCGACCGCGAGCAGCACGGCTGCAACCGGTGTGCCGAACACGGCGGTCATGCCGGCCGCGGCGCCCGCGACGAGCAGCGTTTTGCGTTCGCCGGCTGTCACCTTGAAGCACTGCGCGAGCAGGGAACCCAGCGCGCCACCGGTCATGATGATCGGGCCTTCGGCACCGAACGGCCCACCGCTGCCGATCACGATGCCCGACGAAAGCGGCTTCAGGATCGCCACTTTCGGCGACATCCGGCTCTTGCCGAAGAGAATGGCCTCGATCGCTTCAGGAATGCCGTGCCCGCGGATTTTCTCGGAGCCGAAGCGCGCGATCATTCCGACGGCGAGCCCACCCGCAGCCGGAACGAGAATGACCCAAAGCCCCAGCGCATTGTCGGCAGGCGGCCGATCGGCGAACGAGAAGGCGCCGAAGAAGAAGAGATTCGTGAAAAGGCGAATCAGGTTGAGCAGGACATACGCTGCGATGGTACCGAGCACACCGATGGCGGCCGCGAGTGCGCAAATGCCGGGCAGTCGCGCATTGGAAGAGAAATCCCGCTTGTGTGTGTCGATGCTCATCTGAAATGTGACTTCAAAGGTCGATTTGCGGCACGCTGAACGTGCCTTGTAATGACTTCAATTCGGCCTGATGCAGCGCGGCCAGCCGCACGAGAATGGTTTCGCCCGCTTTGAGCAAATGGACTTCCACTTGCCGGCGGTCGACCTCGCTCGGCTTACGCTTGACGAGCCCGATCGCTTCGCAGCGCGTAACGAGCGCTACCACGCCGTGATGCTGCGCTTGCAGCCGCTCCGCCAATTCGCCGATGGTCGCCCATTCGCGGCCTGGATATCCCTTGATATGAAGCAGCAGCAAATACTGCAGCGGCGTAATGCCTTCGTCTTGCGCAGCGCGCTCCGAAAATCGCTCGAAACGGCGCATCTGGAAACGAAACTCCGAAAGCTGCTCGAAGTCGGTTTTGGCGAGCGCGCGGGAAGCTATGGTTTTCATGGTCGGCAGAGCGAAAATGTGAACGCGAAACTATATCACATTGTGATATTTCGGTTCTGGGTCGCCCGTGTGGCAAGGGGGTGACGCGCATGTTGCTCCGCCTTACGCCGATTGCAAGCGCCGTGTCTGCGTCTGGCGGTGCAGCCCGCCGATCAGATCGGACTGGGTGATCATGCCGACCAGGCGCTGATTATCGTCGATGACCGGAATGTGATGATGGCCGTAATGCGCAAAAAGCGGGATCAATTGGGCGACCGCGACCGACACATTAACCGTGCAGACTGCCGATGTCATCAATTCGGCTACGCGGCGGCCCGCCGCCTCGTCCCGACGCCACCATGCGAAGCGTGCGTTGCGCACGCGCCGCAGCCCGAACGAGGTGCGACCGACGAAATCCGTGCGCGTGACGATGCCGACGACACGTCGTTCGTCGTCGATGACGGGCAGCGCCTTGATGCGGTGCCGTTCGAGCAACCGCCAGGCTGCCGCTGCGGTGCTATCGACCGTCACCGTCACGACGTCGGGCGACATGATCCGCGCGCAGGTCATATCGCTGAAGCTGCGCGCGTACGCCAGCAGCTGCGCTTCGCGTAAGAGAGACTGTAAGTCGTCCGTGGCCACGTCGATGAGCTCGCCTTGCTGGCGCACGATCGCTTCGATGTCGGCGCGTGTCACACCGGTGCCGCCCGTATCGCTTGCCGTCTGAGCTTGAGCGCTCGCCCGGCGCACATGCGGATAGCGATGCCGCGTCAACGTGTGATAGGCGATGGCAGCGGTAAGGAGTACGAACGATTGCAGCGCGATCGGCTCGAGCACGAAGCGAAAACCGAGCGCATGCACGGCGGGCCCGCCGAGTACGGCCGTCAGCGCGACAGCGCCTGACGGCGGATGGACGCAGCGCAGCGCAAACATGGCGCAGGTGGCCGCTGCCACGGCGAATGCGGCGGCGACGATCGGATCGCCGAACAAGCGGCTCGCCAGCACGCCTAGCGTGGCAGCCACGAGATTGCCGCCGATGAACGACCACGGCTGCGCAAGCGGGCTCGCGGGTACGGCAAAAAGGAGCACAGCGGAGGCACCCATCGGCGCCACGAGCAGCGCAATGCGTCCCTCGTCGCCAAGCAGCCAGTGCATGCTTGCTCCGGTCACGGCGATGCCGACCAGCGCGCCGATGCACGAGCGAATGCGTTCGCGCCAGGGAACGGAGACGGGATGCGGGACGAAGGTGAGCAGCCAGCGGGCGAGGGCGGGATGAAGCACGTGACGTTTCGTTTTGTCTGATCGAAAGCGAAGCGACGTGCGGCAGTACGTGCCGGCTCGTCGCGAGCGGGCAGCGATTATATCGCGCCGTGACATATCGTCACGTGTCGGCCATCGGCAGCGATGCGCGAATACAACGGCCGGCTGGCGCAGGATCGGCAAAACGTTTATCGGCGCTCAGGGCCAGGTCGCACCGTCGCAAAAGAGTTCGGTGCGGTTTTCGGCAGGAATCGGCACATCGGCGAGCGCGGCGGCTTCGCGGTAGAGCACGGTTTGATTGATCTCCGAGGCGATGGCTGCGTCGTCGGCGCCAGCGGTTGGCCCACCGCGCAGCAAACGCCAGCGGCGATATTGAGCGAGGAACCACCGGCCGTCGGACACGCGCGGGTAGTTGACCGCGCCGCTGTCGAAGAACGCAACGGGCAGCGGAGGTTTGGCGAAGCGCACGCCGCCGTCGCGGCCGGCAAGGCGTGGCGCGATGAGCTCGCCCGGCACGTCGAGCGCATCGGCCTTGGCGAGCCAAGGCGCGATTTCGTCGCGGTGCGAGGGGGCGTCGACCCATCGGCACGCTTCGAGCATCGTGCGAATCAACGCACGCGCCGTATTGGGGTGGTGCGCGACGAAGTCACGCCGGCATGCGAGCACTTTCTCGGGATGGTTCGGCCAGATTTCGCTCGTTGCGGCAACGGTCTGACCGGCCCCGCGCGCCTCGGCAAGGGCATGCCAGGGCTCGCCGGCGCAAAACCCATCGAGCGTCTGCCGCGCCAGCGCATCGACCATGCGCGGTGGCGGAATGACGACGCTCTCGATGTCCTCCAGCGGATGCACGCCTTGTGCCGCGAGCCAGTAATAAAGCCACATGGCATGCGTGCCGGTCGGGAAGGTTTGCGCAAACACGGGCGCGCGACCCAGCGTGGCAAGCGCGGCCTTCAAACTGCCGGTTGTATCGAGTGCCTGCGCGAGTTGCGTGGACAGCGTGATCGCCTGCCCGTTGCGGTTCAGCACCATCAGTACCGCCATGTCGGCTTGCGGGCCGCCGATGCCGAGCTGCACGCCATAGACGAGCCCATACAGCGCATGCGCTGCATCGAGCTCGCCCGAGAGCAGCTTGTCGCGCACGGCGGCCCACGACGGCTGGCGGCACAGCTCGAGCGTGAGCCCATGACGGTGGCCGAATTCGAGCACCTTCGCGGCAACGAGCGGCGCGGCGTCGGAAAGCGCGACGAACCCCAGCCGCAAGTGGGTTTTTTCGAGCGCGCCGGGCGAGTCGGGGGCGCTGGCGGCCAGCGTATCGGTATCCATGTCTACCTCGAAGAGTCGGCCGCGTCGACGAGCCGACGAGCGATTTCGGCGAGCCGCACGCCAGCATCCATCGCGCGCTTTCGCAGCGTGGCATAGGCGTCGTGCTCGGACATCTGGCCGCGCTCCATGAGAAGCCGTTTGGCCCGATCGATGGTCTTGCGCTCGGCGAGTTCGCCTTCGACCTTGGCGAGGCGCTGGCGCAGCTTCTCCTCGTGGGCGAATCGCGCGAGCGCCACTTCGAGAATCGGTGCAAGCCGCTCGGGTGCGAGACCTTCGGCGACATAGGCGGTCACGCCCGCGTCGACGGCCTCGCGAATCAGCTGCTGGTTCGCGTCATGGCTGAACATCAGCACCGGTCGCGGCGCGGCCTCGTTCATGACGGCGAGATGTTCGAGCGTGTCGCGCGACGGCGATTCCGTATCGACGATGATGACGTCGGGCCGCTCGCGCTCGACGACCTTCGGCAGCGCCTGCGGCGTGGCCGCTTCGGCGAGCATCTCGTAGCCGAGGCGCGCGAGCGCCTCGCGCATCTCGCCGATGGGCTTTTCGGTGTCGGTCACGAGCAGGATGCGCAGCATCGTCGAGGTCATGCAGCAGCAGGTGCTTTCATCAGTCGCTTGATTTCCGGTACGCAGGAGCCGCAGACGGTACCGCAGCCGAGCGTCGATTTCAAATCGTCGAAGCTGGCATGCGCACCGACGGCCTGTTCGATTTGCGTTTGCGTCACCTGTTTGCAATTACAGACGATACGCGCGCGCGGGGCAAGCGAGCGCAATGCATCTTCGCCGCCCGGCAGGAAAATCGTGTGCCGGGGCCCCGGCCACGGTGCCAGCGAGCGGATCTGCTCGATGAAGGCGCGCGCGCCGCTCGTGTCGCCCGTCAGCAGGAATCCGTCGAGCATGTTACCGCTCCAGGCGACGCGTTGTTCGCGCCCACGCCGTGGATCGCGATATTCGAGCAGGTCGTCGCCGCGCGGTAGTCCCAGCGCATCGTGGAGCTTTTCGACCCACTCCGAATGCGCGACCGAGTCGGCCGCCGAGACGACGAGCAGATTTTCGTCTTCGATGCGCACGGACGCGTAGCGGCGCTCGGCCAATAGCGGCTGGACGGCGGCGCGCAGTGCGAGCGTGTCGCCTCGCTTGGCGGCAACGACGCGCCACGGCAGGTCCGGGACTTCGATCCGAACGGCGGCATGCTTCAGTTCCGGCTGAGCCGAATGCGGATCGACCGCGGCGATCGTCGCTTCGTTCGCACCGCCGCTATTGAGGTACTGGCCGCTCCAGTGCATCGCGGTGAACAGCGTGCCCGAGCGCAGATCGTCCGACGTTTCGACGGGCAGCACCACCTTGCCGCGCCGGCTCGCCACGGCGACGAGATCGCCGTCCTTGAGCCCCCGCCGAGTGGCATCTCCCCGTTGCATGACGACGGTGGCCTCGGGCGCATGCGCGAAGAGGGCATCG
Organism: Trinickia sp.; assembly: GCF_036503415.1. GTDB lineage: Bacteria > Pseudomonadota > Gammaproteobacteria > Burkholderiales > Burkholderiaceae > Trinickia. The sequence goes on along the minus strand of NZ_DASXWY010000026.1, from coordinate 48,926 downwards.
GCGCGACCGGTGCGGCTCATGCCGTGCCATTGATCGCGCAAGCGGCCCGTGACGAGGCGAAACGGATACCGTGCGTCGGTGGGTTCGGCAACGCCCAGGTAAGGTGTCGGATGAAACTGCGCGCGGCCGTCGGCCGTCGCGAACACACCGTCGGTGTAACGGCGTGCCAAGCCCTCACCGGCGCCCGCAACGAACGGCCATTGCTTCGGCCCCTCGTCTTCGAGCAGCGCGTAGCTGAGCCCGCCGATATCCAGATCGCGGCCGATCGTCAGTGCCCGATGCTCGTCGAAAACGGCTTCCGGCGACGCATAAGGAAATAGTGTGGAGTCCGAAGCGATGCCTTCGGGCTCGCCCTCCGGGCGCCGGGTACGGCTGGCAAGGCGGCCTTCGAGGCGCCGCGCCACTTCGGCGGCGATCCACCAATCGGCTCTTGCATCGCCGGGCGCTTGCACGGCCGCTTGCACGCGCGAAATGCGCCGTTCCGAGTTGGTTACCGTGCCCGACTTTTCTCCCCATGTCGCCGCAGGCAACAATACGTCGGCGTACGGCACCGTGTCGGTCTGGACGAACGCTTCCTGAACGACGACGAGCTCAGCCTTCTCGAGCGCTTTTCGCACGCGGGCGATGTCGGGCATCGAATGAACGGGGTTGGTGCAGGCAATCCAGACCGCCTTGATACGGCCGTCCGCGATGGCGTCGAACATGTCGACGGCCGGCAGACCGGGGCGCGCAGACAATCCTTCGACGCCCCAAAGCGCTTCGACTTCGGCCCGATGCCCGGCATTGCCGATGTCGCGATGCGCGGCGAGCATGGTCGCCATACCGCCCACCTCGCGCCCGCCCATGGCGTTCGGCTGCCCCGTGAGCGAGAACGGACCCGCGCCCGGCTTGCCGATCTGTCGCGTGGCGAGATGCAGGTTGATCAGCGCCAGATTCTTGTCGGTGCCGTGACTCGACTGGTTGAGCCCCATGCAGTAAAGCGAAAGCGCCGCGGGGCTCGTCGCAAACCATTCGGCTGCACGGATCAGATCTTCCTCGGCGATACCGCACACACTGGCGGCCGTGCGCGGCGAATATTCGCGTACGAGCGCCTTGGCATCGAGAAAGCCGTTCGTATGAGCTTCGATGAAGTCGCGGTCGATCAAGCCTTCCCAGATCAAGTGGTGCAGCATCCCGTTGAAGAGCGCCACGTCGGTGCCGGGCTGGATGGCCAGATGCATGTCGGCGAGCGCGGCCACGTCCGTGCGGCGCGGATCGACGACGATCCAGCGCACCGCCGGGTTCTTCGCCTTGGCGTCCTCGAGCCGGCGAAACAGGACGGGATGCGCGTAGGGCATATTGCTGCCCGCGAACAGCACGGTTTCGGCGAGCTCGAGATCTTCGTAGCAGGTGGGTGGCCCATCGGCGCCCAGTGCTTTTTTGTAGCCGGTCACGGCGCTCGACATGCAAAGCCGCGAATTCGTGTCGATGTTGTTGGTGCGAACGAGGCCCTTCGCGAGCTTGTTGAAGACGTAGTAGTCCTCGGTCAGCAACTGCCCGGAGATATAGAACGCGACGGCGTCTGGCCCGTCGCGCTCGATGATTTGCGCGAAACGCGAGGCCACGTGATCGAGCGCGCTATCCCAATCGGTCGCTTCGCGCGGGGCATTGCGCGCCAGGCGCATTTCAGGGCGCAGCGCGCGGCCGCCGGTGCCGGCCGCCGTCAGCGGCAACGTCCGGCCTTTCGTGCACAGGCGCCCGAAGTTCGCCGGGTGATCCGGATCTCCCGCGATACCCGTGATGCGGCCGTGCTCGGCTTCGATCAGCACACCGCAGCCGACGCCGCAGTAGCAACAAGTCGAGCGCGTGACGGTTTTCATCGCGGTAGGGCTCCCCGTCATGCGATCGAGACGTATACCGCCTCGCCGTCGACCTTGACGGGAAAGCGCCGCGCGCATCCTTCGTCGGGCGCGCGCGCCTCGCCGGTTGCGAGTTCGATGTTCCAGCTGTGCAGCGGGCAGGTGACGGCCTTGCCGTGCACGATGCCTTGCGAAAGCGCGCCGCCCTTGTGCGGGCAGTGATCGAGCAGGGCGAAGACCTCGTCATCGGCCGTGCGAAAGATCGCGATATCGCCGTCGGCACGCTTGAGCACACGGCTGCCGAGCCGCGGAATGTCGGAGACCTGGCAGACGTGAGTCCAGTTGGGAAGGGACAAGCGATCCATCATCAAATCCTCAATTGACAACCGTAAGCGGAATGTATTCGCGCTCTTGCGCGCCTTCGATACGCTCCTGCCACGGATCGGGCAGGCCCTCGAGCGAGAAGAGCAGGCGTTCGTAGAGCGCCTGGCGGCTCGCCGCATCGTCGACGATCTTGCGCTTCACATAGTCGAGCCCGACGCGATCGAGGTAGTGCACGGTCCGATCGAGGTAGTGCGCTTCCTCGCGATAGAGCTGGAGGAACGCGGCCGTGTACTCCTTGACCTCCTCGGGCGTCTTCACCTTGACGAGGAACTGCGCGACTTCCGTCTTGATGCCGCCGTTGCCGCCGACATAGATTTCCCATCCGCTGTCCACCGCAATGACCCCGACGTCCTTGATGCCGGCTTCGGCACAATTGCGCGGGCAGCCCGAAACGGCGAGCTTCACCTTGTGCGGCGACCACATGTTGGCCAGCATGGTTTCGAGATCGATACCCATCTGCGTGCTGTTTTGCGTGCCGAAGCGGCAGAACTCGCTGCCGACGCAGGTTTTCACGGTGCGGATCGATTTGCCGTACGCATGGCCCGACGGCATGCCGAGATCGCGCCAGACGCCGACCAAATCTTCCTTTTTGACGCCGAGCAAATCGATGCGCTGACCGCCCGTCACCTTCACCATCGGAATCTGGTACTTATCGGCGACATTCGCGATGCGGCGCAGCTCATCGGGCGTCGTCACGCCGCCCTTCATTTGCGGCACCACCGAGAAGGTGTTGTCCTTTTGAATATTTGCGTGCGCGCGTTCGTTGATGAAGCGGCTTTGCGGATCGTCGACGGCTTCGTGCGGCCACGTCGAAATCAGGTAGTAGTTGATGGCCGGGCGGCACGTCGAACAGCCGTTCGGCGTGCGCCACTCGAGGAAGTCGTAGACGTTCTGGTGCGTGAGCAGCTTGTTCTCGCGAATCGCCTTGCGGACCTCGTCGTGCGTGCGCTCCGTGCAGCCACACATCGCCTTCGTCTTGGGCGTTTCCTGAAAACTCGTCCCCACCGTACTCATCAGAATCTGCTCGACGAGACCCGAGCACGATCCGCAGGAACTGGCCGCCTTCGTGTGCTTTTTGACGTCGTCGAGCGTGAAGAGGCCCTTCTCGGTGATGGACTTGACGATGGTGCCTTTGCAAACGCCGTTGCAGCCGCAGACTTCATCGCTGTCGGCCATCGCGGCCGCGCGGTTATGACCCTGCACGCCCCCGTCGCCAATGCTCGATTCGCCGAACATCAGGCGATCGCGCAGCTCGCCGAGCTTGCGTCCTTCACGCAGCAACTTGAAATACCATGCTCCGTCGGCCGTATCGCCATACAGGCAGGCGCCGACGAGGCGGTCGTCCTGGATCACGAGCTTCTTGTAGACGCCGCTCGAAGGGTCGGACAGCACGATCTGCTCGGTGTCCTCGCCGCCGATGAAGTCGCCCGCGGAAAAGAGATCGATCCCGGTGACCTTCAGTTTCGTCGAGAGCACCGAGCCTTTGTACGTGCCGATGCCCATCAGCGCGAGATGGTTCGCGCAGACCTTGGCCTGCTCGAAAAGCGGGGCCACGAGCCCGTAGGCAATGCCGCGGTGGCTCACGCATTCGCCGACGGCATAGATGCGCGGGTCGTAAGTCTGCAGGGTGTCGTTGACGACGATACCGCGATTGCAATAAAGGCCTGCCTGTTCGGCGAGCGTCGTGTTCGGGCGGATGCCCGCGGCCATGACGACTAGATCGGCTGCGATTTCCTCGCCATCCTTGAAGCGCACGGCAGCGACTTCGCCGGCTTCGTTGCTGACGATCTCGCTCGTGGACTTCTCGAGCAGGAACGTGAGGCCGCGTGCTTCGAGCGAGCGCTGCAGCAGTTTGCCCGCTTGGGTGTCGAGCTGGCGTTCGAGCAACGTGGAAGCCAGATGCACGACGGTCACTTCCATGCCGCGCAGCTTGAGTCCATTGGCCGCTTCGAGGCCGAGCAGCCCGCCGCCGATCACGACGGCATGGCGTTTCACGCTGGCGGCGTCGATCATCGCCTGCGTGTCCTGGATATCGCGATAGGTGATGACGCCTTTCAGATTCGCGCCGGGCACGGGCAGGATGAACGGTTGCGAGCCGGTGGCGATGAGCAGCCGATCGTAGGGTGCTTCGGTACCGTCTTCCGCCACGACGAGGCGGCGCTTGCGATCGATGCGCGAAATGGCTTTGCCGAGGTGCAACTGAATGTCGTTCTTCGCATACCAATCGAGCGGGTTCAGCACGATGTCGTCGAACGATTGCTCGCCGGCGAGCACCGGCGAAAGCAGGATCCGGTTGTAGTTCGGATGCGGCTCGGCGCCAAAGACCGTGATCTCGTACTGGTCGGGGGCGAGGGCGAGCAGTTCTTCGATCGTGCGAATGCCGGCCATGCCGTTGCCGATTACGACGAGTCGTGGCTTGTTCATCGATTGGACTCCTTCTCAAGCGTGTGGCGTCGCAGCGTCGTTGCCCGACCAAAAATCCGAACCCGAAAACAAACGGCGCCCGCCCGTGCCGATGCACGAGGGGACGCCGTTGTCCTAATCCGTTGGCGATCGCGGCAAGGGTGCCGCATCGCATCATGTCCTGCCCGCGCCCGACACCGTTGCCAGGGCGCGGGCGGAGTAATGCAAGGGCTATGCCAGCGATGTGAAATGCACGGCGCATATTGGGGTTTGCGCGCTGTGGCACACCGCGCGCACTATCTCGGGGCGCGGAAAGCCCGGGGTATTGCACCGCAGCAGTGCAGCCGCGGCCATGCGTCGCACTCCTTCGGCGCGGCACATTCGGGTTCGGTGCGCTCGCCCACCCAACGGGGGGTCTCCGGCGTCTATAATTCGGAGCCTCATCCCGCGCCTTGCGCTCGCCGGTTCGCGCTCGAACCGGCGCATCGCTATTGTGCGGATCAGGACCTGTCAATGTAGGGACGTCCAGACGAAAGGAGGTTTGATATGACTATCAGGATCGGTGACGATGCACCGGATTTCACCGCTGAAACGACAGAAGGGCCGATCAAGTTTCACGAGTGGATCGGCAACAGCTGGGCCATCCTGTTTTCTCACCCGAAGGACTTCACGCCGGTTTGTACGACGGAGCTCGGCTATATGGCGCGCCTGAAGCCGGAGTTCGACAAGCGCAACACGAAGATCATCGGCCTCAGTGTCGATCCGGTCAGCGACCACAAGAATTGGGTGGGCGACATCGCGGAGACCCAGGGCTATCCGGTCAACTACCCGCTCATCGGCGGCGAGGACCTCGAGGTCGCGAAGCTCTACGACATGATTCATCCGAATGCGAGCGGCGGCACGCGCACGGCGGCCGATAACGCCACGGTACGCTCGGTGTTCATCATCGGCCCCGACAAGAAAGTGAAGGCGATGCTCATCTACCCGATGAGCGCGGGGCGCAATTTCGACGAAGTCCTGCGCCTGCTCGACGCGCTGCAACTCAACGCGGCGCATTCGGTGGCCACGCCTGTGAACTGGAAACCGGGAGACGACGTCATCATTCCGACTTCGGTATCGAATGAGGACGCGAAGAAGAAGTACCCGCAAGGGTTCAAGACGCTGAAGCCGTACCTGCGGACGGTGGCTCAGCCGAAATAAACGGCCTTCGCTTGGTTTGCGGCATGCGGACGTCGTCAGGTCCACATGCCGCCGGCCGGCCCCGCGCGCGTCCGGCTGATGCGGCCCTGGCGGTTCGATGTTAGCGGTTCAACCGCTTCATGGCCTCGGATTCCATCGCCGCATGCAATTCCTCCGACGCTTCCGTCGGATCCATTTCGTCGTCGATGGAAAACTGCGCGCGCTCCGCGGCGAGACGTGTGGTACCGAAATCGGGATCGGAATCGTCGTCGACGTCATCTTCCAGCGGCGGCTCGAGCATGTCGCGCAGCATCGCTTCGAGTTCCGGCGTCTCCCAGGGTTTGCCTTGCTGCTTCCGCATTTTGATGTAGTGGCGGATTTCAGCATCCTGTTCCGGAGTCAGGGGGAGCCCGCGAAACGTCCGGTTCGGGTCGAGATCAGTCATGGCGGCTCTCCAGCGATGGTGCTGAAAGTGTAGCGCCGTTGAATGCTGTCCGGCTATCGGAAAATTGGCGCGCGGTGAAGCGCTAACTGCGGCACGCAGTTAAAAAGGCGCGCAGTCTCGTATCCCACGCGGCATCGCGCAAGGGCATATCCGCGGCTACCGTCTGCCGCATATCCCGATCGAGATGAATCGCGCGCAAGCTCTGCGCGTCGACAGGCTTTCTGAAGAACCGGCCTTCCGCATCCAGAAAAAGGCACGCCTTGCCGCGATAGCGAGCGCCCCGGATCGAGGTGGCATCGAAAACGTGGCGCGCCGATTCCTTGGGATAAACGAAAATCACATTGACGCCGCTCGCTTCCAACTCGTCGCATGCGTCCGAAAACCGGTACAGCATCTGAAAGCCCCGCTCGCCGGCGCGCCCCATGCCGATAACCACCAGACCGTGCGCACCCATCACATCGCGCAACAAACGATGCGCATATTCCTGGGATGTCAACCACGCACTCGCGTCGATCACGATGGTCTCCTGGCCTCGGATATCCGGTCAAAAATACAGAGGCCATGATAACGCAACTGTCACATTCTCGATGGTTGCGTAATTTTGACCGCGTCGGCCCGACCCTTCGTCACGCCGCGCTCAGCGAATCCCCGACCACACGCACATGCTCGCCGATCTGGAAACCGGGCTGTGCCGGATAGCTGAAGTTGCGGTAGCTGCCGTCTTGCATCCGCACCTGCACCTGATAAGTCGTGTTCTTGCGCACGGCGTGCTCGATGCCGTTGCCTGCGAGGCCGCCGCCGACAGCACCGGCTATCGTCGTCAGCACGCGGCCGCGGCCGCCGCCCACCTGGTTGCCGAGCAAGCCGCCCGCAATGGCGCCACCCACGGCGCCGACACCGGTGGTCTGCTCCGGCGTCTGCACTGTATTGATTGCGACGATCTCACCCGCGCTCGGATCGATTGCCGCCTGCCGCGTTGGCGAGCCGTTGCCGTACGCATTCTCGTTCACGGATGAAGGCGCCGGCCGCGCGATGTGGTGGTGGGGTACACGCGGCACGCTGGGCTCCGCGCGCTGTGTCGACCCTTGCGCGATCGCGGGGTTCACTGCCGCCACGGGCATGCTGGCGCCCGTCAGCGCGGAGGAGGCGACCTGCTCGGGCGGCGGCGCCGTCACCGCACGCGAGGTGGGCAAGAGTCCCGTCATCGCGGCGATGCCGGTGCCGCTGACGAGCACCACGGCAACGGCGGCTGCCGCGATGAGCGGGTGGATGCGGCTGCGTTGCGGGAGGTCGGTGGGCAGATTCGTATTCATGTGAGTCTCCAAAGGGATTGCCTGAAAAAACGCCGCATCGCGCTCTCCGGTGGACCGTAGATCGGTGACATTTGTAAGCGTTTGTAGTGCCGCATCGCCAACGTCCGAGTTATCCACAGTTTCGGTGGATGTCTTTGTGGATATCGGCGGGAAACGCAGCGCAACCCCTTGAGCCGGCTCGATTTTGCGGCGCGGCATGCGGCTTGGGCGAGAACGGCGTCGATCGGACGTTTTCGTAGCGCCTGACGATGACCTCGATAATGGCTACTGATTTGGCGAGGGCGATGCATTTCGGATGGCTCATAGAATGGCCTTGACAGTCCATCGCATGTCGTCATGTGCGGCATGGGCTTTGTGTCGAGACTCATCGTCAAGGAGCGTCATCCATGAAGAGACTCCCAGCGCCTTTTCGCATCAAGATGGTCGAAGCGGTTCGCGAGACGACACAGGCCGAGCGCGAGCAGGCGTTGAGGGTGGCAGGCTACAACCCGTTCCAGTTGCGCGGTGAGGACGTCTATATCGATTTGCTGACCGACTCGGGTACGGGCGCCATGAGCGACCGCCAATGGGCAGCCATGATGCAGGCCGATGAATCGTACGCGGGCTCGCGCAGCTATTTCCGCCTGCAGGAAACCGTTGCGCGTTTGTTCGGCTATGCGTACATGGTGCCGGCCCATCAAGGCCGCGGGGCCGAGCACGTGCTTTTCCCGTGTCTGGTCGAGCGCGCGCGTGCGACGCGCGGTGCGACCGATCCCGTGTTCATTTCGAACTATCACTTCGACACGACGGCTGCGCATGTGGAGCTGACCGGTGCACAAGCGTTGAATGCGCTCACACGCCGTGCTTTCGATACGGCGTCCTACGACCCCTGGAAGGGCAATTTCGATCTCGATCGAGTCGAGACCTTGATCGAGATGCATGGCCCCCGCAATGTCGTGGCCATCGTCACGACGGTTACTTGCAACAGCAGCGGCGGCCAGCCCGTGTCGCTCGCCAATATGAAGGCGGTCTACGAGCTTGCTCAGCGCCATGGCATTCCCGTCGTGATCGATTCGGCGAGGTTCAGCGAGAACGCGTTTTTCATCAAGTCGCGCGAAGCGGGCTACGCCAATGCGTCCATTACGGAGATCGTCGCGCAGATGTATCGCTACGGCGACATGCTGACGATGTCGGCCAAGAAAGATGCCATGGTCAACATCGGCGGGCTCGTCTGCATCCGCGAAGATCGCGAGCTGTTCGAAGCGGTGCGCTCGCGGTGCGTGCTGATGGAAGGATTCGTCACTTATGGCGGCCTGGCCGGGCGCGACCTCGAGGCCATTGCGCAAGGACTTGTCGAAGCGGTCGATGAAACGTTGCTCGCCTATCGCGTGGCGCAGGTCGAACGCTTGTATTCTCGTCTCGACGAAGCGGAGGTACCGGTGCAGCGTCCATGCGGTGGACATGCCGTATTCGTCGATGCGGCGCGCATGCTGCCGCATGTTCCGGCCGAAGCGTTTCCCGCACTCGCACTCGCAAACGAGATTTATGTTTCGGGCGGTGTACGTGGTGTCGAGATTGGCTCACTGTTGCTCGGCCGCGATCCGAAGACCGGCCGGCAGAAACCGTCGCCCTTCGAACTGCTGCGCCTTGCCATCCCGCGGCGCACCTATACCAACGATCACATGGACTACGTGGCGGATGTGCTCATGGAGGCCAAGGGTCGCGCGGACGAGCTGCGCGGTTATGCGTTCGAAGAGGAGCCGCCTACGCTGCGGCATTTCCTCGCACGCTTTCGTCCGTTGACCTAACACTTATCTGCGAAATTTATTCCCGCCGCCCTCCCGGGAATTGCGTCGGTTGTTAAACGAACGCCTACGGAATTGGGTCGCCGCTCTTGCTATGTCAGCACATATTCTTGATTCGAGCGAAGCGGGGCCGGCGGGGCCGTGGATATCGAACGCGAACAGGCAACGGTTCGAGCCTACGGAACTCCGTACTTCGCGGCGGCGAGTTCCTCTATTTGGACACGGTCGGAAAGCGTCGCCGACGATCCTCAACAGTTCTCAAATGGCCGCCGATAGTCAGATTTGTTGAATATGTGGTGTAGGTGCTTCTCTATAGTGGTGCAAATGCACTCGGTGTCAGGTCCGTGTTGCCGCTCCCCACGCGGCGCGAGATCGATTCATCGCATCTGCACGCGGTCGCGCGGCGTCGCACCGACACCTGTGCATCAACGAGGAGTTGCACGATGTTTCCGGCTCTCTATTTTCCGCTGGTCGCAGCGCAGGGAATGCGCTGCACGCCTGCGGCGTTTCTCGACAAAGTGCGCGAAGGCAGCTTGAATGCGGCGAGCGCGTACGCGAACCGCTGGGCGGACGACGATCCTCAGGATGCGGATCTGCCCTGGCTTTTGCAATTGCACGCGGACATGCTCAGCACGCTCGGCATTGGGGACGAAGCCGAGGAGCAATATCGACGTTCGCAAAAGCTGCTTCGCGCACCACGTCAGGCCATGCGCGCGACCTCTTGCCGAAACGCAGGCTGGCAGGCGCTCTTTCGGCACCGTCTCACGACGGCGCTGTCATGTTTTGCGCGCGTCATGGAGGAGACAGGAATCGATCCGCTGCAGGTGTTCGACGCCCGCTTCGGCATCATCTGCGCACTGCATCAGCTTGGCCACGCGCGCGATGCGCTGAATCTGCTCGAAGAACTCGGTGCCTTCGTCGAGTCGCTGCCCGAAAGCGACGGGCAACGGCTGCAGGATATCGTGACGACGCTGCGCTATGACCTGGCCGTGCAGCGAGAGCTGCGCGGTGCCGATCCGCTTGGGGATCACGTGTACTGGCATTCGGAAGCTGCCGAGGGCATGGCGGGCGCAGCCGATCCGAGCGAGGCGATTTCGGTGCGCGAGAGCGCCGCATTGCGCGTGAGCGCGCCGCTCTTGCGGCAGCGCATCGATTATCTGCGCGATGTCCGCGCGCTCGTGCGCGGCGAACGTGCGGCGATGGAGGGGATCACGCGGCACCTCCAGTGGGCCCAGCAGGCGGGGTTGCACGAGTATGTGCGCACCACACGCCTCGAGACCGTGCTGGCCGCGCTCGCATGCGGGGCGCCCCAGCTCGCGGAAACGCTGATCGAGCCGCTGCATCGTCTCGATCATGCAACGTCGACTGGTCACCGGCAGCTCGAATATCTCTACTGCGTCTCGAAGCTGCGGCAGGTTCAGGGTCGCGCACCGGAAGCGATGCAGTTCTACAGCCGGTACGCATTGTTGTCGATGCAATGTCTGCGCACCGATGCGCATGCGATCGCGCCGTTCGTCAGCCGCACGACGCGTCGCGCGCCGCAGCTCGACGACGTCGGGGCCCGGTTGCCGGCCAAGTATCGTCGCGCCTATCGATATATGCAGGAAAACCTCGACCGTGCCGATCTCTCGGTGCGCGAGCTCGCCATCGAAATCGGCGTGACCGAACGCGCGTTGCAAACGGCATTCAAGAACTTCCTCGGTTTGTCGCCGACGGAGCTGATCCGCCGACAGCGCATGGAGCGCATTCGCGCCGAGCTCGAGGATCCGTTCACGAGCGAGCGCAATATTCTCGGTGCCGCCAATAAATGGGGTGTGCAGAACCGCTCGACGCTCGTTTCGAGTTACCGAAAGCAATTCAACGAGGCGCCGTCGGAAACGCTCGAACGCTAGCGCATGTCATTCGCATAAGCAGACCTCGAGTCGTTTCCAATTGTTTCGCGTTTTGGCGATATCTTTCGCGCGCCGCAAGGAGCGGCGCGCTAGATTCGGGGATGATCCAGCATCGGCTCGTTGCCGTACTACGCAACCTCGATCGCTCCATCCATGATCATTCGCTCGAATATTTCAAGGATTCGCCATCAAGCACGGTCCGCGCGTGCCGACCGCTCGCCGCGCGGCACGCGGCGGATCTCGCTGGCCGCCTGGGGCGCCATGCAATGCGCCGCCTTTGCCTGCGCGATGAGCTTTTCGCCACGCGCGCGTGCGACCGACTGTTTCGATGCCGCGGCCGCTTATCAGCACGTCAATCCCATGGTGCTGCGCGCCATCGCCTGGCAGGAGTCGCACAACCGTGCCGATGCCACGCATGTCAATGCCAACGGTTCGGTCGATTACGGCGTCATGCAGATCAACACGATTCATCTGCCGACGCTCGCCCGTTACGGCATCGGGCGCGAGGCGCTGATGTCGCCATGCAAGAATATCTATATCGCAGCTTGGCAATTACGGCGGCAGATTTTGAAATACGGCAACACATGGGCGGCTGTCGGGGCGTATCACTCCGCCACGCCGGCACTGCGTGACCAATATGCGCGGCAAATATCGGGCATCTTGCGCCGCTGGGGCGTATTGTCTGAAAAGCGTGAAACGGAGTTGGCCGTGGATCGCGGCGCACCGCATTCCGTCGATTGATCGTGCACGACAAGTTGTGTGCACAACTAGTGTGGATGAAAGCCGTAACGGGTGATCGTCCGGCGTAGCCGGCGATTCTGCCACGCAGTCCCTCCGCTAAATCTCCCGCGAGAGCCTTGAGCTCAAGCGGGAGTATGCCCGGCATTCACCAACATCTGATTGATTGCCTCGACCTCGTGGGGCTGGAGATGCCTCCGGGCGGCGACCATCAGTCGGTTGACATCCTCGAGCGCACCTCTGTGCTCGTCGCCTTGCGCATGCTCCATCTCCTTGAGCATCGTTGCGCCCAGGCGCATATAGACCATGACTCGCGGATTCGTCATCGGTCCTGCCTGGTCGACGTTTGGCAACTCCTGGATATTCTGAGCGAGTTGGCTCATCAGGTTGGCACGTTCCAGGGGATCGGGGTGCATCGCCAAGTTGGCGTCCGCGCGTTCCCCGATCACCGCGAAGATCGGTTCCACCACCTGCATGAGCTGCGCGTCCATCTGCGGTGGTTCGGCATTGCCGAGTGCGACGAAATCGGCGTGAATGGCTTCGCGCATTGCTCGCGCCGCGCCGGGGGAGAGACCATTGATCAACCCGGACAGCTTCGTGAGCATTGCCCTCCGGACGCGGGGGTCTTCCTCTCGCGTGGACGCCTCGTACAGTCGCACGAATTCCTGTTCGAAACGCGGGCCGGTCGCATGCGCTCCAGCGTTATACATTTCCGTCAGTCCCTGGATCATATCGCCCGCAAGCGCGAGGCGCTGATCGTCATTCAGACCGCCGTGCTGAAACGCGCGCAGCGCATGATCGCTAACGATTGCGGCTGCATCTGGCGACAGGAAAAACCGGATCTGGGCGAGCCAGCCGAGCGTTGCCGTACGGGCTTGCAGCGGCAGCTTTTCCAGCCGGCCGATGATGCCCTGGACTTCGCGTGCATGCTGAATGTGGCGGGCCGAGTCTGGCACGTTCGGCAGAATGTGAGCGAGGCCAATCAACGATGCGGTCGCGTTCTCCGCGCTCATGCGACCGGTGCGCAGTTCGGCCGAAATCGCGTTGCGTGTCAGCATGTAGCCCGACACGAGATCGTCGTCATTGAGGGAAGCAGCGGCGTGCGGCAGTTGCACGACTATCGCACCGCAGTCGGTACGCCGATGAAGACCGGATGTCGTATCGCAAACCATCTGCAGCGCGGTGTGACGATCCTTCGAGGGATCGATAGCCGGGATGCGGGCAGTCAGTTCGGAAAGCGGGCTCACCTGATGCTCGGGTGGCAGCGCTACGACCGAGCCGAGTATTTCGTGGAAATCCGCGAGTGTCCGGACTGCGCGGGCTCGATTCGTCAGATTGGCGCTGGCGGCTTCGGAGGACGTCCCGCCAGGTACCGAGAACCCTGTTCGTGGGCCTCCTTCACCGCCCCGTGCTTTCTGGTGGGGAGCATCGGTGAACGCCGGATGGGTGGGCTGCGAGGTGGCACCGGTGCCAGGAGGAACGTCTCCTGCCGGCGGCGTTGCCGGCCCCGGAAGGCCGCGGGGATCCTCCGGAAGCCCCGGCTGCCAATTTCCGTTTCCCACACCTCGAAGGTTGTCCATTTCGTGCTCCGTTAGTCACTCGCGATACTAGAGCAGCGCGTAAAGCGTCGAAGCGACTTTGCGAAGCATCGGCGAGGAACACGAATTTTCAGGCCACCAGTCAGTGGTTTTCGATCTCCGCACAGATGGTTGCGTTTGCATCGATTTTCGAGGAAGTGTAGATTCGGACCGGCCTCGATTGCCAAACGCGTGTGGCCATCCCAAAAAAACGTAGGATCGAGCGGTCTGTCCGCGGCGACCTGACGAGAGCTTATGTATTGCAGCCCATGCACGTTTCCTAGAATGTCAGTGTGGCAAAGCGCCCAGCATCGAGAATGAGTAGTCAACTTTAAAGAGCGATGGCTGCACAGGCGCGGTGCGCGCCCGATCGCGGGCGCGACTGACGAACAGTGTGGAGGATCGATGACAAGATCCGTCGCGGCAATTTTTCGGATGGGTGGAAACCAATGATGAGCGGGATAAAGAAGCGCCGCGCCGTCGTAGTCACGTTCGGCGACAGGCAGCTCGACGGCCAGCCTGTAGAGGAGGGAATTCAAGCGTGGCAGCCTGGAACCACGCGGGAGTCAGCGCTTCTGACGGACCTTGGCTGTTACGAGGACCTGACCGTTCGCCGCCATCTCACGAGCAGTGCCATTCACAAAGCGGGGTTCGACTGGCTCTGCTATTGGTTGATTCAGCGGGTTGGAGAACGCGTAGGCGCGTTGGCGTGGTTCGATACCTATTCGCCGCCGGGTTGGGCCGAGCGCTTCAATCGCGATGCTTTTTTCGATACCGACCCACGCATCGATTTCGCATGCCGCTTCGATTGGCCGCTGGCATGGGATCTCCAGACGCTTTTCGGTCAACACACCAGCCGCGTGGGTGCGGCCGCGGCGAAACGCTTCGTCGCAGGTGCGGTTCAGGTCGGCGCACAGAGCGGCGTCACGTTCGGTCTTCAGACCGAACGTCCGTTCGAGCATGCCATCGTGACACTTTCCAGTGCACAGCCCGATCGCCGCTGGATCACGGATGCGACGATCGGCGAGGCGTATGCGATCGGCGTGTCGCTGCATTCGTTCATCGAGCCGCGCATCGACCAACTCTTGCCTGATTGGCAAATCTCCGTTCCGACCGACGTTCAGCGCAGCATGCTTCGCTGCGTCTCGCAGGGGCTGAGCAATCGCGAGATCGCCGAGCAAATGTCGATGTCGGTCCATACCGTCGCTTATCATTTACGCCAGCTCGAGAAGCGCTTCGATGCGCTCAACCGCGTCCAATTGGCCTACATTGCCGGGCGGATTCTCGACGATTGAACACGTCGCACAATTGCCATAATCAAATACCGGGCAGCGAGCCCGCGGATATCTACCACTGACTACGGGAATGCTGCCGCATCGTTCGATGCGCGGGGGGATGTGTCTGTCCGCTGCAACGATGAGGAGCACGAATGTCGTACCAAGACGTGGTGAGAGAGCCCGAGGGCTTTCTGGTACAAGATCGAGTTGACACGGCATTACTGGAGCGAGACGAACTTGAACCCGATGCCGGGTCCGCAGGTCCGGAACTTTGCTATGTCGACGAAGCGGAAATCGCGTCGATGATCCGAGGCGACGAACTCGGCCGGGAAACGGATATTGCCGTGGAGCTCGGTGCCGCACGCAACGCCGAGGAACGCGTGCGGCTCGTGCGTACGCTTTTACGCATGCTGGGCTATGGGGGGCTCGCTTATCTCGCTGTCAAAACGGACAAGCGTGGCCGCGTGCAGCGCGTCTATCTGTTGCGTAACTATCTGACAACGAATATCGCGACTCAATTACTCGAGGCCGGTTTTCTCGAGCGGGACAGCCACTTGCGGGCCGCACTCGTGAGCGACGTGCCCCACGTCTGGGATCTCAAGAGTCTCGTCACGACGTGGCGCAAAAACGGCGACTACGTGCGTTTCCAACCCATTGTCGACCAGATGCGGGAAAAGGGCGTTTGCAGCGGACTGACTTTCGGCGTGTCGATTTCCAACACGACGATCCGCTCGATCATCAGCTTCGCGTCGCCGCGCCACAACATGGCATGGATGACGGACAACGTGCTCGCGCAGTCGCTCGCACTCGGCTTGTCAGTGCATCAGCGTTGCTCCGCGTACATCAAAGCGATGGGAAGACGGGAAGCGGCAGGTCTATTGTCGCAGCTTCAGCAACGGATTCTGAGCCTGCTCGTGCTGGGCCTCTCCGATAAGGAGATCGCCAGTCGTCTCGATACGACGGCACATAACGTCGACTACCATTTGCGCCAGCTGCGCGACAAATACAAAGCGCTCAATCGCAGCCATCTTGCGTTCGTGGCGGCACAGACCCAGGGAGCGTGACGAAAATGATGCATAAGCGGTCCGCGCTTCGGTGGAGCGGCCGCTTTGCGCATTCGCGCGGCCGCCGCTGTTGCCGATAACGCACTGCGCGCTATACCCGCAATGAGTTGTGATCGGTGTGCGCCGCATTGGGGCGGTCGAGATGCTGCAGTGCTTGCTGGTAGAACGTGTCCAACTGCCGGAGGTCCTCGGCAACCGATCTCGGGTCAGCGCCAGGCGACTGGCGGATCTTCCCTTGCAAGATGAAGTATTGAAAATCGACACCCACCTTGGACGACCTATTGGGGAACACCTTATCCCAGGAATCGCCCACATCGCGCAGCCGCACGCGTTCTTTGCCTTGGCTGTCGGTAGCCCTGCCATCGGGGGAGACAGCGAACCGTGCGTTGCCGAATTGCGAGTTGGAGGGCTGTCTTGCGGCGCTCGGGCCCGACGGGACAGGATAGGGATAGGGATACGGCATGGGATAGGGAAAGCCCATACCCGCCATGCCGTATCCGTACGGCCCCCCCATTCCCGAGCACCACGGGTCCATGGTCGACGCCATCGCGGCTGGGCCCCAGATGCCCGGCATGTTCATCATGGGGTAGGGCATATACGGCATATAGGGAAGCGCCGCGCTGCCGTGCGGCGAACCGCTTGACGCCCGCTTGGTTTCGTTCCCGAGCGTCGACAGGTAGTCCATCCATTGGCGGAGGTCGCGGCGCATACCGAAGTACGTAAAAATCCCGGCAAGCGGGCCGAAAGAGCCAACTGCCAACGTAGCCGGAATAGCGAATGCCCTCTCCAGCGTTTTGTATTGTTGTGCCGTGAGCGTATCGCCTTGATATGGGCCGGTCCAAACCGCGCGGCCTCCGCCTGCGTACTGCCAGCCTCCGCGAGCGTTTGTGCCGCCGTCGGCCATATGCGTCGCATTTGCGAAGGGATCGTGCGCGTGTGAGCGTCCTGGCGGATGCAGCAAATCACGCAAGCCCCCGAGTAACGAACCGGATACAGGTTGGGCGCTGGGCTGCGGGCCGAAACGCTGGCCGGCGCCCGGCCCGGGAGCATGAGGCGAACCCCATCCCGGCTGTTGTGAGCCGACGCCGCCTGGCCATCCGTTGCCACCCTGAAAGTTGCCGGTGCGCATGAGGAACCTCCCGTCTATCGCCTGACATTTCACGTAGGCGATTGTCGGGCTCGATGGGGGTGCGGGGTGCACCTCAGGCGAACCTCACGTCGATCAAACGAACCTTCGACGATTGCGGCCGCCGGATCAGGCCGGATCGAGCGCTTCCAGCACCTGGAACGGCACATTCTCGACGATGATTTCGCGGTCGCCGGTCGCGCTGGTGCGCGTATTCAGCCGCGCGATCGCGTTCGGGCCGATGCTGCGGGAACGCGTGGTGCGCTCTCTGACCTTCAGCTCCACGAGCATCCACGAGCTGCGATCGCTCAGAATGCGTTCGTTGTCTGCCTCGATCCGCTTCCTGAGCGCAAGGTCCTCGCCCGCTTGAGAGAGCCGTGCGTCGTTCGCATCCAGCGCCTCGGCGGCGTGCTTGCGCAGCCGGTGCCGCAGCACATAGGTCAGGTGCGGGCTGCGATTGACGAGGACATCGGCAAGATGGGCGTTGATCCGCTGATTGGCGCGAGCGATTGCCTGCGCGGGCGGTTCGGCGGAATTTGCGCCGCCTGCGCGGGGATTCATGTTCTCGGAGGCGAGCAAGAGTTGCAGCAATTCCTTGCGCGAGTCCTGAAGCGCGCCGACATACGCCTGGACGTTCGAGTACTCGATGTCGACAAGGCATGCGCGGTGAACGAGTCGTTCTTCTTCGCGAACGAGTTGCAGCTTCGCCGACGTATTGCGCTGGTCGAGCTTCCTTGTCCTGACCAGCGTATCGATCGAGAAAAGGCCGATGCTTTCGTGCCCTGTTGCCGACAACGGATGGGCGAAGCCGGGCGCGACGCCCTGGCGTTCCTGCCAGAACGAGCCGGTGCTGACACGATGGTGCTCCACTCGCAGCGAGCCGCTTCGCTCTACCGAATCGCTCGTTTGCCGCGAGGTTTGCCGGCCGATTCCGGCCGACGGTCCACCTCGCAGCGTGAGGTCGCCGGGGTCGTTTGGGCCGTCGACGCCCACTTCGTAGAACTCGACGGTAGCTGTGACGTCGACGGTCACGCCGCGCCGTTTCGTGTCGCTCACGCCATCGGTCCAACTGATCGATATATCGGGATCGTTCCAATAGCGTTCGGCGAGACGGTTCCAGAGGCCATTCGGCCCGCCGCCAGGCGCAGCTCCGGCCTCGCTGAAAAGAAAGTCGTTGATCTCGGCGAGCTTGGCGCGCATGGCTTGGTCGTCATAGCCCGAGCCGTCCGGTTTGATTCGTCTCGCGACGCGGATCGACACGCCGCGTGGCCGGCTGATTTCATGGGCATGCAGCGTCGCGTTCGTCACGAGCCCGGCGCGCAGGGATGTCAGGCCGACGTCGATGTCGTATCCGACCAGCAGACCCGCGCCGACATGACGGTCGGTGCCGTCGGCCCTGCCGATGAACAACTCGACGCCGTGCGTCGAGCGGCTCACCTCGACGATCGCTTCACGCGTGCGCGACGCCCGCAGGTCGAGGCGTGGCGACACGGGTATCCCGACTCCGCCGAAAAACAACTTCGTGGTCCCGTTCAGGCCGCGCGTACTGACACCCTGATGGCCGCCATCACTCAGACGCAACCGCTGTCCGGACTGCAAACCCATGATGACCTCGGTCAACGTCGAGCGGACGGAGGCGATATCGCGTGCTCCGGCGGCCGGAGATGGATTCTCGAGCGCGAGCAGATCCTGCACTTCGAGCCAGAACGGGTCGTCGTCGGGCACGTGCGCTACCTTTCCCCACGCCGCGAGCCGTATGACGTCGAAAGGCTGTTTCGCCAGACGGCTGAACGGTTTCGTTTTTGCCAACTGATCGCCGGACATTTTTTGCCACGATGCCGTCGCTTCGAAAAGACGTTCGAGCTTGCGATGCGCGGTTCCTTCTTTCGTGAGCATGCCGCGTGAAGTAGCGAGCGATTGGCCAATATCGTGCGCGCGCTTCGCGATGTCGACCAGCGCGGCCGGATCGGGGTGTCCGCCCGGAAAGGCACCGCGATCGAGCCATACCTGCAGTGCGGCGAGCTCGACCACCGAGCTTCGAGTGCGGGCGTGCGCGAGCAGGCTCCGTGATGGTTGGATCCTGGCGATCAACCGCGAGAGTGCCGCACGCGTTTTCTCCCGGATCGACGCGTCGCGGTGTTCGACATAGAGTTGCCGCGCAGCCCGCGCGCCGGCGTTGCGCGATGCGCGCGAATGCGTCAGGACCGCGGAGGGTTCGACGGCCGCGCTATCCTTCATCTGTGCGAGCGTTTCGCTCGTTTTCCGCTTGAGCGCTGCCTGTTCGCGTTCGATCGTCTGGCGCGGCACGCCCCGCGTGCCGAATTCGAGTGCCGACAGCGGTGAGGTATGCGTGCCGAACAGCATGCGCGGAAGCAGTGTCTTCCAGCGGTTTTCTTCCACGCGCGGAATCGTCTTGGTCACGAACTTGTGCAGTCGCTCGCGCGCTTGCGAAAACTCGCTGTGCCGTCCGTCTTCGCAAAAACCTTGCCGCCAGGCCAGCAACGCGCCACATTGGTCCGGGGTAAGGGAATCGGGCCCGTGTTCCAGCACCGCGCGTGCGGCATCGAAGGCTCGCTTGGCGAGCGCGGTGGGGCCCGGTTCTTCGGTGTCGAGCGGCGCCGCCGTATTGCGGGCGCTGACCGCGCCCGGGGAGTAGTCCCGCCACGATACGCCGCGTATATCGCCAGGGGCATGGTCGAGGGCCTGCGCGCTTTCGAGGAGGGTTCTGACCGCGAAGCGATGCGTTCGATCTCTGAATGGCGTGCCGGCGGCCGTGCGAATGTGCTCGATCATCGAGAATCCGAGGCTCGAGCGTGAGAGCTGTCGCACGACATGCCACGCGCGCCGCTCTTCGTCATTAGCGGCTGTGCGCCGGTGCGGGGCATCGAAATCGAGCGCGGCGATGTGCTGCAGCATCCGTTCGGCAAACCATACGTCCCGCGCGCCGGCCGCTCGTACGGCGCAGGCAAACAGGTGCGTCCGAGCCTGCGCGACCGGCGAAGCGCCATCGAGCGATGCAATGCCGGAGAGCCGCGCGGCAAAGCGATCAAGCTCGTCCTCATGCGAGGGCGAAACCGTGAGTTCGGCGGCGAGGGAGTCGCGCACACCGCGGGCAAAGCGGAGCGCATCGGATCCGTCCGGTGTTTGCGCCTCCGGTGGGGTCGCGAAGCCGAGGCTGTCCGAAGACTCGGCCGAGATAGTTCGGGCGATCGCGGATTTCGCAAGCGTCTTCGCCCCGTCCGGCTCTTTTCTATGCGAACGCGAGGGCAGCGGCGGCAGGCGATCCGCATGATCCTGCTCCCGGTCGTGGCGGGTAAAGTGCCACGGGCTCCACGTGCGGCCGGAGCGGCTGCGATGAAAGAGCGCGCTGCTCACATCGGTTGTGCGCGCGCGCTCGACCTGTCGGAAGCTGTCGAACGCGTGCTTCAGCCGCGCGAGCGGCCCGTTCGGTTGCGCGGCGGCGGACGGAGACGCGCTGCCGGCAACCCCGCGCGGTTCCGTTTGTTCATTCGCATTCGATTGGGACGGCGAGAAGCAGTGAACTCGGCGGTGATTCGCCATGGCAATGCGCGAGAGTTGATCCGCATTGCACTATGTCGTTCCGATGTGACAGCACCTGTCATGCGGATGCGCGCCACGCGAAGTATTGCGCTGGAACACGAAGCGCCCTTAACGCAGGTGGTCGAGCGTGCCGTTGCGCAACACCCCGCGTTATGCCGTAGTTTCCTCTTCGGAGGCGAGCCACCGCGTGGCTGGCGTCGCAGGTGGTACAGCGGCGGAGCGCGTCATCACGTACAGATAGCTGTCGCCCACGACTACACCGATGTTCGGCCGGGATTCATAGTTCGTGAGCTTGGCCTCCAGCACGAAACCGAGGCGTTCCATGGCGCTTTGCGCGGGACCGTCTGTCGCGCAGCATGCGTAGAGTCGATAGATCGCGGGCTGCGCAAGCAGCCACTTGATCAATTTGCGCAGAACCTGGAGGCCGGCGCGGCGCTTTCGGCTGCCGCCCTGGCGGCTGATGATGACACCGATTTCGGCGCGCGGCGGGCGCGGTTCGAGTTGAATCAGTGCGGTCAGATTGCCGGTGGCCTTGTCGACGAGCAACCAGCGGAGCAATGAGCCGCTTTCCCAGCCAAGGCGCGATTCTTCGATGTACGCGAGCGTATCGTCGAGCGTCGTGTGCCGGGGAAACGGGAGATAGCGCATCGTTTCCGCGTCGCTGAGCATTTCATCGAACAAGGCCTGGGCGTCCTCGGGAGCAGGCGGCCGCAACAAAATTTCATCCGATTCGATCAACTGCGGGGGGCGGAACGGCATCATATGGCGACTCCTACGGCATTCCGGTCAATTCTGCGGTGTCGAGCCTTCTCGGACGGGGCGAGTGCGAAGCAAAGCGCAGTGGGGCGAAACGAATGCGCGTGTCCGGCAATCGGGCCGTACGCGTCGAGAGTTCGGGTCGCGGGTCAATGCTTCGCGGTGGGCCTTCTGGCGGCCGGCTCGCGGTTATAAAGTGCATCACTAAGCGGTGGCGCGTGGCCACGCCTCACTTCATGGGAGATGCAGATCATGGCAAACCAGAGCACATTCAGCGTCACCAGTGGCGGGCAGGTATCGCACGTCACCCCTGATTCCGGTGCGAGCCGTAGTTCCGACGCAAATCAGTCGACCAACCCGGCGCCGTCCCGGATGAGCGGTGGCGGGGCGCTCGAGCTGCTTCCCGCACGAAGGACGGGCAAGCTTGGCAGCGAGGCCACGCATACCGTGTTGACAGGCGAAGTCGTACCGCCCGCCCGTTTCAGCGCATCGCGCACTGCTTTCGCCGAGCCTCCCATGCTTCCGGTTCTCCGGATTCCCACTCACGCGCTCGGGCTGGACAGGCTGAATCGCGCGGTTGAGCCAAGGGTGCTTGCGCCCTATCGGATCATCGAAGGTAGCGGCGGCGATTACGAGCATCACGCAGATCGCCCTTCGACCGAGCGGCCGCGCCCAGACCTCGCCAAGGACATGGACGAATTCGTCCGAGCGGGCGAGCAAAACATGGACGACCAATTGAAAGTAGCCGGCATGCGGCGTGACATGGAACTCACTGGCGCGAAAGCCGCCTTCATCACCCGGATGGGTGAAATGATCCGGGAAGCGGCGAAGGGCTAACCTGCGACAAGCAGGGTGCGGCCTTGAAGGCGGCGAAATCGCCTTCCAGGCCGATCTGCCGGGCCGACGAATTGCATGAGCAACCGGCCCATGGAAAACACTAAGCCCGCAACCAGACGTACTCCCCCGCCACGATTCCTTCGAACATCTCATCCGTCGATTCGATGATGTTCTGCCGCCAATAGCGGCCGTGCTCCGCATAGTGTGCGAGCAGGTCGGCCAACACACCGCCGTTTACATCGGGTGTCATCGGCAGCCGCAAAATCAACACGATGCCCCCCGTGTCCGTATCGAGCCCCAGCTGTGCCTGATCCTGCGCGTAAATGAGCAGATTGGCCTCGAGCATCAGCCGGAACACGACGAGCGTCCGGCCGGCCGTCACCGTGCCGTAATGGAAATTCGCGTAGATCGCCTCCAGATCGTTCTCGAAATATTCGAGCCGTACATCGAAACCTTCGACTTCGATCGAGCGCGTGCGAAGCACATGCTCCGCGTCGGGCAAGCCGACGGTGTAGCAAAGGTCTCGAACCAGTTGCGCGTATCGTTCGGAGCTGGACATAGAGTGCGTTGAGCGCGTCCGCAGCGCGCCGGCGGGCGCTCGCGACTGGAAGGGACGGCGGCGAGAAGGAACGGCAAGACGGAAACCCGGTACGCGGACAAGCCGCGCACCGGTGAATTACATGCCCTGAGCAAAGCGATCAGGTAGGGCGGGCGGCGTCCTTCACGTTGCTGCCCATACCCTTGGCCATGCTCGCCACCGCAGACGTCAGCGACTGGCTCAGGTTCATGAGCGCCGTGGCCTTGGTGGCCATGTTCGACGCCGCGGTGATGCCTGCCATCGACGCAACGGCGTCGGCAGACTGACCCATAGCTGCTCCGGCTACCATAGTCTTACCTCCTTTAACAAGTGATATGAATTGCCGCCCCGGCTGCGCGCGATCGGGATCGCCGCCACCGCGAGCAAGCCTCTATCCGTGTGCGCTGGCAAGGCGCACCCGGGAGTGGCCGCGACAGCCTCAAGCCGCGCCACGTTTTTCCTGCAAGTGCGCCACGATCCTGCTCGCCGCCAGCATGCCGCGATACAGCTGCGCCAGTTGGTTGCGCTCCATTTCGTTCGCTCCCGTCGCCTTGCCGATATTCGCAGCGGTCGCTTCCAGCGCGACACGGAAGCCTTCGATGCGCGCCGAGCTTTCCGGCGACGGATCCGCGAGGATTCGCTGAAATTCATTGAAGTCGGTCGCACAGGCTTCGATTGGCTCGTACATTTCGTCACTCCCCAAAAAAGTCATCTCGGCAACGGCAGATAGGTGGGCTTCGGTGCGGGCATCTGCGCGGGCCGTCCTGCGGGCATGCCGCCGCCCGGCGGATGCAGCGCCGCGGTGTTCGCAGCCGGCGCGGCAGGCGGCACCGATGCGCCGACGCCCGAAGCGCCCGGCCTGGCCGCGGCAACGGAACCCGACGCTGCCGCCGGCGGCGCTGCTACGGCACTCGGCGCACTGCTGGCACTCGATGCCGCAACCGTTGCACCGGACGCGCCGCCCGCGGCCGCAACCGGTGCGGATGCCCCTGTCGCGTCCGATGCGCCGGCTATCGCCGCCGAGGCGCCCTCGGCGCCTTCGGCCTGGACGGCCGATGCATCGTCTTCGCCCGGCACGACGAATATGTGTTTCACGCCGTCGGGCGTTTGCGCGTAACGAACGCTGTCCGAGTTCATGAGCTCCGAAAAAACCTCGGGCGCCGGCATGCTGTCTTCGGACTGCGTGACCTGCACACGCAATTGCTTGATGTTCGGACTCAAGTCATGACGCATCCTCGTGAGGCGCGCATCGACATCGCGTGGATTGGGCACCGCGCCTTCGATATCGAAAACACCGTGTCCCGAGTACTTCACTTGCAAGCCCGGCGTATTGAGCGACTCCTCGAGATTGCGCACATCGATCTGCGCCACGTCGTACTGCCGCACGATGGCATTGGGCGACAGGCGGGCGAGCAGGTTGCGTGCAGCGATGTCGTCATCGGACGTCGGCACGATGCCGGTCACGATGACGCGTGAACCTTGTACGCGCGCATGCAGCTCTCGCATATGCGCCGCCACCAGCTCTTCATTCACTCGCTGCGCGAGGTCGGCCGGATCGTGCGAAGCCGCGCGGCTGACGGCCATCGTAATCAGCACCGACCCGATTACGATGATCGCGCCAAGCATGGAGCAGCCGAGCACGATACCCACCAGCTTGCGCCGCCCCGACGACTCGCCGGTGCGGCGCGCGCCTTCTTCGGGCTTGCTCAACAGTGTCGACAGGAGCTCGAGATCGCTTGGCCAAACGACATCGTCCGGACCGATGCAAAGTACCGTATCGTCGAACTGCATCGGAACGAACTCGACGAGCAAAACCGTCCCCGGGTCGATTGGCGGATCGCCCGCGTGCACGGCCTCGCCAACAGGTGCTGCCGCCTGGCCGTCCATGGACGAGTCGACGTCGTCCGTCACGCCTTCGTGCAGCACCGGCTCCAAAACCATGCGCCGCGCGGTGACCAGACCCGTGCTGTCGATCGTGAGCTGCACATCCATGCCGCGCCAATCCGAAATTCGGATATCGGCATCGTCGTCCGCTCCCACGCGGTACGAGCCCTCGCTCAGGCGCAGTTCGGCGCCCGCGTGCATGCCAGTCAGAATACGCAGCAGTTTCGTCATTTGGCGGACCGTGATGTCGCTGGTCGACGCGCACCAATGTTGCGCAGACCGTCTGCCGTACTCTATCCGGATTGGGTGGGTACGCGAGGGGGCATGCGAAGCGGACTGCGACTATGCGAATTTGTGCGCATGCGGATCCGACGCTTCTCAGCGCTTCGATTGCCGAGCGAGCGCTGCGTTACGCAGCGTCGTGACCCTATTCTTCGATTGGCTCCTTCTCGAGGGAATGTCTACGACATCGTGCTGCATCGCAATGAGCGGCAGCAGCGCATGAAAGTTTTCGAGCTTGGTCAACTCGCGGCGGCTGGCCGGCACGGTGGCCGCATCCGAAGCAGCGCGTGTGGAATCAGCGGGGGCGCGTTTTGCCGCAAGTTCGCCAACCAGGGCCTTCAGCTTTTCGCGCCAGGTCGACATGCCCTGCGGTTGGAGCGGGCCGATTTGCTCCTTCGTATAAAGGAGGTCGAGCAACATGTCGAAATATTCGACGTCGAGCCGGTAGTTGGGATCGGCGGCCAGCTTGTCGCGCTGCGAGAGGAGAGCGGCGATCCACGCGTCGGGGACCTGCTCCGGTTTGACGTTGCCGAGGCCCGATTGCGCCGTGAGACGGGCCATCAACGCGCCGGGTGTCGGATCGCGCACGGGCCGGATGTTCTGCGGCTTGATCTCGACCTTCGGTGCCGGATCGCCCGAGCGCGAGCTACCGCCATGCTCGTCGTGATGCGATTGTCCGCCCGAGCCGCCGCCGCCTTCGCCGGCACCGCCGCCGGCCTCCGCGCGTCGGTGCTCGCCGTGCCCGCCGTCGAGGAATTCGCCGTCGAAGTCGTCGTCGCCGCCGCCCGGCATGCCGCGGCGTTGACGGCGTGCCGCGATACGCCGCTTGAGCGCCGCGAGCCTCGCCGCGATCTTCGCGAGCTGGCGGGCCATGAGCGAGCCGCGATCGGTCTGGAGCGGAGTCGGGTGGCCGTAATAAAAGCGGGTGCCGTGATACTCCACGACGCTGCCCAAGCCGCCCGGCGAATGGCCGGTGGGCGTACTGTCTTCGGCCGCGGTGGGTCTGAACGATGTCGAATCGACAGGAGAACCGGGGACACGCGTCATTGCGGGACAGCCGTTCGCATCACTTCATTGGCGAAATGCAGCAGCGCCGCGGAGGAAAAAGGCGCCATGATGACGAGCGCAATCGTCACGGCGATCAGTTTGACCGCGTGCGAAAGCGTCTGGTCCTGCATCGACGTGATGGCCTGGATGAAGGACACGCCGAGGCCGACGACCGCGGCGACGATCACGATCGGCAACGAGACGTAGAGGCATAACAGCATGCCCTGCGTTGTCATTCGAACCAGCGTATCGATTTCCATACTTGGGATTCCGGAGGAATGGCCGAGCGCAAGCTATCGGTAGGTCATCACGAGGCCGTGCACGAGCGTGGACCATCCGTCCATGACGACAAAAAGCAGCAGCTTGAACGGAATGGCGATATTGGTCGGCGTCACTTGATTGAGCCCCATCGCAAGCAACACGTTCGCGATGATGAGATCGATGACGATAAATGCAATATAGAGCAGGAAACCGATCTTGAAAGCATCCGTGAGTTCGGTCAGCGTGAAAGCCGGCGCGAGCACGATGAGGTCCGTTTCCTTCAGCTCGCTTGCCATTTGCTTCGGCCATACCACGCTCGCGGAGCGCATGAAAAAGCGCTTTTCGCGCTCGTTCGCGTGCTTGTTGAGAAAGGTCCGAAACGGCTCGCGCGCGGCGCCGAACAGCTGGATGACCGCTTGCGTCGGTTGCGGCGAAATCGACTGGCTTTGCAGCGTCTGCAGCGCGTTCATTCCCACCGGAGCCATGACGTAGAGCGACACCAGGATCGCTATGCCGTTCAGCACCATGTTCGGCGGCACCTGCTGCACACCGAATGCATTGCGCAACAAGCCGAAGACGACGACGATCTTGGCATAGGAAGTCACGACCATCGCAACGAACGGCACCAGGCTGATCGCGACGATGACGAGCAGCAGCCCCGTCAGGTCACTGAATTGAACCATCGCCGTGTGCCATTCTCAGAATCCGTACGCCAAGATGATCGCCGACCGTGACGAGCTCGCCGAAGCCGATTGTCTGACCGTGCGCGACGAGTTTGAGCTGCGCGTCCGCCACCGGCGTTTGCAACTCGAGCACGTAGCCTGGACGAAGTGCGCATAGCTGCGAGAGCGGCAGCGCGATCGTATCGACTTCGAATTGCACTGGCAGATCCAGGTCGCCGATGTCGATCGGATCGTCCGGTGGATCGCTCGAGAGCGTCTCGCCCAAACGGGTCGGATCCAGCTCATCGGTCATGGTCGGCTCCTTCATGACGAAAAGTTTTAGCCCGTCGATCATCACCGGGACGTGCAGCCGGACAAGTCCGGGCGTGCCCCAGGCGGCAATGGCCGTTGCCTTGGCCTCGTGAGCCGCACCGCTGACGAGCGAAGAAAGGGAACTGGCCAGCGAGCGCAACAACACGTCGCCGGGCGCAAGAGCATGCAGTGTTTGAACGGGCAGGCGCCGGGCACCCAGTACGAGCCGTCCGGGTACGCGATGGTCCGCGTACGGCGCGGGCCTGTCGCTCGGTGAGCCGGCCGGTGAAATGCCGGGCCACGTCGATGCCATTCGCTGCGCCGAACGCAGCGTCTCCAGCACGTCGAGCAGTGGCGTATCGACGCATATTTCAGCGGTATGCGTTCGCCCCTCGATCGTGAACGACAGAACGACCGGCGCGGCATCGTTCGGGCGGGTGGGGGTGGACGCGGCATGCAGCACGCGAACGACGCGTACTTCACCGAGCCCGACCGCCGCCAGGCGCTTGAGCAACGGCTCGAGCAGCACGCCAGCGACGGCGACACGCAACGCGCGCTCGGCGTCGAGCGGCGATGCCGCATCGTCTCGCGACCAGGCGGCGATCTGAAGGGACGGGTAGGCGGCGAGATCGACCGTGACACGCGCGGTACCGCGCGAATGAGCGAGCTCGATCACCCCCGGGTCCTCGAATGCAGGGCGCCCGGCTCCCATGTCGTCGGCGAGCCCCGCTTCCCATGCTTCGATTTCCGGAAGGCGTCGCAGGACAGACATGGTGCGCAAATCGCAAACGACCCTGGCGGTGCGGGCCACGAGCGGCGCGACGGCGGGCAATGCGAGCGCCCCAACCGGTACGTCCGATACAACGTCGACCGGCGAACGAGCGCGCTCATCGTCGGCGGGAGCGTCGATCCCACGGCTTTGCGCAGGACCGACGCCTGGCATTTCAGCGATCGGAAAGCCCATACGTTGGTTTCACCGGTCGGATGGATGTTCGGTTGTGCAACACGCGGCCTACCAGACCGTCAACTCGATGTCGCGCGCGGCGCCCCATGCCCGCAGCAGTGCGTCCAGCTCACGCTGGAGGAGCGAACTGTGGTCCAAGAGTAACTGCCGGGATCGTGCACTTTGGGTATCGAAACGAAGCGAAAGATGGAAAGGCGAAAGTGAGAGGTACAAAACAGTATCCGGAACGATTTTTGAATCGAGCGGCAACTGTACGTTCCAATTCCCGTTCGAGGTGATCGAAGGATCCGCACAAAATGCGGCGACCTCGTTAGCCAACGTCGCCGCCAACTGAATAAACTGGCCCTGTGTCCGATACATCGCATCGACGACGGGTAGCGTGGTCCGCGCAATCCGTTCGGACAGATCCGGTGTGCTGCCTGACCTGCTTTGGCCGGACACGGGCGCTTGTGTCTCGGACTCGTTCGCGTCGTCCCCCAAAGCCTCGCGAAATCCCGACAGACGATCCTCGGCCGCGGCGTCCGAGTGCGAGCCGGACGCATCTTCGTCGGCGCGCGCCTCGACGTGGCCCGGTTTCGCGCGCACGCGGCGTGCGAGCGCCGCGTAATCGAAGCGATGCGAGCCGCCGCTGCGCGCCGTACGCTCGCGTGCGTCGAGTTCGGCAGCGATGATGCGCAGGGGGCGGGGTTCGATGATAGGCATCGCGCAGGACATGCTCTGGTTCAGACGGTCACGCGGCCAAGCGGTTTCAACTCCACGTGATCGCCCAGTTCCTGAAACGAATAAACCGCAAGCCAGCCGAGCCGCGCCTCGATCATCCTGCGCACGTAACGGCGAATATCCATCGAAGTGACGAGGGCGACGCCTTCGCGCGGTATTTCGCCGACGAACGACTGGATCTTGTCGATCAGATAGTTGACCTCGTCCGGGGGCAGCGCAAGGAAGTTACCGGTCGGCGTTTGCTTGATGGCTTGGCGGATATGCTGCTCGACCGGCAGATCGAGCAACACGGCAGGAAGCTGCTTGCCGCCCCCCGCGGCCCGATGCGCGAGCATGCGGGCCAGGTCGCCGCGCACGTATTCGGTGAGCATCAACATATCCTTTTCCTTGGCGCCCCATACGATCAGGCTTTCCAGAATGCTTCGCATGCTCCGAATCGAAATCTGCTCTTCAAGCAGACGCCGCAACACGTCGGCGATACGCTGCGGGGGCAGGACCTTCTGAACTTCGGCAACGAGCCCCGGATATTCGGCGTTTTGCTGCTCGAGAATCCATTGCACTTCCTGAATGCCGAGAAAGAGCGAGGCGTGCCGGCGCAGCATGATGATCGACGCATGCGCAATGACATGCTCCGCGCGCCATGACGCGATTTTTTGCGGCACCGATTTCTCGTCGGCCCAGTAGCTGGGACCGGGGCCGCCGTCCAGTCCGCCGCGTTTTTCGCAGCGATCGAGCAACTGAGCGATATCCGGTGTGGCAAGAAGCGCCGCGTCACGCGTGACCGATTCGGCGATCATGACTTTGCCGGCCGGCAGTTCGATCTTGCAGTAGGGCACGTCATGCATCAGCAGCTCGCAGGTCGAGCCTGGTAGCGCACTGCTCGTCCACATCGTGATACCAGGAAACGGCAAGCCGAGAAACTCCTGTAGCTCCTCCCGTTCCGTGTCGAACGACTTTTCGAGCGCTGAAGTCGAGAGTCTCGGCACGAGATCGGGTGAAATTCTGACGCCGAGCGGGCAGGCGAACTGCGGCGGACGCGTCAGAATCGCCGGCACGTCGACTTTTGCGCCGGCACGCTGCATCGCGGTGACCGGTTCGCTGCTGTGCGATGCCGCCGACGGCTCATTCTTGCTGAGGCGATAGCCGCAAAAGGCGAGCGTTGCGGAAAGCAAGAGAAAAAGCGCGGTCGGAAAGCCCGGCACGGCGGCGAAACCGACGAGAAGAAGCGCCGCGAAGTAAAGCGCGCGCGAGCTTGCCGACAATTGTTTGCCGATTTCGTTGCCGAGCGACTGCGGCTTGGCATCGCGGTCGTCGGACACGCGCGTGATCATGACGCCCGCGGCGACGGAGAGCAGCAGCGACGGAATCTGCGAAACCATCGCATCGCCAATGGACAGAATCGAGAAGCGGTTAGCGGCTTCACCGGCCGTCATGCCATGATAGGCGACGCCGATCGCAATGCCAGCCACGATATTGACCATCGTGATGATGAGGCCGGCGATCGCGTCGCCCTTCACGAATTTCATGGCGCCGTCCATGCCGCCATGCAACTGACTTTCCACGGCGAGCGTCGCGCGTTTGCGGCGCGCTTCCTCAGGCGTGAGCAGATTGGCGCGCAGGTCGGCATCGATACTCATCTGCTTGCCGGGCAGTGCATCGAGCGTGAACCGGGCACCCACTTCCGCGACACGTTCGGAGCCTTTGGCAATCACGATGAACTGCACGGTCGTGATGATCAGAAAGACGACGAGCCCAACCACGAGATTGCCGCCGACGACGAGCTCCCCGAAACTATCGATGATGTGCCCGGCGTTGGCATGCAGCAAGATCGACTTCGTCGACGCGATATTGAGCGACAGCCGGTAAAGCGTGGTGAAAAGCAGGAGGGAAGGGAAAACCGACAGCGACACGACGTTCGGCACGTACATCGTGACCATCAGTAGCGTAACGCTGATGGTGATGTTGAGCGCGAGCAGGACGTCGATCACTGCCGGAGGCAGCGGCAAGATCATCAGTGAGATGATCGCGACCACCAACAGCGCGATGCCGATTTCGCCGCTCGCCGGAGTCTTGAACGCTTTCAGCATTTCGACCATCCCCTGGTAACGCGAATCAGTGACATGAAGCGTTGAATTCCGTTGCGATGCTCATCGAGCCCGGCGCCATGCCGGTCAATGAAGGGCCGATGCGGGATTGGCGCCGGAAGGCCGCCCGCCCTTCGCGCCGATCGAATCGACCCAACGCAGGATGGTGGCGACGGTCTCGAAGAGTTCTTCGGGAATCGGCTCGTCGAGCCCGACTTTATAGAGGGCTCGCGCAACCGGCGGGTTGCCGATGATCGGCACATTTGCTTCCTGGGCAAAAAGGCGCAGTTGCGCCGCGGATTCGTCCATGCCCTTGGCGGTCACCAGGGGCAGCGGGTGTTCGTCGGGCGCGTAACGGATAGCGACGGCGTAATGGGTCGGATTGACGATCAACGCGTTGGCGAGACCGACGCGCTGTTGCGGGGCGGCATTCATGACGAGCTCGCGCGCGAGCCGCTTGCGCTCGCTCTTTATCCGCGGATCGCCCTCCTGGTCCTTGTGCTCGCGTTTGACCTCGTCCTTCGACATGCGCATCTTGCGCATGAACATGATGTTTTGCAGCTTGACGTCGGCGGCGCCGATGATGATGAACACCAGTGCGGCGACGCCGAAAAGCTTGACCAGCAGGCCCCAGAACATGACCGAGAGCTGCGGCAGCGGCTGATAGAGCGATCCTACGATAAGCGGTAGCATCCGCGTGATCGTGAACCACATCACGCATCCGATCACGACCGCCTTGAGAATCATCTTGGCGAGCTCGATCAGCGAGCGCCAGGTGAAGATGCGCTTGAGCCCCTCGACCACATTGAGGCGGTTCGGGTCCGGCACGACCGGCTTCGTCGCGATCTCGAAGCCGACTTGCGGCGCGAGTCCTGCGACGGCCCCGATACCGGCAAAGACGACGCATGGCCCGACGATCGTCACGAACCGTGTTCCGATCGACAGGAGGCTGGCATACAGCTCGGTCAGCGCGCGATCGCCTCGCATGAAGTTCAGGGCCGCATCGACGATGGCACGACAGGCGCCCGCGAACGCGCCCGCGCCGAACACCAGTACGCCGAGCACGGCGACCATCGTGACGGCCTCGACCAGATCGGTACTCTTCGACGTGTCGCCGTCCTTTCGGGCGTCGCGCAGCTTTTTGTCAGTTGGCTGCTCGGTTTTTTCTTCGCTCATCGCTGCAATCCGGCAAGAGGCCTCGTCCCGCCCATTCCGGCGGGAGCGCCGGAATCCGGGAATCCCTGAACTTCCGACGATATCGGAGCGCCCGCCAGACCGTACGCGCGATGCGAAGCAAGCGACGCACGCGCGAAGCGACCCGCTCATTTCCTACGAAAGTCTGAGAGACTTCGCGCACGATGTTCTTGCTTCGTGTCGGGCATGCAACCCGCTGTCGCGCTTGGATATCTTTCTCGGAGCGGACGTGCCTGAGCGACGCAATGATGGCGGCCGGGCGTCGTTTCTCTGTCGAATTCACATTGCAGGAGTTTCGCGCCATGAGCACTCCCTTGCCGACGTATCTGAACTGCAGTCAGGAAGTAGTCGGCGGTTTGATAGAAACCGTGACGGCGGCCCTGCTGAACAGCTTTCCGGTGATCGACGCGGATCCGGAAGATATCGAAATGACGCTGGACGCGCTCAAGGTGCTGCGGCCGAAGGTGGTCGAGCTGGAGACGTTTGCCGCGTTGTTGCAGATGCAGCGAGGCCACTGGGACGAGGCGATCCACATTTTCTCGCGCCTGGTGGCGAACGTACCGCAATTCGCTTACGCCAAGGCGCTGCTGGCATTTTGCCTGTCGTTCAAGGGCGACCCGAACTGGCGTCAGAGCGCGGCCGAAGCGATACGGGAGAATCCGGATCGCGAAACGCGCCAGCTCGTTCGCGCGTTGGCGGCACGCGACGACCTGCAGGATGCATTGCGTGCCCACAAGAACGGTGCGCCCTTCGAGGTGCCCCCATCGATCGCGACGCTGGCCGACGACATCGATGCCGATTCGACTCTGAGCGCGCCCGCTTCGCGGGAGGCGGCCGACCCGGCGCCCGTACCGGCCGGACACGCACAGGAGGAGGCTGTGCCTCAGCCAGGCTACCTGCGGATCTGAAAGCCTATTGGCGAAGGAGACATGTCATGAGCGTACCTGTTACCGCGAAGCAGATCCAAGAGGCGCTGCAAGCAGCCGTGCAGCCCGGTGCGTCCGATGCCGCGACGCAACAGCTCGGCGATAAATTCAAGTCGATGATGGATAAGCCGCACATGGCGCCGCCATCGGACGGGAATAACGGTGGCACGAGCATGATTGCGGCCATGGCCGCGCAGCAGGATGCGCAGTTGCAGCAGTCGGTCAACGACACAGTGACGATGATGAATCAGGCACCGAATATGTCGATGCAGGAAATGACCGCCGCGACGATGCGTGTGACGATGGAAATCGCGAGCACGCAGCTCGACATGGAGGCAAAGATGGGGATCGTGAATTCGTCCAAGTCGGCTGTCGAAACGCTGATGAAGAATCAATGAGCCATGCATGAAGCAATGATGGGCGCTCTCGTGTCACGGTCGCGCGCGTTCGCGGTGTTCGCCGTCCTCGTGGCGTGTCTCGCGCTCGCAGGTTGCAAGAAGGAGCTCTATGGCAATCTGAGCGAGCAAGACGTCAACGAAATGGTGGAGGCGTTGCTCGAGCAGAACGTCGACGCGGCGAAGACGACTGCCGACGATGGCAAGACCTGGGCGCTCGACGTGGACGAAGATCAGATCGTGCGTGCCATGCAGGTGTTGCGGGCCCGAGGCCTGCCGCACGCGAAGTACGACGACCTCGGTGCATTGTTCAAGAAGGATGGTCTGGTATCGACGCCGACCGAAGAGCGCGTGCGCTTCATTTACGGGCTGTCGCAGGAATTGTCGTCGACGCTGACGAAGATCGACGGGGTGATCGTCGCTCGCGTGCAGATCGTGCTGCCGAACAACGATCCGCTCGCGCAGCAGATGAAGCCGTCCTCCGCCGCGGTGTTCATCAAATACCGCCCCGATTCCGACGTGAGCTCCCTCGTGCCGCAGATCAAGACGCTCGTCATGCACAGCGTGGAAGGCTTGACGTACGACGCCGTCAGCGTGACGGCCGTGGCGGCCGACCCCGTCGAGCTGGCGAAGCGCCCGAAGACGGGTAGCGCGCCGACGGTGGTCCTGACCGCTGCGATCGTTTTCCTGGTTTGCGCGGCCGGACTTTACGTCTGGCTCAAGCGCGGCATGCCGGCGTCGTTCGACGTGCAAGCGTTTGCGGCGCGCATGCAGGCGAAGACCAAAGCGCTGATGGCGCGCTTGCGCCGGTCAAAACCGTCTTCGGCAGCTTGATGGAAACCGCAACGGCGTTCCCCTTCGCCCGCGCTGCGGCGGCGCTTGCCGCATACGAGCGCAATGCGCGGGACGCCGCGCGCTGGGCCCACGCGAGCTGGTTCGGCTCGGCGCTGCGTATCGAGGCGCGTGCGCTCGATCTGCTGCGCCAGGCGATCGAATCCGCGGGGCGTAAAGAGGTCGACTTGTGCTCGCGGGCGCTGTTGCGCGCCGCGGGCGTGACGCAACCGGGATTCGGGGTCTTGCGCGCAAGCGGACCGGCGTTGCTCGACTGCTTGCCGGCGCGGCTGGGTCTGCAAGTGCTTCGTATGCGTGCGGTACGGCTGCGACGTGCCGAGGCTCGGCGGCTCATCGAGAAGCGCAGCCGGATGCAATTGTCCGAGTGGCTGGGAATACCGCTCGACCAGGTCATGAATCAAGGGGGCTCGACGAGCGGCAATGCGCCCGACATCGCCCGGCTCATCGAGCGCGGCCAGATGCCGGCGCTCGACAGGCTCGATGCGCAAGCGTTGAGTTTCGAGGGCTACGCGCTCGTGATTCGCGACTTGCGCAGCGTTGCGCCGCCATTTCCGCTGCTGCGACTCGCGTTACCCAAGACCCTGCCAGATACGGGCTGGATGCGAGAGGGGGCGGCGCAGGTCGATCCGAACGGTACTGCCGAACTCTTCGCGATGCTTCCCAAATTGCTTCCGGAGTGGGCATGGTTATTTGGCTGAGATCGGATCGGAGGGGGTTGGAGCCGGACGCTTCGCGCGTGGGGGTGCACGGCGACGTCGTCCCGCGCGATGCGTTCGGCGCCCTCATGCAAATCGACGAGGCATACGCGCAGCTTGCCGCGGATCGCGAGGCAATACTGGCCGAAGCGGGGCTCGAAGCCGAGGGTATTCTTGCGGCGGCCCGCGAGGAAGCGCAGGCGCTCGTGGCTGAAGCGCGGCGCGAATTCGAAACTGCCGCCGAACATGGTTATCGCGACGGCGAACGGCGCGCCGTCAGCGAGTGGATGGAGCGGCTCGCGCTATCGCATGCCGATGAGCGCCGCCTGCAGGCCAAGATGCGCGAGCGCCTCGCGCAGATCGTGACTGTTGCCGTCGAGCAGATCGTCAGCGTTCAGGAATCCCGCAGCCTTTTTGAAAAGGCGTTGAGCGCCGTCGATCGTATCGTCGAAGGGGCCACGTATCTGCGCGTCAGCGTGAGCCCGACGGATTACGAGGTTGCCAATAGCGCATTCGAGCGCCTGGCTGCGCGCTGGCGCGAGCTGGGGCGGCCCTTTCCGTTGTCTGTCGTTGCCGACAAGCGGTTGCCGCCCGGCTCCTGTCTGTGCGAGTCCGATTTCGGCGCCGTCGATGCGAGTCTCGCGACCCAGCTCCGTGCGATGCGCTCGGCGGTCTCGCGTGCGCTGAAGCAATCGGTCAACGAGATGCAACGCGAGGGTTCATGGAGCGCGCCCGGTGCCCCGCGCGAGCGCGAAGAGGCGCTCGACGAATTGGGCGAGTTCGAGCGATGCGAAACCGGCGATGAACTCGATGACGACGACGAAACAGTGGCGAGACACGATGCAGGCCATGCCGACCACGAGCGCGGCCGCTGAGCGTATGAGCCCGGACGTCTCAGGCCTCGACGTCGAGCGGCTGACCGAGGCGATCGAGCACGAGATCCTTTCGAGTTCGCCGGTCGAACGCACCGGCAAAGTACTCGAGGTGATCGGCACGCTCGTGAAAGTGGCCGGGCTCGATGTGACGCTAGGTGAGCTTTGCGAGCTGCGCGCAGCCAACGGAACGTTGCTCCAGCATGCCGAGGTCATCGGCTTCACGCGCGACGTTGCGTTGCTTTCGCCATTCTCCCGCCTGGCGAACGTGTCCCGTTCGACTCGCGTCGTCGGCCTGGGGCGACCGCTCTCGGTCAAGGTGGGAGACGCGCTGCTGGGCCGAGTCATCGACAGTCTCGGGGAGCCCATCGACGGGCTCGGCCCCATCGAGGTCGACGACGAGCGGCCGATTTTCGGCGATCCCCCCCAGCCGATGAGCCGCCAGTTGATCGAGGCGCCGCTTGCCACCGGAGTACGCGTGGTCGACGCGATGATGACGATAGCGGAAGGGCAGCGCATGGGTATCTTCGCCCCTGCCGGTGTCGGCAAGAGCACGCTGCTCGGCATGTTCGCGCGCGGCGCGCAATGCGACGTGACCGTGATCGCACTGATCGGCGAGCGCGGCCGTGAAGTGCGTGAGTTCGTGGAGCAGATCCTCGGGCCCGAGGGCATGGCGCGTTCGATCGTGGTGTGTGCGACCTCCGATCGTTCGTCGATCGAGCGCGCGAAGGCGGCCTATGTTGCGACCGCGATTGCGGAGTATTTTCGCGATCAGGGACGGCGCGTGCTGCTGATGATGGATTCGTTGACGCGCTTTGCGCGCGCCCAGCGCGAGATCGGACTCGCAGC
This sequence comes from Trinickia sp., assembly GCF_036503415.1. Taxonomy (GTDB): domain Bacteria; phylum Pseudomonadota; class Gammaproteobacteria; order Burkholderiales; family Burkholderiaceae; genus Trinickia. The sequence goes on along the minus strand of NZ_DASXWY010000026.1, from coordinate 12,176 downwards.
CGGCGAGCCGCCTGCTCGCCGCGGTTTTCCGCCGTCGATCTTCGCGGAACTGCCGCGCTTGCTCGAGCGCGCGGGAATGGGTGCCACGGGCTCGATCACGGGGCTTTATACGGTGCTTGCCGAAGACGAATCGGGCAACGACCCGATCGCCGAAGAAGTGCGGGGCATATTGGATGGGCACATGATCCTGTCGCGCGATATTGCCGCGAAGAACCAATATCCCGCCATCGACGTTCTGGCAAGTCTGTCGCGCGTGATGCCTCAAGTCGTGTCCAGTGAACACGTGCGCGCCGCGGCGCGCGTGCGCGAGATGCTCGCGAAATTCCGCGAGGTCGAAATGCTGCTTCAGATCGGCGAATATCAACCCGGCGGCAATCCGCTGGCGGACGAGGCGATCGAAAAGAACGACGCCATTCGTGCGTTCTTCTCTCAATCGACTCAGGAGTATGCGTCGCCGGACGATACCGAGGCGCACCTGTTCATGCTGGCCGATCGCTGACGCAATGGAGCTGGCCGCCATCGCCCGGCGTATTGCGGCGCTCGAACGAACGGTATCGCGCCGGCGCAGGCTGGACGAGACTCTGACGGCCGAACTGTCGGCTCGCCGTGCCGAGCAAAGCCAGGCACAGCAGGCGCGCGACGAGAAGGCGTCCGAGGTCAGCGAGAAAGCCGGGCAGTTGCAGCAATACTACGACCGGATCGCCCGGATGATGAGCGGCGGCTCGGTTGTTTCGGTGACCGAAATGACGGCGACGATGCGCTACGCGGATGTAGTCGCGGAGGGCCTGCGCGCGCTCGAAGGCGAGCTGCAGCAATACGAGGCGGATCTCGCCGACAAGGTGCAGCAAGTCGCGCATGCCGTACGTGCCGTAGCCAATAACCGAGGACGGATCGATTTGTGCAACGACAGGATCGACGAATTGCGACGCGGCGAAACCATGCAGACCACCGACGCCGACGACGAGGAAGCGGAAGAGGCTGCGCTCGCCAGGGCACGCCTTGCCGCGCAGTCACGATGATGCGGCACGGCAGGTCGAACAACGGATAACGAACACATGAACGAGGCGATTGCCGCAAACGCGCGCCCCACGAGATGAACGACCTACTTTATCTACTCTCGTCGCCCGAGACGAACCCGGTTCGCATTCTGACCTTGCTGGGCTTGTCGTCGGTGCGGCTCTATGTGGTGTTCTCCATCTTTCCGCCGACCGCGGACGGCGTCCTTCAGGGCGTGGTGCGCAACGGTATCGTGCTTCTCTTCAGTTCGTTCGTTGCCTATGGGCAGCCCGTCATGGTCATGGAGTCCCTGAGCAGCACGTTCATGATCGTGATGGCACTGAAAGAGGCCATTATCGGCCTCGTGCTCGGCTTCGCCGCTTCGACGGTGTTCTGGGTAGCCGAATCGGCCGGAACGTATATCGACGATCTCACGGGCTACAACAACGCACAGATGACGAACCCGTTGAGAGAGGAGTCGGCCACGCCGACTTCGATTCTTCTTTCGCAAGTGGCCGGCGTCGCGTTCTGGGTGCTCGGCGGCATGACGTTCCTGCTTGCGGTCGTCTACGAGTCGTTCAACTGGTGGCCGATCATCTCCCGAGCGCCGGTGGCGACGAACGTCATCGAAAGCTTCGTGCTGCACCAGACCGATACGCTGATGCAGACCGTCGCAAAGCTCGCCACGCCGATCATGTTCGTACTCGTGCTCATCGACGTCGCGATCGGCTTTGCCGCCAAAAGTGCGCAAAAGCTCGACCTCGCCAATTTGAGTCAGCCAGTCAAGGGAGCGGTGACGGTCTTCATCCTCGCGCTTTTCGTCGGCATTTTCGTGAACGAAGTGAAGGATCAACTCGTTCTCAAAGGGCTGGCGGAACAGTTGCGCGCTATCGCTACGTCAATGGCCGCGGGCAAATGATGCCGTGCGCTGCCGCACTTGAACGCATGAATCTCAATCCTTCTCAAATCGGGGCGCGAACTCAGATTTGTTGAAGATGTGCGCAGTTCACCTCCGCTACATTGATCTCACGCGAGCAGCGGCCATCCTCTCATGAGGCGGGCCGCCCGTCTTTCACGAGACGGTCATCTGCCCGCGCGCACGGTACGGGGATGTCAACCTTCGATGATCGGATGCCATGAAAATAAAACGGCTCGTTCGCGCTGCCTGCGTGGCGGCATATCTCTCATGTTCTCTCGCTGCTTCGCATGCGTACGCGGCGCCCATCCGCTGGCACGGCTCGATGGTGCATTTATCTGTCGAAGGCAAGGAACTGAAGGACGTATTGCGCGACTTCACCGCCGGACAAGGTGTGCCCGCAACGATTTCGAACGATGTGCACGGCACGGTGACGGGTCGCTTCGATATGTCGCCGCAGCGGTTTCTCGACACACTCGCCTCGACGTTTGGTTTCGTCTGGTTCTACGACGGCAACGTACTGTCGATCAGCGACGCGAACAGTGTGACCCGGCAGGTCGTCAAACTCGACCATGCGAGTACCGAAGACTTGAAAGGTGCGCTGGAGCAGTTGCGGATCAGCAATCCGCGCTTTCCGATCACCTATGACGCGACCCAGGGCACCGCGCTCGTAAGCGGTCCCCAGCCGTATGTTCAGCTCGTTGCCGAAATTGCACACCGCCTCGACGATCGCGCGGGCGAACGTCTCGGTTCCTCGGTTCGCGTTTATTCGCTTCATCACGCATGGGCCGACGATCACCAGGTGCAGATCGACGGCAAGGCCATCACGGTGCCCGGTGTGGCAACCGTGCTTTCGCGCATGTATCACCCACAAGGCAGCAGCGACACGCTCAACGGCTCGACCGGTCTCGACGGCGGCCGTCCGGCAAAAGCCCCGACGATGCAACGCATGCAACCGATGCAGGACGTGACGGGTTCAACCACGGGCGGTGGATTCGAAGGCGGCATCAATCCGCCTCTGCCGCAGTCGATGAACGGTGTGAATGCACCGCAGCCAGGCTTGGCCGGCCTGCTCAACGGTATGGCGGCGGGCGGCGCGCCATCGACGATGCCTTCGCTGCAGAACTACACGCTCGCGTCGAATAACGGACCGATGGGCGATGCCGATAGTTCGAACGGGATCGTCGGCAGCAAGTCGCTTCCCGTCATCGAACCCGATCCGCGCACGAACTCGGTGCTGATTCGCGATGTCCCGCAGCGGCTTTCACAATATCAGGATCTCATCGATCGGCTCGACGTCAAGCCGAAGCTCATCGAAATCGAAGCGCACATCATCGAGATCGACGATACGGCGCTCAAGCAGATCGGAGTCGACTGGCGTGCCCATAACAGCCACATCGATTTTCAGACCGGCAATGGCACGACGCAGCAAAACGGATACAACGGCAACATCAATCCAGTCTTCGGCACGCAGACACTGCAAGACGGCACTACAGTCATCAACACGTCGCCGGTCGGCGCATCGCTCACAGCGGTGCTGGGTAACGCGGGTCGCTATCTGCTCGCACGCGTCAACGCATTGCAGGAAAGCAACCTCGCGAAGATCGATGCGAGTCCGAAGGTCGCGACGCTCGATAACGTCGAGGCTGTCATGGATCACAAGACGCGCTTTTTCGTGCGCGTGTCGGGCTACACGGCAGCGGATCTCTATAGCATTTCGACCGGGGTGTCGTTGCGGGTTCTGCCGATGGTTGTCGAGGAAAACGGCCAGCAGCAAATCAAGCTCAAGGTCAACATTGAAGATGGGACGGTTACCTCACAGCAGGTCGACAACATCCCGATCATCACCACGAGCACGATCAACACCGAATCGTTCGTCAACCAGGGCGAGAGCCTGTTGATCGCCGGATATCGCGTCGACAGCTCGACCAACGGCGAGACGGGCATTCCATTGCTGTCGAAGATTCCGTTCCTGGGTGCCTTGTTCCGGTATCGTTCGCATGAAAATAGCCATATGGAGCGGCTCTTCCTGCTCTCGCCTCGCATCCTGGATTTCTGACGCGAGACACGCCGATGCGGCGCGCACCGAAGCGCGCCGTCTCGTTGGCGGCGCGCGGAAGAAGGGTCTGCCGTCAGTGGCCGTCGCGGCCACGCACCGGTTCACTCGTGCCGAAGGTAATGGCGCGCGACGGGTTACTCGAGGCGCATGCACTCAGCACATCGCTGCAGTCTTCTGCGGACCACGCGCGGGCGCTGCGTGCCATTTCGCTGTCGGCCGGATGCAACTCGGCGCGGGACGAGCCGAGCAAGGCAAAGCTGTCCGCCGGAGTCGGGGCCAGCGCCTCGACCTGCAGCATCGATGCAATTGCCGAGAGAACGTCGGGCGTTTGAGCGATCCCCGGTGCCGATTCCTCCGAGGCAACGCGCGTATCGCCCACTTCCTTGGGAAGCTCGATCTCGACGCGGTAGCCGTGTGCGTACATCGTGCGCAGGCGCACGCCGTGCGACCCGTTCAAGCTGAGCTTCTTGCGCAGCTTGTAGATATGCTGTTCCAGCGTGCGTCCGACGATATCCTCGGAGCTGCTCCATACCGCGCCGGCGATCTGGCGGCGGCTCACGTATTCGCCGGGACACGCGAATACGAGCCATGCGATGGCGAACTCGCGGGACGTCAGCCGGACCGGCTCGTCGTCGACCCAGACCGTACAGGTGCGGCGGTCCAGCAGATAGGAGCCGCATTCCAGGCGATCGGCCGTTTCGGCCGTTTGAAGCGGTTGAAAACGGCGTACCGCGAGATGCACGCGCAATACGAGCTCGGCCGAGTTGATCGGGCACAGCACGATATCGTCGGCGCCGGCGTCGAACAGCTCGACGATGTTCTCGCGATTTTGATGGGCGCCCACGACGATGAGCGGCGCGCGCCGATCCGCGTAACACGAGCGTCTCGCCAGCACCGGGCGCATAGGATTCATGCCGGTCTCGGCGTCGATCAGGATGGCAGTGTAGTCATCGCGGTAGATGGCGCGCGCGAACACCACCTCGTCCGAGAACCGGGTGCATTGCGCGCCGTCCGGCTCGAAGCACTGACAGATCAACTGGAAGAGCGCTGTGCTTCTGGTCATGACTGCAAGTTTCATCTTCCCTCCAGTGGTTCCGGTCGCACGATGTGCTCGCACGAAGGGAAACTGCATTCCGGCTAGAAAAGACTCCGAATAGCCGGACAGTAAACGTTTAGACGTCCTTAGGATGTAACGTTTTGTTTCATTCGAATTGACGCATAAGCTGGCTCAATGATAATTCACGAACCTTGAAAGAAATGAGTTCGAAAATCCGTAGATTCGGTGCGTACCCGGTCGCCAGACTCCGAGATCGCATGTGCCATGGGAGATGAACTGAAAAGCATGCGCGGGGAAGCGACCCGAGCGGCCGAGCCCCTGTTCTTCAAGGGCAAGTCTTTCAAGGTCGAAAGGAAGGCAAGGGGGGGAGGAGGCGGCGATAAAAGGGAAGGAGCCGAGGAAGTCAATCCGCGAGTTCGTAGTATTGAGCTAATTGCCGATTTGTCGCTTACGGGTCCGTAAAAAGCGTTTGCCTGTTTTTCGCGTACCGTTAATGCGTGGAATAAGGGGGGCATGTCGATGAAACCGGTTGTCCGCCGCATTTTCACAAAAAGGGATGTCGTCGGGAGGCGAGTGTGGCTTTTTTGATGAACGCATGGTACGTCGCGGCGTTCAGCGATGAAATCAAGGTCGGCAAGGTGCTTGCGCGTACGCTCGTCGGCTTGCCCGTTGTGTTGTACCGCGATGACGCCCGCAAGATCGTTGCGTTGGACGATCGGTGCCCTCATCGGTTCGCTCCGTTATCGCGCGGACGGGTTGTCGACGGCGCGATCGAGTGCCCCTACCACGGCTTGCGCTTCGGCTCCTCGGGTGCTTGCGTCATGAATCCGCACGGGAATGGCCGACTGCCGGAAGGTGCGACCGTGCGTTGCTATCCCACGCGGGAGCGATATGGCGCGATCTGGTTCTGGCCGGGTGAAGCATCACGGGCCGAAAGCACCCCGTTGCCCGATTTCGAGTTCGTCGATCCCCGCCGGAATTTCACGAGCACCGGTTATCTGCTCACGCGCGCGAACTATCAATTGAGTTCCGACAATGTGCTCGATCTCAGTCATCTTCAATTTCTGCATCCGAATACGCTCGGCAGCGAGCACATCGCCGCGGCGCAAGTCGAGTGTCTCGTCGATGGGGACTCCGTCTCGGTGACGCGCAGGATTGCTGAAGAGGCGCTCGCGCCTTTCGTCGCACGAGCGTTTAAAGTGGCCGATGGGGCCCTGGTCAATCGGCAGCTCGACGTTCGGTGGCAGCCGCCCGCGTTGCACACGGTCAGCATGCGTATTTGCGAAACGACGCTTTCCGACGAGTTCGCACGTGTGAGCCATTCGGCGCACTGGCTGTCACCCGAGACGGAGCGGAGCACACATTACTTCTATGTTTTCGGGGTGCCTCATCAGGCCGGCCTGGAGGGCGCGGCGGAGCTGCGCGATGGCGTCGAGGCATTGATGACGCCGTTTCGCGACGAAGATCTGCCGATGCTTGAAGCGCAACAGCAAGTGATCGGCGATCGAGATTTCTGGTCGCTGCGGCCCGTTATGCTGCCCATCGACGCCGGCGCGGTCCGCGCGCGGCGCATCCTCGAAAGGCTGATCGCCGCTGAAGCGCAAACGCAAATCGCCGATGCGGCGCGCATCGAGCCGGCCAGTCGTAAAGAGCGCGTTGCCGGCGCGCTCGGCGAGGACGCCGGCAGGCTCGTGACTTGACGAAGCATCGCGTTCGGGACGCACACGGCGTCCTATCGGTTACGGCCTGATGTAGAGGGAGTCGAAGAACGTTGGCATGCCGGCTACCGATGGTTCCGACACTGAAGCAATGGTCAAAATCGGGGCGGGCGAAGATGCCGAAACGGCTGCGGGCGCTGCTATCGGCGCTGCGGCGATGGGGCTGGAAGCGGCCGCGTTGGGAGACGATGCCGCAGGCGCCGAAGGCGTCGACGCAGGTGCTGCCGTTCGTGCGCCGGCGGCCGACGAAAGTGGCGTTGCCACCGGTGTCGTTGTCGGCACCGGCGCCGTCGCGCTCTCGGGAGCCGGCGTCGTAGGAGGTTGACCCGTGGCGGGCCGATAGACCAGATACGTTGCGGAGAATGGCACCAGAAGGGAGATGCCTTGCTGGGTGCAATGCGTCTGCGGCGGCAGTCCGCCGCGGGTGCGCACCTGCTGAAGCGATGTGACTTTGGCGAAGCGGCCGGTGTCTTTCTCGGTGCCGCTCGTGCGCCGTGCAACGATCAGTTCCCACGGAAGCGCGTCGGTCGCGACGATTTCCTGCGCCGCGACGCGACCGGACACATAACTGCCGTCATAAGCAAGGAACCGCGGGCCGGGGACGATGGTGCCGACGTTGCGCCGCGCCTGGTCGACCAGCGTAGCCTCGGAGCCCTTGCGAACCCACGACAGCTGAGCGCCGTCACGGCGGCAGTTATAGAACGTCTCGCCGACGGCCGTTAGGACATCCTCGAGCACTTCCTGTGGCGGGGTGCGTAGCGATTCGGGGAGTGCGGTGTTCGCAGGTGGGATGTCGCGCGTGGCGCATCCGGCGAGCGCGCCGGCCAGCATGGCTGCCAACGCGGCCAGCCGCAACGGCGGCGTCATGTGGCTCATGCGCGTCGAGCGGTCAATGAACAAGGCGCCATTGCTACGGGGTTTGCGAATCATCGACGAACCGTATGCGGAAGGTATGGCCGAGCATACCTGCAACAACCTCGGCACGGTGTACCTCCGACGCGAAAACATGTACGGCAACGCGTAGCGATATCGATGCGAAACATGAGCGAAGCGCACACGGTGCGTAAATTCGTACCCGATTGCGTGCCGCTTCGTTTTGCCGCACATCGCTGCGCGTAGCGATGTGCGGCTGCTTCCGCCTTCCGTAGAGTCATGTGAGGAGACGCCGCGCGCGGATGGCGCATCGGTGTGCATTTTTTGGATGTAATGGCTTCACGGACGGAGTATCCGTATGAGCGCAGCTACGTTGACGAGCCCCGTGCCCGCTGTATGGCCGACCTACCACCCGGTTGTACCTCGCCCCAGAAATGCGAACGCCAATTCGCCGGCTGCCTATGGCAACCCTCAATTGAGTGGCGGCGATGCCGGTGCGGCTACCGAGCCCAACTCGGAGCTCGCGATGTTCATCGCTTTGATGATGGACATGATCATGGAACCGGCGATGTCGAAGCTTACCTCGGTCGGTGGCGACGATGACGAGGGTGGCGACGATGTACCTGTGCCGATGAGCGCAACCGGCATATTGATGCCGCTTTTCATCCAGGCGGCGCTGGCTAACGCTCAAGCCGGAGGCACGGGTGGGACCGGCGATGCCAATGTGGGTCCTATCAGCGGGAGCAATCCCGCGGGCATCGCGGAAAGCGTGAAGGGGCAATCCGCGGCCCAACTGATGTCGAGCCAGCGCTTGCCGATGCATCAAGGCGTCCCGACAGACGTATGCTGCGCGAATTTCGTTTCGGCATGCCTTCAAAAGGCTGGACTCCTTTCGTCGTCGGAGCACACCGACAGCGCGCCGCGCTTGAAGAGTACGCTCCAGGGCAAGGGCTGGCACACCGTCAGTCGCTCACAGGCCAAGCCGGGCGATGTATGTTTCGTTCTCGATAGCAGCGGTACGCCGGAGCACGTCGAACTCGTCGCGAAAAACAACAACGGCTCCATTACGCTGATTGGCTCGAACAACACGCAAGGCGGTAGCGGACCGCAGGTGGTTTCCAACGACACCTATACCGGTAACAGGGGTAATGTCGTGTTCCTGAGTCCGCCTTGAGCACCTATTAAGACGGTCCCGCCGCAGGTCTGCGACGAAGGCCTGGACTTCGCTGAGGTCCGGGCCTTTGCTCGTCTTTTCGGGTGGGCTCGGGAATAGATACGAGAGTAACAGCCGCTGAAACTGAAATAGACTCGGCTTGACCTAAGGACGGGCAACGCACGCGGACACGTAGGGCGTCCCTTGGCGCGAACGAGCCAATTCAGCCGGGCGAGGAAGTAGGGGAAGGGGAAGCAGAACCGACGATCGCTCGACGGAATGGCCCGGCTGCAGCCGGAATCATCCCGTCGTAGCTATTACTGGTCAGGCAGTCAGGCGGACTCGACGTCCGACTGTGAGGCGTCGGCCAGCGGAATCGGCTGGATGTTCGGCTGCATCTGCAGTGGGAAGAAGCTCGGGCTACGGGGTGCGGGGATAGCGCTGGCGGATTGCTCGTAGGCTTGCTGGGCCGGCGTGAGATCGCCTGCGTTGACGGTAACCTCGGAACCGAACGTGACATTGCCATTGCCGTCGGGCAGATGGTGCATATAGTCCAACAATCCGTGGCTGGTGCCCGCTATCAAGACACCGGCGTCCTTTCGCCCTTGCTGCGACGAATTCATCGTGATCTTGCCGCTTTGCTGATCGAGCGTGCCGACTTCTGTGCCGTGATCGTAGAGGTTGCCTTGGCCGTCCTCCTGCAAATCCAGCTCCTTACCGTTTGCCGTCGTGAGCTTCACGTTGCGCAAGCCCAAGGCATCGGGCTGGCCGACTTGAGGAACGGGATATCCAGCCGGTGTGCCCCCCGGCAACGGTTGGCCGGCATTCGATGCGTTCTCGTAGGCTTGCTGGGCCGGCGTGAGATCGCCCGCGTTGACGGTGACCTCGGAACCGAACGTGGTGTTGCCATTGCTGTCGGGCAGATGGTGGAAAAAATCCAAGAATCCGTGGCTGGTGCCCTTTCTCAACAAGTCGGCGTCCTTTCGCCCCTGCTCCGATGAATTCATCGTGATCTTGCCGCTTTGCTGATCGAGCGTGCCGACTTCTTTGCCATGATCGTAGAGGTCGCCTTGGCCGTCCTCCTGTAAATTCAGCTCCTTGCCCTTTGCGGTCGTGAGCTTCACGTTGCGCAAGCCCGCGGCGTCGGGCTGGCCGGCCTGAGGCACGCCCGACTGGCCGCCCTCCAGCGAGGCAAGATAGCGTTCGGCTCCGTCGGCAACGCTCGAATAGCCTCCTGACTGGCCGCCCTCCAACGAGGCAAGGTAGCGTTCGGCTCCGTCGGCAACGCTCGGATAGCCCCCTGACTGGCCGCCCTCCAACGAGGCAAGATAGCGTTCGGCTTCATCGGAAACGCTCGGATAACCTCCTTGTGGCATACCTCCGCCAAACACATCGAGCGAAGCAAGATAGCTTTCGATGTCGCCACCGTTGGTCGCCCCGGTATCCATCCTGGCGCTCGTACCATAAGGGCTCGTGTTGTTCAGGAAGTGGGCCGTTGTGGAGTTCGGGGCCGTAATGGATGGGGCTGAAGTTGTCATGGCTGTCTCACAATTGATCGAATTGATCCATCTGTTCGAGGAACGTCCAGAACCGCAAATTGGATGACTTCAGGCGATAGGGTAGGGGAGACGGATTCGCGTACGCGAACCGATGCGAAGCGAAGTGCCGGCATCCGAAGTTTTTCGCATCGTGCATGAGAGAGCCGATACGAGTTGGGGCACCGAGTTCGTCCTATCTACTCGAACAGGTAGGCTTGCAAAGCCTTCGAACTTCGCGTGAGCGGCGACGGCTTCGCGTCACCCAACGGCGCGCGTTGATGTCAGCGAGAGAATGCAGCGCAACAGGGGCCGGATAGGAGAGGCTGCTGCCGGCTGCGAACCTGTCGGCCGGGTACCCATCGGGGCTGAGCCATGTCGAACACTCAATGCACTCCTGCGGTGTTGAATTTCCTGCTGACGATTTTCGCAGGCGCGTTGCGCACGCAGGCTCATGCGGAGGCGGAGGAACTGCTGCTCGCGTTGCGCGTCGTCCATCCGAAGCAGCTCGTTGTCGACCTGTGCGAGGTCCGGCTGCTCGTCAATGCGCAACGCTGGGTCGATGCCTTGCGCCTGCTGAGGCAGATCGAAGCGCAGGGGCACGGCTCGCCCGTGGTTTCGGCACTGGAAGGATGGTGTTTGCACGTGCTGGGCGACGAGGCTTGGCGCCGCTGCGTGGCGGATGTCGTGAAGAGCAGCGATATCACCGGTCTCACGATCGCGAGCAAGTTTCTTGAAGTTACCGAGGAGCCGCTCGCGGAGCATATCGCTCGGAAAGTCGGGGCAGAGTACCTCTAGAAGTAGATGTTGTGTTGCATCGCTGGGCAGGGCGCGATTCGCATCTTCGTACATGGCTTCGCACTCGGCGGCGTGAGTACCGATCCGCGAATTACATTGGGCGGTACGCGTGCCGAAGGCTATGGAACCTGCCGGCCTTTTGAATCGAGCGCCTTCTTTCATTTCGCAAGAGGAGAGTCACATGGGCTTACTAGACGGTTTGGGGAACATCGTGGGCGGTGTTTTGACACTGAACCCAGGCAAGGTGGGAGAGGGTGTTGCGGACGTCGTCAAGACCCCTTTCGATATGGCGCAGTCGGCGCTGATGAGCCGTGATTCCAATTCGCTCACTGGTGGTGGCGGCATGGGGCTGAACCCGAGCTCCTTGAACGCACTGTCCGGCTCCGATTCCAGCGGGCAATTCTGACGGACGCGACCGGTCCCATGTCGACGGATACGACCCGCCAGTCCGCAACCGCACCACTCGTGAAGGCGCTCGTCGAAGCGATTGAGTCCAATCGTCTCGACGATGCCGATGCGCTGCTGGCGCAGTTGTACGACGTCAATCCGGATGCCCGCGAGGCGTTGGCTTTTCCAACGGTGATTGCGATCCGGCGCGGGCGCGCGCTGGAAGCGCTGCAACACATCAATAGTCTGCCCGACGGGCGCTGCGATGAACTCAAGGCGCTTTGCCTTTACGCACTCGGCGATCCAATGTGGCATCGCTATGCCGAGGAAAGGGTGGACGATCCGGATCCCTTCGTGCGCGAGGCAATGCGGCAGTTGCTAGGCCGCGTCGACGCTCAGCCTTCCCTCACATCCCAGTGAATATTAGCGGTGCAGCGCAGTCGTAACTGCTGCACCGCTTATTCCATACCCGCGAGTTCGCTGACCGTTCCCGCGATATACGCGAGCTGCACGCGGTTGTGCGCCCGGAAAAACGTCAGCAGTTGACGCACATGCTGCGCGACGCGATGGGGCTGCAGCCCGATGCTCGCAGCGATCTCGCGATCGCTCATTCCTTCTGTCACGCATTGCAAAATCGAGCGCTGAACCGCGCTCAGGCCATCCGCGCTGATGCGCGAGAGCAGC
>NZ_DASXWY010000025.1:0-14544 GCF_036503415.1 Trinickia sp. | reverse complement strand
CGCGTGAGCGCGGGATCGAACGATGCCGGCAGCACGCGGCGATCGTGCTGCGAAAATGCCCGGCCCGAGCTTATCCATTGGGACAGTGCGAGCGCATGATCGGTGCGTTCCGCTGCCACCATGGCGGCACGCTGCGAGCCGGCGACGCGCAGCGCAAAGAACTGCGTCGCGGCCGCCAGCGGCACGGCCGCCCGCCATCGCGACGGGGCATTGCCCGATGCGCCGCGGCTCGTCAGCACCGAGAAGTCGAAGCCCCTGCCGTCGACGGTGCGTTGCACCGCGAGGAGATCGACGCGGCCGTCGCCGTCGAAATCGGCCGCCAGATACTGCTGCGTGCGCGCCGGTGCGAGCGTGGCGTCGCTGCGGTACCAGAGGCTCGGCGCGGCGAACGCGCTTCCCGTACTCGCGAAGCGCCAGAAGGCTGTCCCGCCGTGGGCGTCCGGTGCGATCGCCATGAGGTCGGCGCGGCCGGTGCCATCGAAATCGCCGAGCACGAAGCGCGTGTCGTCGAAGCATAGTGCGTCGCCGCGGCAGCTCGGCACGATTGCGTCCGCATCGAACCGAACCGGGTTGGCGTACCAGCGAGCCGCCCGCGCGCCCGGGGCGAGCGGTGCGACCCAGATATCGAAGCCGGGGCCGTCGGTCCGGCGCTCGATATAAACCGCGCTGGATCGGCCCGTGCCGGAGACATCGCCATAGAGCGCGGCGTCGAGACGCAGGTCCCGCCACGGCGCCGCCAACTCCGACGTCCAGCGATAGGCGGTCGTGCGTTGCCCGCAAGCGGCGAGCATGGGCGTGTCTCCGCTTGCGCCGAGGCAGTGGCCGAGCGGCGTACGCACGATGCCGAAGTCCCACGGTGTGAAGCGCTGCGCGAGCGCTTCGTCGTCGCACGGTTCTTCGACGAGCCGGCCCGCGCGCTCCGCGACGCAGCGGCCGCTCGCCACGCTCATGAGGGCCGCGTCGTGCGGATTGCCGGGGTAGCTCGGCACGGGCCGCCATCGCCAAGCGCGCGCGGGGGTGCCGTCGCAGGCCGCGAGCGTGATCGTACGGGCGCCAGGTGCCGCGCTCGCGGTACTCGCGTCGGCACCACTCAAGCATCGGCTCGTGCGCACGTTGACGAGATTGAAGGCGGCCATGGCATCAGGCGACGAATGCGCTCGCGACGATATGGGCGACGGGTCCGCGAACGAGGACCGGGCCGGTAGCGCCATCGACGACGCAACGGCTCCCGGCGCGCCGAACGCATAGCGCCGCGCCACCCAATTGCCGTTCCATTCGTATTCGCCGAAGACCTGCGCGATATCGCCGCCGTCCATTGCGAAATAAGTGGCGACCTGATCGCGTTTCATCTGGGTTGCCTGAGCGGACAGGTTCGCCGGCATACCTGCGCTCACGTAAGTGAGGTGATAGCCGATCGGCGCCTGCACGCCGGCCACGCGTGCCGCCTCGCGTGTCGCGCGTGCGGAATAGATGTGATCGGGGTGTTCCAGAAACGGAACGGTGTCGGGATTCAGCGTAAAGATTTGCGTCGCATGCGCGAGTATCGCGCCGAGCGTCGCCGTCAGGGCGGGGCGATCGTAGCGGGCCGCACCGCGGCCGTCGGCTCCCATCGGGTAGCTGGAAACGGATGCGCCCTCGTCCCACAACAGCGCGAGCGGCGCGCGCCCGCCGCGCACCTGCCCGCCCGGCAGCCGCAGCTCGTAGAGCGCGACGCGCGGCATCGCGTCGAGGACCATACGATGCACGGGCTGGCCGGCGATCGATACCGTCGACTCCGTCCATGCGTTGCGCACCCCCGCCATGCGGGCATACGTCCGGCGGATCGCCCGCTCGCGTGTGAGCACGTAATCGAACTTCGAATTGTCCGCACCGCCGATCAGATGCACGGTGACGATGCACCATCCGGCATGCAGCCGGTCGGTGATGCCGGGATTGACGAAGAGCAGGTCGTCGTCGAGGTGTGCGACCACGGTGACCAGCGTGCCGGCGCTGCAGCCGGGTGGCAGGACCATCCCCGCCTGAGCAATGGACTGCCGGGTGACGGCCGCGACCGGATGCGTCGCTCCACGTACTGCGGCGAGGCCGGCCGCAACGGCGATCGCGGCGAGCGCCGCGATCGCCGCGCTCAGCCGCACACGTAAACCAACGCTCACAACGAATGCGCCTGCGACTGAGCGGCCGTGCGAGACTGAGTGAGCGCGCTGACGATGAGCAGCACGAGAACGTTGACGGACAGGGCGACGAGGCCGATGTTCGTATCCTTCAGCCGCTCGGGCAGAAACGGAAACCACTGGCCGAGCGTGGCATGCGTCAGCGTCGTGATCGTGACGACGGCAACGCCCGCGACGATACCCGCGAATGCGCCTTGCCACGTCACCCAGCGCCGCGCCGCGAGGCTGGCGAGCACGGCCGGAAAGAGCTGGGTGACGAAACTGTAGCCCATGAGCAGCAGCGCGACGATCGTTTCGCCGCCATGCAGCGTGAAGCCGACCCCCACGAGTGCGATGACCGGCACCAGCACGCGGGCGAGCCGCGTCACCTGGGCGTCGCTGGCCTGGCGCGCGATGCCGCCGCGATAGATGTCGTTGGCGATCAGCGTGGCCGCGGCATTGAGAATCATCGAACCCGGCACGAGCGCGGTCAGCACACCGGCCGCGCCGATCACGCCCACGAACCAGGGGTCGAACGTCGCGAGCGAGAGCCGGAACAGCGACAGATCGATGTCGCCGCCCTTGAGGCCGGGCACCTTGAGCGTTGCCGCGAAACCGACGAAGAAGACGAACAGCAGGATCAGCTGATAGACGGGCAGCACGGCCGCGTTACGCCGGAAGATGCGCTCGTCGCGCGCGGTGAACACCGACGCGAACGTATGCGGCCACATGAAAAAGCCCAGTGCCGTAAGCGCGACCGTCGATTGGAACCAGGTCACGCTCGAGCCCTTCTCGGGGAACGAGAGGAATCCCGGCTTCGCGGCATCGATGGCGTGGAACATCGGCGCATATCCGCCGTAGTAGTGCAACGGCAGGTAGATGCCGAGGAAGAGCACGACGCCCAGAATCATCAGGTCCTTCGTCACCGAATTCCAGGCCGAGCCGCGCACGCCGGAGATCGTCACATAGGCCGTCACGACCAAGGCGCCGATCCAGATGGCGGCCGCGGGCGAGATGGCGCCGTACGAAGTCGTCGCCACGATGATGCCGAGCCCCTTGAACTGAAGGACGAGATACGGCACGAGGGCGACCACATCGACGATCGCGACGAGTACGCCGAGCCCGGGGCTCGCGTATTTGCTCGCGAGAAAATTCGGTTGCGAGACGACGCGGTTGGCCTTGGCATAACGCCAGATCGGCGGTAGCAGCCAGTACGAAAGGATATAGGCGAGCGTGGCGTAGGGGAGGATGTAATAGACGGGGGCGCCTTTGCCATATGCGAAGCCGCTGCCGCCGAGGAACGTGAACGTCGTGTAGATCTCGCCGGCCATCAACAGAAAGACGAACGCCGTGCCGAAGCTGCGGCCGCCGACCGACCACTGCTCGAGATTCATGTCGTGCCCGCGGCGGGCGCGCAGACCCAGGCCGAGCGCCAACAGTGTGAACGCCGCGATGATGAGGAGTGCGCTGCTCATGGGCGCACCTCCTCACCGGGCGATGCGGCCGTGCGGTTGGCCGGGTCGAGCCGGTAGACGAGCGCCATGATGACGGCGGTCAGCACGACCCACGCGACGATCCATGCGAGCACGAGCGGCATGCCGAGCACAAGCGGCTCGACGCGATTGACGAACGGGACACCGAGCAAAATGCCGATGAACGGCAGCGCGGCGAGCAACCTGAGAACCATGATGAAATCACTCCTGGAAAAGGGGTGCGACATGATCGGACTGCGCGCCACGACTCTATGCCCAACATCGGTGCGCCGTAAAGACTTTCAAAAATGCCGTCCGGCGCCTGCCCACGACGCTTTTTCGTAGGGCGTCAAATCGACAGTCCCTGCATCCGGTGGGCGAAACGCGCGCGCTCGGCTTGCTCCATCAGTGCGAGGAACTGCTCGATATCCATGTGAACGAGCGCTTCGTGATCGCCCGCTTCAAAGTAGACGTCGGGCTCGCGCGCGAGGCTTTCGTCGAGATACGTCTGCATCCCGTAAGCCATGCCGACGGGCGGCAGCGCGCCGATATCGCAGTCCTTGAAGATTTCGCGAATGTCGGCCTCGCTTGCCACGGCGAGTTGCCTGCCCGTGCGCGAGCGCAGCTCGGACAGTCGCACGGCATGCGTCGATGGGAGCACGGCCGCGACATAGCCGTGTTCGTCCGCGAGAAGCACTGTCTTGGCCAGGCGCTCGCCCGGCACGTGCGCGGCGGCGGCCGTTTCGGCGCTCGAGTGGCTATAGGCATGATGCAGTACATCGTAGCGGGCACCCCGGTTGTTCAGACATTGCTCGAGCGTAGTTGACATCGACATGGCGCACCTCCGTCGTTCTAGCGAAAAACGCGTTTGAAACGCGGCCTGCATACGGTTCTCCTAGCATAGGTCGTTTGCTGCGTGCTGCTGCGGATATCGGGAGCATGCCGCGGCGCGTGCACCGGCGTAACAGTTTTTACTCATATGTAAGTGACGAGGCGTTGGAACGCGCTACATTGAACGCCGAGCCGATATGCGCAGCAGCCGGAGTCCCATGCGAGACAACATGGCCAATACAGAACATATGAGCGGCGCGGCGATCGCGCTGAATCGATTCGGGCTCGGCGCGCGCGCCGGCCAGGCCGCTCCCCACGACCCCAAAGGCTGGCTGTTGGCCCAACTCGACGCCTACGAGCCGTGGCCGCCCGCATGGGCCCAGGAGCCCGGCTCGCATGCCGCACTCGAAGCCGTGGCCGAGGCTCGCCGCGTGCGCAAGGAGGCGAAGATGGCCGCGAGCACGGCGGCCGCGAGCCGGGCCGGCGCAGCGGCAAGTCAGGCGGCCGTCCAGGCGATGCGCAAGGAACTGCGCGACACCTATGTCTCGGCCGTCGACGCCCGTATGAACAGCGCACTGGCGACGAACACCCCGTTCGTCGAACGGCTCGTGCATTTCTGGGCGAATCATTTCGCCGTGTCGGCGGACAAGCCGGAGCTCGCGCCGCTTGCCGGCGCTTTCGAGGCCGAGGCGATTCGCCCGTACGTGCTCGGATCGTTCGAGGACATGCTCGTGGCCGTGGAGTCGCACCCGGCCATGCAGATCTATCTGGATCAGGTCCGCTCCGTCGGCCCGAACAGCCCGGCCGCGTTGCGCGCCGGCGCGCGCAACCCCGCAAAAAAGCCCGGGCTCAACGAAAACCTCGCCCGCGAAATCATGGAGCTGCATACGCTCGGTGTGCGCACGGGCTACACGCAAGACGACGTGACCGAGTTCGCGCGGGCCCTGACAGGCTGGAGCATCGCCGAGGCCCCGGGCGCGGCGCCGGCGATGAAACGCGCCGCGGGAGCCAAACCGGGCTCGGGCACCGCGATCGCCGGCACGTTCGTGTTCCGGCCTGCGCTGCACGAGCCCGGTGAGCGGACGGTCATGGGACGACGCTATGCGGCGGCCGAAGCGGATACCGGTGCGACGCAAGCGCTGGCCGTGCTCCACGACCTCGCGCGGGCACCGGCGACGGCGCGTCATATCGGTTTGAAGCTCGCGCGCCATTTCTCGACGGACAACCCGAGCCCGGCCATGGTCGAGCGGCTCGCGCATGCATTCGAGGCAAGCGGCGGCGATCTGCCGAGCGTCTATCGAGCGCTCGTTGCGTCGCCCGAGGCATGGCAGCCCGTGGCGACGAAGTTCAAGAGCCCCTGGGATTGGACGATTTCCGCTTGCCGCGGCATCGGGCTGACCCGACTCGACAATCTGCATGCGGCGCCGCTTCTCGCGCAACTGGGACAGCCGGTGTGGCGGCCCGGTTCGCCGGCCGGCTACGACGATACGAGCGCGAGCTGGGCGGCGCCCGATGCGCTGATGCGTCGCGTCGAACTGGCTCAGCGCATCGCCGCGCGCGTCGGCGAGAGCATCGATCCGCGCACGTTGGCGCCGACGCTGCTTGCCGGGGCGCCGATGCCGGCCACTGCGGCGGCGATCGCGCATGCAGAAAGCGTGCCGACGGCGCTGGCGCTGCTGCTGGTTTCGCCCGATTTTCAACGGAGATGACATGACGCTCTCTCGCCGCAGATTCCTGACCCTGTCGGCCGCGGGTGCCGGCGCCATGCTGGTCTCGCCGATGCTCGCGCTGGCGCGGGTCGAATCGGAGCGCCGTTTCGTGTTCGTCATCCAGCGCGGCGCCGCGGACGGACTGAACATCGTCGTACCCTATGCCGATCCGGCTTATGCCTCGCTGCGCGGGCCGCTCGCGCTCGAGCTATCGTCGGCCGCCAAGCTCGACGGCACGTTTGCGCTGCATCCGGCCTTGCAGCGTACGGCGCAGTTCTACGCCGCCCGCCAAGCGCTCTTCGTTCATGCCGTGGCGACGCCTTATCGCGATCGTTCCCACTTCGACGGACAGAACGTATTGGAGACCGGCAGTACCGCGCCCTATCAGCTGCGCGACGGCTGGCTGAACCGTCTCGTCGCACTGCTGCCGCGCGACGCGGCCCAGGCGATCGCGTTCGCGCCGACGGTGCCCGCCGCATTGCGCGGGCGTTCCAATGTCGAGTCGTACGCGCCTTCGTCGTTGCCGGACGCCTCCGACGATCTACTCATGCGCGTGGGCGAGCTCTACTCGCACGATGCCGAGCTCGGACGGCTCTGGAGCGAGGCGCTGGCCGCGCACGCGATGGCGGGGCGGGCAGGGCCGCGGCAGGACCCCGCGAGCCTCGGCAAGCTCGCCGCCGGCTTTCTGGCGCGCGCGGACGGCCCGCGCATCGCGATGATCGAGACCGGGGGCTGGGATACCCATAGCGCGCAGAACCCGCGGCTCGCCGCGCAACTGAAAGCGCTCGACGCGATGCTCGGTGCACTACGCGACGGGCTCGGCACGGTCTGGGCCGACACGACGGTGGTGGTCGCCACCGAATTCGGGCGCACTGCCGCCGCGAACGGCACCGCGGGTACCGACCACGGTACCGGATCGCTGGCGATGCTGATGGGCGGGGCGGTCGCGGGCGGACGCGTCATGGCGGATTGGCCCGGCTTGCGACCGGGCGATCTTTACGAGGGCCGCGATTTGCGCGCGACGACCTCGCTCGATGCGCTGGTCGCCGGGGCGGCAGCCGAAACGTTCGGCCTCGATCCGGCCCATACCGTGGCCGCGCTCTTTCCGAAGCGTCGCTCGCTCGCCCCGGTCACCGGTGTCGTCGCCGCAGGGGGGACGGCGCGACACGCGTGAGCCGCGGCACGGGCGTTGCTTGCCGCGTTAAGGGTATCTGCATGGAGACGCTTTCATGAGCAACGCCGCTCGCGCCCCCATTCCGCGGCGGGACTTCACTGAACATTTCGTCCGCTTTTACGACGACGAGCTGCCCGTCATAGACGAAGTCGTCCAGTTTGCCCTGCGCGCCTTGCGCGACAAAGGCGTGGCGATCGTCATCGCGACGGACGCGCATTTGTCGGCGATCGTGCCGCGCCTCGAGCGCGCGGCACGCGGACCGCGTTCGGGCAAGCTGATTTGCGCGGAGGCCCAAGCCGCGCTGGCCGGGTTCATGGTCGACGGTTGGCCCGACGACGAGCGATTTTTTGCAACGATCGGCGCGCTCGTGGCTGACGCGGCGGCGCGCGCGGATGCGGCGCCGATTCACGCATTCGGCGAGATGGTGGCGATACTGGGCGCAGCCGGGCAATACGATGCGGCCCTACGGCTCGAAATGCTCTGGAACCAACTGGCGCGGCGCCATGCGTTCAAGCTCTTTTGCGCGTATCCGCAGGCGCTTTTCTCGCATCCCTCGCAACTCGGTGTGTTCAGCGAAATCTGCCGCGCGCACGGGCGCGTGCTGCCCGCCGAGATCCTGACGGACGTGGGCGCCGCCACGGCCAACCGGCTGATCGCTCCGTGGCAACGAAAGGCGGCTGAGCTCGAAAGCGAGGTACAGCGGCGATGCGAAGCCGAAGCGGCATTGCGCCGGCGCGAGCGCGAACTGGTCGACTTCGTCATGAACGTGCCGGTGGCGGCGGCGTTCCTCGCGGGGCCCGACCACGTCTTCCGACTCGCCAACCATGGATATCGCGAGCTCGTCGGTTGCCCCGAGCCGATCGGCCGTACCTATGCCGACGTGTGCCCGGACGAGAAGCTCGGTGGAGATGTCGCCCAACTGCTATCGAGATGCTATACGAGCGGCCGCTCGATCCACCGCGACGAGTACCGCATCGAAATGACGCGGACCGACGGCGCATTCGAGCCGCGCTATTTCTCGTTCAATTTCAAACCATCACGTTCGGACGGCGGCGAAGTGGAGGGCGTCATCGCCGTGGCCGTCGAAGTGACGGAGCAGGTGCGCAATCGCGAGCGCCTCGAAAAGTCGCATGCCGAGCGCGAGCGGCTGCTGGTCGAGCTCGAGCGCGCAAGCCGCGCGAAGGACGAGTTTCTGGCAATGCTCGGCCATGAATTGCGTAATCCGCTCTCGCCGATCGTCACCGCGCTGCAGCTGATGCGCATGCGCTCGGATGGCGAGACGTCGCACGAGCAAAGCATCATTGCACGGCAGGTGGAGCATCTTGTGCGGCTCGTCGATGACTTGCTCGACGTCGCCCGTCTCACGCGCGGCAAGATCGAGCTCCGACGGCGTACGGTCAATGTCTCGGATGTGCTCAACCATGCGATCGAAATGGCGAGCCTGCTGCTCGAGCAGCGCAATCACCGGCTGA
The DNA here is from genome assembly GCF_036503415.1 of Trinickia sp. Taxonomy (GTDB): domain Bacteria; phylum Pseudomonadota; class Gammaproteobacteria; order Burkholderiales; family Burkholderiaceae; genus Trinickia. The sequence continues at coordinate 5,736 of NZ_DASXWY010000025.1, read as the reverse complement.
CGGTCGAGGCCGAGCCGGACCTCGTCTGGCAGGTCGATGCGGCGCGCATGGCGCAGGTGGTCTCCAACCTGTTGACCAATGCGGCGCGCTATTCAGCGGTGGGCGAGGAGGTGCGTCTTGCCGCTTCGCGGGGGCCCGGCGAGACCATCGAGATCAGCGTACGCGACAACGGTATCGGCATTAGCGAGAAGATGCTGCCGCGCGTATTCGACCTGTTCTTTCAAGGCAAGCGCAATCTCGATCGCGCGGAAGGCGGGCTCGGCATCGGCCTCGCGCTCGTCAAGAATCTGGTGGAACTGCATGGCGGCAAGGTGAGCGCGGCCAGTGCGGGGCCGGGCCGCGGCAGCGAATTCACGATTCGCGTGCCTGCCCGGGCGGCGGGCCACTCGCATCGATCGCCGGGCGCGCGCGGTCCCTCGGTGCCGTCCGAACGGACAGCGCAGGCTGCGCCGCCCCCGAAAAACGGCTGCCGCATCCTGCTCGTCGACGATAACGTCGACGCCGTCGAAGCGCTCGCGCTGCTGCTCACCGAGTGCGGCCATCGCGTCGAGGCCGTCCACGATCCCGCTGCCGCGTTGCAGATCGTCGGGCGCTTCAAACCCGAGATCGCGGTCGTCGATATCGGCCTTCCCGTGATGGATGGCTATGAGCTCATCGGCAGCCTGCGCGCGATGCCCGCCACGCGTGAGTGCATGTACATCGCGCTGACCGGTTACGGACAGCAGGCCGATCGCTTGCGCAGCGAGGCGGCGGGTTTCGACCATCACCTCGTCAAGCCGGTCGATCTGGCGCATCTGACGCGTCTCATCGACGCATTCCAGGCTGAGAAAGCGGCGCACTCGGCCGAAAGCCACGGCCCGTGATCGCTGCTTGCCCGGCCGGCTGTTACATCGACTCGCCCGACGCCGGGCGCCCGGCAGCCGTGTTTTGCGCGCCCTGCAGTTTCGTCTCGAGCGCCGTCTCGAAGCTGGCCAGCACGTTCGGCTCGGCGTCCGTCACGGCCCACCACACCATCCCGTTCGCGCGCCAATGCAAGAGGGCATAGCCGTCGCGCACGAGCGTGGCGGACCCGCTTTCGCCGCCGCTGTCCGAGGCCTCGCGCTCGGGCATCACATAGACATCGATCACGTGCAGGCGATAGCGGTAGATGAGCACGGCAACACGCCGATGCGCCACGTAATCGAGGCGTCCGCCCGCCAGCGCGAAGCCCTCCGCAGCGAGATCGACGACGGGCGGCGTGTAATCGAGGCGGCCGTTGAACCACGGCTTCACCGTATGCTGATCCGTGGAGATGACGTCGATGCCGTGCCCCGACAGTTGCGCGCGGACATGCGCGCCGACGAGTTCGTCGACGAAGAGCTCGGCGCGATTCGGGCCGCGTAGCGAAGGCGTCAACGCGAGCGTCGCGGCAACGGCCATCGCAACGGCAACGGCGCTCAGCCCGGCGAAGGCTGCGACACGGCCGCCGCCCGTTCGCCCGGCGGCGACTCCCTGCCATGCGGGCCGAGCCGAAGCGGGCCGAGCCGAACCGGGTTGGCGCCAAAGCTGCTTCAGCCAACCGAAGCGTGCGTCTCGCCGCGGCTCGGGGCGATCGGCGGCAGACCTTTGACCGGCTTCGCGCTCGAGCGCGGCCGCGATGCGCATACGCAGTGCATCGGGCGCGTGGTGATACTCGGCGCGCCGCACGCTGCGGCGTATCGCAAGCAGGGCTTCCTGTTCGGCGCGGCACGCGGCGCAGGTTTCGAGATGTTGTCGGACCGCGCGCGCTTCGCCTGACGGGAGTTCGCCGTCGAGGCTCGCATCGATGCGAGGACGGATGTCGTCACATTCCATCAGGCCTCTCCTGCTTACCGTCGGTCGTGCGCACGTGCGAGGCCCCGCGTTGCGGCTCGCGCGATGTGACGATGGCGGCGAATTTGCGCCGCGCGCGGGCGATGCGCGACATGACCGTGCCGATCGGCAATTCGGTGACCGCCGCAATCTCGCGGTAGCTCAAGTCCTCGAGCTCTCGCAGGATCAGGACTTCGCGGAATTCGACGGGCAGCTCGGCAAGCGCCTCGTGCACGAGCCGCGTGTCCTGCTCGCGGATCATCAGCGTTTGCGGATCTTCGGGCGCCGTGCCCCAGCCATCGATCGGCGTGTCGTCGAGCTCCTCGTCGAACTGCACGACCTCATGCGACGATGCGCGACGGCGCCACTCCGAATACCAGGTGCGGCGGACGATCGCGAGCAGCCACGGCCGGGCGCTGTCGCCTTCAAACGAATCGAAAAAGCGCAGGGCGCGCATGAATGCCTCCTGGACGATGTCTTCGGCATCGGCCGAATTGCCACTCAACCAGCGCGCAAGGTTGTATGCCGCATCGAGGTGCGGCAAGGCCAACGCCTGAAAACGGCGAACCTGCTCGCCGTCGTCGCGCTTGCGCGCGGCCTGTCGATCGCTGCTGGTCACCCCGGCTCCTTCGCCCTCACCGATGCACCATCGGCCACCCGTCGAGTGTAGTTCGCTTTTGGGCATATCGAGGGTCCGTTGCGCCACGACGTTTTCACCGGACCACGATCTTGCCGACCATCATCGGATGAATACTGCAGAAGTAGGTGTAGGTGCCCGACTTCGTCAGCTCGGCCGTGTACGAATCGTTCGTGTCGAGTGCGGGCGAGTTCTTGAACGCACCGTTCGTACTGACCACCACATGTGGCTCCTCGTCACGATTGACCCAGACGATGCGCGCGCCGGCCGGCACGTGGATTTCGTTCGGCTTGAATGCGAAGTTGCTGATTTCGACGCGATAAACGGCCGGCTGGCCGGAGCCGCCGGCATTGCCGCCAGCCGCTTGCGCGTCGCCATCGGTCGAGGCTCGGGAAGCGCTCGTTGCAACGGCTGCCATGACCATGAGCAAGGTGGCCGCAACCCGGCCGCGAAAGTACCGTGCGTTCATGACAGCGTCTCCTCGGTGAGGGCAAGCGTGCGAGCGGTCTCGACATGACGCACGACGCGCACGCCGATATAGTCGGCCAGCTTGCCGGCGGGGATCTCTTTGAGCGGTCCGGGCCCGGGGCCCACGCCCGGCGCCGGCTGCGGGTAGGCCGTCGAGCGGGCGGTGAAGAACGTCACGTTGCCTTCGACCTTTTGCTGAATCTGATGGATATGTCCGTTGAGCACCGTCACCGAACCGAAGCGACGCAGCAAGGCGAGCGCTTCGCCCGCGTCATCGGTGCCCCAGCCCCATGACGGATAGAGCGACCAGAGCGGCATGTGGGCGAATACGACGATCGGCGTTTCCGATGTGCGGCTCGCGAGATCGCTGCGCAGCCAGGCGAGCTGATCGGTGCCGAGCGAGCCGAGGCCACCGGCCTTCAAGTTCAGCACATTGATCAGTGCGACGAAGTGCACGCCGCGGTGATCGAAGCTATACCAGCCGCCTTTCGTTGCTTCGCTCCCGAAGCGCCGGAAAAATTCGGCGCCGTTATCTCCGATCACGTCATGCTCGCCCGGGACGAAGAAACGTTGTTTCGTGCGCATCTGGCGCATCAGCTCGGTCACCGTATCGAACTCGTCGGGCTTCGAGAGGTGAGTCAGATCGCCTGTATGCATGACGAAGTCCGGCTGCACGGGCAGCGCGTCGATATGGTCGAGCGCACGCTTGAAGGTGCCGGCGACATCCTCGTTTGGCGCCTTGTTGAAGCCGATATGCGAATCGCTGACCTGCACGAAGCTGAATGCCGCGCTCTTGGCTTCGCCCTGCGCGCTGTCGCCGAGCGCGCGCGCCTGAAGCACGCCGCCCTGCATGAACCAGAGCGTGCCGGCGCCGGCCCACGCCATGCACTTGAGAAATTCGCGCCGGGCCCCGGCCGGCCGCGCGTCGCGGTAGCCGTCTTTATCGTCTTGCTTGCCATCCATGATCGAGTCTCCTGGTCGTGGTGAATGCGGCCAGAGAAGACCGCGCTCGGAGGACCGGCGACGCACGCGCCGCGAGCTCGATGAGCTGTCCTCATCCAGCATTACCGCGCTGTGCGCCCGGTTATTCCCGCCAGAAGTGAAAAACATCGAAGTGCTGTCTCGTTGATCGTTTCTTTGTCTTCCGGAGCGCAGTTGTATGTAGAATCGCCCGGTTTTGAAGCTTGGCGTCGGTCAGGCTGATCAATGAAAACGAACCTGTCTGTACGAAGTCGCCGGAAAGGGTCGCCGGCATGCAGAGCGATCGGCAGTCGCTGCTGATTTATCCGGTGAGGGTTTTCGATCGGCCGCGAACGGACCGCATCGCAAATCAGGCTGGCGCTTGCTCAGTGGCACTACTGGTGCAAGTACATGAGCGATGGCCCGAACGGCCTCCCGAAACCGATGCTGTTCCACACTCAGCACGAGACGCCGCGCGAGTCATTCCTGTTTTGTATCCGGAAGACTCGAATGCGCGGGTTGAAGACTGGACCGGCGAACCCGATGGCCACTTGCACGCCGCAGCTTGGCTCGATAAGCCCGCTACTCAGGCGGCACGATAACGACCTCTACTCGTCGTCGCCGGCGCGATTGAGCCCAAACGAAGCAGGCATCTTGCGATAGATGGTTGTACGCGAGACGCCGAGTGCGCGGGCCGCAGCCGATACGTTGCCCCCGTGCCGCTCGATGGCCGCAGCGATGACCGAAACCGCCACTTCCTGCAAGCGCGCATCGTTTCTCAACGCGACATGTGGGGGCTGCCCGACCGGCGCCGCGGCACTTGCCTCACGGCCAGCGATATCCTCGAAGAAATCGTCGGGCAGATGCTCGCGGCGAATCACGCCATCGTCATCGACCATCGCGGCGGCCGTCCGCAGCAAATTTCCGAGCTGCCTGAAGTTGCCAGGCCAAGCGCATTGCTCAAACAGCGCGGCGACCTCCTGCGAGACGCTGAGACTGCATCCGTTGCAGCTCGCCGCCGACTCTTGTTCGAGCATCTTTTCGATGACGACTGCAAGATCGGTCCGCTCCCGCAGCGGCGGCAATTTGACGACGAGCCCGTTCAGTCGATAGTAGAGATCTTCGCGAAAGAGATTTTGGGCGATCATCTCGCGCAGGCTGCGATGGGTCGCGCAGACCACCGAGATATCGACAGGAATCGATTTGGTCGATCCGAGCGGATTGACGATCCGTTCTTGCAGTACGCGCAGCAGGCGCACCTGGAGCGGATACGGCATATCGCCGATCTCATCGAGAAACAGCGTGCCGCCGTTGGCCTGCACGAGCTTGCCGAGGGCGCCCTTGCGCCGCGCCCCCGTGAAGGCCCCTTCCTCGTATCCGAACAACTCGGATTCGATCAGCGTTTCGGGAATCGAGGCACAGTTCACGGCAACGAACGGACCGTCCCGGCGCGGCGAGTCGTTATGGATCGCCTGCGCGAGCAGTTCCTTGCCGGTACCCGTCTCGCCTGTGATCAGAATCGGAATGTCCTTGCCGATGACCTTGCGCACCTTCGCAATCACGGCGGCCACTTGCGGATCGCCCGTATCGAGGCTCGCAAGCCGCACACGTGTGCTCGTCGACGCCGCCTGCGCGACCGCGCGCGATACGCGTTGTACATCGGCGACGGGACCGTCGGCGAACGACGTGCGCTTGATGCCGATGCGCGCGCGGACCACCGTGCCGTTGTGCAGGTTCAGCGAGACGACTTGATCGGGATGCGCGCGCACGCGATCGAAGAGCTGCGCGCTCGTGAGACCGAAAAGCGAGGCGAGGGTATGCGCACGCAATCCGGCGAGCGG
>NZ_DASXWY010000024.1:0-17556 GCF_036503415.1 Trinickia sp. | reverse complement strand
TTTGCTCAAGCGCAAGCTCGTCACCTTACAGCATCACATCGCTCCATTGCTGGAGGGCGTCAGCAAGCTGTCGGGCGGCCGCATTCCGCGCATCTGCCTCGGAATGAGCACGTATTTTCGCGATGTCTCCGATCACCTGGAGCGCATCGTCAGGACGATTGAAGGCCGCCGGGAAATGATCGTGACTGCGATCCAGGTGAACCTCGGCATAATCTCGCTGGCCGAGAACGAGGTCACGAAACGGCTCGGGGCGTTCGCGGCGCTATTTGCCGTGCCGACGATGATCGCGGGTATCTATGGGATGAATTTTCAGAGCATTCCCGAGCTGCATTATGCGTACGGGTATCCGGTTTGTCTCGCGGCGATGCTCGGAATCGACATCTTTCTTTGGTGGCGGTTCAAGGCCGCGGGGTGGCTGTGACTTACCAGTGTTGGGGCTGTTCGACTGTCAGCCATCTGACAGGTAGCAAAATACTTGAGGCAACGAGCCTAGCTCGGTAACAAAAAACCGGAGTCAATGCGCCGGCAAAAGTAATTGTCGCTGGACAAACCGTGCTCTTCATACGCACGCGACAGCGGGCCGACCTCGAGCGTCATCTTCACGGCGTCGTCGATCGCAGCGTCCCGAAATCCTCGAAGAATCGAGGCTCTCTCGCGCAAATCTCGGGCGACCAGGATCTGAACTAAATTGCCGCGACACGCAGCATTTCCTCTCACTTGGCGTCGTTGTATACGGTCGCGCGCGATACGCCCAGATGTTGGGCGACCGTCTCCATCGATCGTCGCAAATCAAGGTATCCCTCGTCTCTAAGGGCTTGCATCAGAGTCCTTCGTTGATCAGTGCGCAGCGCCTGCGGCGTCGTCGCGAGAGCGACCGCGAATCGATCGATTCGCTCACGCAGCGACTCTGCGCTCGATGGGTCCAGCGATTCTTTGACCACATCAGTCTTGAGCGTAGAAAACTGTTCCAGCAGGTGGGTGACGCTGCGGAACAGCGTCACATCGACGTTCAGGCAGAGCGCGGCGATGTAATGCCCGTCCGAATCCTTTATGCCAATTGATGTGCTCTTGGCCTGCCGGCCGTCCGCGAAACGATTCGCGTAATTCGCGAGGACTTGCGGGTACTTGGCATCGGCAATCCGTGCCAGACCGAGTTCGGTCGCAGGATCGCCCACCTGCCGCCCAGACAGGTTGTTGTGGATCGCAAGGATCGCGTTTTTCGGATGAAGGAGGTCGTGAACCACCACCTCCGTAAATGGCGCAAGCGTTTCGCCCAATCCCGCTGCGATGTGCTTGACCTGGTTGAGGATTGTCTGCTGCTCTCTGGTGAGTTTGCTCTTAGCCATTGGATGATTCATCTACATTTTTTCACATTGTATAGGCTCTTGGCGCCCGAAGCGAAATCCTCGCATTCCCCTATGTTATACAGAACGTCTAACTTTGGATAATATGCATAGACCTTGAGCCGGTCAGTGCCCTTTATTGAGCGCGCCGCTCGGTCCCTGCCCCCAAATAGACACCATCAGGAGATACGCAATGCAAGGGAAACACGTACGCCAGTCCGCCTTGGCGCGAGGTCTGTGTGCGGCGCTTTTGTCGCTGACAGTGGGGGCCTTCACGACCGCCGCCGATGCACAGCAGCCCAGCGCCAACCCGCCACAAAACCTGCCGAGGATTCTCGTGCTGGCAACGGGCGGCACGATTGCCAGCAGCTCCGATCCCCGCTCGGCAATTGGCTACAACGCTGGCGGCATTACCGGCGGTCAACTCATCGCGAGCGTTCCTGGTCTCGACAAGCTCGCGTCCATCGACGCGGAGCAGATTTCGAATGTCGGCTCACAGGACATGAACAACAAGATCTGGTATCAGCTCGCGAACCGCATCAAACAGGCCGTCGACCGGAACGAGGTCGACGGCATTGTGATTACGCACGGCACAGACACAATGGAAGAAACCGGCTTCTTCCTCGATCACGTCCTCTCGACCAGCAAGCCGGTTGTTCTCGTCGGTTCCATGCGTCCGGGTAGTTCGAGGAGCGCCGATGGCCCCATGAATCTCTACGAAGCGGTGGAAGTTGCTGCCAGCCCCCAGTCCGCCAACCGTGGCGTGCTGATGGTGATGAATGACACGATTAACAGCCCGCGTTGGGCAACCAAGACCAACACTACGTCGTTGCAGACCTTCCAGAACCCGAACGCCGGCCCGCTCGGGTACGTCGATCCTGCCTCGATCCGCTACCTCTCTCCCGCGCCGACCAGCCGCCAGAAGGCCTTGGAGCTGCCAAGCGGCGGGCTACCCCGCGTGGACATCGTGTACGCGCACGCGGACATGGACGCGACGCAGATTCAGGACGCAGTTCGACATGACGCAAAGGGCATCGTTCTCGCGGGTGTCGGCGATGGAAATGCGTCGAAGGCTGCACTGGACGCGATGGAAGCGGCTGCTCGCAAGGGCATCGTCGTGGTCCGTTCCACGCGTGTGGGCAGCGGATTCGTCAATCGGAATGTCGAGGTACCCGACGACAAGAGCGGCTTCGTTGCTTCCTATGACCTGAACCCTCAAAAGTCGCGTGTTCTCACGCAACTGCTCATCGCCAACGGCGTGACGTCGCCGGACAAGGTTCAGAAAGTCTTCCAGTCAACGTACTGAATTCCATTTCGTGAGCGGGTCGCCTGCAATGGCGACTTGCCGCCTTATCGCAGGCGTCCAATGCCCCCCGACATCACCCCGCCGGCCGGGCATTACTTGAACGTGTGCGTTGCAAACAGATGAGATCAAAAAAGATCGAAGGAGATACCATCATGAAAAAGTGGAAGCTTTCTCATTGGATCATGCTCGGCATGATCCTCGGCATCGTCGTAGGCTACGCCTGCCATCAATATGCGGCAGACGAGGCCGCTGCCAAGTCCATTGCCGCCGACTTCGGCGCGGTGACGACGATTTTCTTGCACATGATCAAGATGATTATCGCGCCGTTGGTCTTCGCGACACTCGTCTCTGGCATTGCCAGCATGCACAGTGGAAAGTCCATCGGGCGAATCGGCGCGAAGGCGCTCGGCTGGTTTATCGTCGCTTCACTCGTATCGCTCAGCATCGGGCTGTTGTTCGTCAATATCGCTCAACCCGGTGCCAATCTCAATATGCCACTGCCGCCAGCGGACGCTTCGACGCATCTGCAAACGAGCGCACTTAACATGAAGGACTTCCTGACGCATATCGTCCCGAGCAGCATTGCTGAAGCAATGGTGGGAAACCAGATCATGCAGATTCTGGTGTTCTCGCTGTTTTTCGGTATTGCGTTGGGAAAGGTTCCGGGGGAGCCTGGCGTGTTCCTGAAGCGTGCCGTTGATGGGCTGATGGAGACGATGCTTCGCGCGACGAACGCGGTCATGGCCTTCGCGCCTGTCGGTATCTTCGCTGCCATCGCGGGTGTCGTCACCGTGCAAGGCCTTGGCGTGGTCGTCACCTACGGCAAGCTCATTGGCTGGTTCTACGTGGCATTGTTCGCACTCTGGACGGCGCTGTATTTCGCTGGACGCGCAGCCTTGGGCCGTCGTATGCCTGAATTGGTCAAGAGGATTCGTGAGCCGATGATGATTGCGTTCTCGACGGCCAGCAGCGAGGCCGCTTTTCCGGTTTTGACGGAAAAGTTGACCGAGTTCGGCGTGCATCGACGCCTTGTCGGATTCGTGCTGCCCCTTGGCTACTCGTTCAATCTCGACGGTTCGATGGTCTATCAGGCATTCGCGGCGATTTTCATCGCACAGGCGTTTGGCGTGCACATGCCCATCGGCACGCAAATAACGATGCTCCTCATCCTCATGATCAGCAGCAAGGGTATGGCGGCGGTTCCGCGAGGCTCGCTGGTTGTGGTTGCCGCGATCCTGCCGATGTTTCACCTTCCCGAAGCCGGCTTGCTGCTGGTGATGGGCATTGACCAGTTGCTTGACATGGGCCGCACGGCAACCAATGTTCTGGGCAACAGCATCGCCAGTGCTGTGGTGGCCAAATGGGAAGGTGAACTGTCACCCGCTGGGACGCACGAACAGGGTCAAGCGTTGCAAAGCGCAAGTACTGAACCTGTCCCCGATTATGGGAATGTTCGTTCGTCGTGACCCGGGGAAGGGCCTTGCATTGCTCGGCATGTCTATGTTGATATTTCGTCCATTTGTGGACATACTTTATAGTTTTAGCCGTCCGATTGGGAAAACGTACGACCATGCCGACAGACGCAAAGCTTCTCCTGCTCGACCGTGACGTTGTGGAACCTGCTCTGCAAGCGGAGCAGGTCATGGCAGCGGTTCGCGAAGCATTTATCCTTCACAGCCGGCGAGCCGGACGAGTCTTTCCTGTCGTGCGCGAGAAGTTGCATACGGGTGGGGTGTTCGGCATCAAGTCCGGCGATGTGGCAAGCCAGAATCTTCTCGGTTTCAAGGCGGCCGGATTCTGGCCGGGCAACCGTGGCGTTGGCGGTGAGCCTCATCAAGCGACCGTTGCGCTGTTCGATCCTTCGACGGGGCGACCGCTCTGCATCATGGACGGTAATGCAATCACCACTGCGCGGACCGGCGCCGCCGGTGGTCTGGGGCTGCAACAGCTCGCGCGACGCGAAAGTACGCGGATCTGCATCTTCGGTACCGGGGTTCAGGCGAGCGTTCAGCTTCAGTACGCGCTGAAGCTACTGCCTCAGCACTGTGCGGTCCAATATGTGACTGTCACCGGCGAGGCCGAGCCCGCTTTCGAAGCGAGATTTCGGGACCGGTGCGCCATCAGCGTGGCGATGGACCGCAACGATGCCGTAGCCAACAGCGATGTGGTCATCACCGCGACGCCCGGGAGTGGCGCGTTGTTCGAAGCAGATGCGGTTCAACCTGGAACGCACCTGACATGTGTGGGTGCCGACACGGCTGGCAAGCGCGAACTGCCTGATGGTGTGTTGGCGCGTGCGCGCATTTTCGTCGATGATGAGGTTCAGGCACGCAGCATCGGCGAATGCCAGTGGGCACCGTCGTTGCCATGCACGGAAATAGGAGACATCCTTTCTGGCACAAGCTCGTTCCAGCGGTCTCCGAGCGACATCACTGTGTTCGATATGACGGGCCTCGCTCTGCAGGATCTCACGGTCGCGCGCTTCCTCTATGAGCACGCCACGGAGCAACAGCTAGGGACGTCCGTTGCATGGCCTTGGTGAATCAAATCTACTTTCGAGTCTGACATGACTACTTTCGAGCTTCCCACCTACGCTGACGTTGAGGCGGCTGCCTCCCGGATCGCCGGCGTCGCACATCGCACCCCGGTTCAAACCTCACGCACGCTGAACGAAATGATCGGCGCGGAAGTGTTCTTCAAGTGTGAGAACTTCCAACGCATGGGCGCGTTCAAGTTTCGCGGGGCGTTCAATGCGCTTTCGAAATTTTCGCCCGAACAGCGCAAAGCCGGCGTGGTCGCGTTCTCCTCGGGCAACCATGCCCAAGGAATTGCCCTGTCCGCGAAGATTCTCAACATCCCTGCGACCATTGTGATGCCGCATGATGCGCCCGCAGCGAAGGTGGCGGCGACGAAGGGATATGGGGCGAACGTGGTCGTGTACGACCGCTACACCGAGGATCGCGAAGCGATTGGCCGGCGTCTCGCAGACGAAAACGGCCTCACGCTGATTCCGCCCTACGATCACCCGGACATCCTTTCGGGGCAGGGGACTGCCGCCAAGGAGCTCTTTGAAGACGTTGGTGCGCTCGACTACCTGTTTGTGCCGTTAGGCGGTGGGGGTCTGCTGTCAGGTAGCGCCCTATCGACCCGTGCTCTGGCGCCGCAATGTGTCTTGTACGGCGTCGAACCGGAAGCAGGTAATGATGGTCAGCAATCGTTCCGGAGTGGCGAAATCGTTCATATCGAGACGCCGAAAACCATTGCGGACGGCGCACAGACTCAGCACCTCGGACACTACACGTTCGGTATCATCAAACGCGATGTGAACGACATTTTGACGGCACCCGATTCCGATCTGGTGAACGCCATGAAGTTCTTCGCTGCCCGCATGAAGATGGTCGTGGAACCGACCGGGTGCCTCGGGCTCGCTGCTGCCTTGAATATGAAGGACTCTCTCAAAGGAAAGCGCGTCGGCGTTCTCATCAGCGGTGGCAACATCGACCTCGAACGTTTCTGCGCGGTAGCGGCGGCGTAAGCACGATGACGCCCCTGTTTGACAAGCTGGTTGCTTTGCTCGAAGCCGAAGCAGCCCGGTTCCGCGTCTGCGAGCATCCACCCGAGGGACGGTCGGACCTGGTCGCAGCGATTCGCGGGACCGAGCCGGGGCAGGGTGCGAAGGCGATGCTCTGCAAGTGCAAAGACGACGACCGCACGCTGGTCCTCGCGGTTCTTCCGGGCGACAGGAAACTGGACTTCAAGCGGGTAGCGGCGGCAGCAGGGGTCAAGAAAGCAACGCTTGCCTCGCCCGAAGAAGCGCAACGAGAGACGGGGTGCGTCATTGGTGCAATCCCTCCTTTCTCGTTCTCGTCAAACATCAAACTGATCGTTGACCCCGAGCTGGTCGAGCGCTTTGACGAGATCGCGTTCAACGCTGGACGGCTCGATCGCTCGATGGTGTTGGATTCGGTCGATTATGTCCGGATTGCCAAGCCGCTTCTGCAATCCCTATGCGTCTAGGCAAAGTATCAGCCATCTCGTTTGATCTGGACGACACGCTCTGGTCCTTCAGGGCGGCAGTCGAGCGTGCCGAAGCGGTCCTTCATGCCTGGTTGCTCGAAAAAGCGCGAGGAACGGCAGTTACGCTGCCGAGCTGGCGGGCGCTTGGAGCGCTGCGCGACCAGTACGAACGCTCGCGCCCTGACTTGGCTGCCAACTACCGAGCCTTACGCCTCGGCTCCATTCGGCTTGCCTTGCAGTTAGCGAAGGAAGATGTCGCCCTTGCGGAAGCCGCATACACCGTCTTTTATTCCGCCCGGCAGAAAGTCGAGTTCTATGAGGACGTTTGGCCAGCGTTGACCTGGCTTAGCGCCAGGTTTCCGCTCGTGGCAGTGACGAACGGAAACGCTGACCTTCGGCTAACCGGTTGTTCCGGGTTTTTCCGTACAGTCTTGACTGCCGATGCGTTCGGTTATGCGAAACCTGATGCCAGCATCTTTTTAGAGGCTGCAAAAATCGTTGGGGTGCAGCCCGAGGCGTTGCTGCATGTCGGGGATGACTTCGATCTCGATGTTCTCGGGTCTCTGAATGCGGGCCTACAGGCAGCCTGGATTGTTCGGCACGGTTTTTCCGAGGCGAAAGCCTCAACCGGCAAGACTTCGCGTTGGTATCTGAGGATTCGGGATCTGTCGATGCTGTGCCGAGCGTTGGGTGGCCCTCTCTCGCTCACTTCGGCAACGGATCGCTGACATCTTCCAACTGCAAATCGGGCGTTCGAGTGACAACTTTACGCCGCCCCGCAACATGACGCGTTTCAGACTCCGCCCCGTCTCAGGGAATGCCGTTGCGCCCGAACGCGCAAAAGCCGGGCCGCGTCGTGAGCAGCGCGTAGTAGTCATTCACGGCCTCGAACTGGGGGTGATCGATCGGCGTCGAGTACCATCGATGAACCGACAAGCCGATCACGATATCCGCAAGCAGGAATTCTCCGCCGAGGATAAACGCCTTCGTCTTGCGCAACTGCGCGTCGATCAGCGCCATATAACCTGTCCACGTCCGGATGCCGCTCTCGACCCGTTCCGAATTCGCCCAGGCCGGGTGTTGGCGAACGAGGTGCATGAACGGAAAGCGCCATGCATTGTTCAACTCGGTCGCTTGCCAGTCCATCCAACGCTCGATCTCGGCACGCTTGCGCGGCGCCTGAGGCAGCAGCCGGCCGCTCGGATCGTATGCACTGGCGAGATAGCGAATGATCGAATTGGATTCCGACGTGACGAAGTCGTCGTCTATCAGCACCGGCACTTGCGCCATCGGGTTCAGCGAGAGGAATTCCGGCGAACTCAGGGGCTTGTGGTCTTCGCCCCATCGCTCGTGCTCGTACGGTAAGTCCAGCTCCGCACAGGTCCACAGCACCTTTCGTACGTTAATCGACGTCGATTTGCCGAGTATCTTGATCATGACATTCAATCTGCTTGAGAAGGGTTCATGACGATGCGCCTGCCATCGAAAACGATGGTCGCTCGCAACAGGAGATAAAGCACCCGCATCCGAGGGCGATGCCGTGCAGACCGAGCGCCGCATGAGCCGCGTCTCCGGCCCGTGACGAGCAACATGGCTGAATACATGGCCGCGTATTGATAGGTGACCATCGTGCCGACCATCTCTTGCGGGCACTCTTCGACGAGATGGGCTTGGCATCGCAGAAACAGGAATTCGAACGCGACGATGTAGAAGCAGTAGAGCACGAAACTCCCGGTCGGGTGAAGTATCGCCACGGCAGACGGCGCCGCCGCGACGCAGGCACCGATCAGGATCGCTTCGAATTTTGGGCCGTTCGCGATGCCCTTATTGGGTCCTATCCTGTATTTGACATAATCTAAATTATCAACGCTGTTGGTATGTCTGGATTGCCGAGCTCGAAGCCACCGTGCAGTTGTTGATCGCCTCGCACCTCGCCATGCTGCGAGCCGTCGGCGAACTCGGCGGCTTCAGCAAGTGGGCGAAATTCTATGAGCAGTATCGCGAGGCACGCGACAAGCTTGCCGAGCTCGGCGCGATACCAACTGCACCTGTTACGACAATGCCGGCAAGCGAGCCAAGGCGTCGTGGAGAAACCCGGCGACGATGATCATGTCCGTGATAGTGTTTGCTCGATATCCCGAGCTACGAAATGGCTGGGATTCGGCAGCGGAAGCTGCATCTCTCCCGAAAGGAGCACGAAATGTCTTACGCACCCTGCTTCCAAACGCTGCACGATGAGACCCGGCCCGTAGGACACCTCGGGCAAGGCACGCATTATTCTGTTTTGCGCGTACCAACCTGGCACGACGAACTGATGAGTCAGCTTCAGTATGGAAGGTTCCTCGACTTCGCAATCATCTGGGACGAAGACCACGACGACCGGGTCGTTGATGCGATCCTGATCATGTACCTCAGTGGCGTGCTTGGGCCGGTACGGTTCATCGGCGAGCGCAAGGGTGTGCTCTCAGTGTTGCTTGCACCCACAACCGTTCAAGCTTGGGACGATGACACGTTCCACCGATATCGCGAGGACGTTGCCGACGTATGTGCCAGTCTTGACGATCCGTGGACGGCAGAAGTCAACAGCATGGACAGCTCGCAGCATTCGATCATCGACGCCCCTGCAGAAAACGTCGCGACCTATCTGAAAAACATCGACATGCTGTGGCAGCTCGGAATCCGGTCTACCCTCCCTGCATAGGCGGCACGAATTCGCAACAATATCCGATCATGCGATGCGGATACCAAGCCGCCATTGTTGCGCAATCATGCGCCCGGCCGCGCAACAGCTCGTGCGTTTCGGTGAGGAAACCGGCTTCAACGAATACAAAGCCGGTGCTCGGAAAGAAGTCTTAAATAAGGAACCTCGATGCGCCGCCGAAAGTCTGCCAGACTTCTGATTCTCAATCCCTCACATAACGTTCTGCTGTTTCGCTTCGTCCACAAGCACGGACCGCTGGCGGGCGAGGATTATTGGGCTACGCCAGGAGGTGGCCTAGAAGAAGATGAAACCTACGAAGACGCGGCGGTTCGGGAACTGAGGGAAGAAACTGGCATTGTTGTAGATCGCGTCGGTTCTGCAGTAGCACAACGCGAATTCGAGTTGCGGCTCCCTGATGGCGAGTATGTCGTCGCAGACGAGCGCTACTTCATCATAGCGACGGCAACGCCGGATATCTCTCGAGACGGATGGACCGCTCAGGAACGGGGCGTGATGGCCGATCACAAATGGTGGTCGTTGAAGGAACTGCGCGAAACACTGGACACGGTGTGGCCGGAAGACCTGGTGTCGATACTCGAAGGCGTTTCCGAAGCCTCTCACAAAGGAGACCCAACTTGAGGCGTCGAATTCTGGCGATTGGTGGTGGCGGCTTCATGATGGAAGACAACGTCTCGCCCATCGACGCCTACATACGTGACCTTACCGGCCGTTCTCGCCCCCGGATATGCTTCATCTCCACGCCGAGCGGTGACCTGCCGGAGCATATCGAAAAGTTCTACGCAACTTACGCGGCACTCGGCTGCGAGACTTCGCATCTGGCATTCTTCCGCCTGCCAAGCCATAACGCCATACCTGTAGCTGACCTGGCAAGGCAACTGCTCGAGCAAGATGCTATCTTCGTTGGCGGAGGAAATACCAAATCGGCGTTAGCGGTATGGCGAGAATGGGCGGTCGACGAGGCACTGTGCGCAGCTTGGAAAAAAGGCGTGCTCCTGGCAGGGATGAGCGCGGGAGCGATGTGTTGGTTCGAGGCCGGTTTGACGGACTCGTTCTGGGGCCCTGACTATCGCCCGCTGACGTGCCTGGGGCTGTTACCTGGCGCCTGCGGCGTGCATTACAGTTCGGACCCGAAACGCCGCGCCAGTCTGCACCATGCGCTGCAAATGAACGCGGTCCCGGCCTCCATTGCGATAGATGACCACGCGGCAGTTCTGTTCGATGGCATCGAAATCGACAAGGCCGTTTCTTGGCGCGAGGGTGCAACGGCTTACCGGGTCACCAGCGTGCAAGACACGGTGGTTGAGACACCGACTCCTGCCGAACTCATTAGCGACATGAAAAACCACGCGCTTAATGAAGGTCCGGTCACGTCGAAGGATCGACGCGAACGCGACTAGGCGCAACACTGAAGCTGTCATCCACCCTGCTTGGGACATCCTTCCGTTGCGGTTCAAATGACGCAGTGCTGGGCGGTTTGGGCGCATTCTGGCCGTGAGCGCTATGCCAATTTTGGTCCGACCTTGGCCTGCGAGAAGCTGTGGGAGTGCCACGGTATCCGGCTGGCCAAGGAAACGGTCAGACGGCTCATGACGGATGCCGGCTTGCGGGTCCCGCGCCGGCACGCGCGCGTACATCGAGCGTTACGGCAAACCTGGGGCGTGTCGCGTTCGTCTCCCAATGGGATTTCGCAGATCGTTTCTTCGGTGGACGGCGAGACTACCGCTACTCGGTCGGTACTCTCCGGCGCAACCCATACGCCGTCGATGAAGAACCGCTCCAGCTTTTTCGCTTGCATCAGGTGATGCAATAGGTGACGTCATTGCAGCACATCCTTGAGTCGATACCATGCGCCCACGAACGGCAAAAACCACGGCTTGCCGAAGTGACCGGGAATGGCGGGCCAGCCGAAGTCTTTCCATGGGTTCAAATCGGCACGCCCGTCCATGATCTCCGCCATCAGCGTACCCATCAGCGTGGCCATCTGCGTGCCGTGGCCGCTATAACCCATGGAGTAGTACACACCTTCTCGCGCTCCGGCGCGCGGCAATCGATTGGCCGTCATGTCGACCATGCCGCCCCAGCAATAGTCGATGCGCACGTCGGCCAGTTCGGGAAATACGGCGGCCATTTGCTGTCGCAAGATCAAGCCGCTTTTCTCGTCCGAACGAGGGTTCGAGGTCGCAAAACGCGCGCGCCCGCCAAACAGTATCCGACTGTCGGGCGTGACACGAAAGAAATTGACGAAGTTCTTGGTGTCGGTGGCCATCCTGCGCGTCGGCATCAACCGGTTGAGTAAATCCACCGGCAAGGGCTCCGTGACGATGAGGAACGCCCCAACCGGCACGATTCTGCGCCGGATCCAGCCGAACGGCCCGACCTGCGAGATGCCGCTTGCGAGAAGGACCTGCGCCGCGCGGATTTCTCCGCGCGGCGTTTGGACGACATAGGCGCCGGCCGATTCCCTTTGCAGCCCCAGAACCGGCGCATGTTCCAGAATATGCGCCCCACGCGCTTGCGCGGCCCTCGCGAGACCCCGAACGTAGCGGCCGACGTGCATCCCCGCACTCTTCTTAAAAATCAATCCGCCGTGGTAACGGTCGGAACCCAACTCGTCCCGAAGCTCCGCCTTGGTCACAAGGCGCGTGTCGGGGTCTACGCCCGCGGCCAACATCGCCTGGCTTCGCGCGAGCTTATCGAAGTGCTCCGGTTTCGCCGCGAGCTTGAGCTTGCCCATGCGCGCGAAATCGCAATCGATCGACTCTTCCCTGACCAATCGCTCGACCGTGTCGACACCTGCGTCGAACGCGAGATACAGCCGGTTGGCCCATTCCGTGCCGATGCGCTGCGAGAGAGTAGCGTAATCCTGCGCGAAGCCGTTGTTGCACATGCCGCCATTGCGGCCCGACGCCGCCTGCCCCACGGTTCCAGCTTCGCAGACGATGACGCGCGCGCCTTTTTTAGCCAGCGCCAACGCGGCCGCCGACCCCGTGATCCCCCCGCCCACCACGATCACGTCGCAACGTCCACCGTGCTCGTCAGGCGAGTTGTTGACGAATGGCTCGGACGTATCCAGCCAGTAAGACTCGAAATGCATTTCATACTCCCCAAATGGTCCCGGCACGCACGAAGTCACACGCAATGTTCTCCTGCACGACGACCGCCTCTACGGTGTCGACAGCGGCGTCGATGCCCGGTGGAACCCGCGTGCCTTCTCGATGTCAATGCGCCCGGCCAACGCGGCGAAGTCATGCGCGAGTCCGCGGTTACAGTGCCCTCCGTTTCGGCCGGACGCCTCGCCCGACCGGGGCCGCCTCGAACACGGTTACACCCGCACTCTGCCTTGCGAGCGCGAGCGCCGCGGACAATCCGGTAAAGGCCGCACCGGCTATCACAACGTCGGTTCGGCCTACCGCCGGTCCGCGTGCCGAACGGTCAAACGCAGGTGCAGTATCAAGCCAGTACGATTCGAGCTTGATCACATTCTCCGCGCCTGCCCGGCTTCAGGGCGCATACATCACTCTTAGAGACCGACGAGCGCGGGCAGGCCGCTCAAATCCTTAATTTCGTGAGAGCCCCACACCGGCCAGCTCGGCTCGTGACCACGCGAGACGAAGACCTTGTTCTTGATCCCGACGTCGTCCGCCGATAGATGGTCGTAGCGCATGCTGGACGAGACGTGGAGAATGTCGCTCGGCCTGCAATCGAGCTGCTCGATCATGTACTCGAAGGCACGCAGACGCGGTTTGTAGGCTTGAGCCTGCTGCGCGGTATAAACGCGATGGAAAGGAGCACCCAGCTTTTCGACGCTATACGGAATCTGCACGTCCATCGCATTGGAGAAGATGACCAGCTTGTATTCCGTGGCAAGCCTTGCCAGCGCGTCCGGCACGTCTGCATGCGGCTTCCAGGTCGGCACGGCGTTGTAAAACTTAAGACCCTCGTTATCGCGGTATTCGATGCCCCAGCGGCGACAGGTCCGTTTCACCGAATTGCAGAGGATTTGGTCATATGGCCGCCAGTCGCCCATGACCTCGTCCAGACGGTAGCGCGCGAAGTCCGTCGTGAATTGCTGCATGTCCTTGGCGGCGATGCGGTCCGCGAAAAGCTCACGCGCAAGGTCTGCCATCTGAAAATTAATCAGCGTTCCATAGCAATCGAACGAAATGTACTTGGGCCTCAGGCTGGTGCTCATGTCAAGGTTTCCTCTGTCTATCGAATGTTTGCCCGTCGATACGGGAAGATCGCAGCAAGGTCGGCTGGCGAGGTAGCTGCGGATCTACGCTCGCCGTGTTTGATGCACGAGATCTGAGCAGTGCTGTGCGCCTCGAGCAAGCAAAACACTTCGAGATTTCGTGGCGCATCGACTGCAAAGAATTGTTGAACAATATCGCAAAGACGGCGGCGGCGCCAGATTTTTTCATGAAACAGGGGATTTCCCGGATAAAGACCGGATGGCCGGCCGTGTAGCACGACGCTGTCCGCACACTGGAGCCGGCAACAGACCCCTCTTGCCGCGAAATCGCTCATGCCACGGCGTTCCGGCGTGCGACAGGATTTTCTGGCCGGAAGCAGATCCAATGGTTTTCTCAACTAGGGCGCAACGGCCGCTGGGAACGGCTGCTCCATGTAAGCGAGCGCCGCCCTTGTGCAAGCCGCATTTATTGTTCTACAATTCTGACCAAGATGGACTTGCGGTGCAGGGTTGCCCAAACCGGACCTCTGGAGTTGAGGAATGGATAGCCCGGTCTTTGTTCCGCGAAACAGGCATGTGGCGAGAAAGCATGCACGTCTCCGTAATGCCACTCCTCATACACGGCACTGCTCATGCCCTCCCCAATTCGAATCTCGTCGTTATCCACCGCATCAGAAGGGTTGCTGCCCTCCCACGCCGGAGGCCTGGCCGCAGGATTTACCCATGTCGATGAGGAAGAAGCCATTGCCATCGGCAAGGAGGTATTTGGGCTCGATGGCAGTGTCGTTCGCTTTCCGACTGAAAAGGACGACACGTTCCGCTTCGATGACCACGACGGTCGCAAATGGATTCTTAAGATTGCGAACCCCGACGAAGACTGGGAGGAGTTAAGTCTTCAGGTTGAGCTGCTTGCGCACCTCCAACAGGTGGCACCGGACCTGCCCGTGCCTCGGGTATCGCCAAGTCTCAACGGCGCGATCTTGCCGAAGGTGACAACAAGCAGCGGTGAAGATCGATATGTCCGCCTTCTCTCGTACCTGCCCGGTATACCGTTGGCAACCACGACTTCAACGTCGCAAGACCGAGAAAGGATCGGCGAACTTCTAGCCGCTCTGCGGCACGCGTGCAGTACCTTCTCCCACCCGGGAGACTCCCGCACGTTGGCATGGGACGTAAGGCATCTGAGCGATCTTCGCCACTTGTTGGATTACGTCGACGACAGACGACATCGTGCGCAGATTGAAATGGCGCTGGAGCGCTTCAAAACCATCGAGCCCCAACTCGCGCTCTGTCGTACGCAGGTCCTGCACAACGACTTCAACACGTCGAATATCGTCGTCGACCCAGCCGACGAACGTTTCGTCACCGGAATCATCGATTTCGGCGACACCGTGCGCACGGCTATTGCGATCGACGTGTCGACGGCGCTGATGAACCAACTTCCCGGCCAGCTCGATGACGATAGACAAGCCGATTTTTTTGGCCGCGCGAGAGACGTCTTACGCGGCTATTTGCGCGGTGCGGACCTGACCGACGGCGAATTGATGTTGATCCCTCATCTCGCAATGGCCCGGGTTGTCACGCGCGCATTGCTCACCACTTGGCGAGCGAAGCTTTTTCCTCAAAACAGCACGTACATCCTGCGCAACACCACCGCGGGATGGGCGCAGCTCGAATGGTTCCTCCACCGCAGCTTCGACGACATCTCCCAGCTTCTGCTGCTCCCCGCCCGGTAGTAACGGGATATCACTGCAAGGATGAAAATGAGTACATTACCGAAAGGATTTCGCGGAGATATGCCCAACGGCTTCAATCCCGCCTCCGTCGAATCTCTTGACAGCAAGACGCGTGAGCATATTGAACGCCGCTCCCGCCTGCTGGGACCGGCGTATCGCCTGTTTTACGCTCAACCTCTGCGCATCGCACGCGGCGCTGGCGTGTATCTTTACGACGATGCGGGCGATGAGTATCTCGATGCTTATAACAATGTAGTATCCGTGGGCCATGCGCACCCGCGTGTAACCGCAGCGATATCCCGGCAGCTCGATACCCTCTGCACTCATACACGCTACATGCAAGACGGTATCCTGCGTTACGCCGAGAAACTGCTGGCCACTTTCGAGGGGGAGATCGGTGCCGGCCATACCATGTTCACGTGCACCGGCTCCGAAGCCAACGACCTGGCGATGCGAATTGCTCGCCATCACACGGGTAACGAGGGTGTCATCGTCACATCCGAGGCGTATCACGGCAACTCCGGTGTGACATCGAGCTTTTCGCCGTCGCTCGGAAAACGGTCCGCGCTTGGCCCGATGGTCCGTACGGTGCCACCGCCGGACTCGTACCGTATCGTGCCCGAACACATCGGCCGATGGATGGCGGATAACGTCGCGCAGCAAATTGAGGACATCAAGCGTCATGGCGGCGGCCTTGCTGCCTTCATCGTCGATTCGTTGTTTTCGTCTGACGGGCTCTACTCGCACCCTGTCGACGTACTCAAACCTGTTGCAGAGGTCGTGCGCAGTGCCGGAGGCCTATTCATTGCGGACGAAGTGCAATGTGGCTTTGGGCGCAGTGGCACCCACATGTGGGGTCATCGACGTCATGGCGTAGATCCGGACATTGTTACGCTTGGCAAGCCGATGGGTAATGGTTATCCGGTAGCGGGCGTCGTCGTGCGCTCGGACGTCGTTGCAAGCTTCGGACGCGATATGCGCTATTTCAACACGTTCGGCGGAAACTCGGTCGCTATTGCAGCAGCGGAAGCTACTCTGAATGTCATTCAGGACGAAGGATTGATGGCCAATGCGACAAGGGTTGGCAAGATCATTCTTGACGGTTTGACTTCCATCGCCGCAAAGTACGAACAGATTGGCGACGTGCGAGGGACCGGCCTTTACTTCGGTGTCGAGTTGGTCAAGGACCGGAAAACGAAAGCATCCGACATCGATACCGGACTCGCAATCGTCAACCGGCTCAGACAGCGACGCGTGCTGATCTCTGCCACGGGTGCCGACGCAAACGTGCTGAAAATCAGACCGCCTCTCGTCTTTACCGAAGCGGATGCGGACCGTCTGTTGACCGAAATCGAAGCGTCGTTTGCGTCGCTTTAAGCCCGGACGCCGACCCCATTCCAGCGCGCAGGGGGCCCACGCTGAGCCTCCAGTTCCCAACTATAATATGCGGGCGTCCAAGCCCCCCGAGGCGCGTGCGAGTCCTAACAATCCGGCAGGCGAGTGAGTGCCGTCCCAATTTCCAGTTGCCATGATATTGACCACGAAAGCACACCACAGCGGCGAACCCGCGCGAGGGTCGGTCGTTGCTGAAGTGGCCGACAAGCTCAAAACCCACATTTTGAACGGCCGCTTCAAACCTGGCGAATTCCTGCGCGATATACGCATGGCAGAGGAATACCAAGTCTCCCGCCACACGTTCCGCTCGGCTGCGCAACTGCTGGTAAGCAACAGGATCCTCCGGCAGGCGGCGAATCGCGGGTTTTATGTGCCCGAGTTCGGCCCGGATGATATCGTCGATGTCACTCGATTGCGTGCCGTCCTGGAAGCAGAAGCCGTCAAGATGATTGTTCTCAACGGTAAAATTCCCGACGACGCGATAGAGGCGGTGGAGCGGCTACGCAGTGCACCTCCCGACGCTCCGCGTTCTCTGCAGGTCACGGCGGACCGCGATTTCCACCGCGCAATTATCGTCGCAAGTGGCAGTCCGCGACTGCTACGCTGTTATGAAATGCTGGAATGCGAAATTGAGCTTCTCTTGGTTCAGCGTCAGGAGTTCTACGAAGATCCGAAGACGATAGTGCGCGAACATGAACACCTGATCGCGTGCATGAAAAGCCGCGACTTCGAAACCGCTCGCGATGCATTTCTGGAGCACTGGGATGATCTGCGCATCAAGCTGCTTCGTTCGGAAGCCGGAAAATTGCTAGGGTCTGCCCACATTCTCACCAGCGGTTCGAAGG
>NZ_DASXWY010000023.1:0-14459 GCF_036503415.1 Trinickia sp. | reverse complement strand
GTCTCGAGTGCCGATAGCCGGAATTGGGCGTCCGTCCATTCTCTCAACCCCGTCTCGCCCATCCGTCCGGCCTTGATCTCCGTCAGTACCTTGTGCTTCTGAACGGCGTTGACGATCGACGAAAACCCTTCGGCGACATTGTCCGAGCATGAGCCCAGGGCGTTGACGGACATCGCGAAGACGAATTCGCGCAGTTCGGCATCCTGCGAGATGGCATTCAATACGTCGGTGCCTGCCCGCATCGTCGGGTGATTGTGGAGATTGGGCGTGTTGGTGGTAACTACGTCTTCGAGGGTGCGGGCCAATACTCGGGCAAACGCGCGGGCGCCTACGCCGTCATCGAAACGGCCGGCATCGGGCATCGCGGGCTGGCGCGCAAAATACAGAAAACGGTTGATCTCGGCGCCAAGCGGCCGTTGCTGAGCGTCGATGTCGTCGGATTCCGATCCGATAACCGACGGGATGTCGTTCTCGCTCGAATCGACGCGATGGCCTTCTTCCGCAAGCCCGGTCGGACCGGACGCACGGAGCAACAATCGCTCCACGGGCGCGATCGTTCCCTCGCTGCGCGCATGATAGGCGAGGCGCGACGCCGCCACGTTGCGCAGATCCTCGCTGACGTACGGATCGTCGATCATCTTCATGAAGTTGTTGAACGCAGTGGCATACTCCGGGCGCTCTGCGTCGGCGTAGTACCTGTTGCGCGTCCTGTAAAGCAGGGGCAACGCCACCGGCGCACCCACGATCGTTGCCAGCGGGGCGGCGATATTTCCATACTGCTCGGCCTGGTATTGGACCCGCTGCACCTGACTATGGATGCGCAACCGGGCCTGCTGTACCGACAACCACATGGTCATCGCCTGACGGGCCTCTTCGTCCGAGCCGGACCTGATCGTGAATGCGAGTGCCTGCTCCAGATCCGTGCGTTCCTGTGGCGTCAGCCCTTTCGCATACAGATACTGCTGCGATGCCGATTTCTTGAACAAGCGCTTCTCGCGCTTGGCGGACAAAGCCGACATATGCTGGATACCGTTGTGCACGTCCCAGTAGCTGGGGCTGCTGTCCGTGGCAACGGTCGTGTCGAGGCGTGCGCGCGCCGCCGCCATTGCCGACGAGGAAGCCGCAGGCGTTGGCGAAGCAGCAAGCGTTGGCGAAGCGGCAGGCGTTGACGGCGGGGCTGACGCTGGTGTTCGCGGCGACCTGCGCAAACCGGATAGTGCGCTCAGCATTCCGCTCGCGGAGCGCTGAGCAGGCGATGAGGTGGGCGGCTCAGGCGATGGCGGTTGTGACGGGCTGTGCCGGACAGGCAGCATCGGCGAGGCCGTATCCGTGATCAAGGGACTCGCGGTCGGCGTAAAGTGAAAACGAGACATCGTGTGGCTCCCCTCGGCCGGAAATGGGCGGCCGGCGAGTGCGGTGTTATTGGCCGGCACCGCGGGGGGAAGCCGCTTCACGCTGCCGTTTCCGCAGTACCCAGAACGCGTAAGCTACCGCGTGGCACACCCGGCCTTTGGGGGCTCGACGAAATCCCTCGTCGCTTGGCGAAATGGCGGGCGCCGTCGGGCGGCCCGCCATTTCAGAGCTGCGGCGCGAGCGCCCGCTCGGCGTCGGGCAGGGAGAGGCCCATACGGCGCGCGTAGTCCTCGAGCTGATCCCGGCCGATCTTGCCGACCGAGAAGTAGCGGCTATCCGGATGCGCAAGGTAGAACCCCGACACGCTGGCGGCCGGCAGCATGGCCAGTGAATCGGTGACGCTCATTCCCACTTCTTCTGCTTTGAGCACCCTGAAAAGATCGCGTTTGACGAGGTGATCGGGGCACGCCGGATAACCGGGCGCGGGGCGAATGCCGGTATAGCGCTCGGCGATGAGCGCCTCGTTGTCGAGCGCCTCGTTTGCCGCGTAGCCCCACAGGTCGCGCCGCACACGCGCGTGGAGCGCTTCGGCGAACGCTTCCGCGAGGCGGTCGGCGAGCGCCTTGAGCATGATCGCGCTGTAGTCGTCGAGATCGGCGAGAAACTGCTTTTCCTTGACGTCGACGCCGATGCCGGCCGTGACCGCGAAAAGCCCGATGTAGTCGGCAATGCCCGAATCTTTCGGGGCAATGAAATCGGCAAGCGATCGGTTCGCCCGCATCACGCCGTCGACGACGGGCCGCACGCTTTGCTGACGCAGATTGCGCCAGGTCAGCGCAACTTCGCTGCGCGAGTCGTCGGTATAGATCTCGATATCGTCGTCTCCGACGGTATTGGCCGGCAACAGGGCCAGCACGCCGTTCGCGGTGAGCCAACGGCCCTGGATCAACCGCGCGAGCATGGTCTTCGCATCGGAGAACACGCGCCGCGCCGATTCGCCGACGATCTCGTCGTTGAGGATCGCGGGGTAGGGTCCCGCAAGGTCCCAGGTCTGGAAGAACGGGCCCCAATCGATGTAATTGACGAGTTCGTTTAGATCGTAGTTCTTGACCACGCGCCGCCCGGCGGCTCTGGGCTTGACGGGTTTGAAATGCGCCCAATCGATCTTCGTCTTGTTCGCGCGGGCCGCCGCGAGCGTGACGAGCGGCTGCGTCTTTCGGTTCGCGTGCTGCTGCCTGATCCGCTCGTACTCCGTCTTGATCTCTTCGAGATATCGGGTTGCGCCTTCGTCCGAGAGCAGGCTCGAGGCGACCGACACCGAGCGCGACGCGTCGGGCACGTAGACCACGGGCCCTTCGTAGTGCGGCGCGATCTTGACGGCGGTATGCACGCGCGAGGTGGTGGCGCCGCCAATCAAGAGCGGAATCTTCTTCACGCGGAAATATTCGTCGCGCTGCATTTCGGACGCAACATAGGCCATCTCTTCGAGGCTCGGCGTAATAAGTCCCGACAAGCCGACGATATCGGCGCCTTCGACCTTCGCCTTCGCGAGGATCTCGTTACACGGCACCATGACGCCCATGTTCACGACTTCGAAGTTATTGCACTGAAGCACGACCGAAACGATGTTCTTGCCGATATCGTGGACATCGCCCTTGACGGTGGCGATGACGATCTTGCCCTTCGCACGCACATCGCCGCCGGCTGCGGCCAGCAGCTTTTTTTCCGCTTCGATGAACGGAATCAGATGCGCGACGGCCTGCTTCATGACACGCGCCGATTTCACGACCTGCGGCAGGAACATCTTGCCCTGCCCGAACAGGTCGCCGACGATGTTCATGCCATCCATGAGCGGACCTTCGATCACGTTGATCGGGCGTCCGCCCGCCGCGTCGATTTTCTGGCGCGCCTCTTCCGTGTCTTCGACGATGAACGTGGTGATGCCGAGCACGAGTGCGTGTGCGAGGCGTGCCTCGACGGGCTGGTTGCGCCACTCGAGATTTTCTTCCTTCTTCGCGGCGCCGGTCTTGAATCGATCGGCGATCTCGAGCAGCCGGTCGGTCGCATCGGCGCGGCGATTCAGAATGACATCCTCGACACGCTCGCGAAGCTCGGCGTCGAGATCGGCATACACGCCGAGCTGACCGGCATTGACGATCCCCATGTCCATGCCCGCCTGAATGGCGTGGTAGAGGAACACGGTATGGATGGCTTCGCGCACGGGATCGTTGCCGCGAAACGAGAACGACACGTTCGACACACCGCCGCTCACCTTCGCGTACGGCAGGTTTTGCTTGATCCAGCGCGTTGCCTGGATGAAGTCGACCGCGTAGTTGTTGTGCTCCTCGATGCCCGTTGCCACCGCGAAGATGTTCGGATCGAAGATGATGTCCTCGGGCGGGAAGCCCACTTCATCGACGAGGATCCGGTACGAGCGTGCGCAGATTTGCGTCTTGCGCTCGAAGGTGTCGGCCTGGCCTTGTTCGTCGAAGGCCATGACGACGGCCGCGGCCCCGTAGCGGCGAATGAGACGCGCGTGATGGCGAAAGGCGTCTTCGCCCTCTTTCATCGAGATCGAATTGACGATGGCCTTGCCCTGCACGCACTTCAGGCCTGCTTCGATCACCTCCCACTTCGAGGAATCGATCATGATCGGCACGCGCGCGATGTCGGGCTCCGAGGCGATCAGATTCAGGAAGCGGACCATCGCCGCTTTCGAATCGAGCATCGCCTCGTCCATGTTGATGTCGATGACTTGCGCGCCGTTTTCGACCTGCTGGCGCGCCACCGCAAGCGCCTCGTCGAACTGGCCGTTCAGGATCATGCGCGCGAATGCCTTCGAGCCCGTGACGTTCGTGCGCTCGCCGACATTGATGAAAAGCGCGCCGGTCGAGACGTTGAACGGTTCGAGGCCGGCAAGGCGCATCGTGTGCTCGGTCATGCTCATTCGGCCTTCTCCCGATAGTGGGCCCATGTTCGCGGTTTGACGCCGGCAAGCGCCTTCGCGATCGCCGCGATATGCTCGGGCGTCGTTCCGCAGCAGCCGCCCGCGATATTGACGAGCCCGGCTTCGGCGAATTCCTTCAGCAGTCCCGAAGTATCGGCCGGTGTCTCGTCGAAGCCCGTATCGCTCATGGGATTCGGCAGTCCGGCGTTCGGGTAGCACGAGACGTAGACGTCGCAAAGCTTCGCGAGCTCGGCGATATAAGGCCGCATCAACGCGGCGCCGAGCGCGCAATTCAAACCGAACGTAAGCGGCCTCGCGTGCCGCAGCGAATTCCAGAACGCTTCGACCGTCTGACCCGAGAGAATGCGGCCCGAGGCATCGGTTACCGTGCCCGAGATCATGATCGGCAAGCGCTCGCCGGTGTTTTCGAACAATTCGTCGAGCGCGAAGAGCGCGGCTTTCGCGTTCAGCGTGTCGAAGATCGTTTCGACGAGAAAAAGATCGACCCCGCCCTCGAGCAGCGCTTGCGCCTGCTCGTAGTAGGCGGCGCGCAGTTCGTCGAACGTCACGTTGCGCGCTGCCGGGTCGTTGACGTCGGGCGAGATGCTCGCCGTCTTCGGCGTCGGCCCGATCGCGCCGGCCACGAAGCGCGGTTTGTCGGGCGTCGAGTATTTGTCGCAGGCCGCCCGCGCGAGTTGCGCCGACGCCAGATTCATCTCGCGGGCGAGCGCTTCCATGCCGTAGTCGGCCTGCGCGATGGCTGTGGCACCGAACGTGTTCGTCTCGACGATATCGGCCCCGGCCGCCAGATACTGCTCGTGGATTTCGCTGATGATCTGCGGCTGGGTGATCGAAAGCAGCTCGTTGTTGCCTTTCACGTCGCGCTCGAAATCCTTGAAACGCTCGCCGCGGTAGCGCGCTTCGTCGAGCTTGTAGCGCTGGATCATCGTACCCATGGCCCCATCGAGAATGAGGATGCGCGATGCGAGCAGTGCCGGCAGCGCGTGGGCACGCGTATAGGTCGTTGCGCCGGCCGCGGCGGTGTCGACGGATGGGGCGGCTTGCGAGGTCATGGCTAAAGGGGCGTGAGCCCGAGCACGTTGGGAGCCCGATATTGTAGCGGTTGCGGCTCGACATCGCCGGCACCGCCGGCGCGGGCCCGTGGCGATCGAAAAAGACGAAACCCCCGCCGGCGGATGCCGGACAGGGGTTTGCAGTAGGTTACGGGAGGAGCGGCGCTGCCCGGGCGCGGCTCCGCTCGTACGTCAGTGCAGCACGACGGGCTGGTTCATCAGGCTGTCGAACTGACCGAGGAACTCGTCCACTTCGTCGAGGCTAGGCTCCTCTTCGATCAGCTTGCGGACGTGTTCGCGAAAACGTGCCGCCATCGCGCCGTCGATGAAGATCTCGCGCTGCGTGTTCTTGTCTACGATTTCGTAGCCGCCCGCGTTCATCGCGAGGTGGCCGGCCTGCGGCGCGAACTCGACGACACAATAATTAGGGCTGTTGTAGATCATTTGCATGGCGACACTCCTTATTCCGTTTGGCTCCTGGCCGCTTTCCGCCCTGTAATTGGAGCGTTGTGTATGGAATTTCAAGGGGTGGGTCTTAAACGACGCTTAAACCGTGCAAGAAACATACATCGAATTCGAAACAAAGCGTCGCGGACCTGAAAGTTAGACCCCGGTCATACAAAACGTTCGAGCGGCGAAGGGACATTCGAGGCGTGCAACGTGGGCCCGACCACACTACTCGGATGCGCCCTTCCGCGGCTGCTCAGGCCGCCGGTTTAGGGTTCTTCGCGTGTCGGAACTGGCACCGGCACAACGTCGGGCCGCTCGCCCGTCGTCATCTGTGCGGATGCATTTTCCGCGCCTGGCGCGGCGAGCGGGCCCCGCCAGACGAGTTCGATCCGCGTACCGTTCGGCTCAGTCTGCGTAATTCTTGCCGGCAACCAGCCGAGCGCAGGCGCGAGCCAGACATCGATGCGGCGCATGTCGCCGGCGTGCCGAGGCGCCCGGGTGAAGTGCCGCGCGCCGATGTAACCGGCGGCGGTACGCACGGTTTCGTCGCCGACTGTCTCGATCGGCCAGGTTTCGCCGCTATCGTCGTCGGCTACATAGAAATTGCGTGTCACGCCCGGCCGGTAAGCATCGGGATTGCCGCGCACGAGACTGGCGAGCTGCATCACCATGCTGAAGCGGTCCTGCGCGCCGTCGGGCAACGCCAGTGTTGCGCTCGTGCGCGTGAAAGCGATGCGGTGGGCCGTGCGATCGAAAGTGGTCACTTGCTCCGGGCGTCGGCCGCGACGCTCGACATAGCGCTCCGGCGCGAGCCCGAAGGCATCGATGCGCCCCTCGCTGGCATAAGTGAACGTGCCGACGAACGGCAGAGGCACGGAGACCACTATCTGATAGCCGGTGGCATCGCTCGTCCACTGGATCGTGCCAGGCGCGTTTTGCACGCCGTTGTAAAACGTGTCGTAGTTCAGATTGCCCGACGGCGGCACCGAAAATTTCACTCCGACCGCTTTGTCCTGTGCCGTGCCGGCGCCGTCGGCCGACGCGCCGCCGGCCGCAGTCGTTGCCGATGCGTTGCCCTGTCTCGTGCTCGCCGCGGTGGCGGCGTCCGCGCTCGGACTCTGCGCGGCGGCTCGCGGTGCGTCTGGCGCGATGGACTGCAGCACGTGCTGCGGTGCTTTTTCGCGCCGAACACGCGCTGCGCGCGGCGCCGCCGGTGTGCGCGTGGCACCGGGAGCCGGCTCACGCGCGATGCGCTCGGGCGTAAGGAGCGCGACCTCGACGGGCGGCTTCGCGATATCGGGCGCAAATGCATCGCGATGGCGGACTAGCCAGAGCGCGGCTATGGCATGCGCCAGCACGACGCCGGCCGCCACGAGGCCCCAGCGCCATGGCCGCGACGGCAGCGTCGCGGCGCCCGGCAGCGCTTGAGACGAATCGGCGGCGTAACGGAGTGGCATGGCGATCCAGCGCAAAAGTCAGATGAAACGAGGTGCGGCGCAATGCAGGCTTTAGCGTGCAGAACGACGCTTCGGCGCATCCCGAGGTCCCGTTCGACCGGCATTCGCCGCAACGTGTTCCGGCGGTTGCGACTACCGCGGCTCGGCGCTGTACCCGAGCTCGTACGAGAGCCTGTGCGCGCAGCTTCGCAGCGCGGAAGCAATCTGGCCCTGCCACGAAATGTCGAAAGTGCCTTCGTGGCCGAGCGCAATGAGCCCGAGAGCGAGCCCGCCCGTCGAATCGAACACGGGCATGCAAAACGCATCGATCATCGGCAGCAGCAATCCTTCGACGCGCGCCCCGCCATGCGTTCGTATATCGGCGAGCAAGCGCTCGAGCTCCTCGCGCGTGCGCGGCCCCGAACCGGGGGGTGAGCGCCGCGCGACGGATAGTTCGCGCTCGATGAGCCGCTCCGTTTTGCCGCGCGGCAAATATGCAGCGAAAAGCAGGCCCGTGGCCGAGCCGATCAGCGGCATGACATCGCCGAGCTTCAGCGCGGCCTTGGCGGGCCGACTCGATTCGATCCAGTGCACGACCGTCGGCCCCAGATTACCCCAGACGGCGATGCCCAGCGTCGCGTCGAGCGCTTCATGAAGCTCGGCCAGCGCGATGCGCGCGAGCTTCACGCCGTCGATGCGGGCAAGCCGCGCGAGCCCCATTTGCAGCGCGAAGCCGCCGAGTTCGTAGCGTCCCGTGAGCGGATCCTGGGCGACGACGCCGAGTCGCACGAAGCTCACCAGATAGCGGTGGGCCTTCGCCGGACTCATTTCCGCGCGGCTCGCAAGGTCGCGCAGCATCATCGCGCGGGGCGCCTGCGTCAGCACGTCGAGCAGCCGGAAGCCGACTTCGATCGATTGAATTCCGGCACGCGCCTTCTCTTCGGTCTCGGGCGTGTCGTCGGGCGGATCGCCGGAGTGGCCCTGACCGCCGGACGCGGCCGTGCGCGCATTGGAATCTTCAGGGATGATCGAGGGAGCGGACATATGGCCTGAAACCTGTGCGGCGCATGATCGGAGCGATCAGGACGATAGGGACGCTGGACGATAAGGCGCCGTTGCGGATTCACCATCGTAAAATAGATTTCCTCCATCGTCACTACAACGATTTCCATCCACTCATGAAACTTGCCACGCTCAAGGACGGTTCGCGCGACGGTCAATTGATCGTCGTCTCGCGCGATCTGCGCACGGCCTCGATTGCCGACGCCATTGCGCCCACGCTGCAGCGCGCGCTCGACGACTGGCCGTTTTACGCGCCGCAGCTTGCCGAGCGTTACGACGCCCTCAATCAGGGCCGCGCGCGCAACACTTTCGCGTTCGAGCCCAAAGACTGCATGGCACCGCTGCCGCGCGCCTATCAATGGGCCGACGCTTCCGCCTACGTGAATCACGTGGAACTCGTGCGCCGCGCGCGCGGTGCGGAGATGCCGCCCGAGTTCTGGACCGACCCGCTGATGTATCAAGGCGGCAGCGACGATTTGCTGGGGCCTTGCGACGACATCGTGTGTCCGTCCGAGTCGTTCGGTATCGACTTCGAGGCCGAGGTGGCCGTCGTCACAGGCGATGTGCCCATGGGTACCGCCCCCGACGCCGCGCTGCGCGCGGTGCGGCTCGTGATGCTCGCGAACGATGTGTCGCTGCGCAATCTGATTCCCCCCGAGCTAGCGAAAGGATTCGGCTTCTTTCAAAGCAAGCCGGCCACTTCGTTTTCGCCCGTGGCCGTGACGCCCGACGAGCTTGGCCAACATTGGCGCGACGGACGGCTGCATCTGCCGATGATCGTGCATTGGAACGGCAAGAAGGTAGGACAGCCCGAAGCGGGCACCGACATGGTGTTTCACTTCGGGCAGTTGATTGCGCACGCGACGAAAACGCGTAACCTGCGAGCGGGCGCGATCGTCGGCTCGGGCACGGTATCGAACAAGGATGCCCAGCGCGGCTATTGCTGTATCTCCGAGAAACGCTGCCTAGAGACGATTGCCGACGGCGCCCCTGTCACCGAGTTCATGCGATATGGCGACACGGTCAGAATCGAGATGTTCGACGAGCCGGGCCGCTCGATCTTCGGCGCGATCGAGCAATCCGTCGCGCCGCTCGATGCCGCTGCCGCGGCTTGATCCGGCGTTCTGGCTGCCGTCGTGTTTGCCGCGCCGGGTTTCGCCCGATGCATGCGGCAGACAAGCAGCCTACACTGATGGCGGCGCGCGGGGCGCGTCCCGATAACCGATAGACGTTGAGAGGCTAGACGCAAATGACCGATAACCAAGGCGACCAGCCGTTTCCCGGGTTCCCGGGTTTTCCGCCCGCCGAGATGCTCGACAAGATGTGGAGCATGATGCGCCTCAACCCGTTCGGCTCGGCGTTTCCCGGCTCGCAGCCGGGTACCGCGCAGGGCTTTCCTTCGCCGCTTTCGGCGATGTCGGACATGATGACGCCGCTCACGAACGTCGAAGAGCTCGATAAACGCATCACCGATCTGCGTGCCGTCGAACAGTGGCTCAAGCTCAATCTGAACATGCTGCAGTCCGCGATTCAGGGGCTCGAGGTGCAGCGCGCCACGCTCTCCACGCTGCGCGCGTTCGGCGCGTTTGCGCAGGCGTCGATGACGCAGCCCGCGGCCGGCGAGGCATCGGCCGCATCGGCGGCATCGACAAAGCCCTCGGGCGCCGGCAGCGCACCGCGCGAGGAAAGCGCGGGTGCGAAGGAGGACGAGGCAGCGAGCGATGCCGGCGCGTTCGACCCGACGGCCTGGTGGAACATGCTGCAGTCTCAGTTCAACCAGCTCGCATCGTTCGCGGTGTCGCAGCCCGGCGCGGCGCCGGACGCGAAGCCAGACGGCCGGGGCGATGCGGCGGCCGGTGCGCGCAAGACGGCGACCGGCGGCTCGGCGAAGACTGGCGCGAAGAGTTCGGCCAAGCGGAGCTCGACGCGCAAACCGGCCGGCGGCGCCCCGGCTTCGGCGAACGAAAAGTAGACGCTCGCGGGACCGTACGAGGCGCGCGTGGGGTAACGCGGCGCACGACTTGCAGGAGCTGCATGAAAGCGCCGGTAAAGAAGTGAGAGAACAAGCCGATAAACCCGCTAATGAGAGACCCAACGGCGGGCCGAATGGCGGGAAGGCGGTTGACGTGGCAATAGCAGGCGGACGGAACGCATCGATGGGCGTGCATGGGGCGCTCGGCAAGGAGGCGCCGTGCGGCTCGCGCTCGTTTTGATGGGAGGCGGCGCGCGAGCCGCCTATCAGGCGGGCGCGCTAAAGGCGTTGGCCGAGCTCACGCGCGAGGTCGATCCCGATCGGCGCACGATCGCGTTTCCAGTCGTTTGCGGCACCTCGGCCGGTGCCATCAATGCGGCTTCCATAGCGAGCCATGCCGACGATTTTGCCGAAGGGGTCGAGCGGCTCGTCGATTTCTGGTCCCATATCAGCGCCCGGCAGGTCTATCGGACGGACTGGCGCGGCGTCGCGGCGGCCGGCGCGCGCTGGCTCGCGGCGATGAGCATCGGTTGGGCGGTTCATCAAGCGCCGCGGGGGCTCTTCGACAACAGCCCGCTCGCCGAGCTTTTGGCCCACGGACTCGACTTCTCGCGCATCGGCGCCGCGCTCGAATCGCGCGCGCTGCATGCGCTGTCGATCTCCGCGCTCAGTTATTCGAGCGGCCGGCATCTGACTTTTTACCAGGCCGCCGAGCCGATCCAACAGTGGCGGCGCGCGCAGCGCTCGGCGGCCATGGTGAAGCTCGGCCCCGAGCATCTGCTCGCGTCTTCGGCTATTCCATTCCTTTTTCCGGCCGTCCCGCTGCCGCTCGATGGGCGCATCGAGTATTTCGGCGACGGATCGATTCGCCAGATCGCACCGCTCAGCCCGGCCATCCATTTCGGGGCCGAGCGCATCATCGTGCTCGGCGCCGCCGCACCGCGGCCCGAAGTGCCGGTTGCACCGGGTGCGGCGACCGGCTATCCGACGCTGGCGCAGATCGGCCAGCAGGTGATGGCCAGCGTGTTTCTCGATTCGATCGGTGCCGATATCGAGCGTATCGAGCACATCAACCGGATGATTCTTCACCTGCCGCATCAGATCGAGCCTGCGAGCGGATGGCGCCATATCGAGGTACTTGCCATCGCGCCGTCCGAGCGCATCGAGTTGCTCGCCGCACGGCATTTGAAGCGGCTGCCGCTGACCGTGCGTGGACTGCTCGGCGCCGTAGGGGGCAATCGCGCTGCCGGCGCGTCGTTCGCGAGCTACCTGCTTTTCGAGGCCGAATTCGCGAGCGAGCTGCTCGAGCTCGGCTACCGCGACACGCTGGCCCATAGCGAGCAACTGCGCGCGTGGATTGCGGCCGCGAATCACCGCGGCGTGCGTGCGAGCCCACCGCCTGCGAACGCGCCGATGCACGAAAGCGGCGACGCTGCGCGTTGAGCGCGATCCGCATCGTGTGGATGCGACGGTTTGCGCGGAGGCCGGATCGCGTCAGGGCGGCCTCCAAATGCCCCGCTGGCGGGCGGCGCCATGCTATCATTCCAAAGCTTTCGATCTTGTGGGCGATACCGAAAACCATGATCGCGGCAGTCCGTTGAGCCGCCGTCCGCCGGGTACACGAAAGGAAAGGCTCGGCGCCAGGGCGATGCCCCGCTCGACATCCGGCGGCCGACATCGACGGGCGTCGATAGGCCGTCCTGGCGGGCGGACTGCCGGGCCGATGCCGTGGGCTCGTGACTTGAGCTCGATCAACGATCGGCCAACATTACCGCGTAAAATAGTGAATTTGGCTGCTTCGATGTGCTCATTGGTGCATTTGCAGCAATAGTTGAGTGGACGACTGACGAGTCGCAATGGGCAGACGAGGGGTGGGAAGATGAACACCATGCTTTATCCGGAACTTTATAAATCGCTCGAATCGGTTCGATGGGACATGGAAAAGGACATCCCCTGGGACACGTTCGATGCCTCGTTGCTGACCGACGAGCAGGCGGCCACGATCAAGATGAACGCGATCACCGAGTGGTCGGCGCTGCCCGCGACCGAGATGTTCCTGCGCGACAATCATCACGACAGCGATTTTTCGGCGTTCATGAGCGTGTGGTTCTTCGAGGAGCAAAAGCATTCGCTCGTTCTAATGGAATACCTGCGGCGTTTCCGCCCCGAACTGGTACCGAGCGAGGAAGAGCTGCATGCCGTGCGATTCCAATTCGATCCCGCGCCGCCGCTCGAAACGCTGATGCTGCACTTTTGCGGCGAGATTCGCCTCAATCACTGGTATCGCCGCGCGGCCGAGTGGCATACCGAGCCCGTCATCAAGCACATCTACGAGACCATCTCGCGTGACGAGGCGCGTCATGGCGGTGCGTACTTGCGGTATATGAAAAAGGCGCTCACCAATTGTGGCGACGTGGCACGTGCCGCATTCGCCAAGATCGGCGTGCTGATGGCGTCGGCCCGCCGCACCGAAAAGCCGCTGCACCCGACCAACCTGCACGTCAATCGCGACCTGTTCCCGCGCGACACGATCCAATCGCGTCTTCCCGATCCCGAATGGCTCGAGCGCTGGCTCGACGAGCAGATCCGTTTCGACGACGGCTGGGAGAAGAAGGTCGTCGAGCGCATCCTGCACAACCTGTCGATCCTGTTCGAACGCACGTTCACGACGGCGCAGGACCTCAATCGCTATCGCAAGGAAGTCGCGGCGCGTTTGCAGTCGCAACAAGGCTCGGCCGAGCAGCAACCGGCCTGATGAGCGCTTCCTTCGAGCGCAAGATCGTCACGCGTGAAGCACTGGCCGCACGCCGCGCGACGCTGGCGGCGCCCGTGGTATTCACGAACGGCGTCTTCGACATTCTTCATCGCGGCCACGTGACCTATCTCGCGCAAGCGAAGGCGCTTGGCGCGTGCCTCATCGTCGGCGTGAACAGCGATGCATCGGTCCGCATGCTCGGCAAGGGCGACGATCGCCCGATCAATCGGGAAGTCGACCGCATGGCTTTGCTGGCCGCGCTCGAAAGCGTGGACTGGGTCGTGACGTTCGAGGAAAAAACGCCGATCGATCTGATCGCGGCGCTGCATCCCGACATCCTGGTGAAGGGCGGCGATTACGACATGGACACGCTACCCGAATCGGCGCTCGTGCGCGGCTGGGGAGGGCGTGCGCTGGCGATCCCGTTCGAGCACGACCGCTCGACCACAGCGCTGTTGACGAGGGTCCGCGCGCAATCCGGCGCGTAGTCCGGCAGTCGTTTCCAGTACATCTGGCTCGTGTCGCGCTGCCGACCGCAGCAAACGACCACAAGCGAATCACACACGTCATCGCCCGAGCGGCGTCGCCGCAACCAGCGGCGCCGGTGCAGGGGTTCCGACAACGGCTTGCTCGCCCGCGTCGGCGGCCGTGATCGGATGCGCCTGCAGCCATTCGGGGTGAACCTGCCGGTTCAGGTGGCCGGGCTCGAGCGGCCCGGATGCCGGCAGGCGGCCGAGCATGCCGCTCGCGAAGCCAAAGGCGAGCACATTGGCTAGTAAAAGAATGACGATCAGCCAGCGCAACATTGCCTGTCTCCCTCGTAGTCGAACTTGAACGATCGCAAAAGCCGCAGGCTCCCAGCGTGCCCGCGCCGCGCGCCGCATCGCGCGCTCGGCTTTCTCCTAACTTTCTCCTATGCGGAACCCTCGGCCGCAATGAGCGCCAGCCCCGAGAGCACCAGCGAATCGTGGCGCGTGCATGGGACGTTCAGCGCGCGCGCGATCGTATCGGCTGCGCCTCCGCCGAGCACGAGCCGCACCGGCGCGTTCCAGGCCCGCGCGAGTTCGTGCCAGGCACGCTCGACGAGGGCCGTCTGCGCCAGCAGCGAGCCCGCCGAAATGGCCTGCGGCGTGTCCGTCGCGAACCACTCGCGAGCGTGAGCCGTGCTGGACCTGGACGGCTCCTGTACGGAATGGGCCGCGAGTATCGGTAGTTGCGCCGTGTGTTCGCCCAGCGAGCGCATCATCAACGACCAACCCGGCGCAATGAGGCCTCCCGTGAACATGCCGTCCGCGCGCAGCGCCTCGAGCGTCGTCGCAGTCCCGAGCGTTGCGATCAGCAGATCTTCGCCGGGAAAGGCCGCGCGCGCGCCGATCATCGCCGCCCAGCGGTCGCTGCCCAGGCGCGCCGG
>NZ_DASXWY010000022.1:0-35045 GCF_036503415.1 Trinickia sp. | reverse complement strand
CACGCGACCGGCCGCCGGCCCGCCGGGAGCCGCTCAGGTAGAATGATCGGAACCCGCGCGGGCACGGCCCGCCTATTTTGCCGATTCTCATTTTCCGCATGAACAACGAACGCAACGATGCGACGGCCGCTGTGCCGTCCAACTTCATTCGCAACATCATCGACGAAGACAATCGCACCGCGAAATGGGGCGGGCGCGTCGAAACGCGCTTTCCCCCCGAGCCGAACGGTTATCTGCATATCGGCCACGCGAAGAGCATCTGCCTGAACTTCGGTATCGCCCGCGATTACGGCGGCGTTTGTCATCTGCGCCTTGACGACACCAATCCCGAAAAAGAGAGCGTCGAATACGTCGACTCCATCGTCGATGCCGTGCACTGGCTCGGCTTCGATTGGGAAAAAGACGGCCAAACGCATCGCTACTACGCGAGCGACTACTACGGCAAGCTCTATGAGTTCGCCGAACTGTTGATCACGCGCGGCAAGGCTTATGTCGATAGCCAGTCGGCCGAGGAGATGCGCCACGGGCGCGGCACGCTGACGGAGCCGGGCACGCCCTCCCCTTATCGCGAGCGCTCGCCGCAAGAGAGCCTCGATCTTTTCCGCCGCATGAAAGCGGGCGAGTTCCAGGAAGGCGAACACGTCCTGCGCGCGAAGATCGACATGAGCTCGCCGAACCTGAACATGCGCGACCCGGTGCTCTATCGCATCCGCTTCGCACATCACTACCGCACAGCGGACCAGTGGTGCATCTATCCGATGTACGACTACACGCACTGCATCTCGGACGCGCTCGAAAACATCACGCATTCGCTTTGCACGCTCGAATTCGAGGATCATCGTCCGCTTTACGACTGGATACTCAACGAGCTGGCCGACGCGGGCGTATTCACGCGTCCTTTACCGCAGCAAATCGAATTTTCGCGGCTCAACCTGACCTATGCGATCACGAGCAAGCGCAAGCTGTTGCAACTCGTGACCGAAGGACATGTCGACGGCTGGGACGATCCGCGCATGCCGACCATCGTCGGTGTGCGCCGCCGCGGCTTCACGCCTGAGAGCATTCGGCTTTTTTGCGACCGCATCGGCGTGACGAAGGTCGATTCATGGATCGACATGAGCGTGTTCGAAGGCGCGCTGCGCGACGATCTCGACGATAAAGCGCCGCGCACCGCGGCCGTGCTCGATCCGCTCAAGCTCGTGATCGACAACTTCCCCGCCGATCTGTCGGAGCCGTGCACCGCGCCGGTCCACCCGCACCACCCGGAGCGCGGCGAGCGCACGTTCCCCATCTCGCGCGAGCTTTGGATCGAGCGTGAGGACTTCGTGGAAAACCCACCGAAGGGATATTTCCGTCTCTTTCCGGGCAACAAGGTGCGTCTGCGCTACGGCTACGTGATCGAGTGCACGGGTGCGGAAAAAGACGATCAAGGCAATATCGTCGCCGTGCACTGCAATTACTTCCCGGACAGCAAGTCCGGCACGGAAGGCGCCAACCAGTACAAGGTCAAGGGCAATATCCACTGGGTCAGCGCAAAGCATGCGGTTGCGACGGAGGTTCGGCTTTACGATCGCCTGTTCAAGGAAGCGCAACCTGATGCGGGCGGCCGCAATTTCCTCGAGGCGCTGAACCCCGATTCGAAACGCGTCGTGAACGCCTACCTCGAACCCGGCGCCGAGACGATGCAACCCGAAGATCGTTGCCAGTTCGAACGTCATGGCTATTTCGTCGCCGATCGCCATGACTCGAAACCGGGCAAGCCCGTCTTCAACCGGATCGTCGGACTGCGCGACAGCTGGGGCAAGCCGGCCTGACGAGATGAGCCCCGGTGGCGCAGGGGCTGTCAGCCGTATCGGCTGCCCGACGCGAATTACAACGTCCCATGCAGTTCGGTCAGTGAAAGCGCCGTTTCGAAGAGCCGCGTCAGGCTGCGGCTCGCGAAGCGCCCCACCTCCATCGGCGCCACCCAACGGAACGCATCCATCTCCGGAATCATCGAGCCGTCCTTGCGGCTAGGAAAAAGCGACGTGCAATTGCAGTGCGCGAGATCGATTTCTCCCTCTCCAGCGCGCGCCGCAAAAAGATGCAGATCCTTGTCCCGCCGATAAACAAAGCGCCCGAGGTCCTTCAGACGCTCGGGCGCAAATTCGATGCTGGTCTCCTCGCGCAATTCGCGCAGCGCCGTATCGATCGGCGCCTCCCCCGTTTCGCCTTGTCCTTTTGGAATGTCCCAATGCGTCGTATCCGTCGCATGGGCAAGCAATACATATCCACGCCGGTCGAGCACAACGACACCGCACGATACGCTGCGCTCGCTCATCGGCTAGTGGCCTGCCAACCCCAGCCGGCCCGGCTCACGTCGTCGCAGCCCGACCGACGGCGGCCTTGGGTGCAGGTTCGAGCACGAGCCGATAGATCGCGCCGCCCACCGCCCCACCCACGAGCGGCACGACCCAGAAAAACCAAAGCTGACCGAGCGCCCAACCTCCCTCGAACAGGGCCACGCCGGTACTGCGGGCCGGATTGACCGATGTGTTGGTCACGGGAATGCTGATCAGGTGGATCAACGTCAACGCAAGGCCGATCGCGATCGGCGCAAAGCCGGCGGGGGCCCGCTTGTCCGTTGCGCCGAGGATGATCAGCACAAAAAACGCCGTCAGCACGAACTCGGTCATCGCCGCCGCCGTCGCGGAATAGCCACCGGGCGAATGTGCCCCGTAGCCGTTGGACGCGAATCCGCCCGCCATGTCGAACCCCGGCTTGCCGGTCGCAATGCAATAAAGCACGCCGCCCGCGGCAACCGCGCCGAGCACCTGCGCGACGATATAAGGTCCCACCTCGTATGCGGGAAAGCGCCCGCCGGCGCACAGTCCGACCGTCACAGCCGGATTGAAATGGGCGCCCGAGATGTGGCCTACAGCGTAAGCCATCGTCAGCACGGTGAGTCCGAACGCCAATGCCACGCCGGCAAACCCGATCCCCAACTCCGGGTACGCGGCAGCGAGAACGGCGCTGCCGCAGCCGCCCAACACCAGCCAGAAGGTACCGAGGAATTCCGCCGCAAGCCGCTTCGTCATGTGTCGCTCTCGATAGGTCATGAGGTATGACGATCCTAGGCTAGGCATTGCAACAACTCAAGCCGTACGAGGCCGCCGGCACCCGATT
Source organism: Trinickia sp. (assembly GCF_036503415.1). Taxonomy (GTDB): domain Bacteria; phylum Pseudomonadota; class Gammaproteobacteria; order Burkholderiales; family Burkholderiaceae; genus Trinickia. The sequence continues at coordinate 31,880 of NZ_DASXWY010000022.1, read as the reverse complement.
TGACGAAATTTCATAATTTGTGGGATTTGGCCACGTGTAACCGCGTTACGCGACTCCATGTACGCGCTCATTCGGCCGGCGTCGCTTCGTAGCCGTCGGTCAACGTCCGCAAGAACGCGATGACATCGCGAATCTCGCGCGCATCGAGCGCCGCCTTGCCGGCGCGCTGTCGGTCGAAAGGAGGCTCGGTATTGATGTTGGCCCAGTACCGCTTGGGCAGATCGTCGAATTTATCGACGCGACCGCTGACGACCGGATAGAACCGCTCGGGGTGCGTGTCGCGCTCGGCATAAAAGCGCAAGACCTCCTCGAGCGACCGATAGATGCCGTTATGAAAAAAGGTTTGCCGCGTGGCGACGTTGCGTAGGGTCGGCGTCCGGAACAGTCCGCAGAATTCGTCGCGCCCGGCCAAGTCCGTGCGCCAAGGCCCGCATGCGCCCAGATCGAAGAACCGAGGGTCGCGATTCGCCGCGAGTGCGCGGTTGCGCGGCACGCCGAGTGCGATCAGGCCAAAGTCGGTAAAAAGGGGCGGCGAGCCGTCTTTGGCTCGCTGGCTCGGATGGCAGCTCGCACAGTTGCCTTTGCGTTCATCGTTGAATAGTTGCAGGCCGCGCAACTCCGCCTCGCTCAATGCGGCACGGCCGGCAAGATAAGCGTCGTACTTGCTCGTGTAGGGAGAGAACACCGACGGCTTTTCCTCGAATACGGCGAGCGCGTCCAACACCGCATCGAACGTAGCGTGATCGTCGTCGAGCACGCGCGCGCCGAATGCCGCGCGAAACGTCTCGGCGTAAGGTGCCGCACGCACGGCCGCGGCGACTCGAGCCGGCGTGCTGCCCATTTCGAATGGCGAGAGCAGCGGAACGGCCGCCTGCGCGCGATGCGTGTCGACACGGCCGTCCCATGTCAAGCCGCCGGTCGGGCCCGCGTCGACGCTCTCGTCGCCTTCGTCGTCGGAGTCGTGATAGTGCTCGCTGAAAGCGGGTACCCATTGCGAGTACATCAATGTCGGCACCGCGCGATAGCCGGGTTGGCGCAGATCCGTCCCCCCCAGTTGAACAGATAAGGCATTGGGCGGCCCGAACGCGTGCGCGGGGCTATGGCACGACGCGCAGGCGAGCTTGCCCGAGCCCGATAGCGACGGGTCGAAAAAAAGCTCCTCGCCCAGTGCAGTCTTCATGCGAATCGACGCATACACGTTCGCACGCGTCGCACCGCTTCCGATGCCGAGCTCGGCCGCTTCGCCCGGCCGCGGCCCCTGCTCGGGGCGCGTACAGGCAGCAAGGGGCGCGATCGCGCAAACCGCGCTTGCAATGGCCAAGGCGCTTCGCAGGCGCCGCCCGATGGCGGACACGCGCTCGCCGGCCACACGTGTCACCGCGCTCGCGCACGCGCGTGCGTTGAACTCCACGTCCAACCTCCCCGTTTCGACGTCAGGAAAAAGACACGTTATCGCGATAAACTGCGGCGACCCGCGCGGGCTGCACCGGCGCACCGATAGATACCATGCGGCATGAAACGCTCGATCCGAAGGAGAACAAGCGATGCGCAAGAATACGAGAAAATACCTTGCCGCGGCTACCATTGCCGCCATCGTCGCGTTGGGCGGTTGCGCCAATGGCACGCTGGACGAACGGCAAGACTTGTCGAGCGTGCGCAATATCGTCGTCATCTATGCGGAAAACCGCAGCTTCGACAACCTTTACGGCAGCTTCCCGGGTGCCGACGGTCTGCAGAACATCTCGGCCGCGAGCGCCCGCCAGCTCGATCGCGACGGCAAGCCGTTACCGAGCTTGCCGCCCATCTGGAACGGCCTCACGCAACGCGGGGTCATACCGGCGGTGACGCAATCGGCAACGCGCGACCTGCCGAACGCGCCGTTCGCCATTGACGACCCGAACGGCTTCAACACATCGCGCCACGTCGCCACGCGCGATCTTTGGCATCGTTTCTACGAAAACCAGATGCAGATCGACGGCGGCAAGAACGACATGTTTGCCGCCTGGGCCGATTCCGGCGGCCTCACGATGGGCCACTATGCGGCCGATACCTCGACACTGCCGCTCTGGAAGATCGCCCAGCAATATACGCTTGCCGATCATTTCTTCATGAGCGCATTCGGCGGCTCGTTCCTGAATCACCAGTGGCTCGCGTGTGCTTGCACGCCGGTGTACCCGAACGCCGACAAGAGTCCGGCGGCGCACCTCGTTTCGGCGGTCGAGCCCGACGGCGTCACGCTCAAGGTGGCGGCCAACTCGCCCAGTTCGGCGATAGCCGGGCCACCGAAGTTCGTCAACTCGAACAACCTGACGCCGGACTTCTACGCCGTGAATACGATGCAGCCGGCCTACCAGCCGAGCGGCAACGCACCGGCGGCCGGCGGCGATCCGCGCTTCGCCGATCCCGCCAACCCGACGACGCTTCCGCCGCAAACGCAACGGCATATCGGCGACGCACTCAACGACGCCGGCGTTTCCTGGGCCTGGTACAGCGGTGCCTGGAATGCCGCGCTCGAAGCGACGAATCGGAGCGGCGTCATTTACGGCCCGGCCCGGTCGGCCCCCAACTTCCAGCCGCATCATCAACCGTTCAACTATTTTGCCGACATGGCGCCCGGCACGGAGAATCGCGCGCGACACCTGCTCGACGGTGGCGTCAATGGAAGCAAGTTCATCGAGACGATCGACAACGGCAAGTTGCCCCAAGTGGCGTTTTACAAGCCGCAAGGCAACCTCAACGAGCACCCTGGCTATGCGGACGTCGAATCGGGCGATCGTCATATTGCCGATGTCATCGCGCATCTGCAAAAGAGTCCGCAGTGGCAGCACATGGTCGTGATCGTGACGTATGACGAGAACGGCGGCTTCTGGGATCACGCGGCCCCGCCGAAAGGCGACCGCTTCGGTCCCGCGACCCGAATTCCCGCGATCATCGTCTCGCCGTTCGCGAAGAAGAACTACGTCGATCACACGCAATACGATACGACTTCGATCCTGCGCTTCATCACGCGCCGCTTCGCGCTCAAAGAGCTGCCCGGCCTCAAGACCCGCAATGAAGCGCTCGTCGCGCACGGCAATATGCCGATGGGCGATTTGACGAACGCGCTCGACCTCGACGGCGATCGATGATCCGATAATCCGGGCGGCCGGCAAACAGGCTCAGGACGGCGCGCCGGCCGCGCTGTCCGACATTTCCCCCGTCGCACGGGAAATCGCGGTCTGCAACTCGAAGAGCGCCCCATGCGGCGGCTCGCCGTTTTCCAGGCAAGCTTCCAGGCGCGTTGCCGCCTGAGCGACGGCTTGCAGATGAAACCACGCGGCGGTACCGACGATGCGATGCACGATCTCCTTCGCGCGCACGGTGTCTTGCTCCAGCGATAGTCCCAACAAGGCCGAAAGCTCGCTGACGAGCGTGCGCTGCAGCTTTTCCCACAGATCCGTATGCCGCTCGGAGGGAATGCCCGCCTTCTCCAATTCGACGATGGGCGGCGCCACGATGCCGTGCTGCTGGAGCAGCGTGCGCAAAGCGTCGATGCCGACCGGCTTCACGAATACGTCGTCGGCACCCGCGGTGAAGCAAGCCTCGCGCTGCTGCGGCATCGCATTCGCCGTCAGTGCGATCAGCGGCATACGGCGCCGGCCCAGCTTGCGCTCGAGCTCGCGAATGTGCCGGATCAGCGCGACACCGTCCATTCCCGGCATCATGCAATCCGTGATCACCATCGCGTAAGGCTGGCGTTCGACCATTCTCAGCGCCTGCGCGCCATCGACTGCCGTGTGGCACTCGGCGATGCGCAGCGTCACGATCTGACGCTTGAGCACTTCCCGGTTGATCTCCTGATCCTCGACGACCAATATTTGCAACGGCCCCGTCGCTGCCGCAGCCGGATCGGCCGTCGTACGATGCGACGCGGTATCGCGGCACGGCGCGCGTACCGCCGGATCGATCCGCAGCGGCAAATCGATGGCGATCGTCGTGCCGCGGCCGAGTTCGCTGGTCAGCGCAATGGTGCCGCCCATCGATTCGATCAACCGCTTGCAGATCACGAGCCCGAGTCCGGTGCCAGGCGGTCGGCTCGCGCTCGACGAGCGCGCCTGCGCGAACGGCGCGAAAAGGCGCGCCTGGTCCTCCTGCGCGATGCCGATGCCCGTATCGGCCACCTCGATCACGACATGCTCGATTCCGTTTTCACGCAGACGCAGCTTGACCGACAACGAAACGAAGCCATAGTCCGTGAACTTCGACGCATTGCCCAGCAGATTCAGCAGCACCTGTCCGAGGCGCTGAGCGTCGCCGAGATATCGCGGCGCAAGGTCCCGGGCGACTTCGACCGCAAAACGCAACCCTTTGCGTTCGAGTTCCGGCGCGGCGATACCGGCTGTACGTTGCGCCACGTCGGCCAGCGAAAACGGCTGACATTCGAGCGTCAGTTCACCGTTCTCGCTCTTCGCGAAGTCGAGAACGTCGTTGAGAATGCGCAACAGAATTTCAGCCGCGTTGCGCGCCATGTCGACGAGATGCTGGTCGTCGGGCGGCAGCCTGCCGTGATCGAGCAACTGCAAAATGCCGACGACACCGCTCATCGGTGTCCGGATCTCATGGCTGACGGTTGCAAGGAAGACATCGCGCGCCCGGGATGCCTCCTCCGCATCGTGCTTCGCATCGATCAGTGCGGTCTGCGTCTCCTTGGTTTCGGTGATGTCGCGAACGTACCCGCTCCAGACGATTTCCCCGCGCGCGTGAAACTGGGGTGCCGCTTCGAGTTCGACCCACGTCGGGCGAGGTGCGTTAAGCGATAGAGCGAGCTCGGCGCGCACCGTTTCGAGCGAACGTGTCGAATTCAGGAAACGATGCATCAACCGGAATCGCGCCTGCGCGTCGAGCGCAACCAAAAAGCGCTTGAAAAGTTCGTCCGCCCTGGCAGCTCGCGGGTTGAGCCAATCGTAGGCGCGGCGATTCACGAAGACGAGCGTGAAAGGGACGGCAGCGGCATGCTTGGTCCGTATGAACCGCAGTTGAAACACGATCGCGGGCAACGACTGAGTGAGTTCCACGAGCTGCCGTTCGGTCGAGCGCCGCTGCCGTACCTCTTTACGAAGCCGAAGCATGTAGACGCACAAGACCGCGAGGAAAAGCGCCGTCAATACGGCGATCGGCGTCAGGACGATCCACAGCGTTCGGGCCGGTACGCCGAACGTGAAGCGCGCCGATAGCCAGCTGTTCTGGATATGCTCGCGCTCGCTTTCGGGAATCGCGGCGAGCGCCCGGTTGATGAGCGGGATGAGTGGAGCATATTGCGGCCCGACGCCGAACGACAGTTCCTCGACATAGCCTGCCGGCGCGGCGATGCGCAGGACGCCCTCGTATTTTTCGCGAACGAGGCGGTCGATGACGCCCAGATTGCCGATGTAAGCGTAGGCCTTGCCTTGTGCGACGGCATCGAGCCCTTCCTCGGCCGAGCTTACGATGACTTTATGCGTGTCGTGCATGCCCGGCAGTTCCGCCGTGAGCGCGTCGGAGTTTTTTACGATCGCGACCTCCGCACCGGAAATGTCGCCGGCGCCCGCGATGAAGGGTGCCGTTTCGCGCGTCACGATGACGAGCGGGTAGCGACCATAGGGAGTCGTGTATTTGAACGTGCTGTTGAGACCGTCCGATCGCGACGTCGCGACGACAAGGTCGAGTCCGCCCTCATTGGCAAGCTGCACCGTCTTCGCCCATGACCCGGTGGGCACGATGTGAAGCCGCAAACCGAGCGTTTGGCGAACGAAGTCCAGGTAATCCGCCGAGATACCGCCGACGCGACCCGATGGGTCGAGGAATGCGATCGGCGCCCAGTGGGGATCGGTGCCGATCCGCAGCGGCGGCAACGATTCCAGATAGGCTCGCTCCTGCGGCGACAGCGCAATGCGCAGATCCCAGCCAATGTGGGGCGGTTGCTCGTCCTGTCCATGCGTATGGCAGCCGGCGATCGACAGGGCAAGGATGATGCAAGCCAGCCCGACGATGCGCCCGACGCAAGCGCCTACGACTCGCCCGCACGAACCGGCTTGCGCGTTCATGTCAGAAACACGTTGTTCTTGCGGCAATATTCGAGCAGTTGCTGGCTATTGTGCGCACCCAGTTTGCGTTGCGCGCTCACCTTGTGACGGCTGATCGTCTTGACGCTCCGGTTCAACCGCTGGGCAATTTCGGTCGGACTCTGACCTTGGACGAAAAGCCGGATCACCTCGAGTTCCGCTGTCGTCAGCTTCGCCTCGTGACCGACGCGGGTACCGACGATGCTCGCGCCCGCGAGCAGTGACTGGAGCCCGGGACTCAGATAAGAGCGCCCCTGCGACACGGCAAGCAATGCGTAATGCAGTTCCGTGACACCGCCGGCTTTTTCGACGATGGCCTTGACGCCTTTGGCGATCAGCTTGTTGAGAATGGCGGCATTGCGCAAAGCAGTGACGACGACAATGGGCGCATTCGGGCGAAGCCGCATCAAACGATCGACCAATGCCATGCCATCCTGGGTGATCTCGCCAGGCATCGAATAGTCGGTGACGATCGCGTCGCACGGCTCGCTTTGAACCACCGCGATCAGTTCGTCCGAACTGGACGCTTCGGCAACGATTTCCGCGACGCCGCTCGCCTCGATAGCGAGACGAATGCCATAGCGGACGATGGCATGGTCGTCAGCGAGAATGATGCGCAATGATTTGTTCATGGTTGACCTCCGAGCCGACGCAAGTCGCCGAATGGCGCGGCACGCCGATATGCGCATTGCGCAGGAGGGCGACTCGAACCCGGGTTTGCTTGCGAAAATCAAAAATACTAAAGGGCATCAGTCGAACCGATAATACGAAAAATCTTGAAAATGGAAATCCCGAACGCAGACAATTACATCTCGATATCGTCCCACCCCGGTGAAATACCAACATATGGGAAGAAGCGGCCCGATTTGCCTAATCAACCGCGATCGAGAAATCGTTCGATGATCGATTCCCATTCGATCTCCCACGCTCCGTTTTCCACCTCGAGGCGGCAATGACCCCGAGGCAGCGAGGCGTCCGCTTGCACCGCCCACGGCAGCCCGATGTTCGCGGCATCGTCGCCAAGCGCCATTGCATCGTCCGGACTGACGAACAGACAACCGGTCGCCTCCGCGCCCGCGCATTCACGCAGAGCTTGTGCGCAGATCTGCATACGCTGCGCCGGCGGCAATGTCGCGGCCAGCCGTCTTATCGCCACGGCCAGCGCCGCATCGAGTGTCGTTTCGAGCCGCGCCGCTAGGGCATCGCGGCACGTTCGATACGCGGCCTCGAGTTCGATGGCGCGCTCGAGCAAGGCGGCATCGGCGCTGCGACGCCGCCGCCCGCATTCGAGCGAGGTTTGCCCGTGCAGCGCTGCGGCTTCGTCACGCGCCCGCGCAATGAGTGCATCGGCTTCGCGGCGTACGACTTTCGCATAGTCGATCGCTTCACCGAGCGCATCAAGATCTGCGCGCCGAAGCACGGTCCGCGTGATCGGCACGGGACACTCCGGAGGCGTAGCGATGCGGCGGGAGACGAAACTCATGAGCCGGTATTCGCATCGAGCGCGCGCAGCCGCCGCAGCACCGCAAGCCAAAGCGTGACGCACAACGTCACATCGATCCGCTCGATGACGAGCCATGCGTCGGTCGCCAACCGTTGCGGCGCTCGCATCATCGCGACGCGGGCTGCCACGTCGGGCCAGCCGGCCTCGGCCATTGCAGACAACACGTTCAGGCCGCAAACCGTCGCATCCCATTGCGCACCGCCGAATGGTACGAGACGCGCATCGATGCAATTGACTTCACGATAGCGAAGCGCGATCGATAATCGCGGCTGCGCCGCCCTGCCCACGTCCTGGACGCCTCCCGCTCGCACGAGTGCGATCCATCCGAAGACCGCCGCTGCCTCGACCATCATGGCCGGCGGCGCGGCGAGCGCCTCGAACCATCGAATATCGGCCGGCGGTGACCAGCACCGTCCAAGCTCGAACGCATCGATCCAGCCGCGAAACAGCAATCGTTGGCCCGCTACGCCGGCAGGAGGCACCGCCGCCGATGCGCCGTATCGCCGATGCCAATCGGCATGGGCCCAGCGCCACGGAGAGCACCAGAACGCCGGCCAGCCGTCATCGGGTGGTCCGCTCATCGCTTCGCTGCGCGCAAGCGCGTCACCCAACGGCGCAGATGCCATCCCAACATCGCTGTGCCCGCCGTGCCGAGTGCCGCTGCCGCCGCCCATGCCGTATAGGACTGACGCACGACGGCTCCGGGGCCGGCTCGCACCGCCGCAGCAGCGGGCTCGCGCTCCTTGACCAGCATCACGGCGACATGTCGATCGTCCTCGCCGGCCAGCCCCGGCACGCCGTTCTTGACGAGCCGTACAAGGCCCGGCAGAAGGCCCGTCAGATCGATATCGGGCCGATGCTTGATGAGCAACGACGCGGAGGCCGGCACGAGGGGCGCACCGGGCGAGGGCCGCTCCGGCGGTACGACGCGGGCACGCACCGACACCACACCGTCGATGTCGAGAATGACGCTTTCCAGCGCTGCTTCGAGCGCATGGACATAACGGGTCCGCTCTTCGAGCGGGCTCGGCAACAGTCCTTTGCCGGTGAATGCATCGGCCAACCCACGACGGGGCTGCCGCGGCAGCCCGGCATCGCGCAGCGCGCCGGCCGCGCCGTAGAAGTCGGCGTCGGTTACGGACAGTACGACGTCGTCCTTGTCCCCCGTTCGCTCGACATCGATTCCGCGGTGACGCAACGCGGCCTGGATTTCGTTGGCGGCCTGGACATCGGACGAGCGAAACAGTTCGACTCGCGCATCGCAGCCGGCCAGCGCCAGCGCGAGCCCCGCTGCGACCGATCTGCCAACGCGGCAACGACGTGACGATGTGGCGCCATGCGTCATGACGCGGTGATCAGTTGTTTCAGCGAAGCTGTCGCAGTGCCAACGAGCTTCGCGGCCCACAACACATCGAGTTGATACGCTGCCATGAGCCTTGCCTGACGGTGCATCGCGATCGCGATATCGGCCGTGTCCGCGCCGTTCGCATGAGCCTTGACGATGCGCTCGGGCAACTGGCGAGCTTCGAGGCGGGTGCGGGCGATATGTTCGAGGTGCCCCTCGAGAAGATCGAGCCCCGAGGAATGGGCCGGCGCGCGCGGCTCGAGCGCGCGCAGCGATGCGCCGGCCAGCGGTGCCTCGGCCAGCGCCTGCGCGAACTCGGCGCCCTCGCGGGCGAGGGCCGGAGCATCGGTTGCCGGCACGACGCCGACGGCGGGAAGCGCCCGGAAATCGGAACGGTGCAACGCGTCCATGGTCTCGCTCCTGGCCGGCATCAAGCCTTGATTTGCTGCGTCAGTTGGCGAAGCGAGTTGATGAGCTCGGTCAACATGCGCGAGTGCGACGCATCGAGACCGGCTTGCGCATCGACCCGGCGCTTTTGCTCCGCAAACGCGAGCGCGGCGTGAGACACCGTCTCGATCGCACGTACGCGCTGCGCCATCCGGTCCATCGCCGCGGCTTGAACATCCATCGACATATCGTTCCTTGAAGTGATTCGGCCACCGCGCGATAGGGCGGCGGGCCACGCGATCAAAAATGAATGCCTTGCGCTGCTTTGTGCGCGGCATTTTGCATCTTGGTCGCGGAGTCGAGCTGACCGCTCGCGATGCTGTTGGCCGTATCGGCCATCATCTTCTGGATATTGGCCTCGGTCTGTAATTCGATGGTCTTCAACTGCATGTTCTGCTGACGTTTGAAAACACTGCCCATCTGATCGAGGTTTTCGGTTCCGTCGGCCGAAACGGCCGACGAGGCGGCACCGGCCAATGTGCTCAGCACGCTGAGTGCGGGAATCACGGCTGCGAAGGTCATGGCTAACTCTCCCTGGTGTCGGTGAAATGTCTTTACGCTTCCCGGGATCGACGAATACCGGGAAGAAATCGACACCTTAGTAACAACGCACGCGCACCGGTTCCATCGAGTGGCCAGCCGGTGCCGGGATGCCGCGACGAGCGGGGGCGCCGAACGGAACCGGCCCGTGCGCATCGATGCGATCCGTTCGGCGCGGTGCGTAACATCGTCCGATTTTCATATCAAAATCGGCTGCAGCTGGGGCCTGGCGCGACGATCGCGGCTATTCCAAACCGCAAAACATTCGACGCTCATGATTTCGAGGCCTTCGGACCTGCCGGCGCCCCTTGCCGACGCTGATGTGTCCGTTGTATTCGACGACTGGTACCGCTCGCACGCGCTTGCCATTCAACGCTTCATCATGCGTCGGGTGCGTAGCGCCGAAGATGCGGAAGACATCCTCCAGTCCACCTATCTCGGCGCATGGGAAAACCGGTCGTCCTATCGAGGCACGGCGCATCCGAAAACGTGGCTCACGGCCATCGCGCTGAACATCGTGCGCAATTACGTCAATCGCACCGCGGACTACCGGTTCATCGTCGAAAGCATCGACGAACACGAAGAAGAACTCGTCGACACGCTCGCTCCCGAGCGCCGCATGTCGATCAACCAGCGCTTTGCGCAATTCATCGAATTCGCGCAGTCGCTTCCGCCCGATCAGCAACGCATGATCGAGCTGCTCTTTATCGACGACGTCAGCTACGTGCAGGTCGCGCAACGGCTCGGCATCCCCGTCGGCACGGTGCGCTCGCGGCTCGCCCGGCTGCGCGCGAAACTCGAGCGGCACTGCGCATGAACCGCCCCCCTCTCCCAGGCCACGCTCGACGGACGATCCATGACACCCACACTGAGCCCCACCGAACTCCAACTCACGCGCGCGATCGAGCACGCCGATCAGGTTCGCGCTACGCTTTCGCCGGGCGCTCCCGAGCAGTGGCAGCGCTACGTCGATGCGCTGCGCGGCGTTTCGCTCGCCAACTGGAGCGCAACGAGCGATCTGCAGACGAAGTTCCTGCTGGCGCGTGCGGTGCTCAATGAAATCCGTTGAATGGCTGCGCCGATGCGCGCTCGCACTCATCGGCGCGATCGTTCTCGGGGCCGCCAGCGCACGCGCGGGCGAATCACCGCATGACGGGCTCGATGCGCCCTATGCGTTTCAAGCGGCGCAATCGACGCCGCTCGATGCGCTCGATCGCTTCGCCAAGGATCACGGACTGCGGCTTCGCCTCGCCGACGAGCGCGGGCGCGCAAACGATAGCTGGCGCACGGCGCGCCTCGCCGGATGGCTTCGGGCGGAGACCGGCCGCGACTTTCTCGAGCAACTCGCCCGCACCCATCATTTCGATTGGTTCGTCGCGAACCGCACACTGTATGTAAGCGCACGCACCGCTTCGCGCGTCGAACGCATGGCGCTCGGCGGCCTCGACCCGGAAGCGGCGCGCGCGGCGCTGGCAGCCGTCGGGCTCTATGAGCCGCGCTTCGGCTGGGGCGCACTGCCCGGCCAGGATGCGGTGCTCGTCGGTGGGCCGGGCGAGTATCGCTCGCTGCTGCGCCGGTTCCTTGCGCACCGTCCGACCACCGGCGCAGCCGCCGAGCCGCAGCCGATGGTCTTCGTGCTGCGCCACGCGCAGGCGGCCGATGGGCCCGCGCCCGAGCGCGGCAATGCATCGCGGCCCGGCGTCGCATCGATTCTTCGCCAGTTGCTGACCGGCGAAGACACGCACCCGCCGAGCCACGGTTTCGTGCCCCCGCAGGCTTCGGTACCCGATTTGCCCGGCGTCGCCGCACCCACCCCATTGCCGCTCGTCGATGCGATCTTTCCGAGCCGGACCGGCACCGCACCCGTCATGCCTGTACTGCCCGATACGCAGTCCAGCGCCGCGCTGCCGCGGAGCTCACGCCGCGCGGATATCGTCGTCGCCGCCGACGAGCGAACGAACACGGTGTTCGTGTGGGCCGATCTTGCCCTGCGCACACGCGTGGCGCAACTCGTCGAAGCGCTCGATCGGCCGCAGCCGATGGTATCGATGGAAGTGCTCGTTCTCGAGACAGAGGATGCGGCGCTCATGCCGCCCGCCGCGGAACACGCGTCGGGCCGCGGCCCCGACATCGCGGTGCCGGGCGCCAGCGCTGCCGATGCCCAACGCGATGCACGATGGCTGAACGCACTCGCCGAACACCGCGCGCGCGTGCTCAACCGGCAACGCATCGTCGGCTTCGCGAACCGGCACCTGGGTCTGGCGATCGGCGCGGAAGTGCCGAGTGCGCCCGCCCCGTCGTCGGCACCGAGTGCCGACCACGCGAACGGTCGGTCAGCGCCGCGTGGCGACGCACTCGATCTCGTTGCGCGTGTCCTGCCGGCGCCGCCGAGCGGCCCAGCAGCGATCGCCGTCGACATCGGGCTCGCCATGCGGCAGCCAACCGGGTTGCCCGGGCAGGAGTGGGCCAGCACGAGCAGCACCGAACTGACGACGGCGGTGGTGCTCGAATCCGGCGCGCCGCCGCGGCTCGTTGCCGTCTACCCGGTCGCCACATCGCGCGCGCGTCAACGTGCAGTGCTTCTTAGTGCGCACGCGCTCTAACCCGAACGCAGTCATCCCTTCCCATGCTCGAACTTCGCATCTTGAGCGGCTTGCATCGCGGCGCCGCATTTCCGCTCGACGGCGACACGATTCGCCTCGGCAGCAGTCCCGACAACGATCTGGTGCTGTGCGATCCGGGTATGCCGGCGCACGCCGGAACATTCTCGCGCGGAGTCGACGATGTATGGTCGTTTCGCGCCGGCGGCACAGGCAAGGCCGCCTGTCCGATCCTGGTAGGCGCCGGGACACAGGTGGCGATCGGCCCTGCTTGCGCGAAAATCGCCGACGAACAGGCGTCGTGGGACGCGGGCCCGGCATCGTCGAGCCCGGCGGGCAGCGGCGGTTGGCGGGCAGCATTGCGTACTTCGATCACCGAGCTGGCCTGCGTTGCGGCGTGCGCCGCGATCCTGCTCGGCGCAGCGTTGCTATGGCTCGGGTCCACGCGAAACGCACGTCCCATCGACGCGGCAGGCAATGCACCTGCGGCATCGCAAACGGTCCGGCCTGTCGAGGCATCGATCTATCCGCCGCCCCTGACGGTCGCACGCGCCCCGCTCGACGTCGCGAGCGTACGCCACGGCCGCCACGGCTTCGTCGTCACGCGTGAAGGACAAGTCCTGGCGCCCGGCTATCGATGGCGCGATTACACGCTCCAACGAATCGAGCCGCACAAGATCGTGTTCTCGGGTGCGGGCGTCGCGGAGCTCGCATGGTGACGTTCGCGCGCCCGTCGTCCGATGCGTGCGATTCGGCCGATGCCGCCTTGCTCGAAGCCCGCCTCGCGGCGTGGCTAGGCCGGGTGAACGAGCGCTGCGCCGGCCGGACCACTGCGCATGCACTGGGTCATGTCGTCGAAGTCAGCGCCACGCTCATCGCCGCGCGATTGCCTCGCGCCAAAGTCGGGCACTTGTGCGAGCTCGATTGCGTCGACGTGCATGGCCATCCGATGCTCGCCGAAGTCATCGGTTTCAACGATTCACGCACGCTGCTCGCTCCGCTTGCGGCTACGCAGGGCCTGGCACCGGGCATGTCGCTGCGATCGCTGGGACGCCCGCACGACGTCGAAGCGGGAAGACATTTGCTGGGTCGGCTGCTCGATGGCCTCGGGCGACCGCTCGATGCCTCGCCCCCCGTCGTGCCATCGGGCCGGCACACGCCGCGTGGATGCGTGCGCCGGCCCGTGCTGGCAGATCCGCCTGCGCCGCTCGCACGGCCGCGCATCGTCGATGCGCTGACGACGGGCATTCGCGCGCTCGATGGGGCGTTGACGTTGGGCCGCGGTCAACGCATCGGTCTTTTCGCGGGACCGGGTTGCGGCAAGACGACGTTGATCGGCGCGCTCGCACGCGGCATCGACGCCGACGCCGTCGTCCTCGGACTCGTCGGCGAGCGCGGCCGCGAACTCAATGAATTCCTCGAGCGGGAGCTCGATTCCGCTGTGTCCGCGCGAACCGTCGTCGTCTGCGCCACCTCCGAGCGCCCCGCCATGGAACGCGTGCGCGCCGCTTTCACCGCCACGGCGATCGCGGAGGGGCTCAGCGCGAACGGCGCTCATGTACTGCTGCTCGTCGATTCGCTCACGCGCGTCGCTCGGGCCCAACGGGAGATCGGCATCGCGGCCGGGGAGCCGACAGGGCACGCTGGATTGCCTCCCTCCGTCTATGCGATGCTGCCGCGCCTCACCGAGCGAGCCGGGCCGTTGCCGCGGGGCTCGATCACTGCCGTCTATACGGTATTGACCGAAACGTCGACGCTCGATCCGATCGCCGAAGAAGCGCGCTCGCTGCTCGACGGGCACATCGTGCTGTCGACGGAACTGGCCCAGCGCGGGCATTTTCCCGCGATCGACATACTCGCGAGTACGAGCCGCGCGATGGACGCGATCGTCGCCGAAACGCATCGAAACGACGCGGCTCGATTGCGATGCCTTTTGTCGCGGCATCGCGATCTTCAGCTACTGCTGACGCTCGGCGAGTATCAAGCAGGGCGCGACACCGAAAACGACGACGCCGTCGCGCGTCATCCGCGCCTTCTCGCATTCCTGCGTCAAGACACGCGTACGCCGTGCCCATGGCGCGATACGCTCGAGCAACTGCATGCCGTCGTCGCTAATTGATCCACGCGTCCTGCGCCTGTTGGGCAGACGGGCGGAGGCCCGGCTCGCACGGGCCGGCGAGCTCGTCGCCGATGCCACGCGCGATGCGAGCGCGGCATCTCACGAACTCGAATGCGCGCGCCGCGTGCTGGCTAGCCTCGACCTCGAACTCGCGCGCACACGCGAAGCGCTTCGGCGCCGCATTGCGCAAGGCGCTTCCCATATCGACTTCCTGAACCGCAACGATTTCGCGTGCCATGAGCACGCTTATACGCATCTCATGGCGCGCCGCTCCAACGCAGGCTCCGCTGTCGACACGGGGAACAAGCGATTCGAGGCCGCACGCGCGGCGCTGGCCGCAGCCCATGACATCCAGCGCAGGTGTTGGCGCCAGCGGGAAAAATATCGGCTGGCCGAGCGACTGTCGGCTGGAGTGGGCATCGAGGATCCCGTCGGCCTGTCGTCGCTGGCGGTATCGTCGACACCACCGATGCGAGTGCAGGGATGACGCATCCGCACCGCGCAATAGTCCTGCGCCGAGCAGACGCCGCTCGCGTCGCGAAAAGCCGGCTCGCCCGCGTACCGGCCCTGCGCGTCTCGCTGGGCGACGCCAGTACCGCAACGCTCGAGCTGCGTGGCGCGGCGCCCACCGCTTTCGTCGAAGGCCGCGGGCTCGCCATCTCAACCCGCTTTGGCGGCATGAGTTGGCACGATTGCGAAGCATGGTTGCTCGCGCTGACAGGCATCGATCCGGGTCTGGCCGAGCACCGCGCGGCGCGGGAGGCCTTCGTGCACTTCGCACTGGCGGCATTGCCCACACCGCTCGGCGCCGCGCTCGGCGACCCCCGCTGCGAGGCGTGCGCGGCCCCTTCGCAAAGTTCGCGCGCCGGCAGTGACAACATCCTCACCGTCAGCCTCAGTTGCACGATGCCGCACCTGTGCGTTGCGATGCTCGTGCGCGTCAATGCCGATGCGCTCAACGAGATGATCGAGCACGGCCCCTGGCAATTCCCGTCGCCCGCCATCGCCCCGTGGCTCGAGCACTTGCCCAGTCGCGCACGCGTGATCGCCGGAACGCTCGCGATGCCGTCCGCCGACATTTCATCGCTCGCGAGCGGTGACATCCTCCGCCTGCCCTCGTCCGCGTTCGACACGGCCGGCGTCGGACGTGTCGTTTTCGCCGGCCTCGCCTGGCAAGTCCGCTGGCGCGACGCCCATTCCAGCTTCGAAGTCCTTCATGCGATGCACGACGATACCTCCTCCCCTCGCCCGTCAACCACCGGCCTGCCGCCCGATACCCCGAGCCCGGTCGACCCGGCGCGCCTGCCCGTGCAGTTGTCGTTCGTCATCGGCACCCTCGATCTCTCGCTGGGCGCGCTCGCCGCCGCCGGCGGAGGCACGCTGCTTCGGCTCGCCGAGGGCATGCCGCCGACCGTGCGCATCGAAGCCAACGGTGTGCCCGTCGGCTATGGCGAACTCGTCGATCTCGACGGCCGGCTGGCCGTCGAGATCACGCAATGGCACAGCGCGTCCGGGAACGGCGCTTCGCCATGACGCCCGATCAGCACCCGCTCGCCCTGCTCGTCCTGCTCGGCACGCTTTCGTTGCTTCCGCTTGCCGCGATCACGATGACTTCCTATCTGAAGATATCGGTCGTCCTCGTCCTTGTACGCAACGCAATCGGCGTGCAGCAAGCGCCGCCCGCGCTCGCACTCAACGCCGTGGCGCTGGCCGCCACGCTTTTCGTGATGGCGCCGACGCTGAGCGCGTGCCTGGACGAAGCGCAACGGAGCGCCTCATCGGCAACGGCCGGCGCCGTTTCGGGACGCGAGCAGATCGCGCGGGCCCAGGCGATCGCCGAACCGCTACGTCAGTTCATGCTGCGTAACAGCAGACTGGAAGAACGCGAACGGTTCGTCGAGCTAGCGCTGCACGGTTCGCCCGACAGGACGCGAGCGGCCGCCGCGAATGACTGGAGCATCGTCGTCCCCGCATTCGTCGTCTCGGAACTGCAGGCCGCATTCGAAATCGGCTTGATTCTTTTCGTTCCATTCGTCGTCATCGATTTACTCGTCTCCAATGTCCTGCTCGCGCTCGGTATGCAAATGGTGCCGCCCACGATGGTTTCGCTGCCGCTCAAGTTGCTGCTTTTCGTGGTCGCGAACGGATGGGGTCGTCTCATCGAAGCGCTCGTCGTTTCGTATCGAAGCTGAAGCTGAAGCCGATGCCCGATTCCCTCGCCTTCATGCAGCATGCGCTCATTCTCACGTTCAAGATGTCGCTGATCGTCGCGCTCGTTGCCGCCTGTGCGGGTGTCACGATGTCGCTCGTGTTATCCGCCTTCCAGATCCAGGATCAAACGCTGCCGTACGCCGTCAAGCTCGTGGTCGTCTGCGCAACGCTCGCCGCGAGCGCCCACTCGTTCGGTATCGAACTCGTCCGCCTGGTCGAACAAGCATTCGCGCTCGCCGCGCTGCCGCGCGGATGAACGTCCATGCCCGATCCGCTCACGAACCCGCTCGGCCCGCTGCTGCCCCTCGTTCTTGCCCTCGGTCTCGGCGCGCTCCGCTGGGTGCCCGCACTGATCCTCGTGCCGATCTTCGCTCCGCACGCGCTGTCGCGCATCGCACGCATCGCCGTTGCACTGGCGCTTGCGCTGCCCATCGTGCCGGGTCTGCTGCCAGCCATCGCGGCGCGCGCGCCAAGCCCCGATCTCGCACTGGGCCTGGCACTGGGCCTGGCAGCGAAGGAATGCGCTATCGGCCTGCTGCTCGCGACCGTCCTTGCCGTTCCATTGTGGGCCGTCGAGTCAGCGGGGACCTGTCTCGACTATCAACGCGGCGCGAACGCACAGGCGCTCGACCCGACCGCATCGCCGGACGCCTCGGTCTTCGGCGCCTTGTTCAAGCACGCCTCCTGCGTCTATCTGATCCACGCCGGCGCGCTTCATGCGCTCGTCGCCGTCGTCTATGCAAGCTTCGCCGTCTGGCCGCCACTCGCGTGGCTGCCCGCGCTGGATAGCAGCACGTGGGCCGCGATCGAGCCATTGCTGACGGCCATGATGCGTCTGGCCGTCCTGCTCGCGCTGCCCTATTTGCTCGCACTCGTTCTCGTCGAAGTCTGCTTCGCCGTGCTCTCGCGAGCTGCTCCGCGGTTTCCGGCGTATGTCGCAGCGTTGCCGTTCAAAAGCGTCCTCGCGCTGCTCGTCGTCGCGCTGAGTCTGCCCGCGCTCCTCGATGCGCTCGCCCAGGCCACCTTCGCGCATGCCGAGGCCACCATGCACCTCCTCGGTCGCATGCGCGCCGATAGGCCATGAGCGAGAAGTCACTGCCGCCTTCCGAGAAGCGGTTGCGCGATGCGCGCGCCAAGGGTAACGTGGCACGCAGCGAGCCGCTCGGCGCATTGCTCGTCCTCGCCGCATCGACGGAGCTTCTTTTCTGGGGGCTCGACGCCGCCTGCGATGCCTGGCTCGATATAGCGGGCCTCGCGCTGGAGGCGATCTCCGCCGCGCGCCCGCTCGCTTCGGCGGCGCGGCTCGTGAGTGCATGCGCGCGGCTCATGGTGCCTGTCCTCGCTTGCATCGGCGCGACCGCTTTCGCTGCAACCGTATGCGGCGCGTGGATGGCAGGGTCAATGCATTTCTCGCCGAAAGTGCTGGCGCCGTCGCTCGCGCGGCTCGATCCGCTTGCACATTTTCGGCAGCTCGTTTCCGCTCGACATCTCACGGCGCTGGCCATCTCGCTCGTCAGCGCCGCGGCACTCGGCATAGCGGCCGCACTCGCACTCGCCGGTCGTGTGCACATCGTGCCGACGCTGCTCGCCCGGCAATCGTTGGCTGCGAACTGGCAAGCCGGCGTCGAAACCGCCCACTTCGTGATCCGCGTGCTGCTAGCCGCGCTCGCCGCTCCCGCATTCGCCAGCGTGTGGCTCGCGAAACGCCATCATCGGCGCGGACTGCGCATGTCGCATCGCGACATGAAAGAGGAACTGAAGCAGACCGCCGGCGACCCGCAAGTCCGGGCGCGCTTGCGCTCGGCGCTGATCGAGGCTTTGCTGGCCCCTGCCGGCCCGACGCTCGATGCGCCTCGTTCGGGCCGCGCGCTCGTGACGAATCCGGAGCATATTGCCGTCATGCTCCACTACGACGGCAAAACGCAATCGGTGCCCGTCGTCGTTGCGAAAGGCGTGGATGAAGCCGCCCGGCAGATGATCGACGCGGCACATCTGACCGAGATTCCCGTTTTTCACTTCCGCAAGCTCGCACGGCGGCTTCATGCCGACGTCCAGGTCGAAGCCACGATTCCCGCGGATTGCTATCGCGCTGTGGCGGTCGTCTACCGGCTCGTGGACGAACTCGATACGCTCGATGCACGCTGCACCGAACCGATCGAAATCGACGATCTCTTCTTCGACGAACGAGCCGAGATGTGATCACGCCGCATCGCGCGAGATCGTCCCCACCGCGCGCACGCGCTGCGTCGGCGTCAGTTCCGTATAGGCCAGCACATAGGCGTCGAACACTTCGTCGCGCAGCAAGAGCCGCAGCGGGCGGCGCAAGTCCTGTGCCGTCAGCACGACAGGTGTCGCGCCATGCTCGTCCGGCGGCCGGCATAACTCGGCCGCGCGCGTCAGCAAGTGCCCGGCAGTCTCGGGATCGATCGCCAACGTCCATCCCTGCGCACTCTGTTGCAGCGAAGCGCGCAACGTATCTTCGAGCGCGCGATCGACGAGGACCGCGTGAAGTATCCCGTCGCGCGCGAATTCCTGGCATATCTGCGCCTGGAGAGCGAGGCGCACATGTTCGGCGAGCATCGCCGTGTCCTTCTCCCTCGGCGCCCAACTGACGAGCGTCTCGACGATGACGCGTACGTTGCGAATCGACACGCGCTCGCCGACGAGCAACCGCAACACTTCGGCGAAACGTGGCAGCGGCATCACCTGAGCCAGCTCCTTGGCCGCGGCCGGCGTTTCGCGCTGAAGCCAGCCGAACACGATTTGCGCTTCATGGATCCCGACGAAGCGCGCTGCATGACGATGCAGCACCTGCGTGACGAGCCGCTCGAAATAGTCGACGGCATCGATGCCCGATGTGAGCGCGCCGGCGTCGATCCAACGCTCGCGTTCGATCCACACCGCCTTCGCAATGAGCGGGTAGCGCTGCGCAACCGCATGTACGCGAAGCGCGTCGCCGGATATCGCCTCTTCCCTGACACACAGGCTGTCGCAATGAAAGCGTCCATCCGCGGCAACGACCTCGTGAATGGCCACTTCGTAGGCATCGCCTTCGAGCCGGCGCACACGCTGGATGTCGATGTTCGGCACGGTCATGCCATGATGCAGCACGAGCCGGTTGCGCGCGCGCCGCGCGGCGCGCTCGAATCGAGCGAACCGCGCGTCGCCGGCCATGTGCTCCGAGATGAATACGACGATCGGCCGTATCGGCACGATCTGCCGCATGTCGCATTCGTCAGGGATCGGCGAATCCGGGTGCATCTCCGGCTCGCCCTTGCGGCGGGAATCGACGCCGGCCCGCTCGCGGCGCAGGCCGAGCGCACCGAAGCCGAGCATCGATGCCGAGACGAGCGCGAACGCTATCCACGGCATCCCGGGTACGGCGGCAAACGCTGCCGCAACGGTGCCGGCGACGATCCATGCCGCCGGCGCCGCCCGCATCTGGCCGAGCACTTCGCGGCCAAGCGTCGTGCCCTGCGGCGTCTGCGCCTCACCGCCGCGCGTGATGAGGACAGCCGCGGCGATCGAGATCAACAGCGCCGGGATTTGCGCCATCAGACCGTTGCCGATGGTCAACACGGCATAGCGATGAAGCGCCTCGCCAACCGTCATGTCCTTGTAGACGACGCCGATGGCCATGCCCGCCGTCAGGTTGACGATCACGATCACGAATCCCGCCACCGCATCGCCCTTCACGAACTTCATGGCGCCATCCATGGCGCCGTGCATCCGGCTTTCGCGCGCGAGCTCCGCGCGCAGGTGCGCCACCATGTCCGGGCGCGCGAGGCCGGCGCGCACGTCGGCATCGATGGCCATCTGCCGTCCCGGCATCGAGTCGAGCGAAAAACGCGCGGCCACCTCCGCCACGCGCTCGGCCCCCTTGGTGATGACGACGAACTGCACGACCGCCACGATGAAGAACACGATGGCACCGACGACGACGTGATCGCCGGCGACGAACCGGCCGAATGTCTCGACGATCGCCCCTGCGTCGGCGTGCATCAGAATCGAACGGCTCGTGCTGATCTCGAGGCCGAGCCTGAAGAGCGTCGTCAACAGCAGCACCGCCGGGAAGCTCGAGAAGGCGACCGCATTCGGCAGATAGAGCGAAAGCGCGATGAGCAACAGCGCTGTCGCGATATTGAGTGCGACAAGCGCGTCGATGACCGGCGTCGGCAACGGCAGCACCATCATGAACACGACAAGCGCGACGACGATAGCCACGACGGCATCGCTGCGCGCGCCGAATCGATGCAGCCATTCGAGCGTGCGCGCGAAAGCTATGCGCGGTCCACCCTGAGCATGATTGATATCCATAGCGCATTGAGTAACGCGCGGACCCCGAGCGGTTCCCTGGGGTACGCGCTTCAGGTGCGCTCCGGCGCGCTATGGTTAGAGCGTATCGACAAGCTGGAACTTGCTCAGCGCGTCCAATGCGAACGGATTGACGACGCTGCTGGCCGCGAGATCGAGCGACACTTTTCTGCCGCCGAGATCGAAGCTCAGATCGAAGCTGTCGGCCCGCTTGCGTGTCAGCTTGCCCAGGTCGAGCAAGCGAAACAGGCGCCACTGGCCCAGCGCATCGACCGCGCTGCGCCCGTCGGCCGCCGCGGGTGCGAAGTCGATTCGCGCCGGCTGCGGTGCCGCTGCGCCGGGCCAGTCGAACGAGACGGCGCGTCGCGGATCGTGCTGATAGTCGAGTGTTTTACCGGCGAGCGTCAGCACGAAACGCGTCAACGCAGGATCCATCGATTCGGGCGTGAGCGCGAAGCGCACCTGCATCGTCCGGCTGCCGTCCGGAAAGAACGCGTCGCGAATCGCCGCCGCTTCGCGGAACATCTCGAGCGTCTTCGCCGACATGCCCAGCGCTTTCGCCGACGGTTTCCAGCTCCAGTGGGGCGTGGACATATCGACGTACTGCTGCACGTTGTTGCGGAAAAACGTATCGATGAGACCGCCGGGGCCGAACACGCGCGTGAAATCGTCGAGCGTTACGTCGACTTGCGACGTCCTCACGAACGGATAGCGTCCGTCCAGCGCGGCGTGACCGAAAGGCGCGACGCTCGCGCGCCATAGCGCGTCGAGGCGCAACCGCTCGCCGGCAAGCGTCGCCGCGGTACCGCTTGCCGAGAGTCCGCGCAACATGCCGGCCATCGGTTGCGGCACACCGAGCGCGGCTTGATCGAGCGCCGTGAGCGCATCGCCCGGCGGCGCGGGCAGGCCATTCGCATGGGCGGCGTCGACGGCGTCGAGAAAAGCGCCTGCCGCGGCAAGCTCGCGCTGCACCTCATCGAGCGCCGACGGTTGAGCATCACGGCCCGAGGCCACGAACCGATGCAACGCTTCGAAATGGCGGTCCACGGGCCGGCCATCCGGGGGGCGGCCATCCGTGGGCCGGCCATCCGCAGCGCGCCCCTCCGCCACGGGCGCCCCCGAAGCCTCCGGCGCGGGCCCATTCACCGACGTAGCATGCTTCGCACGCCCTGAGCCGAAGATCGTTCCGGCACGCGCGAGCATGGTCCGCCATATCGATCGCGTCGCATGCCCCGGGCCCTTACCGCCATCGAGGGCACCAGTCGCATCGCCGGCCAGCGTCGTTTGCGTGGCCGCCGTCATCAGAAACGTGCGCAGCGGCGAATCCGGCCGTGCCAGGAATTTCACGATCGACGCGCCGTCACTTCCTTTCGGCAGCGGCCGCAGCGAGACATCGTTCAGGATGCCGTCCCATGCCGCGATGTAACGGTCGAAATAATAGCGGTCGATGTCGCCGCTCAGCATCGCCCGGCGTGCGGGATCGCCCGCCGGTGCCATGGTGCGGCCCATCACCCAGGCATTGCGATCGAGCGCTTGCAAGGCCGCCTCGCGCAACCCCAGAAACCGCGCGTAGCCTTGGCGCGTGTAGGCCCCCGGCACGCCGTCGGTCAGCGGCTTGCCGCTTTTGCGAATGAGGACGAGCCCCGCGTCGTCGCCGCCCATCATGTCGACCGAAAGCGGCTGCGGCATCGCTTTTTCGAGCTCGGGACGTATCGTGTCGAAGACGCGCTCGGCCACTGGAACGGTGCCGATGGCGGCACGCGCGCTCCCGACGAGCTCCGCATCGAGCGGCACGTCGGCCTTGAAGCTGCCCGTCCCGAAGAGCGCGTCGACATGCTCGAGCCAATCGGCTCCCTGGGCGTCGGTGAGCGGCAGCGAGCGCGCGTCGCTGGCGGCCCATGTCCGTACGGCGGAGGCATCGAAGTGGACTCGATCGCCCAGCATCAGATAAACGCACAGCGCGGCGTAGCGTGCCCCCGCATCGAGGCCCGGAGCCGCCAATGCGCGAGCGAGCCGCCGCGCGACGAACGGCTCGATCGTCGCGCGCAGCAACGCCTGGTACCTCACCCTGGCAGCGGTGCCGAGCTGCTCGCTCTGGCTCAGCCCGAAGCGGGAGGCGAGCGGCACGCGCGCGTCGTGCTGCGCATAACCGAGCGGCAGATTCCTCGCGGCATCGAGCACCGGCAGCATCGAAGCCGGCGCGTCCGAGTCCACGCCGACGCGGGCCAGCTGAGTCAACCTCAGGTCCGCGCGCTCGAGGGCCGCTATCGATGCGAGATTGCGTGCGTAGCTGATCGTGAGGCACGCAGCCACAACGAGCGTGCCAAGGGCGATAGCGGCCCAAGTCGCCCGGCGCGCGACGCGCTGCCGGCGCGTCGACGGAAGCCGCCGGCCTGCGAGGCCTGCCTCGCGAAACACGACTTCACGCAAAAGCCGCTCGATGAAGTAGCCGCGCCGCCGGCCGCTGCGCTCGCCACGACTCTCGCAGGCGGCCGGCGGAGCCGCCGTGAAGTAGACGCCGCGCAGCATGGCGTCGTCCATGTACGGCGACGCACCGAACGCCTCCTGCAAAAAGCCGCGCAACGACGGACCGAGCGCAGCGAAGCGCACGGGAAATCCGTAGATCGGTGCAGTGAGCCCCGGTTCGCCGGACGACGGCAACGATTCGACGACTCGCGCCTGCAGCCGGCGCACGAGCGCATCGAACCGGCTGCCGAAAGATGCGAGCGGCGAGCCCGCGTCGCTATCGACCTCGAACGTCGTGCCCCACACCTGAGCCCGCGCTCCCTCGTCCAGCGATTCAAAAAACGGCTCGAAACCCGGTAGCCGGTCGCATCGCGTCACGACGATATAAACCGGAAAGCGAATGCCGAAGGTGCGATGCATCGCATCGATGCGCTCGCGTATCGATGCGGCCCGGCCCTCGCGCGCCGATGCGGCGCTGTCGTCCAGCCATCCTGCGTCGACCGTGACGATGGCGCCATCGATCGCGCGCATCCGCCGGGTTTGCCGGAGCTTGCGCAGCAACGCTTGCCAGCCGTCGTTCGCGTCGTCCCCGTGCGGCGAGGCTTCGATGAGGATCGCCTCGTTGGCGAGCCACCAGCGGTACGGCGCAAGATCGTCGTCGACCTCCGCAAGCGCACGCTCATGCGAAAATTCGAGCCCGCTCGCCTCCAGCATCGCGCTCTTGCCGGTGCCGCGCTCGCCGAGCACGAGATACCACGGCAGCTTGCGCGCGCGCCAACGGCCCGCGCCCGGCAACCCGTTGCCGCGGATCAGCGCGAGCGCGCGGCGAAAGCTGCGCTCGAGCGCCGCCCGCGTGCGTCTTGCCGTGTCGGCCGCGGCTGCATCGGCCTGCGCCTGGCTATCGTCCTGCGTTTCGTTGCGCGGCGCCTTGCGCACGATGCGTACATCGCGCAGGCATTGCACGAGCCAACGCCCGAGCGCGAATGCCGCCCAGCATGCGAAGAGCGCAACCACGAGCCACGCGCGTGCCGACGGGCTGGCAAACGGCGTGCGGCCGTTGTAGCCGACGCGCGGCGCCTGATGCCAAATCAGCGTGAGTCCGAGGAGCATCGCCAAGGCCGCAGCGAATGTACGCCAGCTCACGCGTTCAACTATGCGAGGGATCACTTTTCTCATCTCCGACAAGCGCGGCGGACACTGCCCGTCGCGCACTCATAAGGCCGCGCCCGGCGCAAGCACGGTGATGACGACACGCCTGTTGCGCGCGCGTCCCGCGGCGGAATCGTTCGACGCGATCGGATCGAGCGCGCCGCGTCCTTGCGCGAGAAAGCGCTCGGGCCTGCCTGCTTCTTCGCGCAGCAGCTCGACGACGGAGGACGCGCGTGCAAGCGAGAGCTGCCAGTTGCTTTGCCCGCTCGCAAGTGGTGGTCGATCGTCCGTGTGACCGACGACGATCACGCGATCCGCGGTGCCGTCGAGCGCCGCGCCGATACGCCGGATCAGCGGCACGTCGTCGGGCCGTACCGTCGCGCGTCCCGACGCAAAGACGCCATCGCTGAGCAGCGTGATGACGGCACGATCGGATGTTCCGCCCACCGTCACGCGTTGGCTGGCAATCTCGGGCGCGAGCAGCGCGCTCAGCCTCTCGCGTAAGGCGGTTTCAGTCACCGCGGGTGCGGCCGCAGGCTGCGGCGCCGCAGTGGCAAGACGCACGGAGCGCAGCGAATGAATCACGGGCTGCGCTTGCTCCTGCAGCCGGTGGTCGAATACGGCTCCCAGTGCGGCGAGAAAAACGAGTCCGCCCGACAGCGCCAGCGCCGTGCCGTTGACGTACCGCCGCCGCCGTAGCGGCGCATGAGCGGCCTGCCATTGGGGCGAAAGCGGCGCGCGCGCACGGCCGCGTTCGGCCACGATGAGGCGGCGCAGTGTGTCCCGAACGCGCTCGAGTTCGGCGTGGCCGCGTGCCATCAATCGATAGCGCCCCGCCATGCCCAGCGACAGGATGACGAACAGCAGTTCGAGCGCATCGAGATGGCGTCGCGGCTCCTGCGAAAGCCCGTGCAGTATCGTGAAGAAGCGCTCGCCGCCCGACGCTTCGCCGAAAAACGTCACCAGCAGGCTTCTTGCGGCCCAGGCGCCACCGCCCCATGACGTTGCGGCAATCGTCTCGTCGATGAACGTGCACAGGCAGTAACGCGCGAGCGCAACGGTTTCGGCATCGATGCCTTTGGCGGTCGTTTCGTCGCCGAAGGTCTCGATCATCCCGGTAAGACGCGCGCGCAGCGGTTCCAGCGGCTGGGCCGCGCGTGCGTCGCGCAGCGCCGCGCCTGCCTCGATGAGCGCGTGCGCGGCACCGACGAGCGGATTCAGCCCCGATGTGAGCGCTGCTCGACGATGGGCCTCGGTTAACGGCAGCAACCCCGCATCGATACGCGTCTCTTCCGGCGCCACCTGTTTCTCAGCCGCCATCGAGGCGGCTCCGCTTTCGCCCGCAGCGGGATCCAACGCGGTAGCCGGCGGCAAGCTCATATTCTCGATCATGGTCGAATCGCCCACAGCTGCACCTCCAGGCCAGGAAAGTCACCTGCGACATGCAGCGCGATTGCGGCCGATGCCACGATCTGCGGCCATGAGTCGTCGGACGTGTCGAGCGCGAAATAGCAATAGCCGGCGTGAAACGGCAATTGACGCGGCGCCACGGGCAATCTGCGCAAGGCGACGCCCGGCAGTTGCAGATTGACCAGATCGTGAATCCGCTCGACCGGGCCCACTTTCGTTTGAGCTGGCAACGCCGTCGAGAGCGCTTCCGTCGCCATCTCCGCCTTCACCGCGAGCACGAACTCGGCGGTCTTCAGCAGCCGCGTATCGGGCACGCGCGCGATACTGACGCCGAACTGCGATTGCTCGAGGCCGATCGCGACCGCCTGCGGCTCCATCACCAGACTGAGCGATCGACGCAGTTCGTCGGCGAGCGGCGCGAAGGTGTCGGCGAGCGCGTCGTGACGGTAAGGCGCAGGTATCGCCGCGCGGCGACCGCTCGCAGTGAAGCCCGCCAACTCGCCCGCCAGTTGCAGCAGTTCCCGAAAGAGTGCCTCGGGATGCAGGCCCTTGACGCTCGCGAGATGCCGCATGAGCGGCTCGTTGCGATTGACGAGCTGCAGCAGCAGAAAATCGGCGATCTCGGCCGCGCCGTTGGCCCCCGGCTGAGCGAGGCGCGCGGCCAATGCGTCGCCGCGCTGCCGAAGCATGCCGGCCAGCTCCTCGATCAACGCCGCCAGTCGGCCGGCGACGCGATAATCGAGGCACGGCGGCACATACCCGCGATCGAGCACGACGCCGTTCGCCTCGCTGCACTCGACGACACGCGCAACGCCGAGCACGGCATACGCCTGCGTCACGTCGTCGGCAAATGCGAGCGACAACCGCAGCTTGCCCACCTCCATCTCCGTGCCTTCGCGCGAGTCCTCGTTGTTGTCGACGACGACGCACGCTTCGCGGCGGTAGCGGGCATAGCTCTCGTCGGCCGTCTTCTGCTCGCTCGCCATCTCCGCCACGCCGGGCCGCCTGAGCGGCAGCGCCAGCACGACCAGCGCGTCGCGGCGCGTCTCGGGAACGTCGAGCGGCAGCGGCAACTCGTCGTCGAGCGGCAGCACGAATGCGGTTCCGTCGGGCATGATGCCCTCGCACGCCGTCAGCGCCACCTTGCCGAGGCCCAATTGCGCCTCGTCGATGGCGAGCTTCCAAAAACCCCACCCGTAGTGCCGCCGCGTGCCCCAGCGCGCATCGATCTGACTGAGCCAGTAGCGGTCTTGCTGCTGAAGATGCTGCTGTTGCAACAGCATGCCCTCGGACCAGACCACCCGGTTATTCCACGTCATGATGATCTCCGTTTCCTATCGCGTTCGGCGGCGGTCGTTCGTTTGCGCCCCCGAACATGCTCGTCGCGGCCTTCCAGACCGGACCCATCCAGCGCGTCACGAGTCCGCGTTTCGGCGCGGGACGAGCCGGTGTCGTATCGGCCAACGTCACCGCCGAACTGCCGAGCGTCGCCGTCAATTCGACGGCGCCCGCGCTGCCGAGCGTCACCGAGGCGCGCCACTTTGCATCGTCGATGCGTTCGTACGCCGCCACGATGGCGACGGCGCGCGTCGCCGGATCGAGCAAACGCACGAGCGGCACCGTCTCGCCCGGGCTCACCGTGACCTCGGCGCGCCGCAGCAGCGCGCCCCCGAGCACGCGTGCATCGTGGTCGTACAGTTCGAAGAATGTCGCGCGATCGAGCGCATCTCTCGCACGCAACTCGTAGATCCGGACGATCACGGGCGTCGGCCGCCCCTCATCGTCGGGATTGAGTGTCGGCGACGCATGAATCGTCACGGAAAGCGTCGGCTGCGAGCGCGGAACGGGACTCGCACATCCCGCAAGGGCCGCCGAAATGACGATCGTCACCGCCTGCAGGCATCGCCGAGCGCTATTCATCTGCGCTCTCCCGTGCAGGCGTGGCGCGCTCGCAGACCGGCAGGCGAAAACCCTGACGCTGAGGCGGTGCGTGATCGGCGCGTGCCGCATTCGGCACCTCTCCGACGGCCCCACCCGTCGCAGGCGTGCCGAGCCCAAGCGGGTCGCGCGCGGCCACCACGGACGCGCCACGCGCGAGAAACGGCGAACCGGCCAACAGCCGCGATGTCGAGCGCAATGGATCGAGCGCGTCGACGCCTTTCGGAAGCGTTGAGGTCATGGCGGGCCTCATTTGATGGACGAGCCGTCGTCGGCCTCGTCGGGCGCGCTCGGCGATTCGGGCGAGGCATTCGCGCCCGAGCCAGCCGAGCCGCCGCTGTTCAAGCCGACGATCGGCCCCGAAATCTGTACCCCGGCGGGGCTGATCGCGACGAAGCTCTCCCCGACCTTGAGCGTCAGCAACGCTCTCGCTTCGATGCAAACGGTCGCACCGCCCGAGATCGAAACGAGTTCGGCGCTCGCGGCGTAGGTCATGCCCGCTTTGTGGACCACGTTCGCCTCCGCCTGAAGCGACGCGCTGCCATCGACTTTCACGTTTTGCGAACCGATGACGCTCAGGTGTTGAGAGCCCACCTTCACCAGTTGCTTGCCGCGCACGATCGTGTGCTGCGAGCCTCCCACCCACGTGAGGTCGTCCTTCTTGACGTAGGTATCGTGGCGGCCGCCGGTGTACAACAGCAGTTGCAGGTCCTTGTCGTTGAAGCGCACTTCGTTGCGCTCGGAACCTTCGATTGCCTTCGTCCTGATCGTGGAAACACCGCTGTTCGCGGGTAACTGATACGGGGTCTCGTTCGTGCTGTTGTAAACGCTGCCGACGATGAGCGGATGGTCGGGGTCGCCGTCGAGAAATGCGACCACCACTTCCTGCCCCACACGAGGCACGAACATGGCACCCCATGCCTTGCCCGCCCAGCCCTGTGCCACGCGCACCCAGCATCGCTGCATGCGCTCGCTGTCTTTTGGCGGGCTGAACTGCTCCCAGTGGAACTGCACTTTCACCTGCACATAGGCGCTCGCAGCCGTCTGGTCGCCCTCGGGGGCGACGACGATCGCAGTTTGCAAGCCCGTATGCGGGAGCGGCGTGCGCCGTTGCGGCCGGTACGGCCGGCTCTTGCGGATGGCGACGAACTCACAGTCGAACAGCGGCTCGGACGACGAGGCACCGGGCATCGATGCGAGCGCATCGATTGCGCCGAGTTCATACTCCGCTTCGACTACGAGATACTCCGCGTTTTGATCCGCGCGCGGGTAGCCGGTCAGCGAAAACGTCCCGCCGGGGTGCACGCCGCGCGCGCTGGCTCGGCCCACGGCACAGACGGCCTGAGCCTGGTGAGCCTCGACAAGCGTCTGAGCGTAGCGATGTCCGTCGCTTTGGGCGGCATAGCCGGGCGAATAGTCAGCGAGTACGTACGCACTGCGGCCCTCCTTCGACGACGCACGTGCGAGCAAGCCCTGGTTTTCGCTCGAGCGGGCTTTCTTGAAGTCGAACGCATTCACCTCGCTCGTGCCCGCCGCAAGCTCTTCTTCGAACGACCATCGATAGACCGACTCGGTCATCGGCTGCCCGCCGGTCACCCACGGCTGAAACGAGATCGTCCCGTAGTTCGCGATCGGCTCGTGCGCGCTCGGCGCATCGGCGAGCACCAGGATGTCCTTACCGCCGCGATGTTCGAAGTAGTAGTAGATTCCTTCGCGCTCCAGCAGCCTGGAGAAGAAGTCGAAATCGGTCTCGCGGTACTGCGCGCAGTGCGCGAGCTTCGGATAGCTGGCGGTACATCGGCTTTCGTAATCGACGCTGTAGTCGTCGAGCAGTCTGCCGACGATCTCCGGCACCGACAGATCATGAAAAAAGCGGCAGTGCGCGCCGCGCGTGAGCAACCACAGGCGCGGGCGAACCGTCGCCTGATAGCCGACCCGATGTGTGCCGCTCTCGTCGACACCGTAATCGACGAGGCCGACACGCGCGACGATCCCATTGAACTCGCGCATGCCGCCGACGGCCTCGATCGCGAGCGAGAGCGTCGTGCCGACGAGGTCATGGGTGCTGATATTGGCGGCATCGCTCGCGAGCTCGAGCTCGAATTCGAACGGCGTGGCGAGCGCTTCGCTTCCACGCATGCGGACCAGACGCAAGGTGTCGCCACCCACGCTGCTCTTGAGCTCGATCTCCATATCAGTGTCCGCCGCGGTTGAAATGTCGATTCATCGGTTTGGCGCCCGCCGATCCGGCGCTTACGGCACCATCGTGCGCAGGCTGCCCGCGAGGTCTATCGTGATCGCGCCCAGCCAGGTGCACATACATACGGACTCGTTCGTCAGGGCGGGAAATCCGCCCGCCAGTACATTCGGCGCGCCCGGCACCCAGGGCGCGACCGTCGCCGGCACACAGGGTGCGGGCGTGGGCGTGCCGAGCGCCGCCGCCGTCGCCGCGATGACCTCCGGATTCGTCGGCGCATTGCACATCCCGAAGGTCGGAATGTTGATGAGCGGCTTCGAATCCATGATCGAGGCGGCGGGGCGTCCTTCGACGATGACCCGCGCTTCGGGGAGCACGTTGAGCACCGAAGGCGCGAGACCGAACGAGCACTTCATCATTGCACCTGCAACGACTTGCTGAGCCATGAAAATTCTCCTTTCCCCAACCGAAGTCGGCTGTCGGTTTCGATCAGAAAAACGTGCACCGAATCGCATCGTCGGCGACGGTCACCTCCACGCGCTCCATTCGCGTTCCGCCTCTTTGCCGCGCGAGCAGCGCCTGCCCGATTTCCGGCAACAGCCGTTGAGCGATGACTGCATCGACGAGACGCGCACCGCTGTCGTTTTCATCGCATCGTCCGACGATCCAGGTCACGACGCCTTCGTCGAAACTCAATGCAATGGCGTGCTGGCTAGCCATCTGGTCTTGCACGCGTGCAAGCTGAAGTCCGACGATCGTGCGCAGCGCCGCTTCATCGAGCGGGTAATACGGAATCGTCGTCATCCGGCCGAGCAGCGCCGGCGCGAATACGCGCAGCAACGGGGCGCGCAGCGTCGCCGCGAGATCCTGCTCAGAAGGCATGGACGTGGCATCGGCACAGGCGCGCATCATGAGTTCGGTTCCGACATTGCTGGTCAGCAGGATGAGCGTGTTGCGGAAATCGATCACCCGCCCTTCGCCGTCCTCCATCCAACCCTTGTCGAATACCTGATAGAACACCTCGTGCACGTCGCGATGCGCCTTCTCCACTTCGTCGAGCAGAATGACGCTATGCGGCCGGCGACGCACGGCCTCGGTCAGCACACCGCCCTCGCCATAGCCGACATATCCGGGCGGTGCGCCCTTCAACGTCGATACCGTATGCGCCTCCTGGTACTCGCTCATGTTGATCGTGATGAGGTTGTGCTCGCCCCCATAGAGCTCGCCGGCCAGCGCAAGCGCCGTTTCGGTTTTGCCGACGCCGGACGGTCCGGCGAGCAAAAACACGCCAACGGGACGGCCGGGACGGTTGAGTCCCGCGCGAGCGGTCTGAATGCAACGTGCGATGCGCGCCGTCGCGTGAGCTTGACCGACGATGCGCGCATCGAGGCGCCGCGCGAGATCGAGCAGCGTTTCGACTTCATCGCCCACCATGCGCCCCACTGGAATACCGGTCCAATCCTGGACGACGGCGGCCACCGCATGACGGTCCACGCACGCCATGACGAGCGGTGCGTCGCCTTGCGTGGCCCGCAGCTCGCGTTCCGCGCGGCCGAGCGC
>NZ_DASXWY010000021.1:0-6374 GCF_036503415.1 Trinickia sp. | reverse complement strand
AGCGTATAAAAGTTGTTCTTCGAGATTCCTCGTTTGCGTCGAGGCTGCACGTAGGGGATCTGCACGGCATCGAAGCCGATCTCGCAGATGAGCCCGCGGAAGTACGGATACGGATCATCGATCTTCCTCAGGATCTCGATGACCTTGCGGTCGTACAGGCCGAAGCCGGTGAAGTTTTGAATCAGCTTCACGTTGGCAATCCGCGTGACGAGGCGGTAGTACATCCTTCGCAGCGCAAAAAACAGCTGCGATTCCTTGGCCTCGGGTTTGACGCCAACGACGATCGGTGCACCTGCGAGCCATTTTTCGACGAATTCGCGCATCAGGTCGGGTGGGTCCTGCAAGTCGGCGACGAGCAATATCACTGCATCGCCTTTCGCTTGCAGAAGCCCATGCATCGGTGACCGGATGTGCCCAAAATTCCGAGCATTGACAATCACACTGACGGCCGGATCGCCGGCTGCGATCACACGAAGCTTCGCGACAGTGGAGTCGGTCGATGCGTTGTCGATGAACAGGTGATCGTAGGTGATCCCGGGAATCGAAGAGAGAACGCGGCGCGCTTCGGCGTAGACCGCTTCCACATTCTCTTCCTCGTTGAAGCAGGGCGTGACGACCGTAATGTGCTTCATGGCAAGTTGAAAACGAATCGACGATTGAGGATAAAAGCAATGACGCTAAGCGGGACGAGCGTGATTGCGTTGGCGATGTACACGTTTGGCCACAGGCCGAGCAAGAGGCGAACGCCACCCAGGTTCAGCAGGTAGATGACGATATAGACACCAACGAATCGCCAGAACCGTGAGCGCGGCGCACCATTGAAAACCAGGCGTCCGATGCTTTGGAAATTGAATAGGACGCCACCGACGGTCGCAAGACCGATCGCGGCAGGGTAGGGCATGCCGAAGTACGTGAACGCGGCGAACAACGAATAGCCGAATACGGTGTTCAATCCACCCACGACCAAGAAGCGCAGGAGTTGCACGAACGTCGCCGCAGCGGTTTCGCGCTGAGGTAGGCTCACCGGGGGCTCACGGAGCGGGCTGCCCGTGCTTTCACTGTTGGTACTGGACATTTTCTTCGAGCGTTTTCCGGATACGGTTCTCGACGTCCACCGCACCCAGGCCATGGCTCTCCATGACGAAGGAATAGTTGCCGCACAGCGTACTGAAGCGGTCCTCGATCCCTATGCGAATGAACGTTCCCGTATAACGGCCCATCAGTGTTTCGGCCACGATGCCACCGAGCCCACCATAAATGGAGTGCTCTTCGAAAGTGACGATCCCCTCGCGCCCTTCAGCCAACTTGCGAAGCGATGCCTCGGGAAACGGCTTCAGGCACGACGCCGAGACGACGTCGGCCCCACCGATCGCCGCAGCGACCTTTTGAGCGAGCTTGACGCCGGACCCTGTCGCAACAAACAGATAGGGCGCAGTGCCGGTGCTCGATAGAGGCAGCAATTCGTTACAAGCTGAGGCGGGCAACGGAGCGCTGTGTACATCGCCCAGGTCGGCTTTGCCCATGCGCAAATAAGCTGGGGCTTCGCGCTGCAGAATCTGATCGAAGCATGCGTTCAGTTCAAAGCCGTCCGCGGGCGAATAAATGGAGATTTGCGGTACGGCGCGCAACGCCGCGATGTCTTCCGTGCTTTGATGGCTCGTTCCCAGCTGCGCGTAAACGACACCTGCGCCGTCCCCGATGAATGTCACCGGCAGGTTTTCGTAGCAGACATCGATCTTGATTTGCTCGAGCACCCGGATCGGCACGAATGCCGCGAGCCCATAAACGATGGGCCGGAAGCCGGCTTTTGCAAGGCCGGCTGCGACACCCACCATATTCTGCTCGGCGATGCCGCAGTTCATATATTGGTCGGGGCAAGCCTTACGGAACGGATCGAACAAAGCGTATCCGTGATCGCCCGTGAGCAGCAAGACCCTGGGATCCTTCTGGGCCGCGGCAACCAGTGCGTTCGAGAAAGCGTCTCTCATGCTTTACCCCTGAGTTCGGACACGGCGGCCTCATAGGTCTGAGGCGTGAGGCGGGTGTAATGCCAAATGTTGTCGTTCTCCATGAACGACACACCTTTGCCCTTTACCGTTTTTGCGACGATGGCTTTGGGCCGACCGTTCTTCATGCTCTTCAAATCGCGATATGCCGCGTCAATGGCAGTCTCGTCGTGACCGTCGATCGTCGCTACATCGAAGTCGAATGCGGCGAACTTCGCCGCCACATTCCCGAGGCCCATGACTTCGTCGGTCGTGCCCATCGCTTGAAACCCGTTTGCGTCGACGATGACAACGACGTTGTCGAGCTTAAACTGGGAGGCGAACAGAGCGGCTTCCCAGACTGCGCCTTCGTTCAGCTCACCGTCTCCCACGAGGGCGTAGCAGATTTGGTCCGTGCCATTGCGTTTCGCGCCGAGCGCGAGTCCGACTCCGACCGATAGCCCGTGCCCGAGCGAGCCGGCAGTCGCCTCGACCCCTGGCACATGAGCATCGGCAAGCCCTTTGAGGCGTGTGCCGTTCCCAAAATATCGCCCGAGTTCTTCATCCGACAGCCAGCCGATTTCATTCAGACATGCATATTGCGCCATGACGCCATGTCCTTTGCTGAGGACCATGTAGTCTCGTCGCGACGAGCGCGGATCGTCCTTGTCCAAGCGCAAGTGGTTCCGGTAGAGCACAGCCAGCAGTTCGACAATGGAGAACGCGCAGCCGATGTGAACAGTCGATCCTGCGTAGGCCATATCGAGAATCGTCTTGCGAATGCGTGTCGCGTCGAAGGCTTTCATTGCGTCACCGCCGTTCTGTTCCAGTTGATAGTTTTGGACAAGGCTGTTTCCAATCCGGTGTATTGCGCGAGGCCGAGTGATCTTCGGGCCTTCGATGTATCGGGTACGTAGCGAGGCGCATCCGAGTCGTTGCGCGCCGCGGTCGGCAGGCCCGAGTCCCTCGATCCGCATAGGCGTTCGATCGTCTTCGCCAACGCGGCGATAGACAGCGCATCTTCCGAGCCGACGTTGTAGGCTTGGCCATTCTCTGCGTGAAGCAGCATGTGCAAAAGCCAAATGCAGGTATCGGCCATGTACAGATAGCTGCGCAGCGGCCGCCCGTCGCCTTTCATGCTGATGGGCCGGCCGGCAATTGCGTCGCGTATGAAATTGCCTGCTGCGAACGGGCCGTCTAGTGGAATGCCCGGACCGACGAGCGCATAGATTCTCGCGATGGCGACTTGCAGATCCCCCTCCCGGGCATAGGTCGCCGCGAGCCACTCGGCTGCTCGTTTGCCCTGGCCGTATGCCGTGGTGGGGTCAAGCGGATCGGGCGCGCCCATATAGCTTTCCGGCATCTTTTCGATGGAGGGCGGTTGCGGACCATAGACCGCACCGCTCGAGGTCAGCAGTAAGCGCGCCACGCCGCTTTTCCGCGCAAAGTCCAGCACCCGTCGCGTGCCGGCGACACCGGTATCGAACATACGCAGAGCGTCGGCCGCCTTCTTCGTGTCGGCGACATCGGTGGCGGCATGGATGCAGAAATCGATGCGGCCAACATCTGCCTCGAAGGTGGTGACATCGCCTTCAATGAGCGTCACGCTGCCATCGTCGAACAGATGCGGTGCGTACTCGCGTGCCTTCGCGGCATTGCGGCTCAACGTGACGACTTCGACGTGTGAAGACGTCACGCGGTTGGCATGCTGAATGGCTTCGAGCAGCCACGAGCCGATGAACCCCGTGCCTCCGGTCACGAACAGCCGTGCCCCGTCGAACGTCGCCCACACGTCAGCGGTCTGTTCGACGATGAATTGCAAGTCGTCCTGGGGCAGCGGCTTACGCATGGAAACTCGGTTAGAAATTTACGCCGAGAAACGTCTCGATCTTTTCCGCAACGAAATCGAGCATCTCGCGGCCAAGGCCCGGATAGACGCCAACCCAGAACGTCTGGTTCATGACGATATCGGTGTTCGTCAGGTCGCCGCTGACGCGGTATTCCCGTCCGATCATGTACGGCTGGCGCGTGAGATTGCCCGCGAACAACAGGCGCGTGCCGATCTTGTTTTGATCCAGGTAACCGAGCAAGTCGACGCGGCGAACGTTCGCCTCGGGCTTGAGCGTGATCGGGAAACCGAACCACGACGGGTCCGAATTCGGCGTCGCGTGCGGCAGAATCAGGAACTCGGTGCAGGACTGCAGTCTGTCATGCA
This sequence comes from Trinickia sp., assembly GCF_036503415.1. Lineage (GTDB taxonomy): Bacteria > Pseudomonadota > Gammaproteobacteria > Burkholderiales > Burkholderiaceae > Trinickia. Next base: position 2,174 of record NZ_DASXWY010000021.1, on the reverse strand, counting down.
GATACGCGAAGTTGTCCCGGCGAGCTTTGATGAAACCTTCGAGCCGGTCCATCTGAGCGAGTGCACAAGCTGCCTGCATGTCGGTGATCTTGAGGTTGTATCCGAGATGCGAGTACGTGTACTTGTGATCGTAGCCTTCGGGCAGATTGCCGAGCTTCCAGCAAAAACGCTTTCCGCAGGTATTGTCTTTACCCGGCGCGCAGTAGCAATCGCGTCCCCAGTCGCGGAAGGATTCCGCGATCAGCTTTAGATCGGGGTTATTGGTAAAGACAGCACCGCCTTCTCCCATCGTAATGTGATGGGCAGGGTAGAAGCTGAGCGTGCCGATGTCGCCGAAGGTGCCGACCAGTTGACCGTTGTACGTCGCCCCGAGCGCGTCGCAGCAATCCTCGACGAGCCACAGGTTGTGCTTTTTGCACAGCGCCGTGATGACTTCGAGGTTGTACGGGTTGCCCAAGGTATGCGCGAGCATGATCGCCTTGGTCTTCGGCGAGATTGCCGCTTCGATCTTCGAAGCGTCGATGTTGTAGGTGCCGAGTTCGACATCCACAAAAACAGGAATGGCGCCGAATTGAATGATCGGGTTGACCGTTGTCGGGAAGCCCGCAGCTACACCGATGACTTCATCGCCGGGGCGAATTGCGCGATCGCCAAGCTTCGGTGAAGTCAGCGTCGAGAACGCAATCAGATTGGCCGAGGAGCCGGAGTTCACCGTAATAAGATGGTTGACGCCTAGAAACTGTGCCAGCTTTTTCTCGAACGCGTCGTTGAACCGGCCCGTCGTCAGCCAGCCATCGAGCGAGGCTTCAACCATCAGCTCCATCTCGCGCGCACCGATCACTTTGCCGGACGGTGGGATGACGGTCTGTCCCGGTTCGAACGCCGGCTTTTGTGTCGCCATTTCGCCGTACTGGCGCACGAGGGCGACGATCTGCTCGCGGATCTGATCTTTGTTCATGGGCTTCAGGATTGAGTAAATTGATCTATCTGTTTGAGCGTGACGGCCCGCATGTCCTCTTGACGTGCGGCGGCCTTGTACCAGGCGACGATTTCGTCCAAGGCACGCTCGAGATTCCATCGAGGCTGCCAGCCGAGCCGGTTGCGTGCTTTCGAGCAATCCAGCTTCAGGAAAGTCGCTTCGTGCGGGTGCTCGTCGCCATCCAACGCCCAGCTAGCACCGTCTCCCCATTGGGACGTGAGGCGTTCGACAATAGCCTGGACGGGGCGCGCATCCGCATCGTTGGGGCCGAAATTCCATGCTTCGGCGTAGCGGCTTTGTTCCGAGTACAGCTTTTCGGCAAGCAGCAGATATCCGCTGAGCGGCTCGAGAACGTGTTGCCAAGGCCGGATAGCGTGGGGGCTCCGGATGCGGACCCGCTCCTCGCGCATGATCGCTCGCATGATGTCCGGAATGAGGCGATCGGTTGCCCAATCCCCCCCGCCGATCACGTTACCCGCGCGGGCACTCGCGATGGCGACACCATGCGTTGCGTATGTCGACGGATTGAAGAATGAGCGCCGATAGGCCGCAGTGACGAGCTCCGCGCAGCCTTTACTGCTGCTATAGGGATCGTAGCCGCCCATCGCCTCATTTTCGCGGTAGCCCCATTCCCATTCGTGGTTCTCGTAGCACTTGTCGGTCGTGACGATGACGACAGATTTCACGCCTGGAACATGGCGAACCGCTTCCAGCACATGCACCGTGCCCATGACATTCGTTTCATAGGTCTCGACGGGGCTTGCATACGACTCGCGCACGAGCGGCTGCGCCGCCATATGAATGACGATTTCGGGCGAGGCCGCTTTCATCGCGTTCAAGACTGCATGTCGATCGCGAATATCGGAGATGACAGAGTCGATTCCGTCCGCGACGCGGGCCAGCTCGAACAGATTCGGCGTGGTGTCCGGCGCAAGGGCGTACCCCGTGACCTTCGCGCCGAGGGCCTGCAGCCACAGCGTGAGCCAGCTGCCTTTGAAGCCCGTGTGGCCCGTGACAAATACCTTCTTGCCGCGCCAAAACGTTGTCGATTGCATCACCACACCTTCCATGGAGCCTTGCCGCTCTGCCACAGTTCCTCGAGGTGATTCTTGTCGCGCAGCGTATCCATGGGCTGCCAGAACCCGTCGTGTTCGTATGCGGCAAGCTCTCCGCGGCTCGCGAGCGTTTCCAGCGG
>NZ_DASXWY010000020.1:0-13750 GCF_036503415.1 Trinickia sp. | reverse complement strand
GTCACGTCATGGACGGTTTTCGGCGAGGGCATCCGCTCCTCCTTCCAGCATTTCAGCGCGGCTTCCCATGTATCGTTTTCGTCGACCAGCGGAATCAGTTCGGGCGTCTCGCTGACGTCGCCCTCGAGGCGCCGCAGTTCTTCTTCCACGACAGCCAGCTGCGCGTCGGCGATGGCCTTCAGCAAAGTAGCGAACTCGGCCGACGCCGCGGGCAGCCAGGCGCGCTCCCACGTCAGATGCTCCTCGACGGCCTCGCGGACGTCCGAAAAGTCGTCCGACGCCCGGGCCCGGCGCAGCTGCCGGCGCGCCTCCTGCAGGAGGGCCGTGTGCGCCTCGTCGTCGTAGTCGTCTTTGTCGGCTTCGGCTTCGTCGCTCTCTTTCTCGAAGTAAGTCGGACGTGCTTCGTCATCATTCGCCAGTGCGTTGACGGTGTAGCGCTCGACCAGTCGGGGAATGTGCGCGGCGTCAAGGCGGGTCGTGCCCGGCGGCTGCACGGACGGGTGGTACGGGTGGGGCGCGTCGTCGCCCGCCGGACGCAGGCCATGCGGCAGCCAGTTCTCGCCGGTCGCCGTGGCCGCGTTGGCGGCGGCCCGTGCCGGGGCGACGAGGCGTTCATATTGCAGCGCGGCCATCGGCAGGCGGGTGATGGCCACCTCCTTGCTGGACGTTTCGAGGCTGAGCCAGAAGTCCTTGCGTTGGAGCAGGGATTGCAGTTCGAGCGGAATTTTGCGACGGAAATAGTAGTTCGACGAACCGCGACGGGGGGCGAGGTAGGGGTGTTTCACGGTGTGCTCTCCACATTGAGGTAACAGTGGCGTGTAGCACCCGCTTCCGGAAAAGCGCACCGCACCTAAAACGGTTGGCCGCTTTAGATGCGTAATGCGCCTGTTCGGGCGCATTCCCGGCATTCCAGAACAAAAAAGCCGCTGCTTCGTGAGAAGCAGCGGCTTTTTCTTACAACTGGTGGCGAATCAGGGATTCGAACCCCGGACCTGCGGATTATGATTCCGTCGCTCTAACCGACTGAGCTAATTCGCCGAAAGAAGGACGATTATCGTTAGGACGGGCGGTGCTGTCAAGTGCTGGGATTCATCCGTGCCCCACCCCTTGCAACCCTCACCCGCCGTTGGTCCCTCGCCGCTCCCCGCCTCAATCCCGCGAGTAGATATTGGAGTCCTTCGTCTCCTTGACGAACAGCATCCCGATCACGAACGTGATCAACGCTACCGCCACCGGATACCAGAGCCCCGAGTAGATATTTCCCTGAGTCGCAACGATCGCGAACGCCGTCGCCGGCAGGAAGCCGCCGAACCAACCGTTACCGATGTGATAGGGCAGCGACATCGACGTGTACCGAATCCGCGTCGGGAACATCTCCACGAGCATCGCCGCGATCGGACCGTACACCATCGTCACGTAGATCACGAGCAGCGTCAGGATCACCACCGTCATCGGCCAGTTCAACTGCGACGGATCGGCCTTCGCCGGATACCCCGCACCCTTGAGGGTCGAGGCCAGCGTCTTCGTGAACGCCGCGCCTTTCGCTTTCGCGTCGGGCGCCTTGCCGTCATAGGACTCCAGCACCGCATCCCCGACCTTCACCTGGGCGATGGTGCCCGCGGGCGCTGCAACGTTCGAGTAGTTCAAGCCCGATTTCGCCAACGCGCTCTTCGCGATGTCGCAAGAACTCGTGAAGCTCGCGGTGCCGACGGGGTTGAACTGGAACGAGCACTCGTCCGGATTGGCGACGACGACGATGGGCGACTTTTGCGTCGCGGCTTCCAACGCCGGATTGGCGAAGTGCGTGAGTGCCTTGAACAGCGGGAAGTAGGTCAGTGCGGCAATCAGGCAGCCGGCCATGATGATCGGCTTGCGGCCGATACGATCCGACAGCGAACCGAAGAACACGAAAAACGGCGTGCCGATCAACAAGGCCAGCGCGATCAGGATATTGGCGCTCGCGCCATCGACCTTGAGCGTCTGCGTCAGGAAAAAGAGCGCATAGAACTGGCCCGTGTACCAGACCACAGCCTGGCCGGCCGTCAGGCCGATGAGCGCAAGAATCACGATCTTCAGGTTCTTCCACTGGCCGAATGCCTCGGTGAGCGGTGCCTTCGAAGTCTTGCCCTCAGCCTTGATCCGGAGGAACGCCGGCGATTCGCTCAATTGCAGCCGGATCCAGACCGACACGGCGAGCAGGAGCAGCGATGCGATGAACGGAATACGCCAGCCCCAGCTCGCGAACGATTCTTCGCCGATGGACGTGCGAATGCCGAGAATCACGAGCAGCGAGAGGAACAGGCCGAGCGTGGCCGTCGTCTGGATCCACGACGTGTAGTAGCCGCGCCGGTTGGCCGGGGCATGTTCAGCGACATAGGTTGCCGCGCCGCCGTACTCGCCGCCGAGCGCGAGGCCCTGCAAAAGCCGCATCGCGATGAAGATCACCGGAGACGCAAACCCTATCGACGCATATCCCGGCAGGAGGCCGACCACGAACGTCGAGAGACCCATGATCACGATCGTGATCAAGAACGTGTGCTTGCGGCCGACAAGATCGCCGAGCCGACCGAACACGAGTGCGCCGAACGGCCGCACGGCAAAGCCGGCCGCGAAACCGAGCAACGTAAAGATGAAGCCGGCGGTGGGATTGACGCCCGCGAAAAAGCTCTTGCTGATATAGACGGCGAGCGAGCCCGCCAGATAGAAGTCGTACCACTCGAAAACAGTGCCGAGCGACGACGCGAAGATCACCTTCTTCTCGTCGGCGCTCATCGGCGCGTGCGAAATGTGCCCGCCTACCGTTGCCATGTGTGTCTCCTCATATTGGACAGCAGTTCCATATGTCCAAATTTGGGACACACGGCTGCTTGCGGTCGATTATTGGAAGGCAAACTTACGTCGGACTGACGCCAGGACCGGCTGCTGGTTTACGCCTATGCCAAGCGGCGTTTTAGGTATCGCCGCGTATTTGTCGGGAACATCGCTCAATTTCGCCTAAAACGCTTCTGCGGGTGGCGGGCTCACGGCGGGCCGACGACATGCCCGGAATCGGGTCGGCAATATTCAGGGTAAATCCGGGGTGCCTTCGATGAGCGGCAGACTGATTCGCACGAGCGTGCCCGCGAGCCGGGGCGAGGTTTGGTAGACGTGGTCGTCGATCGTCAGCGTGCCCCCGTGCATCGTCGAGATTTCCCGCACGATGGCCAGCCCGAGCCCGCTTCCGTCGCCTTCGCGCCCAAGAATCCGATAGAACCGCTCGACGACTTTCGGCCGTTCCGCAGGGGCGATGCCGGGTCCCGTGTCCTCGACTTCGAGATGAACCAACCGCTTGGCGCGCTCGAGCACCACGCGCACGGTGATGCGCCCGCCAGTTGGGGTATAGCGGATGGCGTTATCGATCACGTTCGAAAGCATCTCGCGGAGCATGACGGCATTACCAGCGACCATGGCGGGCGGATCGCGGCCCTCCTCGGGCCCCTCGTAGCCGAGATCCATCTGTTTGGCCAGTGCGGCGCGTACCCAGTCGCGCACAGCCAATCGCGCGAGATGCGCAATCTCGATGGGCGCGAAGATTTGCCCCGACATGCGATTTTCGGCGCGCGCAAGGGCGAGCAACTGCGTCACGAGCCGCGCCGCCTGGTCGGAACTTGCCGCAATCTGTTCGAGCGATAGACGCACCTCGGGCGATACGTCCTGCCGCAATGCCAGCTCGGCTTGCGTGTGCAGACCGGCAAGCGGCGTTTTCATCTGATGCGCCGCGTCGGCAATGAAGCGCTTTTGCAGATCGATGTTCTGCGCGAGGCGCGTGAGCAGATCGTTGAACGAGGTGACGAGCGGCTCGATCTCGGGTGGCGCGCGCTGCGCTTCGAGTGGCGACAAGTCGTCGGGCCGGCGTGCGCGCAAGTTGGCCTGCAGCGCCGTCAGCGGCGCAAGCCCGCGCGAAAGGCCGAACCATACCAACACGATCGCAAGCGGCAGAATCACGAACTGCGGCAGGATCACGCCCTTGATGATGTCGTTGGCGAGCGCGCTGCGCTTGTCGAACGTTTCACCGACTTGCACCAGCACCGTTTGCCCGGCCGGAGAGACCGGCAATTCCACGCTCGTATACGCGATACGGATATCGTTGCCGTGCAAGATCGCGTCACGGAATTCGACGATACCGGGCTGAGGGCGATCGTCATCGGCCGGCTGCGGCATATCGGGCACGCCCGCAACGAGCTCGCCGCGTGTGCCGAGCACCTGGTAGAAAACCTTGTCGGTGTTGTCGCCATTCAGAAAGTCGCGCGCGGCAGCGGGCAGCGAGAGTTCCGCCACGCCGCCCACCGGATGGATCTGGCGCGCGAGCACATAGGCATCGGTCTCGAGCGCGCGATCGAACGGACCATTGGCGATCGTCTTCGCCACGAGGTAGGTCACCGCAATGCTCATCGGCCAGAGCAGCAACAGCGGCGCGAGCATCCAGTCGAGAATCTCCCCGAAAAGCGAGCGCGGTCGCTCCGGCCCGCCCGCATCGGCTTCGTCGGGCGGTGCGTACGGATTGGCGGCGGGCGTATGCGCGGCGCTGTCGGGTGTCTTGCTCGCTGCCGCGGATGCGTCGTGCGAGCCGGCCGAGGGTGCCGGGCGCGAGCGCGGTGGCGCGCCGTCGTCCTGTGTCGAGACGCGCGAACCCATTACATGCCTACTTGGATGCAGGTTTTGCGGCGGGATCGGTCGCACGGGGCGCGGTGGGTGCCGTGGCGGCGGCAGCAGCACCATCGGCGGTGCGCTGGGACGGCGCGTCGGCTACCGGTCCGTTCGAGCTTGCGGCGGGCTTTTCGAGGCAATAGCCGAGCCCTCGCACCGTGATGATGCGCACGCCGCTCGGCTCGATCTTTTTGCGCAGACGATGCACGTACACTTCGATTGCGTTGTTGCTGACTTCCTCGCCCCACTCGCACAGATGATCGACGAGCTGTTCCTTCGAAACGAGCCGCCCGATCCGCTGCAGCAATATTTCCAGCACGCCGAGTTCGCGCGCGGAAAGATCGACCACCTGATCGCTCACATAGGCGATGCGCCCGACCTGATCGAACGCGAGCGAGCCGTGGCGGATGACGGTCGGCCCGCCGCCCGTGCCGCGGCGCGTCAGCGCGCGGACGCGCGCTTCGAGTTCGTTCAGATGAAAAGGCTTGGCCATGTAGTCGTCGGCGCCGAGATCGAGCCCTTTCACGCGCTCGTCGACGCTATCCGCGGCCGTCAGAATCAATACGGGCAGGCTCGAATTGCGCGCACGCAGACGGCGCAGCACTTCCAGCCCCGACATGCGCGGCAACCCCAGATCGAGAATCAGCAGATCGAACGTCTGCATCGAAAGTGCGGCGTCGGCCTCGCTGCCGCCCTTGACGTGATCGACGGCATAGCCCGATTGGCGGAGTGATCGGACGAGGCCGTCCGCGAGTATGCTGTCGTCTTCGGCAATGAGTATTCGCATGATGCGCGGGCTGGCCGGCTCGTCGGCGTCGAGCCCGACAGGCCGCAGTCTCCAATGTATTTCGAGGTCTCGCCGCGGCCGGAGCAACCGAAAGTTGCGCCGTGCTCGCCGCCCGGCTCGTTGCCGCCATGCAAATCCGCGTTGTACCGGGCTTGCAAAGAACCCTGTTTTTTTATACAGTACTTGCGTTTCGTGTGCCGGCCAGTACTCGGCCCGCCCGCCACAGACGCCGCTCATCATAGCAAAGGACGATTCATGGAAGAAAGCAAGAAAGGCTCGGCTGGACTGACGGCTGAAAAGAGCAAGGCGCTGGCCGCCGCGCTCGCGCAGATCGAAAAGCAGTTCGGCAAAGGGTCGGTCATGCGGCTCGGCGATGGCGAAGTGGCCGAAGACATCCAGGTGGTCTCCACGGGCTCGCTCGGCCTCGATATCGCGCTTGGTGTCGGCGGCCTGCCGCGTGGGCGTGTGGTCGAGATCTACGGTCCCGAATCGTCGGGCAAGACGACCCTGACGCTGCAAGTCATTGCCGAGATGCAAAAGCTCGGCGGCACGGCGGCGTTCATCGATGCCGAGCACGCGCTCGATATCCAATATGCGGCGAAGCTCGGCGTGAACGTGAACGATCTGCTCGTGTCGCAGCCCGACACGGGCGAGCAGGCGCTTGAAATTGCCGACGCGCTCGTGCGCTCGGGCTCGATCGACATGATCGTGATCGATTCGGTCGCGGCGCTCGTGCCGAAGGCGGAAATCGAAGGCGAGATGGGCGATTCGCTGCCGGGCCTGCAGGCGCGCCTGATGTCGCAGGCGCTGCGCAAGCTCACGGGCACGATCAAGCGTACCAATTGCCTCGTGATCTTCATCAACCAGATTCGTATGAAGATCGGCGTGATGTTCGGCAACCCCGAAACCACCACGGGCGGCAATGCGCTCAAGTTCTATGCTTCGGTGCGGCTCGACATCCGCCGTATCGGTTCGATCAAGAAGAACGACGAAGTCATTGGCAACGAGACTCGCGTGAAGGTGGTCAAGAACAAGGTCTCGCCGCCGTTCCGCGAAGCGATTTTCGACATCCTGTATGGCGAGGGTATTTCGCGCCAGGGCGAGATCATCGATCTCGGCGTACAAGCGAAGATCGTCGACAAGGCCGGCGCCTGGTACAGCTACAGCGGTGAGCGCATCGGGCAGGGCAAGGACAACGCGCGCGAATTCCTGCGCGAGAATCCCGATATCGCGCGCGAGATCGAAAACCGCATCCGTGAGTCGCTGGGCGTGAATGCCATGCCGCCGGCCGATGCGGGCGTCGCAGTAGCCGGCGAAGAGGAGTAAGCGCCGCGTGATGCGCAAGGTCCGCGCTGCATCGGGTACCGTCGGTGCCGCCGCGCGCGGACAGCGCTCGCTTCGGGCGCGCGCCCTCGATTATCTGTCGAGGCGCGAATACAGCCGTGTCGAGTTGTCGCGCAAGTTGTCTCAGTTTGCCGAACCCGAAGAATCGGTCGAGGCGCTCGTCGATTCACTCGAGCGCGAGGGCTGGCTGTCCGATGCGCGGTTCGTCGAAAGCGTCGTGCATCGGCGTGCTCAGCGGATGGGCACGACGCGCATCGTCAGCGAATTGCGCCGGCATGCCGTTGACGATTCGCTCGTCGAGGCGGTTGGCTCGAAGCTTCGCGAAACTGAACTCGCTCGCGCCTTGGCGGTCTGGCGCAAGAAATTCGGTACGCTCCCGCAAACGCCTGCCGAGCGCGCGAAACAAGCGCGCTTTTTGGCGATGCGCGGATTTTCACAGGCTATCGCCATGCAGATTCTCAAGGGCCAAGGCGAGCCTGATGAGTCGAGCGACTGGAGCGACGACTAGTCACGATCGCATCGCGCAGCCATCCGTGACGAGGTTCCTGGTCGCTCCCGGGGGACTGGACGCTCGGGCCAGCCAGCGTTCCGAGCGATGGTTCCCACTATGCTAAAATCTTCGGGTTTCCTCGCCAGCCGTCTTCCCTCCCATGCCGCTTTTACCGCCCGTGTCCCGCCCGTTGCGCTGTCATTCACGCGCGATTCGAGCGGAAGCCTTCGGGCGCGAGGATGGCCTCCGGGACATCGGGACGCGTCTGACCGACCACCCGCCTCGTGACGAGGCGAATAGGGTGCAGTGCCCCTGTCCCCTCGAAGTTTCCCCTCTCGCCTACCGCGCCCGCGTCGGGCTCAAATTCCCCGATTACTTTTGCCACCGCTCGATACGTCACCTGCCTGCACAGGCTTGGGCGTGCATGGCGCAGCGAGGCGAAGGTGGTACGCGCGCAGATACGGACGAGGCCGGCACGACCGGTGCCAGGGCAGCCAGCGATTACGAAGTTCAATCCAACTCTTAGACTGAAGGGAATCACGCATGAAGATTCACGAGTACCAGGGTAAGGAAATCCTGCGGAAATTCGGCGTCGCGGTGCCGCGCGGCAAGCCCGTGTTTTCTGTGGATGACGCGGTGAAAGCCGCCGAGGAGCTCGGTGGCCCGGTTTGGGTCGTCAAGGCGCAGATTCACGCGGGTGGCCGTGGCAAGGGCGGCGGCGTGAAGGTCGCGAAGTCGCTCGAGCAGGTGCGCGAGTACGCGAATCAGATCCTCGGCATGCAGCTCGTCACGCATCAGACCGGCGCGGAAGGCCAGAAGGTCAACCGTCTGCTGATCGAAGAAGGCGCGGACATCAAGAAGGAGCTGTATGTCGGCCTCGTGATCGACCGCGTTTCGCAAAAGATCGTCGTCATGGGTTCGAGCGAAGGCGGCATGGACATCGAGGAAGTCGCCGCGAAGACGCCCGAAGCGATCCACAAGGTTGCAGTCGATCCGGCCACGGGCCTCGCGGATGCGCAGGCCGACGAGCTCGCGAAGAAGATCGGTGTGCCGGACGCATCGGTGCCGCAAGCACGCGCGATTCTGCAAGGTCTTTACAAGGCGTTCTGGGAAACGGACGCATCGCTTGCCGAAATCAACCCGTTGATTCTGACGGGCGACGGCAAGGTGATCGCGCTCGACGCCAAGTTCAACTTCGATTCGAACGCGCTCTTCCGTCACCCCGAGATCGTGGCCTACCGCGATCTGGATGAAGAAGATCCGGCCGAAGTCGAAGCCTCGAAGTTCGATCTCGCCTACATCTCGCTCGACGGCAACATCGGCTGTCTCGTGAACGGTGCCGGCCTGGCGATGGCAACGATGGACACCATCAAACTGTTCGGCGGCGAACCGGCCAACTTCCTCGATGTCGGCGGCGGCGCCACGACCGAGAAGGTCACCGAAGCGTTCAAGCTGATGCTGAAAAACCCGGGCCTGAAGGCCATCCTCGTCAACATCTTCGGCGGCATCATGCGCTGCGATGTGATCGCCGAAGGCGTCATTGCCGCCTCGAAGGCCGTGCATCTGCAAGTGCCGCTCGTCGTGCGCATGAAGGGCACGAACGAGGACCTCGGCAAGAAGATGCTCGCCGATTCGGGACTGCCGATCATTTCGGCGGACAGCATGGAAGAGGCTGCGCAGAAGGTCGTCGCGGCTGCCGAAGGCAAGGCGTAAGCGCCGCGTCGAAGCCACCGGATACGAACAGAGGTCAATACATGTCGATTCTGATCAACAAAGACACGAAGGTCATCACGCAAGGCATCACCGGCAAGACCGGGCAGTTCCATACGCGCGCATGCCGTGAATACGCGAACGGCCGCGAGGCGTTCGTCGCGGGTGTGAATCCGAAGAAGGCCGGCGAGGATTTCGAAGGCATTCCGATCTACGCGAGCGTGAAGGAAGCGAAGGCTGAAACGGGCGCGACGGTCTCGGTCATCTATGTGCCGCCGGCGGGTGCCGCGGCGGCGATCTGGGAAGCGGTGGAAGCCGATCTCGATCTCGCGATCTGCATCACGGAAGGCATTCCCGTGCGCGACATGATCGAGATCAAGGACCGCATGCGTCGTGAAAACCGCAAGACGCTGCTGCTCGGGCCGAACTGCCCGGGCACGATCACGCCCGACGAACTGAAGATCGGCATCATGCCGGGCCATATCCACCGGAAGGGGCGCATCGGCGTCGTGTCGCGTTCGGGCACGCTGACCTATGAAGCAGTGGGTCAGTTGACGGCGCTCGGCCTGGGTCAATCGTCGGCGGTCGGTATCGGCGGCGATCCGATCAACGGGTTGAAGCACATCGACGTCATGAAGATGTTCAACGACGATCCCGACACGGACGCCGTCATCATGATCGGCGAGATCGGCGGTCCGGACGAAGCGAACGCAGCGTACTGGATCAAAGACAACATGAAAAAGCCCGTCGTCGGCTTCATCGCCGGTGTGACGGCGCCTCCGGGCAAGCGCATGGGCCATGCTGGCGCGCTGATTTCGGGCGGTGCCGATACGGCCGAGGCAAAGCTCGAAATCATGGAAGCCTGTGGTATCAAGGTCACGAAGAATCCGTCGGAGATGGGGCGTTTGCTGAAGTCCATTCTCTGAGGCTGATTCGTTCGAACGCGTCGCTGTGGCGGGCATTGCCACGCCACACGATGCGTGCGACGGTGCACCTTATCGTCGGCATTTTTGGTATTCTTGCGAAATTCGTTCGTAAGCTTTCCGATAGCCGACAGGAAGCGAGGAAGCGCGGGTGGCTTCCTCGTTTTTTTTGCCCTGCCAGCGTCAATTCCAGGTTGTGCCTCGGCTTCACCGGTGCCGCACAAACCTACCGACATCGCCGTCCCAGGAATACCTTTTGCACCTATGCTCGATTCCATGATCGATTTTTTCTCGACGCTCCATTGGGGCGCCGTCATCCAGATTGTCATCATCGATATCCTGCTCGGCGGCGATAACGCCGTCGTGATCGCGCTCGCATGCCGCAAGTTGCCTCCGGCGCAGCGTATGCAGGGGGTGCTGTGGGGAACGGCCGGCGCGATCGTGTTGCGCGTCGCGTTGATCGCTTTTGCCGTGGTGCTGCTCGATGTGCCGCTGCTCAAGTTTGCGGGCGGCTTGCTGCTGCTCTGGATCGGCGTGCGACTTCTTGCGCCGGCGCACGATGCGCATGAGAACGTCAAACCCGCCGACAAACTCGTGGCGGCCATCAAGACGATCATCATCGCCGATGCGGTCATGAGCCTCGATAACGTCATCGCCATCGCCGGCGCCGCCGAGGCCGCTGATCCCCAACATCGGATCGCCCTGGTAATTTTCGGGCTCATCGTCAGCATTCCGCTCATCGTCTGGGGCAGCACGCTCGTGCTGAAATTGCTCGACCGTTTCCCTGTCATCGTGACGATCGGCGCGGCGCTGCTCGGCTGGATCGCGGGCGGGCTCATCATCAACGATCCGGCGGGCGATCGCTGGCCGCTGCTCGATTCCCCGGCGGCCGAATATGGCGCGAAGATCGCGGGCGCGTTGATCGTCGTCATCATCGGCTATGCGCTCAAACGGCGCATGCGGCGGCGAGAGCGCGAGAGCCCGAGCCGTTAGCCGTTAGTCGCGTTAGCCGTTAGCCGTTCGGACGACTGCCGCGCGGCAGGCGCGCTGGCTATGCTCCCAACCGTTGTCCGCTCGATTCGAGCGGTCCTTCGGTTCGAGGAGAAATGCCGATGCCCGCCATCCGTTTTCGGATTGTTCCGCTGCATGCCGTGTTGTCCCGCGTCTGGCGCGTTCCCTGCTCGCGCGGCGGATTCACGCTGATCGAGCTCATGATTGCGCTTGCGATCGTGGGCGTCGTGGCGGCCTATGCCGTCCCGGCCTATCAGGACTATCTGGCACGCAGCCGCGTGGGTGAAGGGTTGTCGCTTGCTTCCGTGGCGCGACTTGCGGTTGCAGAGAACGCAGCGCTCGGTAACGCGCTCGATAGCGGCTATCTCTCGCCGCCCGCGACGCGCAACGTCGAATCCATCCACATCGACGACGAGAGCGGCCAGATATCGATCCGCTACACCGCGCGCATCGCGCCGGCCGGCAAGGAGACGCTTGTCCTCGTGCCTTCGGCGCCTGACGATCCCGCGTCCCCTACAGCCCGCGTCGCGCTGTCGAAAGGCGTCATGCAGGCCGGTGCGCTGAGTTGGGAATGCTTTGCCAGCGGTAAGGACGCATCGTCGCTGCCCGCACCGGGTTCCGGGCCCATGCCGCTCGATGTGGCCACATTGCCCCCTTCCGTTGCACCACCAGAGTGCCGCGCGTAAAAAAAGAAAGAAAAGTATCTCGCCGGCGCATTGCCGGGTGATGCGGGCACGCATCGGTCGCGCACAGCGAAAGGAATTTTTTGTATAGTGCGCCGATTGCCGATGCCCCCGTTCCTCATGACTTCTTCGTTCGCCCGTACTTTTTCGTTTGCGCTGTTGGCACTTGCGGTATTGCTTCCTTACGCGGTGACCAACCACACCTACCCGATTCCGACTTTTTATTCCGAGTTCACGGCGCTCACGCTTTACCTGCTTGTCGGTGCGGCCGTGATCTGGCTCGCGGTGTGCGCGCGGCCCCGGCCGGCGTTCGGCACCCCGACCGTCGCGCTGGTGCCGCTTGCGTTCGGAGCAGTGCTGATCGCGCAAACCTTCTTGCTGCCGCTGGCGCAACCGTCGATGAACTGGCTGGGCGCCGGCTTTCTGCTCGCGGCGTTCATGGCGACCCATACGGGATTCGCATTCGCGCGCGCCGGTCTGTCAGAGGACATATTGCGCTGGATGGCATGGGCGCTCGTGATCGGCGGACTTTTTGCGGTGTTCTGCCAAGTCGTGCAGCTGCTTCATCTCGAGACGCGGTTCGCACCGTTCGTGGTGGCCTACAACGTGACCATCGAGCGGCGGCCGTTCGGCAACATGGCGCAAGCTAATCACTTGGCGACGGTCATTGCATTCGCGCTGGCCGCGGCGATGTTTCTCGTTCAGACGCGCAGGCTCAACCCGCTGCTATGGGGCATCGTTTCGGCGATTTACGTGCTCGGCCAGGCGTTGACTGTCTCGCGCGGCCCCTGGCTGCAAACGGGTGTGATTGTGGTGGCGGGCTTTTGGATGGCGATCGCCATTGCGCGGCGCGAAGGGGGGCGCGGACATGCACGCGAGTGGCTCATGCCATTTGCGCTCATCGCGATTTTTATCGGCGTGAACATCGGGGTGCGCTGGGCCAACGCCGCGTATCACCTCGATCTCGACGTCTCCGCGGCGCATCGGTTTCAGGACAAGGGGCAATTCGTGTTGCGCCTTGCGATGTGGAAGTACGGATGGACGATGTTCCGGGGCCATCCGTGGCTCGGTGTCGGTTGGGGAGAGTTTCCGCGCTTTCAGTTCGAACTCGTCAAGCTGTTGGGCGATGTGGAGATTGCCAACAATTCGCACGACATTTTTATCGATCTGCTGGCCAAAACGGGCATCGTTGGGCTCGGGGTGCTGCTGATCGGCTTGATCGCGTGGCTGTTGCGCGTATTGCTTGCGCCTCATACGGCGGCGCGCGTGTTCGGTCTCGCCTTGATCGGCGTGCTGATGATGCATGCGCTGGTCGAATACCCGCAGCAGTACATGTTCTTTCTGCTGCCGGCGATGTTTGTCTTCGGCGTTCTCGAAACGAAACCGCTCGGCTTCGTGCCGCCGCGCGTCTCGCTAGCGGTGCATGGCCTCATCGTCGCGGCGGGGCTCGCGGCGCTGCTACCGATCTACCGCGATTACGCGCGTGCGGAGGTGCTGTATTACGGAGCCCACCCCGCGGAGCAATATAGTGCCGACCCGTCGCGGCTTTTCTCGGCGTGGGGCGACTATGGCATGGCCACGTTGCTGCCGATCGACAGTCACGATCTGGCGGCCAAGCTCGCGATGCATCGCAAAGCAATCGCGCTGTTGCCGGGCGAGACGGTATTGCGGCGATACGCGGTGCTGCAGGCGCTCGACGGACGCGAGGCCGATGCCCTGGATACGGTGGAGCGGCTCAAGATATTTGCCGGCGTGCTGCGCGATTGGCCGGGGCAGCTTTCGGCGCTCTATGGCTTGTGCAACGACGTGCCGAAGCTCGTTGCGTTCAAAGCCGAACTGGTCAAGCGCTATGGCGTGCCGGCGCACTCGGATAGCGAGGATACGGAGGATGAGTGATTGCACGCAAGTTGCGGGCTGGCAGTACTCGCAGGTTGTGGGCGAACAATAGCTCGGGCATGATAGGGCGCAACTGAGGGCTTGCGATTTCCGTCGGCCGGCGGTGAACAACATTGCCGGGTATGTACTTCAGCGCGTTTTTCACTCGTTTGGAGGGACTATCCATGTACAGAGTCTTCTTGCCGGTCGCTCTTGGCGCTCTTCTGGCGTCGTCTATTGC
>NZ_DASXWY010000019.1:0-21643 GCF_036503415.1 Trinickia sp. | reverse complement strand
GAGCCGTGATCCGGTTCGGTCAGTCCGAAGCATCCGATCCATTCGCCGCGCGCGAGCTTCGGCAAATATTTGTTTTTGACCGCCTCGCTGCCGAATTCATTGATCGGGACCATCACGAGCGAGGACTGCACGCTCATCATCGAGCGATAGCCGGAGTCCACGCGCTCGACTTCGCGCGCCGCGAGTCCGTAACTGACGTAGTTCAACCCCGAACCGCCATACGCCTCGGGAATCGTCACACCAAGCAAGCCGAGCTCGCCCATCTCGCGAAAAATGTCGACGTCGGTATGCTCGCGCCGAAACGCATCGAGCACGCGCGGCGCCAGTCGTTCCTGGCAGTAGGCGCGCGCCGATTCCTGCACCATGCGCTCTTCGTCCGTCAGTTGCTGATCGAGCAGCAAGGGATCGTCCCATTTGAAGCTGGCTGACTTGTGCTGTGCACGCATTTCGGACTCGAAAGAAAGTGAGATTAGAGCCACTTTAATCACACCATGAGTCACGCACAAACGATTTGTTCGCACTGATCTGTGCGAAAATCTCACTTGTTGTCGGAGAAACCGGAGACCCACCGTCATGCGCAGAAAGATTCCCTCTACGGGCGCGCTCTGCGCCTTCGAATCGGCCGCACGGCACCAGAGCTTCACCAAAGCGGCGGACGAACTGGCCGTCACGCAAAGCGCGATATGCCGGCAGATCGGTACGTTGGAAGATTTCCTGGGAGTGAAGCTGTTTCGCCGGAGCCGTCGCGGCGTGGCATTGACCGAAGCCGGGGTGGCCTATAGCCGAAGGGTCGTTGCGCGCCTGAACGATTTCGAACGCGATACGCTCGAACTCATGGCTCGCGGCGGACAAGGCGCAACGCTCGAACTCGCCGTGGTCCCTACGTTTGCCACGAAATGGCTGTTGCCGCGCTTGCCGATGTTCCATGAGGCGCATCCGGACATCACGGTGAACCTGACCTCGCAGACCCGCCCTTTCCTATTCGAAGGCACCGAATTCGACGCGGCCATTCACGCTGGGCCCGGTATTTGGCCCGGCACGGAGGGGTTGCGGCTGATGGGAGAAACCCTCGTCGCGGTATGCAGCCCGGCGCTCCTCACTGCGCGCGGCGCACTGAAGCGAAACGACTGGAAGCGCTACACGCTCCTCCAGCAGAGCACGCGGCCCTACGCCTGGCGCGAGTGGTTCGCATCCCAGGACATGGAGGTCGAAGGCGATATGGCGGGACCGCGGCTCGAACTCTTCTCGATGGTCGCGGAAGCGGCGAAGCAAGGAATGGGCATTGCGCTCATGCCGCGCTTGCTCGTGGAGGACGAATTGAAAAGCGGCGCGCTCGTGCAAGTGTCCTCGCACGAACACCCGAGCAGCCGATCGTATTACCTGATCTTTCCGGAAGAGAAGGCGGAAAACGCGGCGCTGGGCCGGTTTCGCGACTGGGTCGCGAGGCAGGCCGGCAATGCTGCCGGCCTGCCCCACGCCGCGGCTTAAAATTTGTGCCGCAGGCCGACGCTCGTCAGGAATTGGTGGTTCGTCGACGAGGGGCCGCCGCTGCTGCCGATGAAGGCGCCGTTGAATATCGTCGAGCCCGCCCCGCTGACGGTTTGGTACTCGCCCATCAAATAAAGGTCGGTGCGCTTGGACAACGAATAGGCCGTCATCAGATTGAACTGATTCCAGCGCGGCTTCGCACGAACCGAGGCATTGGCATAGCTGCCATTGGTGAACGTGTACGATGCCGCGACTACCCACGCCGGATTGATCAGATACCGGATGTTCGCTTCGTAATTGTCGAACGTCAGATCGGTAGGCGAGCCCGTTGCCGCGGGGGCTAGCGTGCTGCCGCGATAGACCGCGCTCGCCGCGCCATAGTGCGAATGGCTCCAAACGAGGCCTAGTATGGCCGGTCCGATCGTATAGCCCGCCCCGACGCCCCATACCTGCTGCGTCGCCGCATGGAACGTCGCATCACCCGAGGTGGACGAACCGTCGAGGGCGCCCGCGGCGCCATCCCCCGGGTGGTCGATGCGCATGTACGCCGCGCTGACCGTAATGGGCCCTCTCTCGTACGTCGCCCCCGCACTGAATGCGCGATTGTCCGCAAAACCGCCCGCCTTATTGGAGAACGCATACAGCCCGCCAAATTTCAGGCCTTTGTAATCCGTGCTCGCGAATTTGACGGCATTGTCGAGCCGGAAGAAGTCGCCGAAGTTGTCGTTGTCCATGGGATGCATGAATTCGAGCCCGCCCACGAAGCTTTGCGCCAAGCTGCGCGGCGCGAGATAGTCGACCACGGAGTCGTACTGGCGGCCCAGCGTGACAGCGCCCCAGGGGTTTGACATACCGACCCATGCTTGCCGGCCGAACAAGCGTCCGCCTTGCTGCAACGTCCCGTTCGTGCCCGTGAAGCCGTTTTCGAGCTTGAAGATGGCCTTCAATCCGCCACCGAGATCTTCGCTGCCGGTCAACCCCCATCGATCGCCGACGATATTCCCGGTCGACGCCAATACGGCGCTATGGCCCCGCTGATTGCTGACATACGAAATGCCGTTGTCGATCAGGCCGTACAGCGTGACCGAGCTCTGAGCATGAGCCGCTGCGCAAAGACAGCCTCCGATCGCGAATGCGAGTTGCCGCTTCATTCCTTGTCTCCTGGTTGTTGTCCGTGTCGTCGGGTGCG
Source organism: Trinickia sp. (assembly GCF_036503415.1). GTDB lineage: Bacteria > Pseudomonadota > Gammaproteobacteria > Burkholderiales > Burkholderiaceae > Trinickia. The sequence goes on along the minus strand of NZ_DASXWY010000019.1, from coordinate 18,966 downwards.
ATCGAATGCGTCACACTTGGATCTCGGTTCGCGCTAACGTTAGCACTGAGACGGAGAATATTTCGACTGCTCAGCTTACGACATTGGGGTTTTCGATAGCCCATCTCGAAGCCCATTGCAGGCATGGCCGCAGCGAATTGCCAGGCCGGCTGTGTCGCCGGCCGTCTTGGCAGGCATCGTTTCTCGTGCTAACGTTTGAGCACATTTCTCGATTCACATGAACAAGGTCATTCATGAGCGACACCGTTCTTCTCACCGACTACGCCTGGCCCGACGACAGCGTCGAGCGCGCCATCGTCGAATCGTCGGGCTTTCGGCTGGTCAGCGGGCCCGCATCGCCGGCCTCTGCCTCATCGATCGAAGCCCTCGTGCGCGAGCATCGGCCCGCCGGCATCTTGACGTGCTGGGCGCAAGTATCGGCAGATGCGATCGCCGCCGCACCGAATCTGAAAATCGTCGCGAGGCTCGGTGTCGGGCTCGACAACATCGCCGTTCAGACGGCAACGGCGCGAAACGTTCTCGTGACGAACGTGCCCGACTACTGCGTCGAGGAAGTCTCCGATCATGCAGTCGGTTTCGCGTTGGCCTGGACCCGTGGCCTCGTTGCATTCGACCGCGAGGTGCGCGCGGGACGGTGGTCGCCGGCGGACGCGAAGCTGCGCCGCTTATCGTCGCTGACCTGCGGACTGATCGGCTACGGACGGATCGGGCGCGCGACGGCACGCAAGTTCGCCGCCTTCGGATGCCGCGTGCTGGCGCACGATCCGTTCATGCCCGCCAATGCCGACGGGGTGCAAGCCGTCAGCCTCGACGAATTGTTCGCGCAAAGCGACATCGTCGTCGTGCATGCGCCGCTGACCGACGGCACGCACCACCTCGTCAATCGCGAGCGGATCGCGCGCATGCGGCCCGGCGGCCTGCTCGTCAACGTGAGCCGCGGCGCGATCGTGGATACGGACGCCGTTATCGAGGCGCTCGAAAGCGGTCGCCTCTCCGCGGCCGCCCTCGACGTGCTGGAATCGGAGCCCGCCGTTCCCGCACGCTTGCTCGAGCAGCCCGGCGCGCTGCTGACCCCTCATGTGGCGTTTTCATCCGATGCTTCGCTGCTGGAATTGCGCGAGCGCGCGGCGCAAGAAGTCGTCCGTGTCCTGCGCGGCGAGGCGCCGCGCAACCCCTGCAACTTGCGTAAGGTTTGACGGCAAGCGTGCCGTTTCGATTTTCCACCACTGCCGTCTCACGATGAACGAACGAAATTGCCCCGACCCGCGCCTCGACGCCTTTCTCATCGAGCATCGGCTCGCGGCCGCGAATGAACCTGCGTCCTGGCACGCTTTGACGGGCGGCGTATCGTCCGACATTTGGCGTGTCGATCTACCCGGACGATCGCTGTGCGTCAAGCGTGCGCTTTCCACCTTGAAGGTTTCCGCGCAATGGGAAGCGCCCGTTTCGCGCAACGCCTATGAATGGGCGTGGATACAATTCGCCGCGCAGCACTGCCCCGAGAACGTGCCCACGCCGCTGGCGCACGACCCGGTGCTCGGGGTGTTCGCGATGTCCTTCCTCTCCCCCGCCGAGCATCCGATTTGGAAGCAGCAGTTGATGGCGGGCGAAGTGGAGATCGCTACGGCCAAGGCGGTCGGCCGTTTGATCGGCAGCCTGCATTGCGCAAGCGCCGACAGTAGCGAGCTCGCCGATACTTTCGACACCGGGGAGAACTTCCGTGCGCTGCGTCTCGACCCCTACCTCATCGCGATGTCCGCGCGGCACCCGGCACTGGCGCACAGGCTGGGAACGCTCGCGCTTCGTACTGCCTCGATACGCACGGCCCTCGTTCATGGCGACGTGAGTCCGAAGAACATTCTCATCGGCCCCAACGGTCCCGTGCTGCTCGATGCGGAATGCGCGTGGTTCGGCGATCCGGCGTTCGATCTTGCGTTCTGCCTCAATCATCTGCTGCTCAAATGCCTCGTGCGCCCCGACAAGGTCGACGCCTTGATCATCTCATTCAAGGCGCTGACCGAAGCGTACTTCGACGAAGCGGACTGGGAATTGCGTGCAAGCCTCGAAGCGCGCGCGGCTGCGCTGCTCCCGGCCCTGCTGCTCGCGCGCGTGGACGGCAAATCACCGGTGGAGTATCTGACCGACGACCGGCTGTGCGACCAGGTCCGCTCGGTCGCCGTTCCACTGTTGCATGAACCCGTCGACCATCTTTACCAGGTGGCGGCGGCATGGGTCGAGGGCATCGGTCGCTATATGCCGTCAAGGTAGGCGTCGCGCTCGGCACGCGGCGCATCGACGAACAATAATTACGGAGACCGGCGGCCATGCACGCTGACAGAACAGCCAGCGGGATCGAATACGTGCTCGACGATTCGATCGCCATGATTTCGAAAGGCGATCTCGACGGCAAGATCACCTACGCCAATCGAGATTTCATTTCGGTGAGCGGCTACGCCGAAAGCGAACTGCTCGGCGCGCCGCAAAGCCTGCTCGCCCACCCCGACACACCGCATCAGGTGTTCGAGGATTTCCTGCGCACCGTGCGGTCGAATCGCACGTGGACGGGGGTCGCGAAAGGCCTTCGCAAGAACGGCGATCACTTCTGGGTCGAGATGACGGCGGCGCCGATCTATGTGAATCGCCGTATCGCCGGCTACATTACGATTCGCGCGAAAGCCTCCCCGGAGAAGATTCGCTCGGCGAGCGAGGCGTATGCCGCGATGAAGAGCGGCAGCGCCGAAATCGACGTCGACCAAGGCCGACTCGTCAGGCGATCGATCTTCCGGCGCCTGCGCGCCGAAAGGCGGTTTTCCGTCTCGAGGAAGATGAACGCGCTCATGGCCCTGACGATCGTTCTCTTCGCCGGCAACTTGGCCGTCCTTGCGCATGAGGGCGGCGGCGCGAGCCGCTGGGCCATCGGGTCGTCGGTCGCCGGAATCGTTTGCTGCTTGCTGGCCTCGCTATTGTTTCGCCAGGGTGTGACCGGACCGTTCGCACGGCTCAAGGACCATATCGACGCGCTGGGCGAAGGCAATTTGTCGCAAACGATCGAAGCGCACGGCGACGACGAGGCCGCGCGGATCCGGCACGCGCTGCGCATTCTCCAAATCAATCTGAAGCTGCTCGTCTCGCAGATCAAGGAAACCACGGCGCTGGTTGGCAACGGCGTCGCGCAGATCGCATCGGGCAACGCCGATCTTGCCGTCAGAACGGAAGCGCAAGCCGCCTCATTGACGCAGATCGCCGCCTCCATGGCGAGACTCACGGCGACGGTGGCCGAAAATTCGGAAAGCGCGCGTGAAGCGGAGGTGTTGTCCACGACGACGTCGAGCGTTGCGGCAAAAGGTAGGCTGGCCGTCGGCAAAGTGATCGAGACGATGAAGTCGATCGAAGACAGTTCGCACAAAATCGTCGACATCATCGGCGTGATCGACAGCATCGCATTTCAGACGAACATCCTCGCGCTGAACGCGGCCGTGGAAGCGGCGCGCGCCGGCGTGCAAGGCCGCGGTTTCGCCGTCGTCGCCGAGGAAGTGCGCAATTTGGCGCGACGCTGCGCGGATGCGGCGAAGGAAATCAAATCCTTGATCGGCGATGCGGCCGAGCGGGTCGATGCCGGCGGCCGGCACGTGACCGATGCAGGCGAGACGATGACGGACGTCGTCGCCGCCGTCGAACGCGTGGCGATGGTGCTGAGCGACATATCGACGGCCAGCAGTTCGCAAAGCGACGGCATCGTGCAGGTGAACGAAGCGCTGGCGCAGGTCGAGCATACGACCGAGCGCAACGCGGAACTCGTGGATCAAGCCGGACTCGAGTCTCGCCGCATGCAGGAAGAAGCCGGAAAATTGGCGAAACTGGTCGAATCGTTCAAGCTTTCGGGCGCGGCGCGGGGCGCGCGCGCTTCGTGACGATGCGGCGATCGGCAAAGCATCCGGCGAGCGGCCCAGTCGCGATCAAGGGGATCAGGCAAAAATCGCCGAACTCGGTCCCGTACAACTCGCTGTGTCAGCCGACACTCGTCGTGCGTGGAAGTACGCCGCCGCTCCACGGGAGCGGCGAGGCGCTAGGAAAGCGGCAGCTTTAGAACGCGGTCATCACCCCGACGAACGCACCCGCTTGGGCGTGCCCGTAGTTGGGATTGCCGTTCGACGCCGTATTGGTCGCGGGATCGTAGTCGTTGTTGCCGTATGGCCCGTCGCTCAAGCCGATGTTGGAAGTCGCGCTGTTACGAACGTAGGCCATCTCCGCGTATAAAAAGGTGCGCTTCGACAGGTCGTATGTACCGCCGAGCGTATAGAGCGTTGCGTTGCCGTTGCCGTGATTGGCGTTCGCATGATAGACCGCCGCCATGATCCCCGTTGCGGGCGTCACCCTCCAGGCCGCGCCGATCCATTCGTGGTCCACTTGCGTGGGCGCGGAGACGCCCGCCGGCTGCGTACTCGACGCCACGCCGACGCTGGCATCGGTTGCATTCGGCGCGCTCAGATGCTGATAGCCGGCGTACACTCGCACCGGCCCGAACGAATACGCGCCGGCTGCCAGAAGAGACCGCGAGTGGGCATAGACGTCGTTGAACGAGCCGTCGGCGCCGCGAATCTCGTCATAGATCACGCGCCCGCCCGCGTTCGCGAACTGATAGAGCATCTCGATGCCATCGGAGCGGCCCTGGCCCGTCGCCGACGATGCGCTGTTCCAACCCGTATTGTTGGTCAGGTCGTACTGGCCTTTGAGCGAAAAGCCGCCCCATGTCGGCGTCTGATACTCGAAGCCGTTCGATGCGCTTGCCCAATTGCGGGCGCGAACCAAGGTTTCGATCGAGTAGCGTTGCATCATTTGAGGATCGACGGGCCAGCTGTCTTGCGAAAGCTCGCCCGCGCCCAGGTTGCCGAGCTTGAACGTACCGAAGCGATCGTTGGCGAGCCCCACGGTCGCGTGACGGCTGAACAAGGCGCCCTCCGATGCGCCGGTCATCGTGTCGAGCTGTCCTTCGAGATTGAATATCGCCCGGGTTCCGCGGCCTAGATCCTCCGTGCCGCGCAGCCCGAACCAGGAGCAACCCCAGTCCCCGCTCGATGCGGTGAAGAGGTGCCCGGTCGGCAAACCACTCTCGTACCGTATCCCGTTGTCGATACGACCGTACAACGTGACGCTGCTTTGCGCGTGTGCATTCAATGCCACGCCACTCAAAAAAACAACGGCCATGCTTCTTTGTCTCACTTGTCTTCCTTTTATTTAATTAACGTCTTAAAAAATCGCTGCCTGATGTCAGCGATAGTGGAAAAACATTTGAATCCGAGAACGCAAAGGCAATACGCCGCCACAGCGCCAAATCGGCGCTGGGCGACACAATCGGTTTGAATGCAACCCGCTTGGATTTTTTCGTGTGAAACAGAAACGGCTTGACGATCCGCGAATCGTATTTCCGGACGCGCGAGTAACGCCGGAGGATCACCGCCCGGCGCTAGCCAACGTGCGCAGCGAGGCGATGCGATCGAAACCCGCGCGTGGCTCGGCCCGATGCTGCGAGGAGCGATGCCTACCCGGAAAGGTCAGACGGTCGTTTGACCCGTCAATCGCTTCGACCGTGCGTCGGCGTCTCCGCCACGACGCTATTGCGCAACACGCCAATCGGTGCAATGTCGATTTCGACGGTGTCGCCGACGTGAATCGGCCCCACGCCGGCCGGCGTGCCGGTCATGATGACGTCGCCCGGCAGCAGCGTGAGATATCGGCTCAGATAGGCGACGAGGTACGGCACCGGAAACAAAAGGTCCGCCGAATTGCCGTTCTGACGCACCTGCCCGTTCACACGCGTGACGATTGGTACATTCGACGGATCGAGCCCCGTGACGATAGCGGGGCCGAGCGGCGCGAACGTATCGTAGCCCTTGCCCGCGAAGAGGCATCCGAACGCGCTTTCTCGCCGTTGCAGGACTCTATCGCTGACATCGTTGCCGCATGTGTAGCCGAATACGTAGTCGAGCGCCCGAGCTTCCGTCACATGCCGTGCAACTTTGCCGATGACGACGCACAGTTCGCCTTCGAAATGCACGATCTCTCCATCGGCGGGATACACGATCGACTCGTCCGGGCCGATCACCGCGGTGCTCGGTTTCATGAACAGCACGGGCAGATCCGGAACCGGCTTGCCGACTTCGTTCGAATGCGCCTTGTAGTTGTAGCCGAGACCGAAGATTCTCGGATGCTCGACCGGCGCCAACAGACGCGCACGACTCAATAGATCACGCTCGCCGCTTCGCGCGAGGCCGTCGAACGGCGAACCGGCCAAGCGCGCGATCGTGGCGTCTTCGGACACCAGGCCGTAGTAGGTCGCTCCGTCGAGCGCATAGCGAACAATCTTCTCGGACGACATCGATACTCTCCAGGGTCGTGGTTTTGCTAACGTTAGCAGTGCGGAGGCACGAGGTCAATCCACCTCGTGCGACAGAATGCGCGTATTTCCGCTATTGACAGATCGAATGACGCTCTGCCAGAATTTGTGCAAACGTTAGCAAACAAGGAGACGAGCCATGCAGCCAATCCGTCGTGCCGAAGGCTGCCCTTCGGGCGGGCCTGCCCTTGCGCCCCAGGTACGTGTCCGTCTTACCTCGGGGGAACGGCCGTGAACGAATCGAATCTGCCGGCCTCGGACGGCGTGCCGTTGGCGATACGTCGCGTCGTCACTGGACATGACGAAACGGGCGCATCGATGGTGGCGCACGACGGCGTCGCGCCCCGTTCCGATGCATTCCGGCACGTTCCGGGCATGATGTCCAGGCTCATCTGGGCCACGGACCCTGCCCCTGCGCTGCCGTCCGACGGCACCGATCCGACCTTGTCCGTCACGAGCATCGTGCCGCCGCGATCGGGCACCCGCTTCCTGGTGGTGACGTTTCCGCCGGACCGCGTCTTCGGTGCACCCGGTTTCGATCCGGCCGCGGCCGCTGCTGAAAATCTCGCCATCAGCCCGGGCCTCGCCGAATTGTTCGAAGCCGACGGCATGCATACCACGCCGACGATCGACTACGGAATCGTGCTCGACGGCGAGATTTGGCTCGAACTCGACGACGGACGGGCCGAACTGCTGCGCCGGCATGACGTCGTCGTTCAAAACGGCACCCGCCATGCTTGGCGCAACAAAAGCGACCGCTCCGCGACGCTCGCGTTCGTCTTGATCGGCGCGGCCAAAGACGCGGCGCCCTGAACGCAGGCGACTACGGGCCGCTTACACCATTTCATTCGATCATTTGATCGGCGCTCGCGCGGGCACCGAATACTTCGCCTCGAAGGCATATACAAAGACACCAAGAGAAAAACTTATGACTGATGCAACGATCGCCAACCTACACGGGCGCCGCGTCTGGGATTCTCGCGGGCGACCGACCGTCGAAGTCGAAGTCACGCTGGCCAACGGCGTCAGCGGTCGCGCCATCGCACCCGCCGGCGCGTCCATGGGCACCGGCGAAGCCGTCGATCTGCGCGATGGCGGCAACGCCTTCGGCGGGCTCGATGTGACGAATGCCCTGGCCGGCGTCAACGGACCCATCGCGAGCGCGCTTCGCGCAAAAGATGCCTACGATCAAGCGGGTATCGATGCGGCGCTCGTCGAACTCGACGGCACGCCGAATCTGAGCCGGCTCGGCGGCAATGCGGTCGTCGCGACTTCGATGGCCGTGCTGCATGCGGCAGCCGCTAGCAGCGGGCAACCGCTCTGGCGCTATCTGGCCGGCGACGGCCCCGTGCGCATGCCGCTGCCCGAAATCCAGATCTTCGGCGGCGGCGCGCATGCGGCCCGCCGCGTCGACGTTCAGGATTTCATGGTGATGTGTCCGTCGGCGGGCAGTTTCAGCGAAGCCCTCGAATGGACCGCCGAGGTCTATCGCGCCGCGGGCGCCCTCATGAAGCAAGCGGACAAACTGCAGGGTGTCGCCGACGAAGGCGGGTACTGGCCCGCATTCGACAGCAATGAAGAAGCGCTCGAAGCATTGACGCGCGCGATTTCGGACACCGGGTTACGCCCCGGCAAGGACGTCGGCATCTCGCTCGACATCGCCGCATCGGAATTCGGCCGCGATGGACGCTATACGCTCGCGCTCGACGGAAGGACGCTCGACACCGCTCAATTGATCGACATGCTCGGACGCTGGCTGGATGCCTACCCCATCGTCTCGATCGAGGACCCGCTGGCCGAAGACGACGAACCCGGCTTTCGCCAGTTCACACAGACCTACGGCTCCCGCTGCCAGATCATCGGCGATGACTTTCTGGTGACGAACGCTGCGCGTGTCGAGGCGGCCGCATCGTCGGGCGCGGTCAACGCGGTGCTGATCAAGCCCAACCAGGCGGGCACGGTCAGCGAGGCGCTCGCCGCATTGCGCGCGGGGAAAAAGGCCGGATTCGGCACGATCGTCTCCGCACGCTCGGGCGAAACGGAAGACGTGACGATCGCGCATTTGGCCGTCGGCTGGAACGCCGGTCAGCTCAAGGTCGGCTCGTTCTCGCGCTCCGAGCGCATGGCGAAATGGAACGAGGTGCTGCGCATCGAAGAAGCCCTCGGAAAACAAGCGCTCTTTAGCGGGTGGGCGGCGCTGCCGTTTTACCGCGCGTCGGCAATCGACAGCGGCAGCGCCCGCCGTCAGTGCTAACGTTAGCTACCATTTGCACGATCTGCTTGCACGACCCTTCAGCGAGGACATCCATGCTACCCACCGTCAATCTCAAGCCGCCGTTCAACATCACGCGTGCGAGCCATATCGTATTGAACGTCGCCGATCTGGCGAAAAGCCGCGAGTTCTATGTGGACATCGTCGGCCTCGTCGTCACGGAGGAAACCAGCGACATCTGTTATTTGCGCGGATTGTCCGAGGCTTGCCACCATAGTCTCGTGCTGATTCAGTCGAAGGACGCCGCATCCACCTGCAAGCGCATCGGCTTTCGCGTCTTCCTCGACGAGGACCTCGACCTCGCTTATGCGTTCTTCGAGGAACAAGGGTTGCCGGTGCAATGGGTCGACGTCGCCCACCAAGGGCGGACGCTGCACGTCGAAGACCCGTTCGGCACGAAAATCGAGCTCTGCGCGCAGATGGAAACGCGTCCGCGCCTCTATCTCGACCGCGATAAATTCAAGGGCGCGCACGCCCAACGCATCGACCACTTTCAACTCTTTTCGCCCGATACGTACAAGTCGTGCGAGTTCTACAGCAAGCTCGGTTTTCGCAATTCAGAATACCTGGCGCATGGTGAAACGCTGCTCGGCGCGTTCATGTATCGCAAGGGTACCTGCCTCGATCTGGCCATCGTGCAGAACGACGGACCGTGCATGCATCACTTCGCGTACATCGTGCCCGAATCGCACAATATTTTCACCGCCTGCGATTTAGCGGGCATTTACGGCTATGCGCATGAAGTCGAGCGAGGCCCCGGGCGCCATGGCCCGGGCGGAATGCTGTTCGTCTACGTGCGCGATCCGGACGGCCACCGCGTGGAATTGTGCGACGGCCACTATCAAACGATCGACGTCGAAGTCGAGCCGGTTCGCTGGGATGCCGCCTCGCTCAGCACGAGCGTGCGCTGGGGACTGCCGGCACCGCACCGGTGGTACTTCGAAGCCTCTCGATTCGAGGGTGCCGAAATCGTCGAAACGTCGAGCAAACCCAAGCCCGAAACGCTCGAAACCTACATCCAAAACCAATCGGCTCTCGGCCGAACTCACACACGGTAACGATTAAATGGCACGCGTCAAATATCTTCAACGTTCCGATCTCGTCGGCGTCAACGATACCTTGTTCGATCGTCTCGAACGCGAACGCAAGGTCCCGACCGCGAATATCTTCCGCGCGCTTGCGCACGCGCCGGATATCCTCGATCAATTCCTGTCTTACGCGAACGCGATCCGCGGCTCGTCGATCAGCCCCAAGCTGCGCGAAATGGCGATCCTTACCGTGGGTCACTGCACGGGATCGGAATACGAGGTCGCGCATCATCAATCGCATGGGCTGAAGGCCGGCATCAGCGCCGAGCAATTGAAAGCCATTCCCGAGTTCGAGACGTCGCCTCTTTTCAGTGAAGAAGAACGCGCCGTGATGGCCGTGGCCAAGGAATCGACGCTGAAGGTCGACGTCAGTGACGCAACGTGGCAACGCGTCGCGGCGTTTCTCGACGAACGTCAGCTCGTCGAGTTGGCGCTGAACGTCGCTTGGTACAACTCGGGCGTTCGCATCATGGGCGCGCTGGGTATCGAACTCGAAGACGGCTATCGTTGAGACGCGATGGGCTCGCGCGGCGCTCGCGCAGACGAACAGACAGGCACGGCGATTTGACAAGCATAGAGGTAGACATGGAAAGAACAATGGTTGCAGCGCGGCTGCACGCACTCGGCACCCCAATGACGCTCGACACGATTCCCGTTCCGAAGCCGCGGCCGACGGATGTGCTCGTGCGCGTCAAGGCATGCGGCATCGTGCCCAACATGGCCAATGTCATCAACAACTGGCCGACGTGGTTTCCGCATCAGCCGCTGCCGAAGTTTCCCGCGATTTTCGGGCTGGACCCGGCCGGTGTCGTCGAAGAAGTCGGCGAAGCCGTCATCAATGCGAAACCCGGCGATCGCGTCTATGTGAGCCCGCTGCGCTCCTGCGGTTCATGCAAAGCGTGCCGGGCAGGCCGGCGTAGCGAATGCCGCTATTACACGCTCAACGGCTACTTCAGTACGAGCCGCGACGGTCAGCGTATTTTCGATCTGTATCCCTACGGCGGTTTCAGCGAGTACATGACAGCGCCCGAATATGCGCTCGTCAATATCCCGGACAATCTGAGCTTCGAGCAGGCGGGGCGCTTCGGCTATCTGGGCACATCGTACGGCGCGTTGAAGAATGCGGGCGCCGGCTCGGGCCAAGTCGCGTTGATCGACGGCATCACGGGCACGCTCGGCGTGGCTTCGACGATGCTCGGCCTCGCGATGGGCCTCACGCGCATTCTCGGCACGGGGCGAGACGAGCATCTGCTCCAGCGCATCAAGGCGATCGCACCCGATCGCATCGAAGTCATGAGACTCGGCGACGGATCGGTGGGCGATTGGGCCAAGTCGCTGACGGGCGGCGAAGGCGTCGACTTCGTCATCAGCGCGCTCGGCGCAAAGGCGCCTGCCTCGACGATGCTCGATTCGATGAAGGGCGTCAGACGCGGTGGCAAGGTCGTCAACGTCGGCGGCGTGGCAGAGGACCTTCCCATCGACGTCAAATGGCTGATGGACGAGCAGGTGCATTTGATCGGCTCGAACTGGTTCACGACGGCTCAAGGCCAGGAAATGGCGGATATGGTCGGCACAGGCGCCCTCGACCTTTCATATCTCGAACACCGCAAATTCCCGCTGTCGCGCGTCAATGAGGCAATCTCCGGCCTCAAAGATCGCGATGGCGGCTTCAGCAACTACGTCGTCATTCCTTAAGCTCTTATCCTGCGAGCGCCGTACAAGCGCGGCAGTCGCGCTCCAGGTGACGATGCGCCGGTCGGCCAGCTCATTCGAGCTGGCCTTTTTTTATAGGCTCGTCACCGGCGCCCCTCCTGTTTCGCTCGATCGCCATTACCCGCATTACGCGCATCGCCGGCAACGGTGCATTCCCCGCCATAGGTATTCACCCTAATCGCTCACCTCACTACACTGCTTACATCGGTTGCAATCAATCGATCGAGATCGACAACGGATGTCGCAGTCCAATACAGAGGTAGCCATGAAGAACACGCTGATGCAGACCATCGTCGTTGCAATCGCCGCAACGGCGCCGATCGTTGCGCTCGCGCAAGCGCAGGGCCCGGCACAGGTCACGCGCGCCCAGGTCAGGAGCGAACTCGTTCAGTGGGAGCAATCCGGCTACTCGCCGCTCGGCAGCAACATCGACTATCCGGGCAACCCGCAGGCAGCCGAGGCGCGTGCAAGCGTGCAGGCGAACAACGCGGAGGCGACGACCTACGGCGGCAAGCCGGGAGGATCGACCGAAGCGGGCTCGCGTGCCGCCGCTCCCGCGAAATCGCTGTATCTCGAGAACGCCGGCTCGCTGTACGTCGGCGACTAGGGTCCCGGCTCGAGGATCGTCAGCGTGGGCGGTCTATCGCCGCCAACGCACGATGGTCGGCCTCGAACGCCGCGGGCAGATCCTCGCGCAGGAAAGCGATCCATGTGCGGATCTTCGCATCGACGAAATGCCTCGATTGATACAGCGCATGGACGAGAACGGGCTGCACGTCATACCCGCGCAGAACCCTGACGAGGGCGCCCGAAGTGAGGCCGGGCAGCGCAACGGCGGCGGGCAAAATGCCGATTCCGAGACCGCTCCTGACCGCCGGCTCGAGTGCCTCGATCACGTTGACGGCATAACGCGGCGCACCGATCTCCACGGCGACGGGTGCGTCGGCGCCATCGAAGACCCACTTGTTGAACGGAAACACCGGCGTGGCGAGCTGCAGACAGGAATGACGACACAAGTCCTCAGGCGTCTCGGGCTCGCCATGAGCCGCAATGTAGCGCGGCGAGGCACAGACGACGCCCGAAGTGCTTCCGAGCCGAACGCTGATCAGCCCCGAATCGGGTAGCCCGGGCGCGACGACGATCGATACGTCATAACCTTCAGCCAAGATGTCAGGCACCGTCCCCGACAACGTCAGCTCGATCCGCAAGGAAGGGAACTGCTCCTGATATCGCAACACGGCAGGTACGACGAGATGATGTCCGAAGCTCGACAGCGCGTGCACGCGCAAACAACCCGACGGGTGCTGCCGAGCGGCATTCGCTTCCGCCTCCGCCTCGTCGATGTTCGCCAAAATCTGCCTGCATCGATGTAGATATCGTTCGCCCGCTTCCGTTAGCGTTGTGTGTCTCGTGGTTCTATACAGCAGCCGAGAACCCAGATGATTTTCCAGCGACGAGATGGCGCGCGATGCCACGGAAGTCGTCACGTTGAGCTTGCGTGCCGCCGCCGCGAAGCCCCCCTCCGAAGCGACTTTCGCAAAGACGCGCATACATTGAAGTGTGTCCATGGCAATTTTGCGGGCCGCGGTTCGGCGAGGATTCCCACGGGAACCATGTCGCCCGCGTGTTACGGAGAAAGGAAGCGCGGCATCGTTTAGCCAGCCGACAATCGCTCGATCCATGCGCCGAAGGCGCTCACGAATCGCTTCAGGAAGTCGGTCGTAGCGGCATGGTTCAAAGCGCCGCTATCGTCGAAGAGCGCGGTCACGTTGCCAACGTATACCTCCGGCGTCGCCATCACGTTCACCCCGAGACAAACCAAAGACTGCCTGAGATGATGACTGGCGCCGAATCCGCCCATGGCGCCCGGCGAGGCGCTCACGACCGCCGCCGGCTTACCGTTGAGAACGCTCGATCCAAACGGTCGCGAAAGAACATCGACAGCATTCTTCAACACGGCCGGAACCGAACGGTTGTATTCAGGTGTCACGAACAGGATGGCATCCATGCTGGCCAACCGGTTGCGTATCTCCAGCCACGGAGCGGGCGCGTCCGCCTCCAGGTCGTCGTTATAGAACGGCAGCGCCCCAATTTCGACGATTTCCATCGAGAGCGCGGGACGCGCAAGTTTCGCTAGCGCATAGGCCAGCATCCGGTTGAACGATTTCTTGCGCAGACTTCCAACCAACACCGCCACCTTATACGGTACGGACATCGACTCCCCCTTTTCTTTCCGATGAATGCTATCGTTAGCATAGCATAGAGCTTTAATTGGGCGGAGAATATGCTGAGGCTTCGTGGGCCACAAAGGACATTCGCCATGAACTCGACCACCCCCTTTTTCCGTGGAGCGTTGGCTTGCATCGGCTTGGCGCTGTCGGCGTGCGGTGCGACGCCTCCCGCTCCCGCGAGCTCGCTTCGCACTTCCGCCCAATCAACCGACGCTCGACCGATAACCATCGTGTCCGGCACATACGGGGAAAACTGCGGCACGGCACTCGGCAACGCCACGCTCGAGCTATCGCATCAATGCGACGGCCGCCGAAGCTGCAGCTACGTTCTTCCTCCCGCTACGCGCAACGCCAAGCCCGCCTGCCGCCGCGACTTCCGCGCTGAATGGCGGTGCAGCGACACCGAATTGCACACGGCCAGCCTGAGCGCCGGAGCTCGATCCGGCGACGTCCTGGTCCTCAGCTGCGAGAGAGAGAACGGCGCAGGTAAATGACGTGAGCAAGGCCTGGCGGGTGATGCTCTGGAGGCATCGCCCGCCGCAGAAAACGGCATTGGGCATGCGGCTTTGGGTCGGCGATAGTAAAGGCAACCGGGGCGCCGCCCCGATGCCTAGGGATCGCACCATGTCCAATCTTGCATCGCTTATCGCCACTGACGTCGATTTCGAGCGCACGGGTTTTCAGACCGGCACGCTCAGGCTTCCCTGGTCGCACGATCGGTCGGGCTACGGCCATGTTCCCATCCCGCTTGCCGTGCTCAACGCCGGAGCGGGCACTGGTCCCACCGTTCTGCTGACGGGCGGCAACCACGGCGACGAATACGAAGGCCCTGTCGCGCTGATGAAACTGTTGCAGCGACTTCCTTCGATTACCATACGCGGCCGTCTCATCGTAATCCCGGCCCTGAACTTTCCGGCTTTCATCAACGGCACACGCACGTCGCCCATCGACCGCGGCAATCTGAACCGGCTTTTTCCTGGCGCACGCAACGGGCAGCCGACCGAGATGATCGCGCACTACGTTGAAACCGAGTTGCTTCCACGCGCCGATATCGTGATGGACTTCCATGCCGGAGGTGCGTCGTTCGAACACCTTCCCACGCTTCTTGCGTCGCCACCGGGCGGGGGCGAACGTCGCGAGCTCTATTTCGACCTTATCCGCGCATTCGGTGTGCCGAATACGATGATCATGAATCTGCTCGGCGAAGACCGGACGTTCGCGGCGGCGGCCGAACGTCACGGAAAGCTGTTTCTTTGCGGTGAATTTGGCGGCCATGCGGGCTGCGACGCGGCCAACCTGGCTATCGTCGAAAGCGGGCTGCACCGCACACTGTACCGGCTTGGCGTCGTTCCGGAAGACCATCCGTCGCCTGCTGGACAGACGCGCTTTTTGCGCGTGGAAGGTGCGCGGCACTATGTGTATTCGCCGCTTCCCGGCGTCTTCGAACCTGCCTTCGCGCTCGGCGATCGCGTTCGGGAAGGACAGATCGCGGGCCGGCTTTTCGATCCGCACCGCCCGTGGCAAGCGCCGCAGGAAATCCGGTTTCATGCCGACGGCACGGTGGTTTGCATGCGCACATTTGCGCGCGTGGAACCCGGTGATTGCATCGCATTGCTGGCGGCGGATGCCTGCATCGATTGAGCGCCGAAGAAGCATAACAATGGCGGTGACTTCCTATTTTCCCGACTCATCATGCGGAGACAATGTATGAGCGCCCATCCTCCTTTGGCCCAGCAGGCAGAGGACGCTGCCCCGCCTGCTTTCAGCGACGTGCGTCCTGCCTACGTCGTAGCGCTGTTTTTCGTCTGCTTCGCGTTCTCATATCTGGATCGCCAAGTCGTCAGCATTCTCGTGCAGCCGATCAAGCAATCGCTCGCGCTCACCGATACGCAAATCGGCCTGCTGCAAGGCCTTTCGTTCACCATGTGCTATGCAACGGCCGGCGTTTTCGTCGCACGGCTTGTCGATCGAGCCAATCGCGTCAAACTGATTGCCGCTTGCATTGCAATCTGGGCGATCTCTACAATGGCGTGCGGCTTCGCCTCGAACTTCCCGGAACTGCTGGTTGGCCGGGCAGGCACTGCGATTGCCGAGGCGGGGTTGAGTCCAGCGGCTCTATCGATCTTCAGCGACATTTTTCCGCCGCGCCGCGTGGCGCGCGCGAGCAGCGTATTCATGCTCGGGCCGTATGTGGGAGGCGGCATCGCTCTCTTCGGCGGCGGCATGCTGCTATCGGCGGCACATGGTTCAGGCGGCGCATGGCTTTCGGCACATGGCGTTCAACCGTGGCAAGCCGTGTTCGTTGTAGTCGGATTGCCCGGTCTAGTATTGGCTGCGCTGGTGGCATTCACGGTTCGCGAACCGGTCCGGCTCGAGACCCTCGTGGATGCGAAGCAGGCCAGGGAGGTCATGCCGTCCCTGCGCGATGTCTTGATCGAACTGTTCGTGCGCAATCGCTTCTGCCTGCCTTATTTCGCGGCATACGTGGCGCTCATTACGTTGTTCTATTCGCACGCCGCCTGGTTTCCGACCTTGCTGATGCGGCATTTCCACCTTGCACCGAAGACGATTGGTCAACTGGCCGCGCCCGCATACATGATCGGCGGCACGCTCGGCGTTGCGTGCGCCGGCATGCTCGCGTCACGCGTCACGGACGAAAGCGCGTTGCGCAAGGTGTTGGGTTTTTCCGCCGCCGCGGTTGCAACGCTCGTGCCGGCCGCGATCGCCATGCCGCTCGTGGGTAATAGCACGGTGGCAGTCGTGCTTTATGGGGCCTGCGCGTTCGCTGCGAGCATTGCGATGGGATTGGCGCCCGTCCCGTTGCAGATCGCCGTGCCGAACCGCATGCGCGGCCGCTCGCTCGCATTGCTCGTATTCATGACCAACGCGATCAGCGGCGGCGTGGGGCCGCTGGCGGTCGGTGCGCTGAACGAGCACCTTGGGCACGGAGGCGACAGCCTCGGCGTGGCGCTGGCCTTGACCGGCGGCGTGTCCGCGCTGATCGGCGCAGCGCTTTATGCCGTCGCCATGCGGCGTGTGCGCGTTGTGGAGGCTGACCTCCGGTGACGTGATGCATAGCCCGCTTGTTTAACGGCGGCGAAGAGCGATGTTTTTTTCGAGCATCGCTTTCGGCCAATGTCGCCGGCTCCTCATCCGGGCAAACGTCAAACGCGTCATTCACCTGCTAGTTTTCATCCGCGCTGTAGACCGTCAATCCTTCGACTGGGTCCATCGGTGCATCCCACGGGCGCGCGGCAATGGCCCGCATTGCTGCTTCATAGCCGGCGCGCTGTCGCGAAGCGATGCCGGCTGGGGTGAAATCGATATCCTTTAACTGGTCGTCCCCATCCAGGCGAGGCGCAGCAAGTTTGATCATGCGCATGGTGGTGTGGCACCCCCAGGCGGCAAGCTCCTGGACTTCTGACGAGGCGCGCTCCGTTTCCGGCAGACGCTTGACCAGTTCGCGGATCACATGGCGCAGACGGTGAATCTGCTGCTGACGCGCGATGTGACTATCGGTGCGACTGGCGTACTGGATGTCCTTTTGCCGTTCCGATATCTGCCATATGCTTTCCGGCTCCGGGCCGATCGGGTTCCATACCTGCACCGAGAAGATGACCGAACTCTTGCGGGGCTTGTCATCCAGTACCACCTCGACCGGGGTGTTGGAATAGACGCCGCCGTCCCAATACGGTTCTCCGTCGATCCGCACTGCCGGGAACGCCGGCGGCAGCGCGCCCGAGCTCATGATGTGCGCGGCATTCAGCCGTTGATCGCGCGAATCGAAGTAGCGCATCGCGCCCGTGCAGGCGTGAACTGCGCCCACGGTCAATCGCGGATGCCCGGCGTTCAGCAGATCGAAGTCGACCAGAGAAGAAAGCGTATCGCGCAACGGCTCGATCATGTAATACGACGCTCGATCCACCCCGAGACGGGCGAGCGGCCCGAGCCAGGATGTCGGATTGGGCTGGAAGAATCCTTCGATGCCCCCGCCGATGATCATCCATTTCGCAAAGATTTTGTCCCAACTCGGCCAAGCAACGGATACGTCGAGGCGGGTTCGGTCGGTCACCTGGTTCCAGAATTCCGCCAGCCGTTGATAACGGCGCTCCGGTGGATTTCCGGCGATCAAGGCTGCGTTGATCGCACCAATGGAGGTGCCGATCACCCAGTCGGGCTGTATGCCCGCTTCGTCCAGCGCCTGATAGACACCAAGCTGATACGCGCCTAACGCACCACCACCCTGAAAGACGAGTACGACTTGCCCGGGCAACTCTGTGCGCGCTGGTGGGTTTGCTCTCATCGATTGCCTCGCTCGTCTTTTCGTCAGCGCGACCTGGGTAAGGTGCCCCACGCACAGTTTCACGGGTGGGGGCAGCGGTACGCGGGGCGAGCGCTAATCGATTGCCGCGATGGGATCCCGCTTACTTGGCGTTGCGTGACGGCGTGCAACGATAGGATCCGATGCCATCAACAAGTGTAGGACGATCGGTCTACGCTGCCGTCAATTCGGCGAGCTTTGCCACGGTGTTCATGTTGCGGGCGGTTCCGGACTTGGCGGCCGGAATCTTCAGCTTCGAGTGCGCCATTCCATCTCCATAGTGCACGTAGATCTCCCGCTTTCCGAGCGCGATCTCTTCCATCTGCTGGCCGCTCACGCCGGCCAGGGTGTCAGCTGGTGGCGGCGCATCGAGGAAGATAGCGACCGTTCGATTCGGCGCAGCCGATCGGAAAGGATTGTCGGCAAGAACCGCATCCAGTTCCGCACCGGTTCGAATCATAACGCCCACCTGCTTGCCGGCGTATGTCTCCAGGCAACGCTCCAGCTTCGTCTTCACCGAGGCTCCGGAGAGCTTGCTTTCGAAGACGACGTTGCCGCTCGCGATATACGTGCGTACCTTGGCAAAGCCGATGGATTCGCACATCGCCCGCAGCTCGGACATTGCGAGTTTGCCCGTGCCGCCGACGTTCACGGCACGCAAGAGAGCGACATATGTGTTCATCGGTGCATTCTATCGCCACATCCGTCGACGTTGCGTTGGGAATGGATTGGAACGCAACAACTTGCAAAGTTGACATGTAGGTACATCGACGTAGCATATTCAGCATGAATTCATTGCCATTACGGGCTCCGTGATCGTGATTGCCAAGCGTTCGTTGCGCGACCGACTCAGGCATTGGGTTTTGCCGGCCGGCGCCGACAGCGCCGCACGCGTGCTGCTGATCAGCCGGAGTTTGCGCGGCTTATGTGACGGATACGTCGCTGTA
>NZ_DASXWY010000018.1:0-7234 GCF_036503415.1 Trinickia sp. | reverse complement strand
GCGCGACACCGGCCTCGGCAACGTCGAGGATAAGGTCCAAAAGAACTTCCGCAAGACGCTGGGGCTGCTGCGCGATTTGCACGGCAAGCCCACTTGCGGCGTGATCGCACGCGACGCCGAGCGCGGTATCGTCGAGATCGCACGGGCGGTCGGTGTCGTGGCTGCGGTGACGCCATCCACCAACCCTGCGGCCACGCCCGCGAACAAGATCGTCAACGCGCTCAAATGCGGCAACGCGGTGATCGTATCGCCATCGCCCAAGGGGTATACGTCGTGCGCGCTGCTCGTCGAGTTCATTCATCAGCAGTTTGACAAAGCCGGGCTCGACCGGGCGCTCGTGCAACTGCTACCGGCCCCCGTCAGCAAAGCGGCCAGCGCCGAGTTGATGGCCCGAGCGGACCTCGTCGTCGCCACGGGCTCGCAAGCGAACGTACGCATGGCCTACGCGAGCGGGACGCCGGCTTTCGGCGTTGGGGCGGGCAATGTCGCGTCGATCGTGGAACGCTCGGCCGTTCTCGACGACGCGGCGCGCAAGATCGCGCTGTCCAAGACGTTCGACAACGCGACGAGCTGCTCTTCCGAAAACAGCGTCGTGATCGAGGATGCGATCTATGACGCGATGCTCGGTGCGCTGCAACGATGCGGGGGCGTATTGCTCGATGCGGCACAAAAAGCCCGGCTGCAAGCGGTGATGTGGCGCGACGGAAAGCTCTCGGAACACTGCACTGCAAAGCCGGCGGCGCGTATCGCGCAAACGGCCGGGCTGGACGAGATCGCGGCGCGCGAGCCGGCGTTTTTGATGGTCGAGGAAAGCGGCTTCGGGGTCGAGCACCCGTTTTCGGGCGAAAAGCTCGCGCCTGTGCTTGCGCTCTATCGTGCGAGCGATTTCGAGGCGGCGGCAAACATCGTGCGCGAGCTCTACGCCTATATGGGCGCGGGCCACTCCGTGGGCTTGCATACCGCGCACCTCGATTACGCAGTCCAATTGGGCGAGCGCTTGCCCGTTGCGCGCGTGATCGTCAATCAAGCGCATTGCCTCGCAACGGGCGGCAACTTCAACAACGGGCTGCCCTTTTCGCTGTCGATGGGATGCGGCACCTGGGGGCGCAACAATTTTTCGGGCAACCTCGATTACCGCTATTACCTGAACGTGACGCGGGTGGCTTATCCGATCGAGGAGCGCGTGCCCGAAGTCGACACGCTGCTCGGCGAATACTTCAGGAGCGTCGGCCGATGAAAACGCCTACGACGCTGCGCGCCTTGATCGATATGCGCGCGATGCAATCTCCAGACGAGCCGTTTCTGTTGACCGCCTCCGCAAACGATGACGCGCGTACCGATGAGGGTACGGCGATCACCTTCTCCGCGCTGCGTGCGCAGTGCCGCGCGCTCGAGGCGCGCTTTCGGGCGGCGGGACTGCGGCGGGGCGACGTCGTATCCGTATTCATGGGCAACGGCACGCAGACGGCTACGCTGCTGCTCGGGGCGATGTACAGCGGGCTCGTCGTTCATCCTCTGAACCTGCTGTGTCAGGCTTCGCAGTTGCGCTATATCGTCGAGCACTCGGATACCCGGATGATTTTCGTTTGCGACGAGACGGCCGTGGCGATCGCGGGCGCATGCTCGGCGCTTTCCGAGCAAGCGCCTACGCGAAACATTGCGCTCGTCCGTACGGCGCCCGATGCGCTCGAATTGCCGGCGCTGGCGGCGTGCCGTCTCGCGCTGGCCGAAACCGCGGCGGCGGGCGCCGAGGAAGAACCCGTGGACGAAGATCCCGTGCAAGCTTGCGTCGAGCCGAACGACATCGCGTTGTTGATGTACACGTCCGGCACGACCGGCGCGCCCAAAGGCGTGTTGCTGAGCCACGGCAATCTCCTGGCCAATGCCCGCAACATCAGCGCCGAGCACCGGCTCGGCATGGGCGACCGCGTGCTCGCATCGTTGCCGCTTTATCACATCAATGGCCTCGTCGTGACGCTGCTCGCGCCGCTTTACCACGGTGGCTCGGTCGTGATGACACCGCGTTTTTCGGCGCGCACGTTCTGGCACGACGTTTCGCGCTCGCGCTGCACCTGGATCAACCTCGTGCCGACGATCGTCGCGTATTTGCTGAGCGGGGAACAACCGGAAGGGTGCGACCTCTCGGCGCTCAGGTTCTGCCGCACGGCGTCGGCGGCGCTTCCCGCCGACCATCATCGCGCGTTCGAGGCGCGCTTTGGCATCGGCATCATCGAAACGATGGGGATGACCGAAACGGCCGCGCCGGTCTTCAGCAACCCGTATGAGCCGGCACTGCGGCGCATCGGCAGCATCGGACTGCCCTCGGGAGCGCAGGCGAAGGTGATCGATCGAGAGGGCCGCGAATGCGCGCCATACGAGGCCGGTGAAATCGTGCTGCGCGGCGAGCAAATCATGCAGGGCTACTACAAGCGGCCGGACGAAACCGCCAAGGCCTTCACGGCGGACGGCTGGCTGCGTACGGGCGATCTCGGGTACCGCGACGACGACGGCTATTTCTACATCAACGGCCGCGCGAAGGAACTGATCATCAAAGGCGGCGAGAACATCGCGCCGCGCGAAATCGACGAAGCGCTACTGCGCCACCCGGGCGTGTTCGACGCGGCCGCGGTGGGCGTGCCCGATCCGGCTTACGGGCAGGAGATCGTCGCGTTCGTGGTCGCGCGCGAGGCGCATTGGAACGGCGCGCCCGACGCCGAGGAGTTGCGCGCGCACTGCCTGCGGGAACTGGGACGGTACAAGACGCCGAAGGAATTCCATTTCGTCAGCGAACTGCCGCGCGGCCCGTCCGGCAAGGTGCAGCGCCTGAAGCTCGTCGTGCCGCCGCCCGACTGACGGGGCACCCGGCGCGGGTTGCGAACGCGCAGGGGCGGCCCGATAGCGGCGGCCCGATAGCGGAGCCGGCAGCGCTCGCGCCCGGCCCGACAAAGACACCGAATTTCCCAAGAAAGACACGGTAGGAGACATCGACATGAAACAACGTGCGCAGCGCGTGAAGACGCGCCACATCATTTTGGCGGTCATGTGCCTCATGTACTTCATCTCGTACATCGACCGCGTGAACATCGCGGTCGCAGGGCCGCTGATCCGCCACGAAATGGGCCTGACCACCGTGCAACTCGGCCTCGTTTTCTCGGCATTCGCTTATCCGTACGCGGCAATGCAGATCATCGGCGGATGCTTGTCGGACAAATTTGGCCCGAAAGTCGTCCTCACCGTGCTCTCGCTGATTTGGGGCGCGGCCACGCTGGCGACGGGATTCGCCGGCAGTGTCGCGACGCTCGTCGTGCTTCGCTTCCTGCTCGGGATCGGCGAAGGAGGGGCATTCCCCTCTGCGACGCGCGCCTTCACTTACTGGATGCCCGTGCGCGAGCGCGGCTTCGCTCAAGGCATCACGCACAGCTTCGCGCGGCTGGGCGGGGCCGTGACGCCGCCGCTCGTGCTCGCCGTCGTCGTCGCGGGAGGCTGGCGCGATGCGTTCATCTTGCTGGGCGTCGCGAGCCTCGCTTGGACCGTGCTCTATTTGTTCGTATTCACGAACACGCCCGAGCAGAATCGTCGCATCACGCAGGAGGAAACGGCGGAGATCGGCTACCGAAGCGGCGATTGCGAGCGAGCCAAGCGTGCGCCTACGCCGTGGCGCAAGCTGATCCGGCGTATGTGGCTCGTCACGTTCGTCGACTTTTGTTATGGCTGGCTGTTGTGGGTCTATTTGACGTGGCTGCCGTCGTACCTGAAGGAATCGCGCGGCTTCGATCTGAAGCATCTCGCGCTCTTCACGGCGTTGCCGCTGCTCGCCGGGGTGGTGGGCGACACCTTGGGCGGCGTAGTGTCGGATCGCATCTACAAAAGCACGGGGCGGCTGCGCCTTGCGCGTTGCTCCGTGCTCGTCGTGGGCATGGGCGGTTCGCTCGCATTTCTCTTGCCGATGATTTCGGTCGCCGATCCGTTGACGGCGGTGTGGCTACTCACCGGCTCGTTCTTCTTTCTGGAAATCACGAATCCGGTGCTGTGGACGCTGCCGCTCGACATCGCCGGCAAGTATGCCGGGACTGCGGGCGGGATGATGAACACCGGGTTCGGCATTGCGGGAATGATTTCTCCCGTTGCGTTCGGGTATCTGATCGAACACACCGGCAGCTACAACGCGCCGTTCATGGTCTCGGCCGGTTTGCTCGCATTGGGTCTGGTCGCCGCCTTGTTCATCGACACGGCGCGCACCGTGGAAGCCGACGAGGAACGCGAGCGCGGGGAGGGGCCGGCAGCGCGCCGCACATTCGCGTTTCTCGACGCCGCGCCGTCCGTGCGGCTCGAACGCCATTCGCTGCGCCGGCCGCTGCGGTGGTGGCGCTGAGTGGGCGCGGACCCGTCACATGCCGGCGGCGGCCGGTTCGTGCTGCGAGACCGCTTGCGTCGCGCGGTCTTCGAGGATCATGTCGGCTGCCTTCTCGGCGATCATGATGACCGGCGCGTTGGTATTGCCCGACACGAGCTCCGGCATGATCGACGCATCGACGACGCGCAAGCGGGCGACTCCGCGCACGCGCAGGCGCTCGTCCACGACGGCGAGCGCGTCGTTGCCCATCTTGCAGGTGCACGCGGGATGGTAGATGGACTGACTGAATTCTCGCGCGGCATCGAGCAATTCGGCATCGCTGCGGTAGTGCGCGCCCGGGGTAAATTCGGAGACGATTTGCGGCGCGAGCGATGGTGCGGCAGCGATGCGGCGCGCGACTTTGATCCCGCCGACGACGACCGGGTGATCGCGTTCGTCGGACAAATAGTTGGCATGGATCAGCGGATAGCGCAGCGGATCGGGCGAGACGATCTCGATATGGCCGCGGCTGAACGGCCGCAGTTGGCACACCGACGCCGTAAAGGCGGAGAACCGATGCGCGCCTTGTCCGGGCTTATCCGCGCTGAGCGGCTGCATGTGAAATTGGATGTCGGGCCGATCGACGTCGGGGCGCGAGCGCGTGAAGATGGCGACCTGGCTCGCGGCAAGCGTCAGCGGGCCGGTGCGCCACAGCGCGTACTGCATGCCGATCCACGCTTTGCGCAGCGGGTGATTGACTTCGTCGTTGAGCGTGCGCTCGCGCGTGCGGTACACGAGCCGAACTTGCAGATGATCTTGCAGGTTCCGGCCGACGCCGGGCAGATCGAACAGCACCGGCACGCCGGCGCGTTGCAACACGCTCGCCGGGCCGACGCCCGAGTGCTGCAGAAGCTGCGGCGAGCCGATCGCGCCGGAGGCGAGAATCACTTCGGCGCGCGCGCAAACGAACTTGCGCTCGCCGCCTTGCACGTATTCGACGCCGATCGCGCGCTTGCCGGCAAAGCGCACGCAGCAGGCCTGGGCATGCGTGAGAACGCGCAAATTGCGGCGCCCGCGCGCCGGTTTCAGAAAGCCTTTCGCGGTGCTCCATCGAAACCCTTTGTGGGCCGTCTGCTGGAAGTAACCGACGCCTTCTTGCGTCGCACCGTTGTAATCGGGATTGAAGGGAATGCCGATTTCCTGCGCGGCAGCGATGAAGTGATCGGCGATGGGCCGACGCAATCGGAGATCGGACACTTTCAACGGCCCGCCCACGCCGTGATAGGCGTTCGCACCGCGTTCCTGATCTTCGGATTTCTTGAAGTAGGGCAGCACCTCGGCGTAGCTCCAGCCGCGGTTGCCGAGTTCGGCCCAGCGATCGTAATCCTCGCGCTGTCCGCGCACATAGAGCAGGCCGTTGAGCGAGCTGGACCCGCCGAGCACTTTGCCGCGCGGCCAATCGATGCTGCGGCCGGCGACATTGGCGTCGGGCTCGGTGCGGTAGCACCAGTCGAGCTCGGGGTCGTGCATGGTCTTGAAATAGCCCACCGGCACGTGGATCCACGGATTGGTGTCGGCGCCCCCGGCTTCGAGCAACAGGACGCTGTTGCGCGGATCGGCGCTCAGGCGGTTGGCCAATACACATCCCGCCGATCCCGCGCCGACGATGACATAGTCGACTTCCGGTTCCATGAAAGGGTCTCCTGACAGCCCCTGCGAGGCGGCGCAAATGCGTGCCGCGCAGGGGTCGCCTCACTGTCGCGGATGGCGAAGGACGGCGCAAGAACTACCCCCGCTGCGCGGACCAAACTGAAACGGAAAGTATCGATTCGGAATCAAAAGCGACGGGCGCTGCGCGCCGCACGGCGCTGTACCCACTGAAACGGCGTCACTGGCGCTATGGGCGGCCCGGGGGCGGGCGATACGATGTGGTTCGAGGTGCGAACGGCTCGGCGGCGAGGCAAAGGAGAAAGCAGTGACGATGGATTTCATGCACGACAGGCCCGATGGAAGAGTATCGGTGCGCGAGTGCTTCGGCATCGACACGGGTTTGATGGCGCCCATGTTCGCCGAGCGCGACGATCACGTGCCCGATATCGATCCGGCCTACCGGTTCAATCCGGACGTCACGCTTGCGATCCTGGCTGGCTTCATGCGCAATCGGCGCGTGATGGTGCAGGGCCTGCACGGCACCGGTAAATCGACCCATATCGAACAAGTCGCTGCGCGGCTGAACTGGCCGTGCGTGCGTGTGAATCTGGATGGTCATATCAGCCGGTTGGACCTGGTGGGTAAGGACGCCATCGTCGTGCGCGAGGATCGGCAGATCACCGAGTTCCAGGAGGGAATCGTGCCGTGGGCGCTGCAGCGGCCCGTTGCGTTGATCTTCGACGAATACGACGCGGGCCGGCCCGACGTCATGTTCGTGATTCAGCGCATCCTCGAGCGCGACGGCAGTTTCACGCTGCTCGATCAGAACCGGGTGATTCGCCCGCATCCGTACTTTCGGCTTTTCGCCACGTCCAATACCGTCGGCCTCGGCAACCTGAACGGGCTTTACCACGGCACGCAGATGCTCAACCACGCGCAGATGGACCGCTGGAACGTCGTCGCGAAGCTGAGCTATCTGCCGCCCGAGCAGGAGGCCGACATCGTGCTGGCGCGTGTGCCGGAGATGGACGATCCGGCCGGGCGGGCGGGCGTCGAGCAGATGGTCGCGATGGCGGCGCTCACGCGCCGAGGTTTCGCCGCGGGCGATCTGTCGACGCTGATGTCGCCGCGCACGGTGATCAACTGGGCGGAGAACTGCCAGATTTTCAAGGACACCGAACTCGCATTTCGCCTCACCTTCCTGAATAAATGCGACGAATCGGAACGTCCGATCGTCAGCGAATACTATCA